>CAVPNO010000106.1:0-237352 GCA_963706455.1 uncultured Acidobacteriota bacterium | reverse complement strand
GACCTCCGTGCCGCCGGACACCCGGTGTAGCGGGTCAGGCGGTGAAGCCAAAGTGGCCCCGGGCTCGCGGCGCAATGTTCGTGACCCGCCCAGCCTGTGACCGAAGAAGGTCCCAGTCGCCAGCAGCCCACCCCGTTGAGAAGGTCGATGGAGGTCCCGCAGTGCCGCTGGAAGGCGATGACCGGAACCGGCCGGGAACGGAGCCGGGCTCTCGGGGTAGCGCAGGCCTGTAACCGGGCGCGCATCGCGGCCGATGACGCTGGGGCGTCGCAGGCGAGCTGGCTGGCCATCCCGGTCTCCTGAGCAGTGCTGGTCGCGTAGACCCGGCCCAGGTCGGAGCTGGTAGGAGTTGCCGAGGTCGCGGACCAGGGTGGTCAAGAAAGGTCACGTCACCTGCCGGTAATTCCCGTTGACCATGAAGCTCGCCAGGGACGTTCCAGTCGTAGCCGCGGTCCTGGCTCCGCGCCCCCGGCAGAGGGCGGTCACCCAGGTCGGCGCTCTCGGTGGTTGCGTCCATGCCCGCCGAACGTCTCCTGGGCGCTGGCGATGCTCCTCGCTGCCGTGCAGGTTGACGGAGCTTGCGCTTGCCGGTATAGCCGACGGGGATGTGGACGATCACCGAGCGCCGGTGGCCGCTCACAGTCACGGCGTATTGCAGCGACCCGCTGGCCCCGTGATGCCCGCAGCCCGACGTTCCCGACGCGGTGGCAGCATGCCCGGCGTGGCTGCCGACGCTCCTGCTCCGCCGCAGCCCGCGATCGCGGAAGCCAGGGCCACCGCTGCGGCGATAGCGGCGATGGCTCCGCCGGACCCTCGGCAGGACCAGGTCTGGGTCCTGCCGAGGGGGCGGCAGAGTCATCGCCTCTACCGCTGCAGCACTGCTCCTGGCCGCCGCGATCGCAGGCTGCGGCGGAGCAGGAGCGTCAGCAGCCACGGCGGGCACGCTGTCACCCGCGTCGGGAACGTCGGGCTGCGGGCACCACGAGGCCAGCGGGTCGCTGCAGTACACCCTCACGGTGAGCGGCCACCGGCGCACGGTGATCGTCCACATCCCGGCCGGCTACACCGGCAAGCGCAAGCTCGCGCTGGTTCTCAACCTGCACGGCAGCGAGAGCACAGCCAGCGCGCAGGAGAAGTTCAGCGGCATGGACGCGACTGCCGACGCGGACCACTTCATCGTCGCCTATCCGCAGGCGCTGATCCCGGACGGGACCGGCTACGACTGGAACATCCCCGGCGAGCCCATGGTCAACGGGAAGTTCCCGCCGGCCAGCGCGCCGAGTGACGTGACGTTCCTGACCACCCTGGTCCGCGACCTCGCGGGCCGGTACTGCATCGACCTGAGCCGGGTCTACGCGACCGGCGTCTCCGGCGGCGGCCGGATGGCCAGCCAGCTCGCCTGCGACGCCAGCAGCGTCATCGCCGCGATCGCCCCGGTGGCGGGCCTGCGCTATCCGAGCCCGTGCCCGGCTTCCCGGCCGGTTCCGGTCATCGCCTTCCACGGCACCGCGGACCCCATCGACCCGTTCAACGGGGTCGGCCTTGGCTACTGGACCTACTCGGTACCGACGGCCGCGCATCTGTGGGCCGGTCACGACCACTGCGCCGCGAGCCCGCAGACCACCGCCGGGCGCGGCTACCGCCTGACCCGCTACACCGGCTGCTCCGGCGGCACAGAGGTCGAGCTGGACCAGTCCGCCCCCGGCCGGCCACCAAGGCAGCGGCAACCAGGTGCGCCTGCCGCTGCGGCGCGGCACGCTGAGCCGCACCGCGCAGCGCGTCGTCCCCCGGCTGGCCGTTCCCCTCGGCACGCCTTGATCTGCCCCGAGCTTTCCGGACAGCTGATTTACGGTTAATTCACGCTGCAATCTGCTGTTTCAGGTACTCGTCGTGGACTTGCTGCGGCGTCCGGTACTGAAGTCCGGAATGCCGACGCTTCGAATTGTACCAGAATTCGATGTACCTCACAACGTCACGGTACGCATGATCGCGAGTCGGATACTGGGTACGATGAACCCGCTCATTCTTCAATGCAGCGAAGAACGCCTCCGCCATCGCGTTATCGTAGCATATCCCGGTACGGCCGACGGACTGGCGGAGGCCATGCTTTTTCAGCGTCGCCGCGAACTGGCAGGATGTGTAATTGCTGCCGCGGTCGGAGTGGAAGATAGCATTCTCGCCGAGCCGGTAATTGCGGGCGGCCATCTCGATGGCCCGCTCGATGAGCGGGGTCTTGTAGTTATCGTCCATGGCCCAGCCGATCACGGCTTTCGTGTGGCAGCCGATGACCGTGGCCAGGTGAAGCCAGCCCTCCCAGGTAGAAATGTAGGTGTTATGCGCAGCTGCGCATAACACCTACATGTCCAGGTTGGACGTAATCTTCCTCAGCACGTCCGGTGCGTACGCGGCGAGGTCTTGGAGCGTAGAGCTGTCATCCACCGGCCCACCAGGGATCTTTCTCGGTGGTACCGGTTGAGGAACTCGATGCCCTCGTCTCGGTGCTCATATGCCCGAAACGGGTCGTGGACGGCATAGTCGTGCGCGTTCGTCAGATGCACGAACGTATTTCCGAAGCGGTAGACCGCTTGTACCCAGTCATTTTCGCGGGTGGCACACTTCGCCATCTCGCTGTCGCTGATACGCTTCCGGCCTTCGCTGAATCCCTGGCCGGCGACGCAGGACGCCAGGATCTGTTCCCTCGTGTCTGGATGACGGAGGAGCCAGATTATCCGGATCATGGAATCCAGCTCCATTCGCAGCACACTGCTGGTGATCGCCAGCCAGCCTTTGGCGAGGGCGACCCGCATGGCTTCGTGGTGCTCGCGTGAACGCTCTTCGATCATCCGGCAGAAGGTGACGGCGTTCTCCGAGACCGTGCTCATGAAGGGATGCTAGCTTCCCAGCCCAGCGACCGGAGGCATGCTGGCGGGCGCATTCCCATGGCAGATGCTCGTTCCGCATCCCATCAAGGCCGACGAGCGTGGTCAGGCTGTTCAGCGCTGCAGGCTCGGGGCGGCCGATGGCGTGAGGTTTTGACCTGGGTTGGCCTGGCCCGCCGCCGGATCGGCATTCGGTGCGGGCCAGGCCAGGGGTCGTGGTCAGTGGAGGTGCTGTTCGAGTATCCAGGTGGTGATGGCGCGGGCGGCGCCGGCCAGGGCGGCGGAAGCGAGCCAGAGCCGTTCGGCGCGGGTCAGCCGCGTAGCAGGGGTGGTGGTCATCGCGTGCCTCCTTGATGAGGGCGGATAGGGCGCCGGCCGGCGTGCTTCCAACCCTGGGTCGTGCCGGGACCGGGCGTCTGAGTTGCGATGAGCGGCTGCGGGGCCTGCTGGTTTGCGCTTGTCAGGCCCTGTCTGGGCGGGGGCGGGGATAATGCTGAGTGCTATGAGTGGCGACGGGACGGGCAGCGGGGCGCGGCGGCCGCGGGTGATCAGCCGGCCGAGGGTGTCGCCTGGCCCGCTGGCTGACCTCAAGGCCCTGATTTATGAGCTGTACCTGGCGGCCGGGACGCCGACGCTGGACGAGATCACCGCGGTGGTCGCCGCCGATGACGAGCTGGCCGGGGCGCCTGGCCGGGATACGATCGCGCGGATCATCGGCGGCCCGGGGATGCCGGCTTCGCAGGCTGACGTGGCGGCGGTGGCTATCGTGCTGGCCCGGGCTGCCCGCTGGGACCCTGGTGATGCGGCCGGGCGGGCCCGCGACCTGTGGATAGCGGTCCGGATGGCCACTCCCGCGGGCGTGCCGCTGGGCGAAGTCACTGACCCGTTCGCGCTGGAAGTGCACGGCAGGCCCTGCCGGATCAGGAGCAGGCTGGGCTGCCGGACCTTCCGCCTTACCTGCTGCGGGAACACGATGCGGCACTCGCCCGGATCGTTACGGGGGCCGCGCAGGGCTGCAGCCAGATCGCGGTCCTGGTCGGCGGCTCCTCTACCGGCAAGACCCGGGCCTGCTGGGAAACGCTGCACCTGCTGCGAGCCCAGCCCGGGCCATGGCGGCTATGGCATCCGATCGACCCGACCCGCCCCGAAGCCACGCTGGACGAGCTGCCGCGGATCGGGCCGCGCACAGTGGTGTGGCTGAACGAGGCTCAGTTCTACCTGGATGTGCTGGACGGCGGGCTGGGCGAGCGGGTCGCCGCCGGGCTGCGAGAGCTGCTGCGCGACCCAGCCCGGGCCCCGGTGCTGGTTCTGGCCACGCTGTGGCCGCAGTTCTGGGGCGCCCTGACCGCCCGGCCGCCCGGCGGCGCGGCCCCGCACGAGCAAGCGCGGGAGCTGCCGGCGGAACCGGGTAGATCGGTATCGGCCGTCGACGGGCGCCGCCGGTGCGGCGAGCGGGGCCGAACCGCCGTGTCGGTCGGGGAGGATGGACAGCTTGTCGACTAGGACCACTAGCGGCGCGGTTGCCAATTCGAAGGTCAGCACCCAGTAAGGTCCGTAGCGGCTGGCCGTCAGCAGCGCGACCGTTGGCATGCAGCCGAGGGCCTGGGTCAAGGCGCTGAGCGTGGGACGGTGCACGCATCCGGCCCGGATCCGCGTACCGGCGATCATGAATTCGGCCGAGGTGGCGTACCCGCCGGAGTCCGGGTAGATCAGGCTGGTCAGCGCGCCTCCGGTGGCGGCCAGGATCCGCAACGTTGTCAATTGCTGGGCGTTGTGCTCGCGCACAGCACGGCGCTCGACATGGCGCCACCTGCGGCGTTCGGGGAATGACATGAAGGCAAGCGGATCGCCGAGAGCTTGGCTGTTCATTACGGGCCCTCCGTGGCGCGAAGACTTCAGGGCAAATGAGTGCTTGTCGCCGCGCTGCTGCGCAGGCGCGGCCTGCAGCGCCGACGGGCGGATCTTGCCGGGATGGATCCCGCCGACCGGCGCTGATGATGATGACCTCATCGGCGTGAGGGCCATCTCGGCCATGAGGTGGCTGAAGACGAAGACCGTCCAGCCTTCGCGCGCCAGGCCCTTGAGCAGGTTGCGGACCCAGCGGACACCGTCCGGGTCTAGCCCATTGACCGGCTCGTCGAAAAGGAGAACCTCCGGGTCGCCGAGCAGGGCGGCGGCCATGCCGAGGCGCTGGGTCATCGCCAGGGGAAACGTCCCGGCCTGGCGGCGGCTGACGGAGGTGAGCCCGGTCATCTCCAGCACCTCGCCGACCCGGGCTCGCGGGATGCTGTTCGTCTGGGCCAGCATCTGCAGGGTGCGCGCGGGCGCTTCGCCCGGGATGGATGGACCGGGACTCCAGGCGGGTGCCGACCTCATGGAGGGGCCAGGACATGTCATGGACATGGCGGCCGTTCACGGTGACGTCCCCTCTGCCGGGGTATCCAGGCCCATGATGGCCGAGCTGCTGGATGGCGAGTTGTGCAGCGGCGATTCCGACCTCGGCGAGCAGTCCGGGCGCGGCGGACTGGTCTGTGGCCACGGTGAGGGTGTTGCCGCGGCTGACGGCTGGGCGGTCGTGCCATGTTGTCCCGGGCAGGTCTATGGCCCCGGTGCAGTGGGTGCGCACGGAGCTGCGGTGCCACTGCACCGCGGCGCGCCAGCCGGGCCAGGACTGGTCAAGAAGACGCTGCACGCGGCGTTCGGCGTCGGTTTTCCGCTCGTCTGGGGCGCATGCGGCGGCGATCTGGATGAGTTCGTGCCCGGGCGGGGCCAAGGTGGGGTCGGCGAGGCTGTAGCGGGCGGCGTAGATCCGGTCATCCAGGTCCATGACCCGGAACCAGCCCGGGCCGCCGTCGGCCCGCAAGCCCAGGTCGAACGTTGCCACGCGGGCGCTGGGCCAGGCAAGCGATCTGTCGCCGGTCAGCTGGCGCGCCGTGGCCAGGCTGGTGGCCAGGATCGTCGGGCCCGCGGGCAGGGCGGGTACCCGTGTCTGGGTGCGTATCTGCGCGCCGAGGCTGGCAGCTCGCTCGGCAAGAAGACCGACCAGGGTGGACCACCCGCCGGCCACGTAGCGGGCGCCGCCGCCTAGCGCCCGGCGAAGGCGCTGGCGGGCGAACGCGGCCGAAAGCCGCCCGGGGTCGTGGTCGAAGGTGGGGATGAAAACCACTCCGACGATTGCCTCAGCCGTCTTCGCGTCGACGTGCCGGAGCAGCCATGCGCGGAACGATTCCTCCGCCGGCGCCTCGGCGGGCAGCGCGGCGATGGCCCCGCTGAGCTCGGCTGGCCACGGGCCGAGCCGGCCTGCGGCCCGGACGAGGCTGGCATCGCGCGGCGCCTCCACGATGGGCGGTGTGAGGCCGCGGCGCTCCAGCCACGCCCACCATGGCCCGTCCACGTAGATTGCGTGGGGGCCGGTGTTGGCCCGGAAGGGAGCTGCCAGCGAGCGTGCTCGCCCGCCTGGCCGGGAATGTGCCTCGGCGACGGTCACCCGCCAGCCGCGCTCGGCTGCCTCGATCGCGGCGGTGAGCCCGGTCAGGCCCGCGCCGACGATTGTCAGGTCTGGTTTCACAAGACAGGCCCCTCTGCGTGGTGTCCTCCTAGCCGGAAAGTGGCGGGGAACCTCTGGAAGGTTCCGGCTAACCTTCCTGTCGTGGACCCGGACAAGGTCGCGGCTGCCCAGCAGGGGGACGCGCTCGCGCTGGACCAGCTTCTCGACGACCTGGCCCCGTATGTCCGCCGGTTGTGCGCACGGATCGCCCCGGCGGCGGCCGATGATGCGGCACAGGAGGCCCTGCTGGCCATCTTCCGGGGCCTTCCTTCGCTGCGCGCCCCGGAGGCGATCATGACCTGGGTACGGTCGGTCACCGTCCGGACGGCGATCCGCCTCGCCCGCCAGCATGACCTGGAGGTCGCCGCGGAGGGAACGCTCATGGGCCGCCACGCCTCCTCTCCCGAAGGGCTAGTGGACATCGATGATGCCCTGGCGCGCCTGCCGGTCTCCCAGCGCGTCGTGCTGGTCTTGCGTACCCGCGAAGGCCTCAGCGAACAAGAGATCGCCACCACTTTGGGGATCCCGGCAGGAACCGTGAAATCCCGGTTGCATCGAGCCCGGGCCGCGTTCCGGGAGGTGTGGGAATCGTGAACGATCCCGTGGCGCTGGACGATATCGACCCGATCGACCGCCTCGCCATTCTCGCGGCCGCCTTGCCCGGCGCCGCTGTCCGGCAGCGCCGCATCGCCGCCCCCTTCGACGCTGTATGGGGGGTCATCGCGGACATGGAACACGCCACCCCCCGCTACGAACCCGGTGTCGCCCACGTGCGTGTCATCGAGCAGTCCGGCGAGTTCCTGCGCCTGCTGGTGCAGGACACCGCTGGCCGCGAGGAAGCGATGGACGCCAGGCTCCGGCCAGGCTGGTGCCTGATGCAATCGGCAACAGTCGTTATTGCCTTCGCCGCCCGCCGCCTGGACAGCGAGACCCTGCTTGCCCATCTTGAACACCGGCGCGCGCAGACCGCAGTGCCCGGCCGAAGCGGGTCACACTACCGCCGTGCCGCCCTCGCGAAAATCGACCAGGAACTTCACACCATCGAAAGGCTCGCTACCCACTATGGGCGCTGAGTTCCTCGTACCTAGCCTCCGGCATTCAGCATGATCTGGCGAATAGGACGCTGGCGGGTTCTATATCGCTGTGAGCTGGGGTTTCGTGCCTGGATTCGTCGTGGTGGCGTGTCTGGGTGCGCACCTTCTGGGTGCGACAGTTCCCCGCAGCGCTGGCGGCGGCGTCTTGGCGTTACCCGCCATCCAATATGACCACGCGGCGTCATGCATCTTGAACAGGACGGTGACCGGAATCCTCTCACCGGCGGCGACAGCTCCGTGAACATGGTGGCCATCGGGACCGTCGGGTGACAGTCCTCAGGTCAGGCAGAGACTGTCACGGAGCGTAAGCGTTCGTCGGCGATGCAGAAGCCCCCTGCCGGCTAGCGCTTCCCCCATAGGGGCCGTGATCGGTAGCGCGTGTGCATCTTCGGCGCTCAGCCGAGGCGGGACAGCTTGTCGGGGTTGGTGATGACGTATATGCCGCGTACCTGGTCGCCGTCGGGGATGAGGTCGAGGGATATGAGCATGTAGGGGGTGGTGCCCGACAGCAGCAGCGCTGCGGGTTCGCCGTTAACGCGGCGGTAGCGGATGCTGAGATCGGGGATGTGGTGCCGGAAGGCGTCGCCGATGATGAGGCGGGCGACCTTGTCCCGGCCGTGTACCGGGTGGGTGCCCGCCGCGCGTGCCATGCCGCCGCCATCGGCCCACACGATCACGTCCGGGGCCAGGGCCTGCATGAGGGCATTGAGGTCACCGCCCATGACGGCGGCGAGGAACCGTTCGGTGACCCGCTGGCGGACCTGCGGATCGGTCCGGTAGCGAGGACGCCGGGCGTGCACGTGCTCGCGTGCGCGGTGGGCGAGCTGGCGGATCGCGGACGGGCTGCGGTCCAGGATGCCGGCGATCTCGGTGTGCGCGTAGCCGAACACTTCGTGCAGCACGAATACCGCGCGTTCCAGTGGGGTGAGGGTTTCCAGCACTACCAGCAGCGCTATGGACACTGATTCGGCCCGCACTACTGTCTCGGCGCTGTCGCCCGCCTGGTCCTCGGTGATGAGCGGCTCGGGTAGCCAGGGGCCGGTGTAGTCCTCCCGGCGGCGGCGGATGCTCGCCTGACGGGCCAGCGCGCGGTTGACCGCGATCCGCACCAGGTAGGCGCGCGGGCTGGTGATCTGCTCGCCAGAGGCCGCCTGCGTCCGGGCTACCCATGCCAGCCAGGTTTCCTGCAGCACGTCCTCGGTGTCGGCGACGCTGCCCAGCATGTTGTAGACGACGGAGAACAGCAGCTCGCGGTGATCGACGAAGACCTGCGTCGCCGTGTGCGCCGGGTCTGCCCCCGGTTCTCCGGCCGGGATATCGGACATCGCGCATTCCTCCTCAGGCCGCGGGCGCGGCTTCCAGAGCGGAGAGCACCACGAGCCCTGGAGTGTGACACCGGCGGGGGGCCGGTGTCACACTCCGGGCCGCCACGTGCTCCCAGGATGCAAAGGCCCAGACGAAGGCAGGACACAATGACCAAGAAGCGCACCTCCGACAGCCCCAGCAGCGCAGGCCGCATCGCGCCGGGCGACATCATCACCGCCCGCGAACTGACGACGATCCAATCCGAGCGCATCCTCCTGCCGGCTCCCGGCATCCTCACCCACCTGCAGTTCCGGCGCTACGCCGGCTGTCCCATCTGCAACCTGCACCTGCACTCGATGGCCCGCCGCCACGATGAAATCGCCGCCGCGGGAATCCAGGAGATCGTAGTGTTTCACTCCGCCGCCGCGGACATGCTGCCCTACCAGGGCCAGCTTCCGTTCGCCGCGGTCGCCGATCCCGGCAGGAAGCTATACGGCGAATTCGGCGTGACCGCCTCACCGCGGGCGGTGCTGCACCCGAAGGCCTGGACCGCACCGCTGAATCCGCGGGTCTACCCCATCATCCTGCGGGGCATCCGCGCCGGCGGCTCGCCTGCCCCCCGGCACGGGGACACCGCCCTCGGCCTGCCCGCGGACTTCCTCATCGAGCCAGACGGACGGCTTCGGGCCGCCAAATACGGCCGGCACGCCAGCGACCACTGGTCCGTCGACGAGCTACTGCAGCTGGCACGCACCCCGGCGGCAAGCCACTACTCCGCATCGCGCAATGCCTGAGCCCTGCCCGGCGCCCCAGCCGGGGATCCGCCTAACTGCGCGGCCAGCTGGCTGCCGGCCCCGCTGCCTGGCCGGGCCCAGAACCGATGTTCCGTCGCGTCGGCTCGCGCGGCCGCTCGCCGATGCCCCCTGGCGGGCAGGGACACAGACCACCAAGTTCGGCGCGGCACCCGGGCGGCCACCTTGGCGACCAGGTTGCCGTCCAGAACGCGCTTCGGCAGCGTCAGCGGTCCGGAAAATGTCGGGGTGGTTCTTTTGCAGGCGAAAAACAACGTCGCCCAGGCGTGGTTCGCGGCGGCGGGTAAATCGCTCGCCGACGTTCGTCAGATTAACGCCTCGACACAGCCCGCATCGTTCGCCTTTCCGGACACGCTCAATCTCAGCATCAATGTCAACATCGAAACGACCCGCGCGACCGTGAACAACGTCCTGGCCTTCATTCCGGGTAAGTCTGATGAGTACCTCATAATCGGTGCGCACTACGATCACCTCGGCTATGGCAACTACGATTCGCTCGCGCCGTCCCTGATCGGCCAAATTCATCCCGGCGCGGATGACAATGCCTCCGGCACCGCCGGCGTTCTCGAACTGGCGCGGTTGTTCGCGCCGCTCAAGGGCCAGCTCCGGCGCGGAATCTTGTTCGCGTCGTTCGCGGGCGAGGAGCTCGGCCTGCTCGGTTCGTCCGACTGGGTGAGAGAACCCACGCGGCCACTCGCCAAAGCGATCGCGATGCTGAACATGGACATGATCGGCCGGATCAAGGACGAAACGGTATACATCGGCGGAGTCGGGACCGGCTCGACATTTCAGGCCGTGCTCGCCGAGGCGCGGCGACACTCCGATTTTCACATCGAATCCTCGGCGGGCGGCTACGCGTCGAGTGATCACACGTCGTTCGTCGTCAAAGAAGATACCCGTGCTTTTCTTTTTCTCGGGTCTCCATGCGGACTACCATAAACCGTCGGATACCTGGGAGAAGATCAACGCGCCCGACGCAGCACGGCTGCTCAGCCTGATTGCCGAGGTCATTCTCGGACTCGATGAAGCGACGGAGCGGCCAGCGTTCGTCACCGTGGTCGAGAATGAGAATCCGCCGGCGGGCGACACAGGTGGCGGGCGCGGCTATGGTCCGTACTTCGGCTCGATCCCGGACTTCGGACAAGCGGAACACGGCGTGCGCTTCAGCGACGTGCGACCCGGATCACCCGCCGCGAAGGCCGGGCTCAAAGCCGGCGATGTGCTCGTACAATTCGGTGACAAGCCCATCCTGAACTTGTACGATTTCACCGACGCGCTTCGCCGTAGCAAGGTTGGTGAGATCGTGGAAGTAACCGTGCTCCGCGACGGCCGGTCCTTGAAGGTTTCCGTGAAGCTCGAGCAGCGGCGGTGACAATCTATCTTTTTCCGCTCCAGCCGGTTTCCCGAGCAGAGGATCCCTGTCTCGCAGGAGCGCAGAACCCCGGGCCTAGGTAAACGAGAAAGGCAACCATGCGGGAACACCCGTTCTGGCCACTCGTCGCGCTGCTTTTACTTGCGGCGAACATCCTGTCGCTCGCCCATCCGTTCCGCACCAAGGAGGCTGCGCCGTCGGAATCGAGAACGGCGGGGCGCCCGGACTTGCATTTCCCGGCGAAAAGCACCTCGCGAACATACGCCAGCTAACTTTCGGCGGGCAGAGCGCCGAGGCCTACTTCTCGACCGACGACAAGTATCTGAGCTTCCAGCATCAAGGCCAGTTCTACGACCCGCGTACATACCAGCCCGTCGGCCCGAACGTCGCCTGCGATCAGATCTACACCATACCGGCCGATACGCGTGATGGAGTGCCCGAGACGCCGAGGATGATCAGCAACGGCACGGGCCGCACGACGTGCAGTTATTTCTTTCCCGCAAGAGAGCGCGTCCTTTACTCGTCCACGTTCGCCGCGAATCCTGCTTGTCCACCGCCGCCCGACTACTCGCAAGGCTACGTCTGGCCGATATACGACACGTACACAATTTACACGGCCAAACCCGACGGCAGCGACATACGTCCGCTTTCGACGGCGCCCGGCTACAATGCCGAGTCCACGATCACCCGGGACGGGAAGCACATTGTGTTCACATCCTCGCGCAACGGGGATCTCGACATCTTCACCATGGACGCGGACGGACGACACGTGAAACAACTGACGCATGAGCTGGGCTACGACGGCGGGCCGTTCTGGTCTTACGATGGCAAGAAGATCGTCTACCGCGCTGAGCATCCCGAGACGCCCCAGCAGATCAGGGACTACAAGGACCTGCTCGCGCACGCGGGCTGATCCGCCCGGGAAACCTCGAGATCTGGGTGATGAATGCAGACGGGTCGGCAAAGCATCAAGTAACACACAACGGCGCCGCGAATTTCGGGCCGTACTGGCTGCCTGACGGCAAGCGGATCATCTTTGCCTCGAACGCGGGTAACACCAAGGACCCAGCCGGCTTTGACCTGTACATCATCAACGAGGACGGCACCGGGCTTGACCGGATCACCTTTTATCCCGGCTTCGATGCGTTCCCGATGTTCTCCTCCGACGGTACGCGCCTCGTCTGGGCTTCGAACCGCAACGGCCGGGCCCCACACGAAACCAATATATTCATCGCCGACTGGGTTGAATAACCTTTACGGCGGGTCTCGACGAGTTCGCGGATGGAGCGTGCCGCCGCTCGTCGATGCTCACGCGAAAAGTCGCCTGCGGCGTGAAATCCGTTCATGAACCACAGGATTCCGAGGTATCTCCGTGCGGCGCCTGGGAGCCCAGATCACATCGGTCGCGGCCGGGAGGAATCGAGGGGACCCATCAGCGCAAGATAGACGACGAAGGACACGATGAAGCCAACAAACCACGCATAGTTATAGCAAGCAAACAAAAAGCCCGCGATCAGGCGCAGAATGGCCGCATGTCCTTCCGAGGCGAGGGGCTTGACGACAAGACCAATTAGCGCCAGCCCGACTCCAGCTGCCAGCGCGAAAATGGCCCGCAAGTTCACACCGCGTAGATATTCATATACTCCTTCGCGCGCGTACAGATCATCGAGACGAGGTTCGTCTTGCGGAGGACGAAGTAGTCGGCAATCTGCGCCGGCGGCGACCGGTCCGAGGAAGCTCGAGTAGCCAACCAGCCAACCAATAATGAAATTGCCATGGCTCGCGAGCAACCTCCACGGATGAGGATGGCAAACCACGGCGGCGCATGCAGCGTCAGGAGAGCCTTCATTTAGCACCGCCTCCAGCCGCCCTGCCGGTCCGTGCAGCTCAATACTGCGCACACGCCGGGCCCGGGGGGCAGATAGGGAAGACCTGGTTGTCGCGGTGATCATTCCACCATGTATTTTACCCCTCTGGCTGAAATTGACCTAGCTATTCACGTCTCAGCGAGCGGACGGCTCGACTGACGCTCAAAGCCGATCACTGAAAGCTGATACGTTATGCTGGCACCATATGGCCGATCTCGCGCCCCTGGATCCCATTCAACTTACGCGTGAACTGGTGGACATCGAATCCACCACGTATCACGAAGGAGCGGCAGGAGATTTTCTCGCAGCCTTCCTGGCGGGCAGAGGATGGAATGTGGAAAAAACGCCCGTTCCCCAGCCTCTCGAAAGCTCCACCGGCGGGGAGCGGTGGAACGTCTATGCGGGAAGGGAAGCAGAGACTCCCGATCTGGTCTTTTCCACTCATATCGATACGGTTCCGCCGCACCTTCCCTTCCGCGAAGACGACGATTTCATGTACGGCCGTGGGGTGTCGGACGCCAAGGGCATCATCGCCGCCCAGTGCGCGGCCGCCGAGGTCCTGCGGACCGCAGGCCATCGGATTGCCCTGTTGTTCGTTTCAGGAGAAGAGCGCGATTCGGCCGGCGCCATGCTGGCCAACGAATCTCCCAAGGGCAGCCGTTTCCTGGTCAATGGCGAGCCTACCGACAATCGCCTCGCTGTGGCCTCCAAAGGCGCGCTGCGCACGGTGTTTCGCGCCACCGGAAAGATGGCCCACTCGGCCTACCCCGAACTCGGCGACAGCGCCATCCACAAACTGGTGCGCGTCCTGGCCCGCCTGCTGGAAATGGAGTTGCCGGTTACCGAAGACGTCGGTCCATCCACCCTGAACATCGGCCTGATTCACGGCGGCCGCGCCCCCAACGTCATCGCCGACACCGCCGAAGCCCAAGTGCTGGTGCGCCTCGTGGGCGACTCTGCTCCCATCCGCGCCGCCATCCTCGAAGCCGCCGCAGGGCTGGCCGACGTCGATTTCACCCTCGAGATTCCCTTTGTCCGCCTCCGCGCCGTCCCGGGACTGCCCACCATGGTCGCCAAGTTCACCACCGACATTCCCAAGCTCACCAACTGGGGCGAGCCCCTCCTTCTGGGCCCCGGCAATATCCACGTCGCCCACACACCGTACGAAAAACTATCGAAAAAAGAGCTCTTCGAAGCCATCGACCTGTACATCAAAATCGCGAAGCAATTGTTGACTGCCTGATCGCCGACTTGCCGACTCGCTTCGCGCAAAGCGCCGTTGACTCGCTGAACAGAAACCCCGAACCGCCAACCTCGCCTATGCGCCAACAACCCGCGAACTCATCGGATCGTCTTTATCGTCTGGCCGCGCGCCTGAACTTCAGGAGAACAAAATGACCTCATCCATCTACGATGTCCCAGTCCGCAAGATCACCGGCATGCCCGCCTCGCTGGCCGAGCATAAAGGCAAAGTCGTCCTGGTCGTCAACGTAGCCTCAAAATGCGGCCTGACTCCGCAGTACGAAGGCCTCGAAGCCCTCTACCGCAAGTACCGCGATCAGGGTTTCGTCGTTGCCGGCTTTCCCGCCAACGACTTCGCCGGCCAGGAGCCCGGCACGAGCGAGGAGATCCAGTCGTTCTGCACCACCAATTTCGGCGTGGATTTTCCGATGTACGACAAGATCACGGTGGTGGGCGCGGACAAGCACCCGCTCTATTCTCTGCTGATCCACTTGCAGCCGAAGGCCATCAGTACCGGCCCGGTTCCATTCGCCGAGGATCTCAAAAAATACGGCATCTCTCCGAACGGCGAGCCGGAATTGCTCTGGAATTTTGAGAAGTTCCTGGTAAGCCGCTCTGGAGAAGTCGTCGCCCGCTTTGCTCCCGACACCAAACCGGCCGACGAGGCGCTGATCACCGCCATCGAAGCCGAACTCGCGAAGCCTTTGTAGCGGAAAGCTGAAAGCCGGCAGCTATTTCCCCACCACGTCGATCGGCACCGTGATGGTTTTCGGCGGCAGGCAGGCGTCGTTGTCGCACGCCTGGTAGCGGAGCTTCGCTTCCACCATGTGGTCGCCCGGCCGGGCCACGATCCGTGCCTCGATCGCGAACTCGCCGGTGTAGACGATCAGCTTCGTGGAAGGATCGACGGGCAGCACGAATTCCGTTCCCGCCGGATAGCTGGCTGACTCCAGCCGCACGCCCGACGATTCCGGAATCGACAGCACGGTGGGTATGAGGTACTCGTCCTTCGGCTGGTGCGCGTTGATATGCAAACCCTGTTTGATGCGGAAGTGCAAAGCAACCGCCGTTGACTTTCCCGCGGGCACACTCAGCTGTTCAGGATAGAGATACTGCACGGCCTCCGCCTTGGCGCCGGTCCGCCCTGCCTTCTCGGTTTCCTGAACCTGCCCAAGGCCCGTCAGACCAACGAGCATCAACGCCAAAACTGTTCCCATGCTGCGCACGCTTCCCATCCCCTAATCCCAAATCCCTACGAGCCGCTTTGGAGCGCCTTTTGAATATTCGCTTCGATATCGCTCTTCGAAGTGATCCCCATGGTCGCCGCCACCACCTTGCCGGTCCGGTCCACGAAGAACGACGTCGGCATGGCATCCAGCCCGCCGTAAGGCTTGGCGAGCGAGTCCCCGTCGATCAGCACCGGGTACGGCATGTGCATTCGCTGCACGAAGTCGCCGATGGCGGCCTTGTCGTGCGCCCATCCTTCCTTATCCCCGGGCGCCAGGTCGTCGCCCTCGGCCGAGATCCCCAGGATCTCAAACCCCTTAGGCGCATATTGGTTGCGCAACTCCACCAGCCAGGGCGTTTCCACCTTGCATGGCCCGCACCAGGTGGCCCAGAAATTAATCAGCACCGCCTTGCCCTTGTAATCGTCAAGGGAGACCTTCTTTCCCGCCAGATTCTCGAGCGAGAACGGGGGAGCCGGTTTGCCGACCATGGGCGTGAGCGTCGCCTGCGGATCCCCGGCGCTGGGCACCAGCTCGGCAGTCGCGGCACTCGCCAGCTGTTTCTCGGCAGCCTGCTTGCGGTATTCATAATTGGCCCAGCCCGCCCAGGCGAAGACCGCCAGGATCACCAAAACCAAGCCCAGGACCACCGTGTTGCGTTTCACTCTCGTCCGACCTCTCCTGCATTTGATTTTACGAGGCCCGCCCGCGTTATAAAACGCCTGGCATCGCGCCCGGCATCCCTGACCCCTGATCCCTGACCCCTGTTACCATCAGAACCGATGAATCCCATCAGCGAAGAAGACCCGTCGCATCGCGACTGCCTGCAGCCGGCGGCGTTGGTGCGTACCGAGGCGGCCGCCCTGGAGACCTTGGCCTGCCGGCTTGAAGGTCCGATGGAGGCCGGCTTCAACCGCGCGGTTGAATTCATCCTGCGCTGCGGCGAATCGAACGGCCGCATCGTCGTCACGGGCATGGGCAAAAGCGGCATCGTCGCCCAGAAGATTGCTGCCACCCTCAGTTCCACGGGGTCGCCGGCCCTGTTCCTGCATCCCGCCGAAGCGGTTCATGGCGACCTGGGCGTGCTGATGCCCGGCGACGTGGTCATCGCTCTCTCGGCCAGCGGTGAAACCGAAGAGATTCTCCGCCTGCTGGCCACCCTCAAACGCAAAGGCGATGCCCTCATCAGCTTCTGCTGCAATCTCGTCTCAACGCTCGCCCAGGCCAGCGACGTCTGCCTCGATTGCAGCGTGGAACGCGAAGCCTGCAGTCTGAATCTCGCCCCCACCGCGTCTACCACCGCGATGCTCGCCCTCGGCGACGCCCTCGCTGTTGCAGTCAGCCTGCGCAAGGGCTTCCGCGCTGAGGATTTCGCCGAACTGCATCCCGGCGGCAAGCTGGGCAAGCAACTGGCCAAGGTCCGCGACCTGATGCACACCGGGGAAGAGGTTCCCGCCGTGGCTCTCTCGACGCCCATGAGTGACGTGATCTATGAGATGTCTTCGAAAAAGCTGGGCATGACCACCGTGCAGCAAGATGGTCGCCTCTGCGGCGTGATCAGCGATGGCGACCTGCGGCGGTTGCTCGAGCGCGAAGGCGGGGCCGCGCTCACCCGCACCGCGGGCGAAGCCATGAACCCGGCCCCGAGAACCATCACTTCCAATGAACTCGCCGCCCGCGCCTTGTCTGTTCTCGAAGAGCGCAAGATCACCTCGCTGATCGTGGTCGATGGTGACAATCGCGTGGAAGGCGTGGTGCATCTGCATGACTTGTGGGGTGTGGAGTTGATTTAGCGGGTGGTCAGACAGGCTTCCTATCGAGACTTGATTTGTGAATTCAACTTTTTCTCACTCACCCGGCCGGTGATCCACAAAACGGCGCCTACCAGCGTGGGAAGGAAGCCAAGGTAAAGGAGAACGGCCACTCCTCCCAAAACGGCAAGGCGCTGCCAGGATGTATAGCTGTATGATGCGTACCGAGCGGCGGCAAATCCCAAAAGAATGACGCCTGCGCCACATGCGAAAAGGATCGAGCCCCACTTCATCAGCCATCGCCCGATACGTTTCGCTTGCCGTGCGGTGCGGAGATCTGCCATCCGTCTTCTCCCCGGGAATACCTGGCGTCCACTTGAACACCCGATTGGAAAATGGAATTGAAGCGACGGTATGAATTCTAATCGCACCGTCCTCATCACGGGCGCCTCCAGCGGCTTCGGCCTGCTTACTACAGTCACGCTCGCCCGCCGCGGCTGGCGCGTGCTCGCCACCATGCGCGACCTCGCGCGACGCGACCGCCTGGAAACCGCCGCCCGCGGCGCCGGTGTTTTCGATCGCGTCGAATTCCACCCCCTCGACGTCACCAGCCCTGACCAGATCGCCTCGTTCGCAGCTTCCCTCGCCGATCGCCCTCTTCACGCCATCATCAACAATGCGGGGTTCGCTCTTCCCGGTTTTGCCGAGGACACCACCGACGCCGAGCTCCGCCACCAGCTCGATACCAACTTCTTCGGGGCCGCGTCCGTCACCCGCGCGTTTCTGCCCCTGCTTCGCCGACAGGGCTTCGGCCACATCCTCATGATCTCGTCCGTCTCCGGACGCATGGCTTTCCCCGGCCTGGGCAGCTATTCGGCTTCGAAATTCGCCCTTGAAGGCTGGACCGAGGCGCTGCGCTTCGAAATGAAGCCGCTGGGTATCCAGGTGGTACTCGTCGAGCCCGGCTCCTTCGACACCGATATCTGGCACCGCAATGCCCGGCCCTCCGCCGGCCTCCTCGACCCGGCATCGCCTAACGCCGCGCGCGCGGCCCGCTGGCTTGGTTTCGTAGAGCACAAGGTCCATCGCGCCGATCCCCAGGTGGTCGTCGATATCATCGCCGGCATCCTCGAAAACCCGCGCCCGCGTCTGCGCTACCTTATCGGCAAAGACGCCCACCTCGGCCTGATGATGCGCCGCATCCTGCCACGGCGCCTCTTCGAGCGCTTCATCATCAAGGTCTCCGGGATGGACCGCTAAGGTGCCTTTCCCACATCTCAAAATCGAGATGTGGGCATCCCGTGTCATGGCTTCCACACCACGTGTCACAGCTGACACGCCGGATCGTTCCCGCCCGGAAAATAGCTTCTTTGTTTTCAGTGAGCCGTCCGTTGGCCCATCGCTTGCATTTCCTCGAGCATGGGGGAAAACACGACCCAGCAAGCACCAAGATTTAGAATGGTAAACGTCTCTTCATCCCTTTGCGTCCGGGTTGTGGACGGGAAAGCACGTCAAGCTATCTCTATGCATCGCTGGTCCAAACTGTTCATTCCCACCCTTCGCGAGGCCCCGGCAGACGCCGAAGTGGCCAGCCACAAGTTCCTGATCCGTGCCGGCTACATCCGCCAGCTCGGCGCCGGAATTTACAACTACCTCTTCCTCGGCCAGCGGTCGCTCAACAAGGTGATCGCCATCGTCCGCGAAGAGATGGACAAGATCGGACAGGAGTTCCTCCTGCCCGGCATCCTGCCCAAGGAGCCGTGGGTCGAGAGCGGCCGCTGGACCGGCATGGGCGACAACATGTTCCGCCTGAAGGACCGCAAGGGCGCCGAGCTCTGCCTGGGCATGACCCACGAAGAGATCATGACCACCATCGCCCGCAGCGAGCTGCGCAGCTACAAGCAGTTGCCGCAGATCTGGTACCAGATCCAGACCAAGTTCCGCGACGAGCCGCGTCCCAAGGCCGGCCTGCTGCGCGTGCGCCAGTTCATCATGAAGGACAGCTACTCGTTCGACATCGATCCGGCCGGCCTCGACCAGAGCTTCGACCTGCACGACGGGTCTACCGCACCATCTTCACTCGCTGCGGCCTGAAATTCGTTGCCGTCGAAGCCGACTCCGGCGCCATGGGCGGCTCGCAGTCGCAGGAGTTCATGGTCTACACCGACGCCGGCGAAGACCTGATCGCCAGCTGCCCCAGTATGCGGGTACGCCGCCAACCTGGAGAAGGCCACCTCGCGCCTCGATCCGGTCGAGGAAATGGCGCCCACCGGCGACGGCGGACCGGAACTCGTCCACACCCCGGGCTGCGCCGCTATCGCCGACGTCGCTGCCTTCTTCAAGATCTCCCCGGCCTCCGACATCAAGTGCGTCGCCTACATGGCTCTCAAGCGGGGCGCCAAAGGCCAACCGGACTCATGGCACGGCGTGGCAACCTTCCTGCGCGGCGACCACCAGGTAAACGAAACCAAGCTGCTCGGCGCTCTGGGCGCCGCAGAACTCCGCACCATGCAGGCCGCCGAGCTAGAGGTGTTCTTCAACGGCCCCGCCGGCTACCTCGGTCCGATTGGCCTGTCGCACAACGACACGCCTCTCGCCGACGGCCTTACCGTCATCGTCGACAAGTCGCTCGAAGGCCGCAAGAACATGGTCTGCGGCGCCAACAAGCTCGACTACCACCTGCGCAACGTGGTCCCCGGGCGCGACTTCAAGTGGACCCTCTCCGCCGACATCCGCAGCGTGAACGAAGGCGAGTCGTGCCCCGTCGATTCATGTGGGGGCAAGCTGGTGGTCGGCAAAGCCGTTGAAGTGGGCCACATCTTCAAGCTCGGCTACAAGTATTCAGAATCGATGGGCGCTGCGCGTCGATCGACCCCAACGGCAAGGAAGTCACCCCCATCATGGGCAGCTACGGCATCGGCATCGAGCGCATCCTCACCGCCGCCGTCGAGCAGTCCAACGACGCCAACGGCTTCTGGCTCCCTGCCTCCATCGCGCCGTTTACGGTGGTGGTCACGGTCACCAACATGGCCGACCCGGCTCTCGAAGCCACCGGCGAGACGCTGGCCGCCGAGCTCGAAGCCGGCGGACTCGACGTGCTCCTGGATGACCGCGACGAGCGCGCCGGCGTCAAATTCAAGGACGCGGATCTGGTCGGCATTCCATTTCGCATCAATGTAGGCAAGAAGGCCGCGCAAGGCCAGGTGGAACTGGTTACCCGGGCCACCGGCCAGAGCATCGACGTGGCTCTCGCCGACGCGCTCGCCCAGGTCAAGGCCCGCGTCGCGGAAGAAACCTTACTGGAGGAAGCGACGGCGTAGCTCTCAGCCAATAGCTATCAGCGTTCAGCCGGCTGATGGCGAACTGCCGGGCATCCCAAGTGAAATAAGCTGATGGCTGAAGGTGATAGCCGATAGCTGCTTTTATGGCCCTGAAAATCAAATTTCGAATGCCCACCCGCTCCCACAGTTGGGCTTCGCTCGTCATTCGTATCGGCCTCATCCTCGTTGCCGCAGTGGCTGCCCTGGTCCTCACCGTGGGCGGCTATTTCTACGTAAAGTACCAGCACATTGTCGACGAGCGCCTCAAGCAGCCGCTGTTCAAAAACACCGCCAAGATCTACGCCGAGCCGCGCGAAGTCCGCCCCGGCCAGAAGCTCACCGTCCGCCTCATCGCTGAAGAACTTCGCCAGGCCGGTTACAACCTCCACGGCACGCAAAAAGACGCGCCCATGGGCACCTACCAGGAGAGCGACGGCGGCATCATCGTTTTTCCCGGCCCGCAGTCCTATCACGCGCAGGACAGCGCCACCATCCACGTTGACGATGGCGTCGTCGACTCGATCACCGACGACCACGGCCAGGCGCTCGCCAGTTACGAACTCGAACCCGTCCTCATCACCGGTCTCAGCGAAGACGCCAACCGCACCAAGCGCCGCCTCGTCACCTATGACGAAATCCCGCAGAATCTTGTCCACGCCGTGCTTGCCATCGAAGACCGCCGCTTCTTCGAGCACAGCGGCGTCAACTATTTCCGCCTGGCCGAAGCCACCATCCGCGACGTAACCACCGGCCAGAAAGCCCAGGGCGGTTCCACGCTCACCATGCAGCTGGCCCGCGGCTTCTTTCTCACCCCCGAAAAACGCATCAAGCGCAAGATCATCGAGATCGTCATCACGTTTCAGCTCGAACACCGCTTCACCAAGAAGCAGATCTTTGAGCTCTACGCCAACCAGATCAACCTTGGCCAGCGCGGCAGCTTTTCCATCAACGGCTTCGGCGAAGCCTCACAGGCCTACTTCGGCAAAGATGTCAAACAACTCGATCTGGCGGAAAGCGCCCTGCTCGCCGGCATGATCCAGCGTCCCAACTACTTCTCGCCCTTCCGCCATCCTGAGCGCGCCATCGAACGCCGCAACCTGGTTCTCGACTCCATGGTCGAAACCGGTTACATCACCAAGGACCAGGCCGAGCGCGCCCAGGCCGAGCCGCTGCATCTTTCCACGTCCAGCGTCGATGCCAGCGAAGCGCCCTACTTCGTCGACCTGGTCCACGACCAGTTGCTGCAGAAAGTGGGCGAGCGCGACGCCAATCTCGAAGGCCTACGCATTTACACCACTCTCGATCCCGACCTCCAGCGCCTTGCCACGGCCGCCGTCGACTCTACCGTTCACGTGGTCGACGAGCAGGTCGAAAAGCTCCATGCGCGCCGCGTCCGTGCCGCAGCGAAATCACCTTCCGCACCTCCGCCCGGCCCCCTCATTTATCCCCAGGTTGCCCTGGTGGCTCTCAACCCCCATACCGGCCAGGTCCTCGCGCTTGTCGGCGGTCGCAGCTATGGCACCAGCCAGGTGAATCACGCCGTCGCCCATCGCCCCACCGGCTCCATCTTCAAGCCCTTCGTCTACGCGGCCGCTTTTCAGACCGCGGTCGAGGGCACACCCCTGCCCGGCCAGGACAAGCTCTTCTCACCCGTGACCATGCTCGATGATCAGCAGAACACCTACGAGGTGGGGGACAAGGAGTACACGCCGAAGAACTTCGAGAGCGAGTACTACGGCATCATTACGGCACGCTATGCGCTGATGCGTTCCGACAATAACGCCACCATCAGCCTTGCCAGCATGGTGGGATTCGATCGCGTGGCCTCCCTGGCTCGCGAGGCCGGCGTCAAGAGCGCCCGCGGCACCCCCGCCATGGCTATCGGCGCTTACGATGCCGCTCCGCTCGACATGGCCGGCGCCTACACCGTGTTCGCCAACGGCGGCGTGCACCTCGATCCCTGGATGCTTGCCAGCGTGCGCACCGCTACCGGCGACGTCATGACGGATTACACGCCCGTCGCCCGCCAGGTCCTCGATCCGCGCGTCGCCTACCTCACCACCAACATGATGGAAGCCGTGATGAACGGCGGCACCGCCGCCAAGGTGCGCGCCCTTGGTTTCGCGGCGCCCGCGGCCGGCAAGACCGGAACCAGCCACGACGCCTGGTTCGCCGGATTCACCTCCAACCTGCTCTGCATTGTCTGGGTGGGCAACGACGACTATACCGACATCAAGATCCAGGGCGCCGACGCCGCCGCCCCCATCTGGGCCGAGTTCATGAAGAAGGCCATCCAGCTGCCCCAGTACTCCGACACCCGGGAATTCACACCCCCCGCCGGAGTCGATCTGGTCAACCTCGACAAGATCACCAATCTGCTCCCCGACGGCGCCTGCCCTGAAACCTACACCGCTGCGTTTCTCGAAGGTACCGCTCCCACCGACACCTGCAGCCACCCTCCGGACAAGCGCAACCTGTTCCAGAAAATCTTCGGCCTGGGGAACAAGAGCGGCAACTAATATCCTGTCCCTGGACGAGGCGCGCACTCGCCAGTTCCAGGAGGGTTCACCATGAAATCACTCCGCTGCAGTCTCCTGCTACGTTCGGGCCTGTCTCTGGGCATGCTCTTTGCGGTTGTCTCTCTCGCGGCGCAGAATCCACCCCAGCCCGTCTCTTCCCCGCGACCGAAATACCGCACCCACTTTTGGATCTACGATGTGTACCGGAAGACGGCGAGCTCGATCTTCGCTATCGACGGAGAGTGGCACGCCCCCAACTACACTTCCGATGGGAGCTACATCGTCTCCGACATGGGCGGCGATCTCTATCGCATTCCTGTCAGAGGCTCCAATGCCGGCAAACCCGAGAAGATCGCCGTCAGCCTGAAGATGAATGCCACCAACGATCATGCGCTCTCGTGGGACGGCAAGCAGATTGCCATCACCGGCATCACGCCGCCGATGCCCGCCAAAATTCGCACCCCCACCGATATTCACAATTCGCTCTTCATCATGGACATCGACGGCGCCAATTCTCGCGAGGTTCACCTGGGCTGGCTGCATGGTTGGTCCCCCGACGGCAAATACGTGGTCTACACCCAGTACCACGCAGACAACTATGACATCTACCGGATCAACGCGGACGGAACCGGCGAACTGCTGATGACCACCAATAAGGCGCAGGATGATGGCCCGGAGTATTCCGCCGACGGCAAGTGGGTCTACTTCTGTTCCAACCGCTCAGGCAAGTGGGATGGATGGCGCATGCCCGCCGACGGGGCCGGCCCGGATGACAAGCTGGCCGAGAAGATCACCACCGGCGCCGACACCCAGGACTGGTTTCCGCACATCTCCCCCGACGGCAGGTGGCTCTACACCATCTCCTACCCGATCGATCACCCGGACCACTCCTTTATCGGCGACGGCATGAAGATCAAGCTGCTGCGCCTTGAAAATGGCGCGGCCGCGAAGGGCGCCGAACTCACCACCGTGCGGACCTTTTTCGGCGGGCAGGGCTCAGGCAACACCGGCGGATGGGCCCCGGATTCGAAAAGATTCGCCTGGACCGAGTACGAAGCCATCCCCGGGCAGCCCAAATGAAACCCTTCGCTTCTGCCAGGCACTGTCCTTCGGCTTCGGTCGCCGCGGCGACCGAAGCCGAAGGACCTGCATTTCTTAAACCGGGTGCCCCAGGTCCCCGCTTTTGAGACCTGGGATCCCACAATGCTCAATGCGATAACCCCAGCCCCTCCGCCATCGTCTTCACCATGGTCCCGTTGGCATCATCGTCCTTCACCGCCCATACGTACGCCCCGCCGAGCCCCCTGCGATCGATATAGATCATCTTCAGAAATGCCGTCTGCGGATCGTCGTATGTATAGAAGGTCCCCGACGACGCATCGAACACCGTCACCGCGATCCTCTTCCGGTCGAACGTCTGCGTATACCCGTTCGCTGTCA
This sequence comes from uncultured Acidobacteriota bacterium, assembly GCA_963706455.1. Taxonomy (GTDB): domain Bacteria; phylum Acidobacteriota; class Terriglobia; order Terriglobales; family Acidobacteriaceae; genus Telmatobacter. The sequence continues at coordinate 212,977 of CAVPNO010000106.1, read as the reverse complement.
GCTGCGTCAGCGTCGCATACGTAGCCAGTCCCGGCGTCAGCAGCAGGTCGCATCCCGGCGGGGCACTGTTGGGATTCACGCAGTCCGCCGTTCCATTGGCCAGCAACACCGGCGACGGAGCCGTCGAGTTCTGATACAGCCCGCGATTCACATTCGGAACGCCGGTCCACCCCGCTCCGTAGAGGGGCAGCCCCATGGTGTACTTGTGCGCCGGTACCCCGGCGGCCAGGTACGCATCCACGGTCGCATCGATGTCCAGGCCCTGGCCGAACAGCGGATCCTGCCGATCGTCAAACAGCGGCGACGCATGATTCGTCTGCGTGTCCCAAGAGCCCGCGTAGTTGTACCCATCCACGGTGATGAAGTCCACCTGCTCGGCGGCCTGCTTCAGATTGATGTTCACGTAGTTTTGCGCACCCGCCGGGCCGTCAAACGACATCACATAGTGCTTGCCCGTGGTTTCGCTCAGCTCATCGAGCTCGGTTCGGAACTCCCTCAGCAGCGCGGTGAAATTCTGCGTGTCGGCCGCAGTCGGGAACTCCCAATCGATATTGAACCCGTCGAAGAGCCCCGGTGCGGTGATCCCCGCCGCGACGTTCCCCTTCACGAACATGTTGATGCACGAAGCGGCCAGCGCCTGCCGCCCCGCCCGGGTGCTGGCTGCGCTGGCAAAGGCCGCCGTATTGGCCGCAGACGCCCCGCCAATCGACATCAGCACCTTGAGCTTCGGATGAAGCTGTTTCAGTTGCTGAATCGCCGCGAAGTTCCCGTACATGGGCCCGGCATACGCCACCCCGCTGACGCTGGGGAGATAAGGCGTCTGGTAGTCGGCCCAGCTGTCCGCGATCGCGCAGGCCGGAGCCGGAGTGGTGGTCACATTGGCAAAGGCGTACATCAGGTGAGTCAATTTCCCCGCGACGCCGTTCGCGTGCAGGTTCGCCATGCTGTACCCGGCGTAGTAGATGCCCCATTCCTCGAAATACCCGCCGAGAATCTTGCCGCCGCCTTCGTCCTGGGCGGACGAGACGACCGTGGTTGACAGGAACAACAAGCCGATGACCGAAAGCCACTGCTTCGACATAGAACACCGCTCCTTGCACAGGGAAGTTGGACCGGCAAAGTATAGGGCGGAATCTCCCGAGACTGTCAATGACTATTTTCATACCAAACGATCAAAATATGGATATGTGAAGCGCACGGGTCGAGGATTAGAGAGATAAAGTGATTAAACCAGCATAAAAACACCAATTCAATAATTACGTCTACGGGGTGCCCGATCTTGACTCGTTCAAGCCATCTTCACTGGATTCTGGACACGTACACAGTGCATTCATTCCATACGATTTTGACTGTAATCAATTGAAGCGCTGATGGTTGACTGCAATCTTACGGAAATAAAGGCCGAGAACGGGGGGGGAGGGGGTGGGCCGGGTGGGGTTATGAATGGGGCGGAGCCGGTCATGGAAGAGCCTTTCGGGAGCCGCTGGAGCGGCGATGATTCAAGTATGCGCGGAAGGGAGGAAATAATCGGCAAGCTGGAAATGGAATGTATGTGCAGCATTTGTTTGACTTAGCTTGTGAAGTAAGGCTCGCAGCTCTTGACAGTTCACAAACCGGGCGTTCTTGTGAGGTTTCTGACTCATCCGCAGCACAGGGCGCGAAATTCAGCCATCGACGTCCCGGGCGCCCGGCATAGGCTGACAGCGCGGGCACCAATACGTCGCTCGCGCATCGGCGCCCTGCAGCCGACGCCGGATCGCTTCGCCGCAACGCCTGCAGGGCTCGCCACTGCGCCCGTATACCCACAGGCTCTCGCCGGGATCGGAACGGTGGGTGGTTCGGCGCCGCCGTCCGCGATACGTCACAATCCGGTCGCCCGAGTCTTCGAGCACATTCGACTCGAGCAACTTTTGCGCCGTCGAAACCACCTGGGCAGCCTGTTCGCGTGTCAGCGTTGCCACCTTCCGGATAGGATTGAGCCCGGTCACAAAACAGATTTCCGACTTGAACACATTGCCCACGCCGGCCAGCACCGTCTGCATCAGCAGCACCTCGCCCAGTTCCGCATCGGGATACGACAGCAGGCTCTTCACGGCAGCATTGGCATCAAATCCGCCGCCCAGGACGTCGCTCGCGAGCCCGGGGATGCGTGGATCGCGCGCCAGCGATTGCGCCGTGTGCATCTCGGCCACCGGCACATTGAACCCGACCGCGACAAAATCTTTGGTCTCGACGACCATTCGCATCATCGCCGCCGGCAATTGCCACCGCTCGCCGTGCCGGTAGATATGCCAGCTTCCGCTCATCAACATGCGCGTAACCAGAATGGCGTCGCCGGAAAAATGCATCAGCAGCCACTTGCCGCGCGCTTCCACGCGCTCGACCGTCCGCCCCGTCAGCGGAGTATCGTCGTTGAACCGTGTCAGCAGCGCATAATTCGATCGAAAGCCGGTCACGCTATTCCCGGCCAGCGCCCGGTTCAGCGTCCTCGCCGCGCGAAAAATGTTGTCGCCTTCGGGCATGTCGGGTCGATCTCTCGGTTGTTCAGCAAAGAAATAAATCGCCACAAATGGAAAGGCTCCGGGTTATCAAGCCGGAGCCTTTGCCTGGGTGCTGTCCACATCGGACGCCGCCCGCGAAACTACGCTAATCGTATCATAAAATTCGATCGGACTTTGGTCGAGTGTAATGCGGAGGGCAAGGGAGTTGAACCCTAGTGGCTGATAAGACCACTCGACCGTTTCGCGGACGACGTCCAGTACCCACTGGCAATACCCTCCAGGCGCTTCGCCCGCGAAAAATGATGATAACCAGACTCGAATTTGGAGTGACGTGCGGGCCATCACACACGATTTGCGTAAATTGACCGGCCCTACTGGACTTCACCCGACATAGAATCTGAATCCGTCATCGCCACCGCCACCCGCCGCAAATGCATGCCCAGCGGGCCGGGATGAAACCCGGCATCCATCAGGAAGCGCGCCATGGGATGCGTTGCCACCGGCTGTCCGTTGACGGTTGTGATCAGCACCCCTTCGCGGTTTCCGCCGTGCATGCGTTCCTGCCCGCGAGTCCACAGGAATTGCGCCAGCCCCGCGCCCACCTGCGAGCGCTCGGGTTCCTCGACCGGCAGAAAGATCAGCTGGTTGGGATTGTTCCGCCGCAGCCACGCGATCAGCTTCCCGTTCCAGAGAATCACCTCGGCGTAAGCGGCGCGGGTGAGCATCCTCGGCGCCGACTCAGAGTCCTCTTCCGCGACCGGCAACTCGGGCCACGGCAGCACCGAACCATAAGGGTTGGCCGGATCAGCTGCGGCCAGCTGGACGAATTCCGGTTTCTCCGGATCGGGCGCAGCGCGCATCTGGCGCATCAGGTCGATGGCCGCCGGCAGCGCAAATTGCGTTGCCCCCAGCCCGGCAACGAAGTAGCCGCGGCGGATGCGGCCGCTCTCTTCCAGCGCCTTCAGCACGCCATAGACGGCGCTGAATCCGCCCGGCACATTCTCCGCCGCGACCGATTCCCGCATCAGCACGCCATAGCGATTCAGCAGTTGCATGGCGAGCGCATGGCTCGCCTCAGTGGCACTGGGCCCGACGCCAGCCGCGGGCAACAGCGACCACCGTCCTTGTGCCGTTGGCGGGGTGGTCCGGCGCGAGCGGAACACCGCTCCTGTCTGGAGTCGTCTCGCGGTCCGCGCCGTCTCGGGCCGGGCGATGTAGGCGCGCAGCGGGTGCAGGGAATCGTTGGTCACAAGCCCGCGCCACACCAGGCTCCACAGTGCGTCGATCGACTCGCCCGGATAACCGCCGCCCGCCGCCTGATGCAGGGGATCGAAGAAGCTGGCTCCGCTCGCTTCGAGCGCCGCCAGCAACTTCTGCTCGCGCTCGCTCAATGGCGCCTCGTTGGTCGCGTTGGTCGAGCGCATGGGAGCCAGCAGCGGCAGCCTGTCCGTCAGGTAGAGCGCAATGCGTCCGTCGCGCTCGCCCAGCGGTTCGACGCCGGCCCACGTCACCTCGCCGGCAGCGATCAGGGTGTCGAGCCCGCCCGGTTCGTACGCGGCCACGCGCGCGGGCAGAATCGCCGACTCCAGCAGCGACGCGGGAAGGGGTGCTCCCTGCAGGTTCTCGATGGCGTCGAGCAGCACGTCCAGATGCCCATGACTCATCCGCCGCGGGTTTACCAGGCCCTGCCAATGCGTCAGGAAGCGGGCCAGGGTGTGCTGCTCCACCGGCTCCACTTCGCGCCGCAGCCGAGCCAGCGACTTGCGCCGGATCTGGCGCAGAATCTCCGCGTCGCACCACTCGCGATGAAGGCCGCCGGGCCGGAATCCTCCCTCGAGAACCCGTCCTTCGATGGCAAGTTGTCGCAGCTCATTTTCCACCGCCTGCGTATCCAGTCCAAAACGCCCCGCGGCGTCGCGCACCGTGAATGGGCCGTGCGTGCGCGCGTAACGGCGCACCAGTTCCAGCACCGGCTGCGCGACCGGTTCGAGAAGCGACTTTGCGAGGCCGGGCGGAAGGGGGAAGCCCAGCGCATCGCGATAACGCGCCGCATCTTCGGCCGCGATCAGGCGCCGCTCTCCGGCAATGCGGACCTCAACCAGCCGTCTGGCCCGCACCAGGCGATCGACCTGTTGCAACAGGTCGGGTGACACCACGCGCGCGCCTAATTCTTCACGCGAGAGGTCGCCAAGACGCAGGCACAAGTCATGCACTCCATCCGCCGAGCGCGCCCGCATGTTCTCCGCCAGGCATTGCGCAGCGGCTTCGACTTCCGCGATCACGCCGGCATCGAGCAGTTCGCGCAGGTCCGCTTCGCCCAGGATTTCGCGAAGCTGGTCCTGGTCGATCGTCAGGGCCTGGGCGCGCCGCTCGGCCAGCGGGGCGTCGCCGTCGTAGACGAAGTTCGCTACGTAACTGAACAACAGCGACGATGCGAAAGGAGACGGCTTGCGCGTGTCCACCACGTGCACGCGGAGCCGGCGCTGCTCGATGGCGCGCAGGGTTTCCAGCAGGGCGGGCATGTCGAAAACATCGCGCAGGCACTCGCGGTAGGCCTCCAGGAGCAGCGGGAACGAAGGATAGCGCGAAGCCACTTTGAGCAGATCGTAGGATCGTTTTCGCAACTGCCAGAGCGGCGAGCGAATATCGGCCCGGCGGCGAGGCAGCAGCAGAGCCCGGCCGGCCGCCTCGCGAAAACGGCCGGCGAAGAGCGCGGTCGAGCCGAGCTGGCGCAGCACCAAGTCCAGGGCCTCGCCCGATTCGACCAGGAACCAGTCGGAATCGGGCGCAGCCTCGGTATCCGGAAAGCGAACCACGAAGCCGTCATCGCCCCAGAGAGTCTCCACGTCGGGCCCGCCCGCAGCGCGGATTCGGCCCGCCACCGCCATCGCCCAGGGGATATGGATCCGGCTGCCGAACGGCGTGAGCACGCAAACCCGCCAGTCGCCCAGCTCATCGCGGGATCGCTCAATAACGATCGTTCGATCATCGGGCACCGCGCCGGTGGCGGCCTCCTGGTCGGACAGGAACTGGAGAAGGTTGTCCGCGGCGCCGGGATCGAGATCGTGCTCGCTCACGAGCCTCGTCATCGCCGCTGGCTTGGGGACATCCCGCAGCTCGCGGACCAGCGCTCCAATGCGGCGGCCGAACTCGAGCGGTCGTCCGGGGCCATCGCCTTTCCAGAACGGCATTTTTCCCGGCTCGCCAGGAGCAGGTTCCACCAGGACCCGGTCGTGGGTAATGTCCACAATCCGCCACGTCGAGGCGCCGAGGATAAACGTCTCGTTGGTGTGCGACTCGAACACCATCTCCTCATCCAGTTCACCCACACGGACGGACTTCCCGTCGGTATGCGCCAGGAACACACCGTAAAGCCCGCGATCGGGAATGGTGCCGGCATTGAGGATGGCCAAACGTCCTGCGCCCTCGCGGGCTGACACGACGTTGCGCACCCGGTCCCAGACCAGCCGCGGCCGCAGATCCGCGAATTCATCCGAGGGATACCGCCCGCTGAGCAAATCCAGTACGCCTTCAAAGGCCGGCCGCGTGAGCTCGCCAAACGGCGCAGCGCGCCGCACCAGATCATAGAGCCAGTCGACCGAGACCTCCGCGTCGGACGAGTCGTTGACGCTCGACCGCTGATCCCGGATCCCCGGATTGGCGGCGATTGCCACCAGCTGCTGCGCAAGCACGTCCAGGGGGTTGCGGGGGTAGCGGGTTGACTCGATATGGCCTTCATGCATTGCTCGCGTGACGGCGGCGCAGGCCACCAGGTCGGCGCGGTACTTGGGAAACAGAACCCCTTCACTGACCGCATCGACCGTATGGCCGGCCCGCCCGATGCGCTGCATCCCGCTGGCCACTGACGGCGGCGCCTCGATCTGGATGACCAGGTCGACGGCCCCCATATCAATCCCCAACTCGAGCGTCGAAGTAGCGCACAGCCCCTTGATCTGCCCGGCCTTCAATTGCTCCTCGATCACCGAGCGCTGCGCCGCCGCCAGTGAGCCGTGGTGCGCCCGGACGATTGGCTCGCCGGCGAGTTCGTTGAGCGCGCCTGCCAGGCGTTCGGCCACTTGCCGGCTGTTGACGAACAGAATCGTCGAATTCCGCTCGCGAATCAGCTGCAGCAGGCGGGGATGAATGGCGTTCCAGATGGAAACCATGCGTGGCGCCTGCGAGGCGGGTCCACTGGGGATTTCCTCAAGCGCATTCAGGCGAGCCATGTCTTCTACAGGAACTTCAATCTTGAGCCTTAACTCTTTGACAGAAGAGGCGTTGACGATGGTGACCGGCCGGTAGGTCAGCGCGCTGGGAAGGTCCCGGACAAGGGCCATTTCCGGTAGGTTTTCCACAGGCGCGACTACTTCCTGTTCGTTTTCATGTTTTGCGCGAAGATTGTCGGGCGAAGTATTTGTATCGGCGCTACTTGTGCCTGAATCGAGATCCGATTCCGGTCCCGCCGCGTTTGCGCCCGACCCGATCTCAACGCCACCGAGAAAATGAGCGACCTCTTCCAGAGGACGCTGGGTCGCGGAAAGCCCGATACGCTGGAGCCGCTTGCCTGTGAGCGCCTCGAGCCGTTCCAGCGACAGAGCCAGGTGTGCTCCCCGCTTGGTCGGAACCAGGGCGTGGATCTCGTCGATGATGACCGTATCGACGGTCCGCAGGCCATCGGCGGATTGCGACGTGAGCAATAAGTAAAGCGACTCGGGCGTGGTAATGAGGATGTCCGCCGGGTGTCGGCGAAAGAGGGCGCGCTCTTTCTGGGGCGTATCGCCGGTTCGGATCGCGATGGACGGTTCGCGGAAAGGCACTCCCATGCGGCGGGCCGTATTGGCGATGCCGGCCAGCGGCGATCGCAGGTTACGCTCCACGTCCACAGCGAGGGCCTTCAGAGGGGAGACATATACCACTCGCGTGCCGTCCTGCTGGCCGCGGGGAAGCGGATGAAGCATCAGCCGGTCAAGGCACCAGAGAAAGGCGGTGAGAGTTTTCCCGGTGCCGGTGGGAGCCAGGATCAGGGCGCTCTCTCCGCGCGCAATGACCGGCCAGCCCATGCGCTGCGGGGCCGTGGGCGCATCGAACACTGCTCTGAACCATTCCGCGGTCACCGGGTGAAAGCATGCAAACGGATCGGGCTCGCCGGCAGGCGGTTTGGGCAGATCGGAGATAGACCGGCGAGGAGGCATCACTCGATGAGAATAACGCGGAGGGTGGGCGAATAGGAAGCGAACGACCGGGATCGAGGCAACATTGGGGGAAAGGGACCAAGCCTCACTGCGACGGAATCGTAAATGGGCTAGAGAGGAACGCGCATAATTCTGGATCTGGCCGGAACGCTCCCGGGCTTCGCTGTCCCATCGTCCTGCAAGCCGTCCCAGCCTGAGTTCGCAATGTAATAAAAGAAGCCGTCAAGCACGACGCCGTGAGTCGGGTCGCCGAGCGTCGGTGTCGCACGCTCGATGATGGATTCCGACACGATCCGGGTCATGGACTTGTCGAGTTCGAAGCGGACCACGCGTTCCGGTGAAGCTCCATTCTGGGTGGCCAGCAGGGTTCTGCCGGTGAGATACAGGCCGTCAATTCCACTCAGCGCATGGCCACCGGCCATCCAGGTGACACTTTTCGTCCGAAGATCCAGCAGGGCGATCCCGCGCACGTAGTCCGGTATGTAAGCAGAGTGTCCGTCGGGGGAGACAGCCGGCGTCTGCGGAGAGATGAACTCTCCGGCATCGAGCCGTTCCATTCGCCAGGTCTCGTGATCCACACGGTAGACTCCGCCGTCGTTGTCGGAAACAATGGCATCGCCGTCGGGAGTGAGCGCCAGATCACCGAAAGTGGCGTGGGCGGGACCTTCGAGCCGGTGAATCAAGTGTCCCGAATCCAGGTCGTAGACAAGGATCACGGAGGTGTTCCATTTCTGCCTGGCGACGGATGCGAAGCCGTTGAGGCCCACTTCTGTTACCCACAACCGGCGCCGCTTCGGATCAACCTTGAGCGCCATCGCAGGCAGCGAATCGGGAGCCTGAGCGAAGACCGTGCCATGACCTGCGGTGTCAAACGCGAACAGCTTGTTTTTCAGGACGCTGGAAACATAAAACCGGCGGGTGGCGGGATCGTAGTCGATGTCCTCCGGGACCAGGCCGGTCTCCTGCATCTCGAAGACGGTCGAGCCCCTGGCAACGGGCTCCTCGTTCGCGTGCATCCTCGTCTCGAGCGCCTGGAAGCGTTCCGATTTGCGCAAATCGGCGAAGACGGGACTCTCCAACGTTCCCGGAGAAGACTGGCCCATGGCAACGAATCGCTCGAAGCCGGCAAGTGCTCCTTCATCGTCATGGCTGAAGGCCTGCGCACTCATCAGCTGCAGGATGGAACTGGGAGACGCATTCAGGAATTCGAGCATGTCCCGGCTTCGGGCCATGTAGGCCCTGGCATCGCCCGCGGTATGGGCGGCTCGAATCTGTTCGTTCAGGGCGTCGAGACGCAACTGCGCAGCGCTTTTCGCTCCATCCTCGGGCGACGCCGAGAGAAGCGCCGTGATGACAACGGAGGAAAGTACGGCACCGCGAAGAAGAACGATATGGCGCACGGATGGATCTCCGGCGCGATTTTAATGCGCCGAAGTTCAAAGACCCTGGCAAATGTGATGAAACGGCGTGGGGAGGCTTGTTTGCCCGTCCAGGTCTGGCTCATTCGTCGTAGTGCAGGAGGCTGAACACGTCGTAGTCCTTGAAGCGGTCGCGGCCTTTCAGAAAATCGAGTTCAACGGCAAAGGCCAGTCCGGCGATCTCGCCGCCGAGTTGCTTGACCAGTTTGACCGTCGCCTCCATGGTGCCGCCGGTCGCCAGCAGGTCGTCGACCAGAACCACGCGCTGCCCGGGCGCGATGGCATCGAGATGGATTTCCAGCATGTCGGAGCCGTACTCGAGGTCATAGGTGACGCGAGCCACAGGGGCGGGCAGCTTGCGAGGTTTCCGCACAGGAACGAACCCGGCATTGAGGCGATAGGCGAGGGCCGGGCCAAAGATAAAGCCGCGCGCTTCAATGCCCAGCACCAGGTCGATCTTGCGGGCGAGGTAGTGCGCTGCCAGCGCATCGATGAGTTGGGCAAATCCGGTTTTGTCCTTGAGCAGGGTGGTGATGTCGTAGAAAAGGATGCCCGGTTTTGGAAAGTCGGGGACTGTGCGCACCAGGGCTTTCAGGGCTTCGACATTGACGGGCTTGGGGTTCTCGGGCATAGTTCCGGGCACTCCTGAATCCGGGAGGAAATGTGCGGGAACAGAACAGGCGGGGGTACGGTTCGGCTTCCCTGATGATTATAGAAAACGCGGAGGAGGGCGGACCCGCAGCCGTGAAGCAAATGTTTGAAGACCGCCGGACAGGCCCCGGGTGTGCGCTAGGCCATGGCGGTTTCAATCCTTGCGGACTGATTCGAGGTCGGGTCCTTGCGCTGGTCGGCCAAAGCGACCGAATGAACGAAGCCTCTCAGGGCAAGATTCTGCTTTGCGGTATCGTACATGCCGCGGGCATTCTGATAACTCAGCGGCTCGTCGGCATGAATGGCATTGACCCGGTAAACAAAGCGCTGCAAATCGGCGTTCCATTGCCCATGCTCTTCCATGAAGGCATAGGATTTGCCGCCGCTGGCTGCACGCGAAGCGAGAACCAGAACGTAGCACTCGGAGCGATTTTTCTCTGGGGACTGAGTGTTATACAGGGTCTCAATCATGAAGCAATTGTAAATGGCGGACCGGGGGCGTGTCGTGGACGAATGAAGTGGGCAAGGATTCCCTGTGGATTCGACAATTCTTCGCCAGATTATCGGTTTACCCGGGATCGATGCAGAATTCGCTGCCGGGGAATCGGATCGGGCTCAGAATCAGCAGGATCGGGCAAACGGCTTGGAGGCCGTTTGCGGTATTTTTTGAAGAGTGCAAGGGACAATGAAGAACATGCGACGGCTTTTCGGGATGGGCGTGCTAATCGCCCTGTTCGTTTTAGGTGGAGCGCAATCCGGGCAGGCCGGCGAGGAGAAGCGCTTCGTGGGTGCATGGAAGCTGGCCTTTCTCGAGCAGCCCGGAACGGATGGAAAGCCTCAAAGGCGGACCGAGTGCTGCGGACTTCTGGTGTACACGGCGGATGGACACATGTCCGTCCAGGTGATGGAAAACGAGCCGCAGCCAAAGAGCCCGGCCGGAGCGGAACAATACTCGCAAGGCGGATACGAGGCGTCGTATGGCAGCTATCGTGTCGATGAGCGAACGCATACATTCAACTTCCATGTGGAGGGCGCGCTGGTGCGAAGTCTGATTGGGAAGGACCTGCCGCGCCGATACGAATTTTCGGGCAACCGGCTCATCGTTCAATCCACCCGGCCCGAAGAGCAATGGAAAGTCGCGTGGGAGCGCTATTGAGTTCCGACCAGTTTGAGAACCATGCCGCGGCAGGTCTGACCGCCGCCGGGCGCGCCGAAATTCCAGGGGCGAAAGCTTGTCGCAATATGGTATGTTCCTTCCGTGCCCGTCATCGCTTCCCCAAGCAAGATTGAGGTTCCCCGGCATGCCGCTTACGTGCGCGTGACCCACTGGCTGACGTTTGTTTGCTTTGTTGCCCTGCTGGTCACCGGCGCCGAGATCGTGATCTCCCACCCGCGGTTCTACTGGGGCGAGACCGGAAATGTGAACATGCGTCCGCTGTTCACAATCCATATCCCAGCGTCCCGGGACACCGTCCCCACCGGGTACCGCTACGTGATGCCCGATCAGAACGGCTGGAGCCGGTATCTGCACTTCCAGGCAGCGTGGGCCATGGTGTTCACGGCGCTGGTCTACCTGATCGCAGGGGTGTGGACCGGGCACTTCCGGAAGAATCTGTTTCCGATACCAGGGGATCGGACATTGCGGGCGTATCGGGGCAGAATTGCGCAGTATCTGCGCCGCGCTCCGCCCGACCGCGGAGAGGCCCGCTCCTATAACGTTTTGCAGCGGACGGCGTACCTGGTGGTCATTTTTGTGCTGTTTCCGCTGGTGATCTGGACGGGGCTGGCGCTCTCGCCGGGATTCAATGCGGTGTTTCCGATCGGAGTGAACCTGCTGGGCGGCCGGCAATCGGCCCGCACGCTGCACTTTCTGGTCTCCTGCGCTCTGGTTCTGTTTCTCCTGGTTCACGTGGCGATGGTTTGCTGGTCGGGATTCAGAGCTCGCATGCGGGCGATGATCAGCGGCCGGATCACCGTCGATGAGGAGGTCCCATGAATCCCATCAGCAGGCGCAAGCTGATTACGACGGGCCTGGCGGCGGGCGCAGGCCTGGCCGGACTCGCCGTTGCCGACCGCTTCGCCAAACGCTACGGGCTTATCCCGCCCGATGGCCGCGGAATCTACGGTCCCGGGGAAACCCTGACCTATGCCGCGCAACGCGTGATCGGGCGGCATGCGCTGGCGCGCGAGTTTCCGCGCAGCATGATTTCCGAGAAGCCCTTTGGAAACGCGGTCGATCCTCCTACGGACGAGTTCAAGCGGCACCAGGCCGCCGGGTTCCGCGACTGGCGGCTGGTTGTGGATGGCATGGTCGACCATCCCCTCTCCCTTTCGGTGTCGGATATCCGAAGCATGGGAGTGAGGAGCCAAATCACGGAAGTTGTGTGCGAAGAGGGCTGGTCGTATGTTGCGGAGTGGATCGGAACGCCATTGCATGAAGTGCTGAAAGAAGCCGGGGTGCAGCCGCAGGTGCGGTATATCGTGTACCGCTCGATGGCGAAGATGGGCTGGTGGGAGAGCATCGATATGGCCGATGCGCTGCATCCGCAGACCTTTCTTACCACGGGGATGAATGACGGCGATCTTCCGGTCGGGTTCGGCGGCCCGCTGCGGCTGAGGGTGCCTCGCCAGCTTGGGTACAAGAGCCTGAAGTACATCGTTCGCCTGACGGCAACCGACTCGATGAAAGGGTTCGGCAAGGGCCTGGGATGTGCATCGGCGGAAGACGGGTACGCCTGGTACGCAGGGATCTAATCACAAGGCGGGCAGGCGGATCGTGGTTGGAAATCGCGACAAGACCCACACACAGGGCGACTGTGTGGCTGTGTGGGGTGATTTTTCTGTAAGTCATTTAATTACAGATAGTTAGGCCCCGCCACACAGTCACACAGTCCCAAAAAAAGACGCCCGACGCGCGCCGATGGTTAAGCGTCTGATTGCATGGCGCTTAATGATCGATAACATGGTTCCTCTTTGGCGCATACCAGGTGGAACGGCGCCGGAATGGCTTGGTGCAAGATTTCTGCTTCGTGGTCTCGAAATACCCCGGAGGGTAGCGGAGAGAGGCAGCGTAGCCCACGCACGGTGCTTCGAGGTTGGGCGCGCGGCGGACGGGCGAAAGGGCCCGGGTCTGAATCAAGTATGCGCGGATGAGGGGAAATTATCGGCAAAAGGGAAGAGAGAATTTGGTGCTTGCTGCGGTTGAATTTGGCGGTCGAGCGAGGGCGGCGGCGCTTGACAAGAGATGGGAGAGATCATCCTGTGTCTGTGTCTCAGAATGCGCGGGGGTGGGACATGCCCAGGCGCAAACTACCAGGACCCTGGGGCACCGCATTCCGCAGTCTCAGCCTTCTTTTTTCGCCGGCCACACGTAGGGCGCGGCCTTCTTCGTCCAGGGATTGGTTGAGTAGTCACGCCGCAGGATGGCGCCGATCTCCCGTGCAATGGCGCCCACCTGGTCGGCCTGCTGATCGGTTCTGGATTCAGCCCACCCGTGAAAGCATCCGTAACGGATCATCCGCAGCGTGAGGTAGAGGGCTTCGGGCACGTCAGGGTCGGAGGGATGGGCGCGGGCGTAGTCGAGCACCTGGGAACCGAGATCCACTTCGGCACTCCCCATCCCGAGCAGCGCCTTTTCTTCCTTCGCTCCCGCATCGCGGATCTCAGGTGACAGGAATGCGACGGATGTAGAGCGAACCGGGGCGTCCTGGCCGAAGTTGGCGGCCCAGTTATTGCACCACCAGTTGTCGGCATAGCTCTCGACGAAATCGTAGGAAGCGGATCGCTGGACGCCTCCATCCAGGTAGGGACGGAGGCCAGGATTGCGCAGGATCGTCATGAGCGGATGAAACCCGATACCTGGCCCAGCCTGCTGTTGAAGCTTCTGGGGGAGCAGCGGAAGCACTTGGGCGGCGATGGACTCGTTTTTCAGAAGCACGCCGCGCACCCACGCCAGGATGGCGACCGATTGCCGCAATTGGGCGGGAAGCACGTTGGACCGGGCAGCCTGCGCCAGTGTGGCCAGGGGCATCTCGCCGTTGAAGACCGCGGCCGCATCGTCGCTGAACTCGATGGGACTATTGTCCTTCCGGCAATCGTACTGGCGCTTGGGATCCTGCATGACCATGGAGCATTCGTCGAGAGCGGACTGCTCCTCGGATGTGCGCTCGAGAATTTTGCGCGGCGCGTCGGCGAGCGCAGTTTCGAGGGTGGCGGCGGCACGCATGCGGAGGCCGGCAAACAGATTCAACGCCGAGTCGCTGCCGGTGGCCTGAACGCCGGAGAACGCAGAGGCGAGTTGCGTGCGCGCCTCGGCCGGGCGGCCCAAATCAATCATCAGGCGCACTCGATGGTAGGTGACGGTGGCCCATGCGGGCGAGGTTGGCGCAACGCGCGCAGCATCGTCGACGAGCGCGGAGGCGGCACTGTCTGACGAGGACGCCTTCGCGATGGCGGCCGCGAGCCACTGCGGTTGGCCCGTCCGTTTCCATTCCGCGAAGGCGTGTTCCTTCGCGCCGTCGGATGGCGACTGGAAGGTGATGAGCCAGTCGACCAGCGGAGAACCGGAGCGCAGGTCGGCAAGATCCTTATAGGCATTTTCAAAGCCGGGCCGCTTTTGCTCGGCGGTGAGGCGGCGATAGTCGTTTGATCCGTTGTCGACGTGAAACACTTCATCCCAGGCATCCTGGCGCACGGGCAGAGAGTCAATTTTGCCATTCAGATACCAGTTGAGGTCCTGCATGTCCTGGGCGTAGTCGGGATCCGGGCCGGGGCCCGCGAGGGCGGCACTGATTTCGCGCAGCCGCTGATCGGGCTGGGTGCGAATCCGTACGAGGTTGAGGAGAGAGTGCACGGCGTGATGCGAAATCCCGGGCAGTTCCTTGTCGTGGATGGATTCGAGCTGCTGCTGGGCCTGCTTCATGAGCGCGGGATCGAAGGATGCGATGGGGTTGCCGGTGTCAGTTTGCGGGGAAAGAAAGGATTCGCGGATGAAGGTGCGGGCGACGATATATGCTGCGATGCCGCGCCACGGCGATGCACCATCCTGTGCGATTGCCTGGAAGGAAGCTCGTGCCGCGGCAAACTGGGCGGCGTAGAACTGGGCGGCGGCAACCTGGTAAGCGCGGTCCTGGCGAAGAAGGGGCGGGGCATCCGCAGGCGCGGTGGGAGGCATTACCGTAGTCCCCCCATGACAATTTGCAAAAACCGCATCCTGCCCGGCAATCCAGTTCTGTAGCGCGGCGCTGTGATCGCCCCACGTCGCGGCGCGGTGGTTGAGCGTTTCGGCCGCGGTGACAAATGCCGGAGGCGGGCAATTGAGGTAGTCGGGAGAGAAGACCGATCCGTCGGCACGCTGGATAGGGGAATCGCGCGAAGTCTCGAATCCGGGGGCGGGGCCAGCAAAGCGAGTGTGAGCCTTTCTCCACACATCGGCGGGATCGGGTGGCTCGGCGGTGTGGTCGCCATTGGCCGCGACGTCGGCAGCATCTTCGGTTCTGACCAGTTCGGCGAAAGAGAGGCTGGGTTTGTAAGCGTGCTGCTCATCGGGGCTGAGTGTGCCGCCGTTGAGATAGCGGTAGGCAAGGGTAAGGTCGGTGCGCGGGTACGTGGGCAGCAGGACGCCGAGCTTGCCGGCGGCGTAGTCGGCCGGATGGTCCGGTCGAATGGCGCGGACGAATACGTCGGGGGAAAATTCCGGCCCGCACGCCTGGACTGAGAAGAAGGGAACGGCAGCGGCGAGGCAAAGCGGCACAAGGCAGAGCGGCCGTTTCATGGCTGATTTCCTGGGAATGAATTCATTTGCCCAATCAGAGCAAGATCGTCGCGCCAGCCGCGGTCGGGAAAGATATAGACACGCTTGCCGTCGAGCGCGGCGGAATGCGGTTCGCGGGTGGAGATGCCGATGCTGCCCATGCAAAGCGGCTCGCGGATGCGGAACTCGGGCAGATCGGCGGGGGCGCCGCGGCGGTCGGGTTCCATGCGGAAAAACATGGGCACGGCTTCGTCCACGGGCAGGCCGGGGAGCCAGTCGTCGGAACTGCACCAGGACGCGAGCGCGGTGATGGAGAGCGGCAAGCGGGGCGGCATCCGGCGGCGGACTTCGCGGAGGAGGGCGCGGTAGAAGACGCGTTGGGAGCGGCGCGCATCGAAATCGATTTGCAGGGCGGCGACGTCGCGATCCTGAAGAGTGTCGAGGACGAGGCCGGCGGTGGCCTGCTCGAGGCCGGGTGCGATCGGTCCCGGGGCTTCGATGCGCACCACGCGGATGCGCCGGATGCCGGCCGGGTAAACGAAGGACTGGCGCCGCGGGATCAGGACGGCGTCGCGGCCGAGGAGGATGGTGCGGTCGAGGGTGGCGATGGCGGTGGTGCGAGGGTCGATCGTGTGGAGGTCTTCAGGGCGTTCCCAGACCCAGAGCGTGCGGGCGGGGAGCGCGTTCATGCGGCCGGGGGGCGGCGAGAGATCGAGCGCGTCGGGCTTGAGGGCGAGAAAGACGATGCCCGGGATGACCAGGCTCGTCCATTTGTGGAGCGCGGAGAACATGCGAGGGGCAAGCTCAACGATGTACGGAATCGCGCCTGAAGTCAAGGAGCGCAATTCTGGGTCCGCGTCTCACGGTGGATTGAGGCGTTGCCGAAGGAAGGAGGGAGAACGGTGCTCCAGCGGAGAGTGGCGGAGCACCGTGGATAACGACCGTGACTACGAGGGGACGACGCGGAGATTGTTCGTGACCTCGAACGTTCCGGGAACGGTTTTGGCGCGGATGCCGGCGAGGTTTTTATCGCCCTCGCTGTCCACTACGCCCTCGAGGGATACGTGACCCATGTTCACAATGATGCGAATGGGCTTTTGAACGCCGAGGGCGTACTTTTCGAGACCGGGATCGCCATAGATGACGCGGAAGAGCGCGCGGCGTATCTGGTCGTCGGACGGAGAGGGCGGAAGGACATCGATCTTGTTGACCACGTGGCCGACACCTTCGATGTGCTTCACCACGTTTTCGGCATCCGATTTGAGAACGGGACGAGTGACGGCGCCGAGCAGGGTGACGGTGTCGCCCTGCACGCTGTATTCAATGTTGTCGAAGACGCCGAAGTAGGGAAGCATGAGCAGTTCGTGGCGCACTTCGCGTTGAATGCGGGACTCCGCCGGGCTGGGGGCTGGGGCCTGCCCGATTGCCAAGGAAGCGGAAGCGAAAACCAGCGACAGCAAGGTGATCACTTTCAGATTGCGATTCATGGTCACTCCTTGAGGGAAGATTCTCGGAAGAATATTCCTAAAAGACGAATTAGCGGAAGCGGTATTGCTAAACGCGAGGCTTATCGGTGACAGCTCATTCGTTGGCCCGCATTCAGGCCTCCGTAATCTAATTTGATGCAGGTTCTCGCCGGCGGGGGACAGGGGCCATTGGCGAAGATCATCGCCAGGCGGAACGCGAAGAGCGGCACGCCTGCGACGTTGCCACCGGGACTCAGGTAAGTCCAGTCAAACTGAGTCTATGGGGTCTCGAGTTGGAAGGCCAGGGCCTTGAGGTCCTTGATCACAATATGGCGCGCATCCACCTCCACCAATCCTTCTGCCTGGAGGCGCATCAGGTTGCGCGAAATCAGCTCGCGGACAGTGCCCAGCTGATTGGCCAGTTCCTGGTGGGTTGCGGGCAGCAGAAATTCAATCCCGCTTTCGGTCTTGCGGCCTTCAGACTGCGCCAGCTTGAGCAACAGCGAAATCAGGCGCTGCCGAATGGTGGTGAAGGATAGCTCTTCAATGATGCCCACCAGGCGGCGAAGGCGCGCGCCCACGACGGAGAGGACCTTGAGCGAGACCTCAGGGTGCTCGAGGCAATAGGCATGAAAGTCGCGGCGCGAGATGAAGGCCATCTCCGTGTCGTTGACGGCGATCGCGGAGGCGGGAAATGGGCCGCCGTCGAACACGGGGAGTTCGGCCACCGATTCGCCGGGACCGTTGAGCGCCAGGACCTGCTCGCGTCCGCTGACCGAGGTTTTGAAAATGCGCACCTTTCCGCTAGCGATGATGTGCAGGCCGTTGCAGGGTTCGCCTTCAGAGAAAATGAGTTCTCCGGCGCTGAACGGCTTGCGCACGGTGCGGACCGCCAGATGCTGCAATTCGGGCTGGGAAAGACTGGCAAGCAGAGGCGTTCTGCCGAGAACCGCTGCGAGATCCAGTGCCGGGGAGGTCACGGGCATGATTTTATCAATCAGAAACTGAGAACTCACAATCGTCTGGAAGCCGTGATGCATGCCCTCCAGCGCCGTCTGATTTGATGGTTGAAGATTGCGCCGGGAAGGGTTTAATCCTCGCCGGTGTCGCGGGATCGATCTACAGCGGAAGCCGATGCCTGTCGTCCAAAGGGGATGCGGATCCGCAACACCCTCTCCCGTGTGCGCTCCTCGGCCAGGTTCTGGGTTCGCGCGTGAAGCAGGTCGTGGAGCGAAATCATGCCCACCAGCCGCCGGTCACTTTGAGGATCGAGAACCGGCATGCGGGTCAGGCCCGTCTCCGCCATGCGATGCACGACCACGCGGAGGGGCTCGTCGGCGAAGGCGACAACCGGCTCCGACGATGCAAGATCGGCGAGGCGGACGACCGAAGCAATGTCCCTGACCTCGTCGAATCGCCGGAACAGTTCCTTTCGCGTGATGACTCCGAGCAGGTCCTTTTCCCCGTCCACAACGGGAAAGAGATGCTGCCCCTGGGGACGGCTATTGTGGTGGACCAGTTCGCGAGCCTCACCCAGGGTTGCGCTTCCCGGCAGAGCGACCACATTGGTGCGCATGGCCTCCCTTACGAACAGAATCTCGAGGGGATCCAGTCCATATTCGCGGCTTAAATGATAGCCGCGGCGGGAAATCTTCTCCGTAAGGATGGAGCGCTTCAAGACAAGCACGGTGAAGGCATGGGCGAGGAAAGAGGCAACCAGGAGCGGGAGGAGCATGTTCAGGTCGTGGGTGAGCTCAATGGCGAAAACGATGCCGGTGAAGGGGGAGCGCATGGTTCCACCGAGAATGGCGCCCATGCTGACCAGGGGCCAGAACCCGATACCGAAGTGGGGCAGAAAGATGCTCTCGATGCCGCCGAGGGCGGCCCCCATCATCAGCAGGGGCGCGAGGACGCCGCCCGATGTTCCGGAACCGAGGGAGATCATCCAGATTGCCGACTTGACCAGCAGCACTCCGGCGAAGATCTTGAGCGGGGCATTGCCTTGCAGCAAGGTGCCAATGGTGTCGTAGCCGACGCCCAGGGCCTGGGGGAAGATGAGGCCGCCGATTCCGACGAACAGGCCTCCGATGGCCGGCCACCACATCCAGTGAATGGGAAGTTTTTTGAACAGATCTTCGGCGGCATAGACCCCGAGCGTGAGCAGCGCGGAAAGCGCTCCCGCAGCTAGTCCACAGAGGATGCAGCCGGCAAGTCCTTTCGGGCCGATAAAGACCGGGTGTGCGGGGACGGAAAACAGCGGTCCCAGGCCGAGGAAGTAGCGGCGAACCGCACAGGCGGTGGCGCTGGCCAGGGCGACAGGAATGGCGCTGCGCGGCTTCCATTCGAACAAGAGGAGCTCGACGCCGATGAGCAC
This sequence comes from uncultured Acidobacteriota bacterium, assembly GCA_963706455.1. Lineage (GTDB taxonomy): Bacteria > Acidobacteriota > Terriglobia > Terriglobales > Acidobacteriaceae > Telmatobacter. The sequence goes on along the minus strand of CAVPNO010000106.1, from coordinate 193,623 downwards.
CGAAGACAGCGGGGCAGCGAAGGTTGCCGACATGCCGGCAGCGGCTCCGGCGACCAGCAGCGTTCGGCGCTCCATGCTGGTGAAGTGGAAGAACTGGGCGATCATCGATCCTACCGCCCCGCCGGTCATGATGATCGGTCCCTCGGCTCCGAAGGGGCCGCCGGAACCGATGGAGATGGCCGCGGAGAGCGGCTTGAGAATGGCCAGCCGCGGCCGGACGCGGCTTCCATTCATCAGGATGGATTCGATGGCCTCGGGAATGCCGTGGCCGCGAATCTGTTCGGATCCATAGCGCGCCATCAGGCCGACAATCAGCGAGCCGATGACGGGAACGGCAACGGCATAAACGCCGAGGTGGTTGTCGACGGGCGAGACGAACGCCGCGCTGAAGCGGTGATAGTAAAAGACGTTGGTAAAAAAGCCGATGAGCCGGAGCAGAAACCACGCCACGCAAGCGCCGATGGCCCCGATCGCGATGGCCATGAGCGAAATCGGGATCACGCGGGTGGTGGTGGTGAAATCGCCCAGTTCCTCCAGCGTAGACTTGTGCCGGCCGGCAGCCGCAGGCTGGGTCATTGGGACCTCCGCCGGCTCTCAATGGATTGATTGACCACGGCAAGAAGGGATACGGCGAGCGCGGGGCCCGTGAACCTCAACTCCTGCAGCAACAGACCGGAAAGCTGGTTGAGGAGCTCTTCGCCGCATGAGGTGAGTTCTATCAGGACCTCACGGTGATCCGCATCCGAGTGGCGCCGCACCACCGCTCCCTGCTCCACGAGACGGTTGATCAACTCCACCGTGCTGTGATGGCGAAGGCAAAGCCGGTGAGAAAGAGCGGTGACCGTGGGGCGGGCTCCGTCGGGCAAGCCCTTGATGGCGAGCAGCAACTGGTGCTGTTGAGGCTCGATGTGGCATGCGCGGGCGGCCTCTTCGCTGAAATGCAGGAATTGGCGGATGCGGAAACGGAATTCCGCAAGCTGACGATAGCCAGCTTCGGAGATCTCCGCGGGTATTGCATCCGGGTGGGCGTTGCGGTTGCCGGGAATCATTGCCAAACTCCAATTAATATCGTATCACGACATAAATCACCGCGTTCGAAACCGGGCCCGCCCTTGAGTGGAAGGTCATTTATAAAATGCAAAACCGAGAGCCTTGAACGCAAAGCAGGTCCTTCGCTTGATGACAGGAGGGGGCCATGCAGAGTCTTCGACTGGCCCGAGTCGGCGAGGATTCATCGCCAGTGCGGCCGTTTAAAAAGGGGTAACTCTGTAGATTCCCCCGCTTGACGTTGCCGCGGCGCAAAGAAACAATTCATAAGATATGGCTCGGTCGTGAGATCCGGGGGATTCCATCGAGCCAGGCTTCTCCGGGGTTCTGCCCAACAAGTTCCCGATCGTTCCGTCCGTCATGCGGCGCGAGCGATTCACTCCGGAATGCCCGATTCGGTCATTTTCCTATCTGCAGTTCGAACTTTACAGACATCGCCTTTGGGCGACCGCTCCGGCTAATGCTTGAAATCTCGAAAAGAGTGGGGATTGCCATGACCGTGTCAAAGGAACTACAGGACATTTTCCGCCGCGCCAGAAAAGGCGTGGATACCTGGATCGCCCAAACGCCCAGAGCCGGACTGGCGGGAGTCTTTCCCTCGCCGGAAATCCAGTGGACCCGGCGGGAGTTGCAAAGCATCCTCGATGCCGGGTATCGCCCCACGCATGCACGCGTGTGGACGGCGGTAAAACACGACTAAGCAGGAATGCGCTTCTAGTTGAATGGAATGCGCGGCGAGCAGGTTCGCTGCTCCGCCTTTCATCTGTCGGCCAGGTTGATCCGGTGTGCGATTCCATTCGCGAACCCGCCGCATGCGGTCGCATGATGCGGTTCAGCCGCCGGTTTTCCTTCGGGGATGGAAGCGTGCCGCAATAAATCTAGCGTCGCACTCCAAGATGCGAACGGCGCCGCTCGAAATGCAGCGACAAGTACTTGCCCTCCCGGTCACCGTGGTTACCGCAGATTACCGTCAGCCCATCCCGGATGATGGCGGGTCTTCCCGCGGCCCCCGATCCTGACCCTTGAGCTTCGCTGGGAAGCGTATGCAAAGCAATTAAATAAAGCATTTACCTAATACAGGACCCACTTCCCACAAAAGGTGCTGCCGGCACTTCAGACGCACAAAGGTGACCGGCTTGATTTTGGGACCTTCACCAAGTGCCGGATCACCGAAGAGCCTGGGCACGGTCTCGTTCTATGACGGATCCAAACTTCTCGGAAGCGCCGCAGTCGATGCCAACGGACAGGCAAGTTATTCAACCGCAGGGCTGACCACCGGGTATCACACCATCACCGCGACTTACTCGGGCGGAGGCTACTTCGGCGCCGCCTCGGTGTCGGCAACCGTCCAGATCGGCCAGTAAATCGAGCGCCATGACCTCCCGGCGGCTAACCCTGCCGGGAGGGACGGCGATGCCTGGTTCCGGACACGGCGGCCAAAACACTCTCGGCCGCGACAACTCCCCGGTATTGCGCCTCTTCAAAAATAGAGAAGCCGCTCAGGTCGGAGTTGGCGAACACGATGCGTCCATGCGGCCTGGTGAGGGCACGGCGCTCGGGCGAAAAGATGGCGCCGATTTTGGGGCGAGCCATGGCGTGCCCCATGCGCATGATGTCGATTCGGGAAACGCATTGCCGGATGTCGGGATGCACCCGCTCCAGGTCATGCAGGATGGCTTCCTTCCAGTAATTCCAATCGCAACTCAGGAGCAGCTGCCGGTTCTTCGATGGCGGACCATCGGCCAGCGCCCAGTAAAACGTCCATACGGTGCGATCGATATGGGTGCGCAGACTCTGGTGCATTGCGTCGACATAACCAAGCGTGGGCGACTCCATGAAGACGTTGTCCCAGGTGGGCTCGCCTCCGTAGGTTTGTGGAAGGCGATCGAGAGTCAGATTGGCTGTCAGCCAGGGCGAGTACTCAAAGTCGTGCAGAGGCGCCATGCCTTCGATTGAATATGGCGCCAGGAACGTGGGCGCGGCGAAAACTACGAATTCGGCCTGATACTCGATATCGCCCGTGAAGACGCTCACGTATTGCCTGGAGCGCACGATCCGGTGCACCATGGCGCCGGTGTGCACGAAGTCTGCAACGCGTTCAAGCAAGCGGCGAACGATCCAGCCGTTCCCCTCCGGCCAGGTGAGGGGGCCCTTTTCTTCCGGCTCGCGCGATGCGAAGTATTGAATGCCGGCCCAGGCCGAGGTTTGATCCGTGGTTGCGCCATAGTCATCGCGGCAGCAATAGTTCATGTACCACGCGAGGAGGCGCGAATCCATGCGCTGATCGCGAAGCCATTCGGCAAACGAGATCGTGTCGAGGTTCGATGTGCTCGAGGCGCCGCCAGATAAGCCGATTTCCAGGGGCACCGTGAAGTTGCCGGTCGCGCGGAACTTTTCGATCAACTCCTGGAAACGGAGAAATTGCTGCCGGTCATTTGCCGTGAAGCCGATAGCCGGCTCGATTCCCTCTTGCCATTTGCCGTAGAGAAAGAGCCGCTCCTGCGGCGAGAAACAGAGATAGCGCTCCTCCCATCGGCCGTCCTTGAGGACGCCCAAATCTTCGAACAGCTCGCGGACGTAGATGGCTTTCGGTCCTGGCACGGGAACGTAGTGCGCCGCCCAGGGATAGGCGGTGATGTCGTTTTCGCCCCAGCGGGAATTGCCGCCGGCCTGGTCATTCATTTCAAGAAGCGCGAAGTCGCGGAAGCCGCTTTTATGGAAACGCCACGCGGCGCTGAGGCCGGCGATCCCTCCGCCGATAATGACAACCGGGATCTTCACGGTCCGCCTGGGAGCGGGAAAAGCGGCGCGGTCTCGCAACCGGTGCCCCAGCTGAAACGATTCGTTGACAAACGAACCGTCGATTTTGCGCTCGCCCTTGAGCGACAGTCCAACGAGCGAAATGCTTGCCGCCTGGAGGAAGGTGCGCCGCGAAACGGTCAATGGCTGATGTCCTTCCAGTCCTGGTCATACATCCGAACCAGCACCTGATCATTCAGGCGGTTGGGTGGCATGGTCATGGGGGCCATGTCGGGGGGAAACTGGAAAAGCCCCGGCAAGCCTTTGACGTCGACGAAACGAAGGCCGGGCGGCACGGAGATGGGGAGCTGGAATTCCCGGTTGCCGGCGATCACGAAACCCCACTCGCCGAACGAAGGGACGTAGACGTGGTAGGGATAGGTGTGCAAGCCGGCCTGCCTGATGGTTTCGGCGATGCACCAGTAAGAATCGCGCGCAAACATGGGCGACGTGCTCTGGACGACCATCAAACCCTGCGCGCTCAAGTGGCGGGCGACCGCTTTGTAAAAGGCGGTGGTGTAGAGTTTGCCGAGCGAATAACTGGTGGGGTCGGGAAAATCAATCACGATGAAGTCGAAGCTATCGCCATTCGAATCGATCCAGGGAAAGGCGTCGGCATTGATGATGCGCACTTTGGGCGACAGGAACGATTTCTGATTCAGCGCGGTGAGCATGGGATTGGTGGAGAACAAGCGTGTCATTTCGGGATCGAGATCGACCAGGGTGATGCTCTCGACCTGGGGGTACTTCAGGATTTCGCGGACGGCGAGGCCGTCTCCTCCACCCAGAACCAGGACGCGGCGCGGCGCGGGAATGGCCGACAGGCCGGGATGGATGAGGGATTCGTGGTAGCGGTATTCGTCGCGCGAACTGAATTGGAGATGGCTGTTGAGGAAGAGGCGGATATCGTCCTTGAACCGGGTGAGCACGATGTGCTGGTATTTGGTGTCGCGGGCAAAGATAATCTCGTCCGCATAGATGTTGTCTTCGGCGGCCGCGGTGATGCGCCTCGCTTCGGCCATGCCGAAGGACAGAACGGCAAGGATGGCGACGCACAGGATTCGCAGCGTGCGACCCTTCACCAACTGACTGGCAAAGAGGAAGGTGCTCCACAGGGCAACGGCCGCGTTGAGAATGCCGAAGAGCATGGCGGATCGGACAAGGCCGAGACGCGGCACAAGGAGAATGGGAAACAAGAGCGAGGCCCCGAGCGCTCCCAGGTAATCGAAGGTGAGGACGTGAGCGACGACGTCGCGAAAGTGGTAGCGGTCGCGGATGATGCGCATCAGCAGGGGAATTTCAAGGCCGACGAGGACGCCAATCACGATGACCAGCGCGTACATCAGCAGCTGAAAGCCTTGCGTATAAGCAAAGGCCAGGAAGAGCAGCGCCGACGAGAAACCGCCGATGACGCCCAACAGCAATTCGATCCAGACGAAGCGGTACGCGAGTCCGCGATTGATATAGCGGGACAGCGCGCTTCCGATCCCCATGGCGAACAGGTAGCATCCGATGATGGTGGAGAACTGGAGCACGCTGTCGCCGAGCAGATAACTGGCGAGCGTTCCGGCGACGAGCTCGTAGATGAGCCCGCAGGCGGCGATGAGCAAAACGGTGATGAAGAGAAGGATTCCCACGTTAGTGCACAGCCGCGGCGATGATCACGCAAATTCCGAGGGACATGGCTCCCAGCAGGATGGCGAGCGCGATATTGTGCTCCTGAACGATTTCCTTCCAGAGGTTGTAAGGAGTGGCCTTGTCGATGATCAGAAATGCGGCGGCGAAGATCACGATTCCGATGGCCGCGAACACGATCGCGTTCACCACATTAGTCATTACTTGCCTCCTGTGTAGTGGTGGTAATAGCCGTAGACCGAACGATAGGAGCCCGGGTTATCGCGGACCGACCTGGGAACGTTAGGGACCTGGTCGACGCGATTGAGGCTCCAGCCGCGGTACTCGGCCAATGCCGCGACCGCGAGGACAATGAGCCCGTAGATGAGAAAGAGGCGCCGGATCATTCGTCATCTCCTGAATGCCTGAGGGAATCGGCGATGTTTCCAACGCTGCTGAGCACGGACCCGTCGTCGGGAGGCTTGCCATAGTCGCTTTCGGCCCAGCGCAAGTGCTCGAAGCTCATGGCGCGCCATGTCAGGAATACGGCGGGAAGGAGCAAGGCGCCCAATGCAAGCCCGAAGAAACTGATTTGCGGCACGTCGCGCTTGAGCGTGACGATGTAGGAGATGAGTCCGCGGGAGGGATCGCTTTCGGGTTCGATACGCAGGTAGTAATTGCCCGGGGGAACGCTGGGAACCACGACGTGGTTGGTCCTGTCGCCTTCTGTCCAGGAGCCATCGGAATCATATCCGTGGTAGTAGCTGACTTCCCGTCCGAAGTCATAGGCGCGTCCGGTGTCCTGGTTGATGAGCGCGTAATTGAGATAAATCCAACTGTTATCGACGTTGGCTTCAGTGGTCAGCTCAACGTCGGATGTGTGTCCCTTGATCTCGAATATGTTGGTCACGAAGGAGGCTTCGCCGCCGGCATGGGCGTCGAACTGGTAACTTTCCTGGAAGACCTGTTCATCCTTCGCCAGGGAGTAGACGGCGATCAACAAGGCCAGGAGCAGTCCGGAAAAGATTCCGACCAGTTTCCAGATTCCCTTGACATTGGCGCCAGGCGGGGATGGCTGGTTTTCGTAAACACCAACCGGCGCCGGCGGCTCTCCTGCCAAATTGAATGCTTTCCAGAGGTCGCGCCCGGCCATGAATTCGCCCATGGACCAGGTAACTTCGTTCCCGGTGCCTTCGCTGGAGATGACACGCGGGGGAGAGACATAGTCGGAAACTTTGACGGTTTCCCCGACCCGCACCTGCCAGGGAAATTCGCCCAGCACAAACGAGGTTTCGGCGCTTGCCGTCTGAAAGTGGTTGTAGGTTTCGCCCAGGTAAGTCAACGTGCTTTCGCCGGGACTGATATCCGGGAGCGCGCGGAGGATACTTGCATCGTTCCAGTGGCCCTCGTACTCGGTGAGATACCGGAATCCCTTCATGGGATTGAAGAGGACGTATTCATGCCAACTGTAGTGAATTCCCTCGACCTGGATCGTGCGGCGCTGAAAGCCGATGACATCGTACGGGGCGCCGCGAATCTTTCCCCGGCTTCCGAGGGGAATGAGGGGAGGATCTTCGCTGATTTTGGCTTTGAACTGCTGCAGGATTTTCAGTTTCGGATCGCGGGCATCGAGAATGCTTTTGCAGCTGTCGCAAACGATGGTTACCGCGTTCCCAAGGGAGCGCACGGTGAGGCTGGCCCCGCATCCGGGGCAGTTGAGCGAAGTTACCCGCGGCTGTCCGGCGGGCGCCGGCCCCGTGGTGCTCATGACCATCCCTCGAAGCTGCGGAGATTCTTCAGCTTCAGGCTGTCGAAGTCGACCGATTCGCCGAGAAACAGGAGCGGCGGGTCTTCGCTGTAGTCGATGGTGGCAAACCTGTTGCCGTGCGACATGAGATCGACAAACAGCACGTCAGATTTATCCCAGTATTGAAAGGGCAGTTCTCCTTCGACTCCGCGATAATGGGCCCGGGTGATGGTGCTGACGGTGTAGGCCTGGTTGTTCCATGTATATTCCTGGCCAACCTTACATTTTCCGGGCAGGGTTTGCCCGGTGGCGGCGAAAGAGATGGCGTATTCCAGTTGCGCGTCGGAGAGCCAGCCGCCGGCACCGTCACTCATCACGATGTGCCATTCATTCCAGTTACCCTGGTCGTATTCGTAGAGGATGCGCCCGATCACCACGAAGGAACGCTTGCCATAGAGGCCTTCGGTTCCGATCTGGATGGGAGAGCTGTTCGGAGGAAGGTCAGCGACCTGGCCGACTTCCTCGAGATCGACATCGGTACGCACCAGGACAGACTTGCAGTATTCGCACACGGTCTGCACGCTGGCGGACCAGCGAAAAGCAATCTTCGCGCCGCAATTGGGGCAGTTCGCGACGGGCTGGGTCATCGTGCCTCGCGCGCCGCGCCAATCGCTTGACGATGCGAAATGGACGCGTAATCTCTGCTGATTTCACGAACCGCCACCGACTGGGCCGCAAACAGCCGCGAGAGATGCGACTCGAAGTCCCATCGCCGGCGCGGCACGCAGCAAAACAAATTCAGGCACAGGGAACCGAATTCAGGGAATGTATGGCAGGCGAGGTGCGACTCGGACAAAAGGCACAGGCCGGTGATTCCCCCGGAGCCGGGAAACTGGTGCCAGCGGGGCTCACCGATGGTGCGAAGGCCAAGATCAGCGATGATTTGGCCGAAGAGCGCCTGCAGCACCTGGTGATCGCGAAGGGAGTGCGCACTGCATCCCTGCGCATCGACAATCCATTCGATCCCATGCATAGACTGTAGGTGTGCTACTGCTGTGCGTGCCCGCATTCGGGGCAGAATTTGCCTGCTCTTGGAATCGGTTTGCCGCAATTGAGACAGAATTTGGTTTCGGCAGCGGCAGCCGGAGCGGCAGGGCTGGACGCGGGTGAGTCGGCGGCGGTCGATCCAGCTTTTTTCAGAGCGTCCATCATCGCCTGGCCCATGGAGACTCCGGCCCCAAGCCCGACGCCGACGCCGGCAACGCCGCCGCCTTCATTGGCTGCGGCGGCCGGGATAGCCTGCGCCACCTGGAACTGCGTGTAGCGCCCCATGTCGCCGACCATGTTCATGCTGATCCGCTGGTCGAGAATCTTCTGCAGCTCGTCGGGAAGGGAAAGATTTTCAACCACGAAGCTGTCGAGAGCCAGTCCCAATTCGGCAAAACCCGGCTTGAGCTGCGATGCGATGCGGTCGGCCAGGGCAACCTGGTTGGCCGCCATATCCAGAAACGCCACCTGGCTGTTGGCAAACGTATCGGTCATGCGGCCGACGATGGTGTTGCGAAGTTGTCCTTCGAGCTCGGGAACAGTGTAGGCGTCGCGGGTGCCGCTCACCTTGGAATAAAAGATTTTCGGATCGGCGATGTGCCAGGTATAGATGCCGAATGCGCGGACGCGGACGGCGCCAAATTCCTTATCGCGGATGGTGATTGGATTCGCGGTTCCCCAGTGCTGGTTTGTCTGCAGCCGCGTGGAGAAGAAGTACACATCCGACTTGAACGGGGATTGGAAAGCTTTGTCCCAGTTCATGAGGTAAGTGAGAATGGGCAGGGTATGGGTGTTGAGCGTATACAAGCCTGGACGGAAGACATCCGCAACGTTTCCTTCGTTGACAAAGACCGCCATCTGCGACTCGCGGACGGTCAGTTTGCCGCCGTTCTGAATTTCGCGGTCCTGCATGGGATAGCGGTAGGCGAGGATTCCATCTTCCGGTTCTACCCACTCGATGACATCAAGGAACTGTTTCGACAGGAAGTTGCGGAGGCTCATGATTGAACTCGTTGTAGAAGTTGATTGCGCGGCGCGCGCTTGAACGGCATCGTACGGACTGCAAAGCCATCTGTCAACCATCGAGGGGTGTGATCGGGATTGCAACGTGCGAAGGGTGATCGCAGATTGCGAAACGTGACGTGATTCTCTAACGTTCAAAGGCCCGAGGCAGCCGAAATTCCCGAACTTCGCGTTTTCGAGGACACTGCGGAAAGTGTACAGAAATGCAGTAGCGCCGGTTCGGTGCAGACTATTCTTCTTCCATCGGGGATTCACTCGAAGATGACGTGCAGAGTGAATTACCGCTATCTGCGATCGAGGCAGCGCACATGGAATCCATCTTTCTACTGATTGCCGGATTGGTGCTGGTGTTTCCGGTCATCGCCGTTGTTGCCCTGGTAAAAGCCGGGAAAGTTCGCGAACTCCTTGACCAGTCCAATGATGAGAATCGGCGGGAGCTTTTGTTCCTGCGCACGGAACTGGAACGGTTACGGCAGCAGCTTGGACAATCGCACGAGCGCAACGCGGAGGCGGCTTCCGGGGCTGCAGTGGAAGCAGAGCGGAGACCAACGGCGGCATCGCCGGAGGCGGCGAAGGCAACGCCGGTGCAGACGCCGCCGGTTTCGCCGGCCCCTGTTCCGCTGGCGGCGCCACCGATTCCGGCGCAGGCTCCCCGGCCGGTAAACGAAAGAGCGCCGGCGGCGGCAGCATCCGTGTCGATGGCCAGCGAGAAGAGCGAGCCGCCGGCGCGGCCCTCGGAGACTTCGCCACCTGTCGCGGCTTACCCCGCTCCTTCGTATGTTCCAGCTCGAAGGGAACGCGCCATCAGCCTGGCAACCAGCGTTACGCCGCCGCCTGCCAGCCCATCGACTGCAGGTTTCCCGCGCGCGGAAGCTTCGTCTTCCGGCGCTGCACCTCGGCGCAAGACACTGCGGGAACGGCTGGGCGCCACTCTTCCCCTGGAAGAAGTGCTGGGCATGAATGTCTTCGCCAAGATCGGAATCGTGCTGCTGGTTCTTGGATTCGCGCTTCTGGGGCGCATGGCATTGTTGGCCATGGGGCCCGGCCCCCGCGTCGCGATGATCTACGCCGTGGCGGCGGCATTGCTGGCCGGAGGGATCTGGCTCGAGAAGAAGGAGCGCTATCGCCTTCTGGGGCGCGCGGGAATCGGAGGCGGCTGGGCGCTGCTTTTCTTCACCACCTATGCCATGCACCATGTTTCGGCGATGGCGGTGCTCGAGTCCAACACGCTCGACTGCGTGCTGATGCTCCTGGTGGCGATCAGCATGGTCGGGCACACGCTCCGTTACAAGTCGCAGGTGGTTACCGGGCTTGCGTTTCTGCTGGCATTCTCGACGGTCGCACTCAGCCAGGACAGCGTGTACGCTCTCAGTGCGGGCGTGATTCTTGCCCTGGGAATTGTCGCCATCGCCCTGCGCATGAACTGGTACGAGCTGGAATGTTTCGGCATTCTGGCCAGCTATGCCAATCACTTTTACTGGCTCTACAAGCTCTATCCAGAGGGCTTCGGGGGGCACGCGTTTCCGCAGTTCTGGCCCAGCGCGATCATCCTGGTGCTGTACTGGGCGGTGTTCCGCGTTTCGTATGTGGCGCGCTCCATCCGTGGCCCGCGCGACGAAACCGTCTCCTCCGCGGCCGCTCTGCTTAACACCATTTCGCTCCTGGCGGTGATGAAGTTTCAGTCCACGCGCCCGGAACTGGCCTTCTATGCGCTGCTGGGGCTGGGAGGGCTGGAGTTCGCGTTCGGCCAGATCGCACCGGCGCGGCGGAGGCGCACGGCCTTCAAGCTGCTCACCGTAATGGGCGCCATTCTCATTTTTGCCTCGGTGCCGTTCAAATTCAGCGGCAACAGCATTGCGCTGTTTTGGATGATAGCCGCGGAGCTGTTGCTGGCGGCGGGGATCATTCAGCCGGAAATCGTGTTCCGCAGGCTCGGCCTGATCGCCGGAGCTCTCACCGGCGGCCTGATCCTCTTTGAGGCTCGGGGAATGGTGGAATTGCGCCAGCATTCCGAAGCGATTCGGCTTCAGGACGGCATTCTGCTGTTGACCACGGCGCTGCTGTTTTGTTTGAACGCGCATTTCATCGCGCGCAAATGGACCCAGCTCTTCGATAAGGTAGACGCGACGCTCGCGATCGTAGAAGGCTATCTTGGGGCGGCTACGGCATTCTTCGGAGCCTGGGCGCTGTTCACGGGCGATTGGACGGCCGTGGGCTGGGCTGCGCTCTTGCTGCTCGCCGCGTTCGGAGCGCGCCGGCTGAACCAGGATCACCTGATCATGCAAGGCGGCTTCTTCGCGGCGGCGGTGCTCCTCCGCTGCGGTTTCGTGAACTGCCAGTTCGATATCGCCTATCCGCACCACATCGCCCATCGGCTCATCATCCTTCCACTTCTCGCCGGCGCCTTTTATCTTGCCGGCTGGATCCTTTCGGGCGACAGGGGCGTCGGCATGCCGCTGCGCGTCGTGTCGTTGTGGGCAGGGTCGTTGATCCTTGCCGTGCTCGCGTGGCTCGAGGTGAGCCAGTCCTGGGTAGCGCCGGTTTGGGTGGCGCTTGCCATTGCGTTGGTGCTCGCCGCGCGCCGCTTCCACATCGTCGAGTTCCCCTACCAGGAACATGTGCTTGGGATTGCCGCGGCGATTCAACTTGTCGGCGTCAACCTGAATGCACCGTCCGCAACCGGCCGCTACGTGCCATTTCTGATTTGCGCGGCGGCCTTCTACGCCATCTCGCGGTTCAGCACGATGCAGAAGGCCGACTATGCGCGTTATGCCGGATGGGCGCATACCTGGACTGCGACCGCCTTGCTGGCCGTGCTGGCCTGGCACGAATCGCCGCAGCCGTGGCTGGTTCCCACCTGGGCGGGGTTCGCGCTGGCGCTGGCGCTGGTGGACCGCTTCTTCTCTGTGGAAGAGCTGCCATACCAGGCGCATTTGCTGGCCTTGCTCGCCGTGCTGCGCGCCGTCACTTTGAACTTCTATCTGCACGAAACGTGGCGCGGCATGGATTTGCGGCTGGTCACCATTTCGATTCTGATCGCGATGCTGTATGCGCTGGCCCGCTGGGTGCGGCTGCCTGCATCCCTGCCCGAAAACGACACGCGCCACGCCTACACCTGGGTTGCGTCCGGCCTGGCGGCATGGTTGATGTGGTGCGAACTGCGACCTGTAAGCGTCGCCGTGGCTTGGGCTGTCTTCGGATTGGTGCTGTTCGAAGTCGCCGCCTGGAAGAATCAACGGCACCTTCGCTGGCAGGCGTTCCTCGCGCTCGGTGCGGCCTTCGTGCGGATCTTTTTTGTGAACATCACCGCCGGCGCGCAGCCCGGAGAAGCTCTGAGCCCGCGCATCTACACCATCGTCCCGCTGGCGCTGATCTATTTCTATGTCTGGGCGCGCCTGCGGCCGAAGAGATCGGTAACCTCCGATGATCGCTGGTCCGTCGCCGACCTCATCGCCTGCTTCGGAACAGGCTGCATCGCCGCGGCTCTCTACTTTGAAATTGCTCCGGAGTGGGTCATTATGGCCTGGGCGATTCTATCCGTGGTTCTGCTTGGAGGCGCGCTTCTTTTCAAGAGCGATGTATTCGTGCAGCAGTCGCATGTCCTGGTTGCAGGCGTTGTCACACGCAGCCTCGCCCACAATATCTTCGGGGCCAGTTATTTTCTTTCCGACGGGTGGAAAGGGAAGTTCTACATTCTGTCCATCACCGCGGCCATTCTGCTCAGCGGGCTGCCCATCGCATTCGCGCTGCGGGGCCGCTTCGCGGGGCGCACAGTTTCAGGCCTGAACCGTCTGCTGGCTCTCAAATACCCTGAGCAGGTTTCTTTCTTTGCCCCCATCGCGCTGATCACGGTGATGATCGCCGTCAAAATGAATCCGGGCATGGTCACGCTGTCATGGGGTATCGTCGGCGTCGCGGTCATCCTGCTGGGCCTGGCGGCCTCACAGCGCAGTTACCGCATCACCGGTCTCGGCCTGCTGCTGCTGTGCGTGGGCAAGATCGTGGTTCGTGACGCGTGGCTGCTGAGCGAACGCGACCGTTACACCACATTCATCGTATTGGGGGCGGCTTTAACGCTGGTTTCGATGCTCTACGGCAAGTATCGCGAAGCGGTGAGGAAGCTGCTGTGAAACGACTGTCCATTCTCGTCGTAATTCTGCTGATTTGTGGCGCGGCGCTTTACCTGGGGCAGCGGCGCAAGGTCGAGGATAGCGTTAACGTCAATGCCGTGTTCGATGTGGCCGCCGATCTTCAGCGCGACATCACGCGAGCACCCATGCGCCTGACGCGCCTGTCGGACCAGGATGAGGCACGCATCGGCGATGAACTCGTGCGGCGATACGGGTACGTGGAGCCATACGCGAACGACCAGATGGCTGCGATAGAAAAGCACGTCAGTGATGTGGGTTTGCGCGTGGCATTGCACACCCATCGCAAGATTGAATTTCACTTTCACCTGGTTCCCGATCCCAGCCTGATCAATGCGTTCGCCGTGCCGGGCGGGCATGTCTTCCTGGGTTGGGGGCTGCTGAAGGAAATAAGGAGCGACGATGAACTGGCTTTCGTCCTCGGCCACGAGATCGAGCACATCGACCACTATCACGCCGTGGAGCGAGTGCAGATCGAGGCTCAACTCCACAAAATGAATCTCGACGTGTTCGCCGCCGCGGCTCAGATTCCTCTTTCGCTGTGGCAGGCGGGCTACAGCAAGAACGAGGAATTCGAGGCCGACGGGGAGGGGCTGCAGCTGGCGGTAGCCGGCGGCTATTCGCCCCAGGGCGCGGTGGATTCATTGAAGCGGTTCCAGCGCTGGGATCGCGAGTATGTCACCCATTCCGAGGATCCGGGGGAAGCGCTGAGCCGGTTGGCGATTGAGGGATTGACCGGATATTTTCGCTCGCATCCGCGGACTTCCGAACGCCTCGCCCAGGTCGAGCGAATTATCGAGCACGATCATCTTCCCATCCGGCAGCCGACCACCCCGCTAACCGTGGATGCATCTGTTTTTTCCGGAAGCCGGTGAAAGAGGGGGCGGCTTATTCCGATGCGCCTGTCTCAAAAGCTACGCAAGAGAAAATCTCGTACGCTTGCCAGCACTTTGCCTTGAACTTCCCGATCGGGGAGCATGCGCGCGATCTGCACGGCTCCGACCATGGTGGAAAAGATCGCGAAGAAGGCGCGCTCCTTGTCGGCGGCGCGCCGGCCGGGCATATATGGAGTCATGCGGTTTTTATAATTCACGACTGGGGCGAGAATCCTGCCCTTCATTTTCTTTCCGGCCCGCGCCAGTTCGGGGGCAAGCGCCGGAACCGGACAGCCGCGCTCGACATGCTCGCAGTATTCCGGGCTTAAATAGGTTTTCACGATCGCCTTCCACGGCTCTTCGGAGCGCGACTGTTCCGCGGCGGCGGAGAGGGTGTCGCCGATCTCCTGAAAGGCGGCGTGCAGCGATTCCAGCAGCAACTCGTCCTTGCTCTCGAAGTGCTTGTAAAAGCCTCCGTGGGTCAGGCCGGTATCGCGCATGACCGCGGCAACGGCGGCGCCGCTCAAACCCTCGGTGCGAACGCGCCGAGAGGCGTCTTTCACAATCTTCTTATGGACTTCCGCTTTGTGACCGGGCCGGTAACGCATGGCTCATTATAGGATGGCTGCGGTCATCCAACGGCCCCGGCACACCGGCGTGGGAGATTTTCTGAGTCGGTAGGATTATATACATAATCCTATGGTGGCAGGAGGGACAAATGTCACCGGACATCATCTTTCTGCTGCAAATGGTTTTGGGTTACGTCGCCTGGGGTCTTTGCTTCGGCGCCTACATCTGGCCGAGGCTCAGGGAGATGGACAGGGTGGACGGGCAGCGAGCCATCGCCACCCTGCACAGCTTTCGCTTTTTCGGACTGGTCTTCGTTCTTCCCGGAGTTATCGGTCCCCATCTGCCCACTGGATTCGGAAGCTTTGCCGCCTATGGCGACTTCGCAACCGGGGTACTGGCCATGCTGGCCCTCCTCACGGTGAGGATGCGTCCACTCTTCTGGTCGTTCGTGGTTGCTTTCAACCTGGTGGGCAGCGTCGATATCCTGGTCGACTATTACCATGGCATCGTCACTGGTCTCCCGGCGCTATCTGGGCAGTTGGGCGCCACCTACCCGATCCCTATCATCTATGTGCCCTTGCTGATGATCACGCACGGAGTCGCGTTCTATTCTCTGCTGCGTTTTGAGCCCAAACCGGCTCGTGTTCCCGCCATCCGCTAGTCAACTCATGCGCACGTTTCCAGATCCAGACGCCACGGAGAGCCGATGGGTTGAAGCGGAGGATCGCGAGTTGATTTATGCGGGGTGCAGAGTAACACCAAGGCTGAGCAGGCGCTGATGCTACGATCGACCCGAGACTAAGCCGGGGAAGAGCACGATGTTGAAAGGTATTTCGAAGTTCATCAGCCCTGAATTGCTGGCGCTGCTTCACCGCATGGGGCATGGCGATGAAATCATTCTCGCCGATGCCCATTTTCCGGGACACTCGGTTTGTTCGCAGGTGTTGCGTGCCGATGGCATCAGCATCGTGCAGCTTCTCGACGGGATCCTGCCACTGTTTGAACTGGACTCCTACGCCGCGCCGCTGGTGATGATGCAGGCCGTGCCTCAGGACACGCTCGATCCGCAGGTGGAACGCGATTACATGGAGGTGGTTCGCAGATATGCGCCCGGCGCTCCTGGGCCGCAGCGTCTCGAGCGCCACGCCTTCTACGAGCGTGCCCGCACGGTATTTGCGGTGGTGATGACCGGAGAGGTGCGCAAGTATGGAAACCTGCTACTGAAGAAGGGCGTTACTCCCGTACCGAGCGCCGGCTGATGATCTGCCGGGCTCACCGCATTTCGCTATTCCCATTTCTATAAGCCTGTGTTTATCATCATGGCAGAACGCCGCAAGTTGACTTACAGTATTTCAATTTAGCCCATGCAATATATTTGCAAACCTATGAAATTGAAAGCAAAATATCAGGCCAAGCAAACAATCCATGAATGATTGCATCACAGCAGTGGGTCTTCCTGGTTTGTAACGTTAATAAAAAAACAACAGGCAAAGCGGCCAGAAATGTTGTTACTTTTGCAAAATTTTTGTTGGACGACCCGGGCCTGGTGCTATAAGCTGTGCTAGGTTCGAACGATGGCGATTGAGGTTGCCCGAGTTCGTACCGGTCATACTTTAAATAGGTTTTGTGTTGCGTTCGTTGCCTTACTAAAACACAGCATTTTGACAATTCGGACTCGCTAACCGACACGGTTAAGCCGCGCCAACCCGCCGAAGCCAGTTGACCGCTTCATTGGTGCGTACGACAGTCCGGCAACTGAGTTATTCCGAAATCTTGCATTTCTTACACCGCGGAACCGTAGTGCACGAGTAGTAACCGGTTCACGCCCAATGTGGCCTTTACTGGGCAGTTACTAGGTCCCTGTCTGGCGCATTGGAGACGACGCGGGTAAAGGGGTTTTTGCGCTCTGCCGGTTCTGTGTTCTTGATGCTGGCACCGGCACGTGCGCGCAACCCGCTGGCACGGAGAGAACATGGACCGAACTCGTTGGCTGATGACCATTGCTCTGGGCCTGGCGCCCATGCTCGGCAGCATGGCGCTGGAACGTCCCGGTAGCGGTGTCTATCTCAGCGCCAGCGCTGCCGGGTCCAGCGCGAGTCCCACAGGCAATTCAGGCAGCAATAACTCGAGCAGCAATTCATCCGGCAGCAATAATAGTGGTTCCTCGTCGTCGAGTAGCTCCAGCTCGAGTTCGTCGGTGAGTGTTGGAATCGCGCCCAAGGCCAAGGTGACGAATCCCCATGGCCCTCTTTCCACTCCCTGCGCCAATTGCCATACGGCGTCGGGCTGGAAGCCTGTTCGCTCCAATCCTGATTTCAATCACGACCTGACCGGGTATCCGCTGCGGGGCATGCACCAGAACGTGGCCTGCTCGCAGTGCCACACCAGCCTGGTGTTCAAGAACGTCAGTTCGCAGTGCGCCGACTGTCACGCGGATATTCATCGCCGCCAGTTCGGCGCCAATTGCTCGCAATGCCACTCGGTGAAGGGCTGGCAGACTTCTTTGCAGGCGATCCAGAACCACTCCAACCGGTTCCCGCTGGTAGGAGCCCACGCCCTGGTCAACTGCGAACAGTGCCACAAGCAGGCGGCAGTGGGCCAGTTCAAGGGCTTGTCGACTTCGTGCTACACCTGCCACGAGCAGGACTTCAAGACACCGGTCGTGGATCACGTAGGGCTAGGCTTCCCCACCACCTGCGAAAGCTGCCACACGCTGGACACCTGGTTCAATGCCAAGTTCGACCACCTGAAATACACCGGATACGCGCTCACCGGCATGCACGCCACGCTGACCTGCGACCAGTGCCACCTAAATAATGTGTTCAAGAACACGCCGGCGCAGTGCTACGGGTGCCACGCGGCTGATTTCAACAACAGCAACAACCCGCCGCACGCGCAGCTCGGCTTCCCCAAGAATTGCGCTCTGTGCCATACCACGTCGGACTGGAACGTTACCGCGTTCGATCACGCGACCTACGCGCACTATCCGTTGACCGGCAAGCACGCCACGGTGACCTGCGCCCAGTGCCACGTGAACAACAGCTATGTCAACACGCCGACGGCGTGCTACTCCTGCCACCAGGCGGACTTCCAGGGGACCAATAATCCTCCCCACGTGTCGCAGGGATTCCCCCAAAACTGCGCGCTCTGCCACACCACGGCGGGCTGGACGACTTCGACGTTCAACCACAACAACACCGGCTTCCCGCTGACCGGGGCTCACGGGACCACGGCTTGCGCCCTGTGCCACAAGAGTGGCAACTACAATCTGACCGCGGCGGACACGGCCTGCTACAAGTGCCACGCCACCGATTACCAAAACGCCACCAGTCCGCCGCACGCGTCGTCGAAGTTCCCCACCACCTGCCAGACGTGCCACAACACCACGAGCTGGACGACGGGTACATCCTTCGACCACAACACGACCGGGTTCCCGTTGACCGGGGCGCACGCCACGCTGCAGTGCGCGCTGTGCCACGTCAATAACAACTACAGTCTCACGTCGGCACAGGCAACGTGCATCAACTGCCACTCGAAGGACTACAACGGCACGACCGATCCGCCGCATGCGACGCTGGCGTCGATGTTCCCGACGGCCTCATGCCAGACCTGCCACAATACGACGGCCTGGACGGGAGCGACCTTCAACCACAATTCAACCGGGTTCGACCTGACTGGCGCGCACACCACGGTGCAGTGCTCCCTGTGCCACATCAACAACAACTACGGCATCACGGTGACCACCTGCGTCAGTTGCCATCTCAAGGATTTCAAAGGGACCACCAATCCGAACCACGTCACGTCGAATTTCCCGCAGACCTGCCAGACGTGCCACAACACGTCCTCGTGGACCAATTCCAGCTTTAACCACAGCAACACCGGGTTCCCGCTGACCGGCGCGCACGCGACGGTGGCCTGCGCCCTGTGCCATGTGAACAACAATTACAACCTGACCTCGGCGAACACGGCCTGCGTGAGCTGCCACCAGACGGATTACAACAACACCACGAACCCGAACCACAAAGCAGCGAACTATCCGACGACCTGCCAGACGTGCCATAACACGACGTCGTGGACCAATGCCACCTTCGACCACAGCACCACCGGGTTCCCGTTGACAGGCGCGCACACCTCGCTGGCGTGCACCCAGTGCCACGTGAACAACAACTACAATCTGACCGCGGCGAACGCGGCCTGCGTCAGTTGCCACCAAACGGATTACAACAACACCACGAACCCCAACCACAAGGCGGCGAACTATCCGACGACCTGCCAGACGTGCCACAGCACGACGTCGTGGGCCAATGCCACGTTCGACCACAGCACCACCGGGTTCCCGCTGACGGGCGCGCACACCTCGCTGGCGTGCACCCAGTGCCACGTGAACAACAACTACAATCTGACCGCGGCGAACGCGACCTGCGTCAATTGCCACCAGACGGATTACAACAACACCACGAATCCGAAC
Source organism: uncultured Acidobacteriota bacterium (assembly GCA_963706455.1). GTDB lineage: Bacteria > Acidobacteriota > Terriglobia > Terriglobales > Acidobacteriaceae > Telmatobacter. Next base: position 174,285 of record CAVPNO010000106.1, on the reverse strand, counting down.
CACAAGGCAGCGAACTACCCGACGACCTGCCAGACGTGCCACAACACGACCTCGTGGGCTAATGCGACGTTTGACCACAGCACGACCGGGTTCCCGCTGACGGGCGCGCACACCACGCTGGCCTGCGCCCTTTGCCACGTGAACAACAACTACAACCTGACCGCGGCGAACGCGGCCTGCGTGAGTTGCCACCAGACGGATTACAACAACACCACGAACCCGAACCACATGGCAGCGAACTACCCGACGACCTGCCAGACGTGCCACAGCACGACGTCGTGGGCCAATGCCACGTTCAACCACAGCACCACCGGATTCGCTCTGACGGGCGCGCACACCACGCTGGCCTGCACGCAGTGCCACCTGAACAACAACTACAATCTGACCGCCGCAAATGCCCTGTGCTCGGCGTGCCACATGACGGATTACAACGGGACCACCAATCCCAACCACGTGACTGCGGGCTTCCCGACCACGTGCGACACGTGCCACAGTACGACGAACTGGACCTCGTCAACCTTCAACCACAGCAACACCGGGTTCGCACTCACCGGCGCGCATACCACGCTGCAGTGCGTGCAGTGCCACGTGAACAACAACTACGCCCTGGGGGCAGCGCAGGCTCTGTGCGCGAACTGCCACATGACGGATTACAACGGCACCAACAACCCGCCGCACGCGGCTTCCGGCTTCCCGACAACCTGCGAAGTTTGCCACAGCACCACCGCATGGACGGGAGCGACCTTCAACCATAACAACACCGCGTTCCCGCTGACCGGCGCGCACACCAGCGTGGCCTGCGCACTGTGCCACATCAACAACAACTACACAACCTTGCCCACCGACTGCTATTCGTGCCATACCAAGGACTACGCCGGCACTACCAGCCCGAATCACACCACAGCGGGCTGGCCGACGACCTGCACCACCTGCCATACCACCACGGCATGGGTCCCGGCGACACTGCCGTCGAGCTATCACACGTTCTTCAATGTCAATCACGGCAACGCCAACGGCGTTTGCACCACCTGCCATACCAACTCGTCCGACTACTCGGTCTTCACTTGCACGAGCTGCCATGGCGGGAACAACGCGGCCAACTTCCACCATCCGAATGTGAATGGATATGTGTACAACAGCGTCAACTGCTACGCGTGCCATAAGAACGGAGGAGGTGGCTAGAGCCATGCGTTATTCATTCCTATTGCTCCTCGTTCTTTCGGCACTCGTCTGTCATGCGCAAGAGATGGATCCTGCGGCTGCGCCGGCGGCAGCACCGGCGCGTACCGATTTCCACGTGAAGTATGTAAGCGGAACCAGTGTCTATATTGATGGCGGCACAAGCTCCGGGCTGGCGGAAGGCACCGAGCTGATCCTGAGGCAGAAGACTTCATTGACGGACCAGCAGTCGGCCGGCACCATGATTGAGCCGGGGGTTATCGCCAAGCTCAAGGTCATCTCCGTCGCCAGCACGTCGGCCGTGTGCGAGGTGGAAGCCACCAAGCGCGACCTGGCGGAAGGAGACATGCTGTCCCTTCCCGATACGGAGATCAAGAAAATTGTCGACAAGGATGCGGTGGGAAACTCGCGCCACTATCCCATGGTGATCAGCTTCACCGACGGTGACCCCATGGATGAAGAGGTGCGCGACAATGTGCCCCGGCCGCCGCTGCCGGAAGTGAACGAGATGCGCGGACGGTTCGGCTTCGACATGAGCACTATCCAGTCGCTCGGTGCGGGAGGCGGGTCATCCACTCAATACGGCACGGTGGTGCGAGCCGACTTCACCCGCATCTTCGGCACCCACTGGAATCTGAATGGCTACTGGCGCGGAACCTTCGAGCACGACCCCGCCGCCACGCAATCCATCCAGGACGTGATGAACCGCACCTACCTGATGAGCCTGTCCTACATCAATCCGGATTCTTCGTGGGCGGCTTCGATCGGGCGCATGTATATCCCTTATGCCAGCAGCCTGGAAACGATCGACGGTTTCTATCTGGGTTACAAGACATCCTCCACGACCGATGTCGGCATGTTTGCCGGGTCAACCCCCGATCCCAGCGCATGGGACTATAACCCGCAAAACCGGATCGGCGGCATGTTCTTCAACATGCACGGAGGAAGCTGGGACACGTTTCACTACTCCAGCACGTTCGGCGGCGGAGTGCAGCTGACAAAATGGGCGGTCAACCGGCCGTTTCTCTTCACCGAGAATGATTTCTCTTTCAAGAAGATCTTTTCGGTCTATCACTCGATGCAGCTTGACAAGCCCACTGCGAATCCGGGAGAGCCCTCGCTCGGCCTTGGAATCGGGCAGAGCCTGCTGTCGCTGCGCGTGCAGGTGCATCCGCGCCTGACTCTGGACCTGACCGACACCTACTTCCGCGACGTACCCACTTACGATCCGCTGCTGGTGGGAACCGGCCTGCTGGACAAGTTCCTGTTCCAGGGGTTGAGCGGCGGCGCGAGCTTGCAACTGCCGTATCACCTGGTGGGCTTCTTCAGCCTGGGTGAGAGCAGCGATTCGACCGACAAGAAGGATTCGCTGAATGAACTGTTCGGGCTGTCGGTCACGCAGATCTGGAAGACGGGCTTCGGCGCCGACGTGCGTTATTCCAAGTTCGACAGCGCCTTTGCGTCGGGCACGTATCGAACGTTGAGCCTCAACCGGCATATTGGAGAGCGCTTCCAGCTCGATTTGATGGGCGGAAAGTACGATTACTCCTCGTCCCTGGCCGCGAGCAGCAACTCGTATTTCGTCAATACGCTGTTCGACGTGGACCTGGGCGCAAAGATGTTCATTCAGAGCGCTTTTACCACCCAGCGAGGCGGGACGACCAACTACAATCAGTGGACCAACGTGCTCGGTTACCGCTTCGACAACCGGGCCAACATGCGCAGGGGAGCTACGGTAAAGGATACTCAGCCAAAAGATACCCAGCCCTGAGCCGCGATTTCAACAAGGTTCCCGGAGAACGCGTTAAGGCACGCCTCGGCCTGTGGCCGAGGCCTCTCCGGGGAACGGGTCTACTGGAAATAAGCACAACCGAGGCCTTCGAGTGCTATTTTGGTGGAGAAAGGCCTAGAACCGGCCTCACAAGTGCATTGCCCGGCCTGGGCAAGAATGGGACCCAACATCCAGGCGGGTCTCAGGCTCCTACGTGCATTTCGAAGGGTGATTGATGAGACCGGTTCAAACCACCGGCGACGTGCCGCGTGGCAAGGAAAGGAATTTTGCAGGAACCTTCAATGAATAGAAGCAGGCGTACGATTTCCCCCCTCCTCGGCGTGGCAATCTCGTTGTTTGCCGGCGCGCTGGCGCACGCTGCCAGCGTTACGGGCACCGTAAACAATAAAACCACGGGCAAACCGTCGCCGGGAGACGACGTGGTGCTGGTGGATGTACAGGCCGGCATGAACGAAGCCGCCACGGCCAAGACCGATTCGAAAGGCCAATACTCGCTGCAGCTACCGCCCAACGGAAATGCCGGCGCGTACCTGATTCGCGTCTCCCACCAGGGCGCCAGCTATTTTATTGCCGCGCCGCAGGGCGGAACCGGGGGAGACGTCACGGTGTACGATGTCTCGCCCAAGGTGGATGGCGTGGGGGTCGATGCGGATATGCTTCTGTGCGAAGGGTCGGCAGGCGAGTTGCGCATCACCGAGCGTTTCCAGGTGCGCAACAGCAGCAACCCGCCCAAAGCGCAGTACGGCGACAAGACGTTTGAGATTGCGCTGCCGGCGGACGCGCAGCTGGACGGCGCGTCGGCCACGCGCCCGGGCGGCCTGGGCACGACCACGCGGCTGATCCCGCTGAGCGCCAAGGGCCACTACACCTTCAACGTTCCGATTCAGCCGGACCAGGGGGCGAAGGAAACGCTGTTCGAGGTGCAGTATCACATCTCCTATAGCGGCAAATACAACTTCAAGCCGACGTTGCTGATGCCCGCCGACAATTTTGTGGTCTACGTGCCGAAGAGCATGAACTTCAGCGGGGCATCGGGGGCGGATTTCCAGAATGCCCAGGACGATCCGCGCGTGAATACCAACATCGCCCATAACGTGCATCCCGGTCAGGCGATTTCGTTCACCGTCTCCGGCGAAGGCCAGATGCCTCGCAACCAGCAGCAGGGAATGAGCCCGCAGGCCATGATGGGCGGCGGCGGCGGCGCCGCCCCGGACGCATCCGCCACCCCGACCACCCCAGGTGGAGGCATCGGCAACCCCATTGGAACGCCCGATCCGCTTACACAGTACAAGTGGTGGATCCTGGGCGGGCTGACCTTGCTGCTGCTTATCGCCGCGATTTACCTGCTGCGCGGTCGCGGCACGCCGGCGGAAAGTTCCCCGGCGTACGCTTCTGCGTCCGGCGGCGACGTGGAAGGGCGCCCGCTGCCTTCTGTGCCGCGTTCCATTGCGCCGGTGACGGACTACACGCCGCCCCCGCCGCCGCGCAGGGCGCCCGATCCTATGTCGTCGGGGCAGCATTACGCTTCGGCGGCCAGCCCGGCGCCTGCGGGAGGGAAGGCCGCGCTGCTGGCCATCCTCAAAGATGAGCTGTTTGCCATTGAAAGCGAAAAGCTGAGCGGCACGCTATCCCCTGAAGAATACGCGGAGGTCAAGACCGGCCTCGAAGCGGTGCTGAAGAGGGCGTTGAAAAAGCCGTAAGAGCAGGGATCAGGGAACAGGGAGCAGGGAACAGGGAACAGACAGATTCGGCGTTTAGAGATTCAATTTGAGCGTCGACTTTCGGTGAGAGTCTGTTCCCTGTTCCCTACCCCTGTTCCCTGTTTCACTCTCCGAGCATGATGCGCTGGATGGCGGACGCGCGCCCGGTTGCCGGGTCGCAGGTGATCAGCGCGGCGCAGATCTTGGGATTGCCCTTCGCAGGTTCAAATTTCCCCGGCATCCCCGTCAGGAAGCGGTGCAGGACCAGTTGTGTCTCCACCCCGATCACGCTGTCGTACGGGCCGCTCATGCCTACATCGGTCTGGTACGCGGTCCCGCCTGGCAGCACGCGTTCGTCGGCGGTGGGAATGTGGGTATGCGTTCCCAGAACGGCCGTCACGCGCCCGTCGAGGTGCCATCCCATGGCGACTTTTTCGCTGGTCGCCTCGGCGTGGAAGTCCACGACGATGACCTTGGCCGCAACCGCCTTGAGCGCGTCGTTGATGGCGTGAAACGGATCGTTGGTTCCCCCCATGAACACGCGGCCCTGCAGGTTCACTACCGCGTAGGGCACGCCGCTGGCGGTCGTGCCTTGAAAGATTCCATAACCCGGCAGTCCTGGTTGCAGGTTCATCGGGCGCAGCACGCGGCGGGCGCGCTCCCGGCTTTCGGGCGGAACGGCAAGGTACTCGAGCAATTCGCGCTTGTCCCACACGTGATTGCCGGTGGTCAGCACATCGGCGCCGAGGTCGAAGATTTCGTCGGCGATCGCCGGGGTGACGCCGAAGCCGCCGGCCGCGTTCTCGACATTGACGATAAGCAGTTCGACCGCGTTGGCCTCGCAGAGATGGCCGATGTGCTCGCGCACGATCTTGCGCCCCGCGCTGCCGAAAATGTCACCGACGAAGAGAATGTTCAAGAAACAGCTCCCAGCTGCCAGCTTCTAGCTTCTAGCTAAAAGCGGTTCGTGCTTAGTCAGGTGATGTAGCCGCGAAACGGCCAAGCTAGTAGCTAGGGGCTAGGAGCTGGAAGCCTGGCTCTGCGTCCTCATCAACGGGAACAGAATCACATCGCGGATTGATTTAGAGCCCGTCAGGAGCATGGTGAGGCGGTCGACGCCAAGGCCTTCGCCGCCGGTGGGCGGAAGCCCGTAGGCCAGGGCGCGCACATAATCCTCGTCCATCTGGTGTGCCTCGTCGTCACCGCGTCCCCGTTCCGCCAACTGCTGTTCGAAGCGCTTGTGCTGCTCCTCGGGATCGTTCAGCTCGCTGAAGGCGTTGCCGAGCTCGAAGCCGCCGGCGAAAAACTCGAAGCGCTCCACGTGGTCGGGATCGTCCGGCATGGCCTTCGAGAGGGGCGAAACCACCGTGGGGTAGTTGTAGATGATCGTCGGATCGACCAGGAACGGTTCCGCAACCGCCTCGAACAGGTTGTAGACGGTCTTTCCGATCGGCGCCCCCCGGGTCGAGTCGTAGTAGACGGCGGTCACTGCCTCGCGAATCGTTTTCAGCGCGGTGAGCCTTTCGGGGGTGATCCTAGTGGTTTCTCCCGCCGCGAGCTCCAGCGAATTGATGGCCGCATGCAGTCGTGCCTGCATGATGTCTGCCGCGGTGAACGCGGTAATGGCAGGCTTCGGGCCCGCTTCCTCGGGCCAGTAGTGCCGGATCGCCTCGACCATGGTGTGCCGCTGCCACTTGCCGAGGTCGATGGTGTTCCCGTCGAACTCGACGACCGTCGTGCCGTTCACCTCGCGCGCCACAAAGGCGATCATCTCCTCGGTGAGCTGCATGAGGTCGTGGTAGTTGGCATAGGCCTGGTAGAACTCCAGCATGGTGAATTCGGGGTTGTGCTGGGTGCTGATGCCCTCGTTGCGGAAATTGCGGTTGATCTCGTATACGCGGTCGAGGCCGCCTACGACCAGCCGCTTGAGGTAGAGCTCCGGCGCGATGCGCAAAAACAGGTCGATATCGAGGGCATTGTGGTGGGTCTTGAAGGGCCGCGCCGCCGCGCCGCCCGGGATCTGCTGCATCATGGGTGTTTCGACTTCAAGAAAGCCGCGGCTGTCAAAGAATGTCCGCAGTGCGCGGAGCACTTTGGCCCGCTTGACGAACACTTCGCGCGATTCGAGATTCGAAAACAGGTCCACGTAGCGCTGCCGGTAGCGCAACTCGACGTCCGACAGCCCGTGGAATTTCTCAGGGAGCGCAAGCATGGCCTTGGCCAGAAACGTGAGCCGCTCGACGTGAATGGTCAGCTCGCCGGTCCGGGTGCGGAACAGGTATCCGGTGACGCCGATGTGGTCGCCGAGGTCGAGCAGTTTGTAGAGGGCGAATCCCCGCTCGCCGACAGCGTCGAGCCGCACGTAGATTTGCAGGCGCTCGCCGCCCTGCTGCAGGGTGGCGAACCCCGCCTTGCCCTGCTGCCGGATGGCCATGATGCGGCCCGCCACGGCCACCGTGGTGCGGGTGGCCTCGAGATCCTCGGCCTGGGTTTCGTTCCAGCGGGCGCGAATCTCCGGAACGGTATGAGTGAACGGGAACTGGTTCGGATAGACCGCCTGCCCCAGCTCCTCGATCTCCACCAGTTTCCCTTTGCGCAACTCGAACAGGTTGCGCTCAAACTCCGATTCGAACACGTTTCCCTTTCTGAAGAAGATGTCTGTTGAAGAGATTCCCTCAGGGGCTAAAAGCCCGGTTCACTGTGCGTTTGTGTCGGCACGACGGAAAGTCGCGCCCTTGCAAAACTTGCTCATTATTGGGTTTGGCCCAAGGCTGGGCTCGTCGGCCCAAAAGGGAAGTATATCTGTTCGTCCCGCAGCGCTGTATTCTTGAAAGAAGCGCCTTATGGCCTTCAATCGCCCCATTCCGGAACGCCAGCCGCCGCGCAAAATCTCCAGCGGTCTGGACACGCTGGTGCAGGCCGAAAAGCTGATGCAGATCGCCATCCTGCTGCCCTCGGCGGCGTTTGTCGGCTGGCTGCTGGGGGCATGGGCCGACCGCGCGTGGCACCAGTCCTGGCTGGGCATCGCCGGCATCGTGTTCGGCGGGATTTCGGGGCTGGTCTACGTGGTTCGGCTGGTCATCGCAACCGGCGGGCAAAACGGGAAGGGAAGCGCGGGCAGCCGCGAATGACTCAAGAGACATCCCCCATCGCCGGCCTGACCGATGACGCGCTTCAGGCCCTCCTAAGGCGCGCCATCTTCGAGACGCTGATCCTGGGTGTTCTGGCGAGCCTGGTTCTGCTTTTTGCCTCCGGGTTGCGCAATGCCGCCATGCTTGCCACGGGCGCGGCAATCTCGGCCGCCAGCATTCTCGAGTGGCAACGTCTCATCCGGCTGTTTAACGCCAGGCTGGACCAAAAAAGGACGAGCAGGGGAGCGGCCGCAGTGGTGGGGTTCTTTCTCCTCCGCCTTATCCTCTTCGCGGCGGCCATTTATGGTAGCCTGAAATGTTTCCAGGGCTCTGCCATTGCGCTTCTGTGTGGTTTGGGCCTGGCGATACTCGCCATGGCGTGGGAAGCGCTGCGGCTTCTTAGAAACTGATCGGGATTGGATCCCAGGTCTGAAAATCGGGTCCTGGGCACCCGGTTCCTGGATCCGTCAGGCGTCCGCGGGAAACAGAAAGATTATTCGTCTTCATGTTGGAGAATTTTTGGATTACGCGCTTTCTGAACCATCTGTTTGCGCCCGCCGTGGTTTCTCTGATGAACCTGGTCGGGGTTCATCCCGCCGACCCATCCCGGCCCATCAGCGATATCTTCTCCCTTGAAGTGCTGGTGGCCGTCTGCCTTATCGTCTTTTTCCTGATCGTCCGGCTCACGCTCTCGGTGGAAAAGCCCAACCCGGCGCAACAGATCGCCGAGATGATCCATGAGTTCACCGGCAGCAGCGCCAGCCAGATCATAGGCCACAACTACGAGCGCTTCCAGGCATTCACCACGTGCGTTTTTCTGTTTATCGTCATCAACAACCTGCTGGGGCTGATTCCCGGCGTGGTGACGCCGACCAGCGCGCCCGTGGTACCCCTCGGCATCGCGCTGTGCACGTTCCTTTACTATCACTTCTACGGATTCAAAGAGCAGGGCTTCGTCGGCTACCTCCATCACTTTGCCGGACCGATCTGGTGGCTCTGGTGGTTGTTGTTTCCCATCGAGGTGGTCTCCCACTGCGCCCGCGTGATGTCGCTCACCATCCGTCTTTATGCGAATATGTTCGCCAGCGACCTGGTGACCCTGGTGTTCTTCTCGCTGGTTCCGGTGGGCATCCCGGCGATCTTTCTTGGGCTACACGCCGGCGTTTCGCTCATTCAGGCGTATGTGTTCATGCTGCTTTCGATGATTTACCTGTCGGTGGCAGTGTCGCACGAGCACTGAGAAGCAGCTTCTAGCTTCTAGCTCCTAGCTGCTAGCTCCCGCTTCGGTTTCGTCAGAACGGGAATCGGCGGTAGCTCGAAGCTAGAGGCTAGAAGCCAGAAGCTAAAAAGTTCTGCCGGGGATCGCTTCCGCTCCGGGTAAACAGATGGGCCGCAAGCGTGAGGGGGCCAGCACGGTGAGCCTCAACCACCCACTGGCGGCCAATTCCGAGAGAAGCAGGAGAACAATGAAGAAACTTCAATATCTGTTCATGACGCTGGCGGCGCTGTGCTTTGCCATGCCGGCGTTCGCGCAGGCAGGCGGCGGCTCGGCTCCGGTGAGCATGGTTCCCATCGGCGCTGGGATTGGCATGGCCATCGCGGCCGGTCTTTGCGGCCTCGGCCAGGGCCGCGCAACCGCGTCGGCCACCGAAGCGTTGGCTCGCAACCCCGGGGCGCGCGCCGGCATCCAGTTGCTGCTGGTGCTGGGCCTGGCGTTCATCGAGTCGCTGACCCTCTTTACCCTGGTCATCATCTTCGCGGTGGTCAAGCCGTAGTCAGGGAAACCGGTTCTCACCAAAGGAAAGCGGCCCCAGCTGTTGATGGCTGGGGCCGCTTTTGTTTTCCATCGATATGGGAGACGTGATCCGCTGGAACACGCGGCGGACGTCTCTATCACTGTTTTTACTGGTTCACCTTTTCACGCTGCCAGCGAACTACCGCACGCCGGCCATGGCCTCTTTCGGGACCTCGGCGACTCCGAGTTGGCCCATCAAAGACGCCAGATTCCAGTTCGCGTGCGATTCGGCAATCTTCGAACCCTCAAGCCGGTAAATGGAGGTGCCGTCGATCGTCACCTTCCGCTGGGTGGGTTGCATCCCCAGGAATGTTCCCTTGTGGGTTCCGTGGGCTGTCCAGTGCAGGACGACCTCGTTGCGTTCCGCGATGGTGTCCTGGACGGTGATCCGCAAATCGGGAAATGCTTTGCGGGTCAGCTCAATATGGTTCTTCGCGTTCTGGATTCCCGGGCCGAGGCCTGGAAATACCGCGTCGTTGAAACGAACCTGGTCCACGAGGAATTCGGAGGCCTTGTTGAGGTTTCCCTGATTCCAGCACTCGTCTACGAACCTCTGGACGACTTGCTTGTTCTGTTCCGTGGTCTGACTCTGTTGGGGCATTCGTCCACCCTCCTTTCCATGGGGGCGATTATAGAACCGGCCCTCCGTGATCCGGATAGCAAAGGATCGTCGAAACCCGTGGAAATTGGTGGAATTTTCATGCGCTCAATGTCAATTGCGAAACGAGGCTATCTTCCCTTGTCGGCCTCGGCGCTGTGACCTGTGCGCAGCATCTGGATTCCCTGCTGATACGTCAGCCCCGCGGGCACGGGCGCAAAATGGGATTCTTCTTCGGTGGTATCGAAACGGCGGCTCTTGAAAAACACCCGTCCCGACATGGCCATCTGAAAGTGGACGATCCGCCACATGCCGCCGCCCACATCCGCCTGCCCGATGACGAGCCACCCGCCGGGGTCGAGCCGGGCGATCAGGCCCCACCCGATGTCCACCGCCTGCTGCAGATGGCCTTCCAGGCGGACCACCCGCTCATGCGCAGCGTCGACGGTAAGCGTGCCCGTCATGGCGGTCAGCACGATGAGTTCGAGGTCATTGGAGCTGAATGCCGGATTGGGCTTGAATGTGTAGCGCGCTAACGCGGTGGACCCGCTGGCGTCGGTGCTGGCGTATTGGAAAAGGAAGGCCTTGGGAAGCGCGCGCAGCACCTTCAGCGCGCGGCCGGTGTCGTCCTGTTCGCTCTGTTTCCGCTTGCGCTGGCGGCCCGGATCGGCAAGCAGAGCGTCCAGGCGCGCCTCGTCCTTCTGCCGGTCGGCGTCGCTTGGGCCGGCGTCGTTGATCGAGAGCAGGCGCGCCACGGCCCCATCCCTGGTTTCCACGATTTCCTTGGTCGAGGTGAGGCGCGGCGTGGTCTTGCGCAGCCGGTATTCCATGGGGTGGGAGCTGTCCTGCGCCGCTTTCAGCTCGTTGGCGAGCGCTCGCGCCACCAGCCCGTTGTCTGGTATTGGCGTGCTCCCCTGTGCATGCCCGACTGGCGCCCATATCAACCCCAGCACAAGCGCCGCACCCGCTCGACTGCCGTAATGAATATCGGTTCTCCCGCGGTTTCTATATCGTTCGACGTTAAAAGGGCGAAAACGCGCCGCTCGGCGGCATGGAACGCCTGTTTGATGCCCCAACATCCCGCCGGTTTCCGGCAATCCCGCCGAAGGCGGGCATTTGAAGCTCGATAGCTGGATTCAGTATAGTTCGCAAGAGGATCAGCAGTGAGGTCATGCCTTCTTCCCGACCGCGCCAGGGGCGAGGAAATATCTAAAAGTATGCCCCTCGACTGAGCGCTTAGCAGCTACACTTGTACTGAAGATCCTAGATTCGATCGATGGAAGGAATGGAACTTTATGGCAGTAGAGGTGACGCCTGCGCGTCTCGGCAAGACCGTGGTCATCCGCGGCGAAGTTAAAGGCAGTGAAGATCTTGTCATCGACGGGCACGTCGAAGGCGCCATCACGCTGGCTGAAAACCGTTTGACGATTGGACCCAACGCGGACGTCCTGGCCGACCTCTCTGCCCGCGACGTGCTGATCCAGGGGCGCCTCAAGGGGAATATAGTGGCCACCGGCAGAGTGGAACTGCGGGCGGGCAGCGCGGTGGAGGGGGATGTGCGCGCACTCCGCCTGGCGATTGAAGACAATGCCGTATTTCGCGGTAAGGTGGACCTGACGCAGGGCGCAAAGAACAAGGGGGACGGAACCGCTTCGTCCAACAACGGCGGCGCATCCTGAGCGCAGGAAACGGCACGGCGAATGATGAACCGCGGTGCCGGAAGGACGTCGGGATTTGTTCAAGAGCTGGTTTGATAAAAAGCAGGGGAGTGGCGCTCCGGCCTCGGGTTCTGGACTGACCGGACCCCGGGTGCCGCGCAATTCGAGCGGTTGGGCCACCCTCCGCAAACGCCTCCAGGCAGAACCCGGCTTGCGCGTGATCGATACCGGCTATACCTCGCCGACCAATATCAATTACCTCACCAGCCTCGGCCACAGCGTTTTCATGGCCGACCTCGTGCACGATGCCATCAAGGGCGACTGGCAGACGGGAACCGATGACGAGGGCAACGCGGTGTGGGACGTGCGGGGGTACCTCGACAACGTGTTCAACTTCGGCGGACGCATGTTCGACGTTGTCCTGCTGTGGACCGCCCTGGATTACCTGCCGGAGCCCTTCGTTTCGCCGGTAGTCGAGCATTTGCACACCAACATGAATCCCGGCGGCTCGGTGCTTTCGTTCTTCCACATGCAGTCCAGGGGTGAGACCACGCCCTATTGCCGGTTTCACCTCACCGAAGGGGATCAGGTGGAAATGCAGCAGGGCGAAGCGTTTCCCATCCAGAGAGCGTTCACCAACCGCAGCATCGAGCGCCTTTTCTCGGGCTGGTCGGGCCACCGGCAGTTCCTGGCCAAGGATGCTCTTTCTGAAGTGATCATGACCCGCTGAAACACCTCCCGCGGAATCTTCTCAGTGAGTGGGATTGTCTCTGAAGCCGGCAATCGAGTTCACGTCCCCCGAGAGATGCTCGATCTCTCCCGATTTTCTTCTTGCGACCGATCTCCTTACCACGGATCGAGGATGACGTAGTGATCCGAGTAGTTCACGAAAACGCGCTGAAACAGGGCGGCGGGCAACAAGCCGTCGGCATCGGCCCCGGCGGTGGCGGCGCCTCCGGTGACAGGAGCGACAAACGAAACCTGGCGCACGACATGAGGGCCCACCCGGATATCCTGTGCTGTCAGCACTCTGAAGGAACGCTCGCTGCCGTCGGCAGCGCGGCTTCGCAAATTGGAACCGGGTGCCTGGAGATGCCTGAGGTTCTCGGCCGGATCGTACAGGAGGGGTGCATTGGTCCCCGAGTCCAATTGCAGAAGGACGTCCTGCTTTTCCAAACCTGACAAGCGCACGGGCACGATCAACTTTTGCGCAACCGCGGAGCTTTGGCGGGAATCGGGCCGGTCGGCCAGCGCAATATGCTGTCCTTTCACCCGGGTGCGCATCTGCATGGAGTCATCGAGGCAGAGGACCTGACGCGCATAGTCGACCAGGAGGTCGAAGTGCTCAAGGAAGTTTCCCGCGAGCACTCCGCGGATGCGGTGGTCGGCGGATTGTAATTCGCCCAGGTTTTGAATGACCGCCAGGACGTTGGCAACGGTGTAGGAACCGGCTTGAACTGAGTCAAGCCGGGTGAGCGCTGCGCGGGTGTGGACTGCGACTCCGGTGACGCCGGCTGTCTCCCTGGTTTTGAGCTGGAGCTCGGCGGCCAGCGCGGGATCGACGGTCGTCACCTGGGCACCGGTATCCACCAGAAAATCGTACGGGCCCTGGTGGTTGATGGTGATGGGCACGATCAATTGCGAGCGCTCAACCAGCCTCAAGGGTAGACTGGTGACGTTGCCGGGGCAGTGCGGTTCGGCGTTGACCAGGGAAATGGGGAAAAGCGCGAGAGTGGCCGCAACGAGACCCTTCAGGCTTGAACTGGACATTGGAGATCACCTCAGCCGGATGGCTGAGTGAACTCTGGGCGCATGGCCCGACACGGTCGTGACGCCAGTGTGATGGTTTCCGGACGAAAGGCGATTTTTTGATGACGGAGCGCAAGTGCTTTGTTTTCAAATTCGCGGACGTCGAGGTCAGGGAGCGGGAGTTCCTGCTGATCAAGGCCGGCGAGCGCATTCCAGTCGAACCGAAGGCCTTTCGCGTGCTGCTGTACTTGTTGCGCAATCCGGGGAGGCTGATACCCAAGGACGAGATTGTGGGGTCGGTCTGGAGTGACAGCGCGGTTTCAGACAATTCCCTCACGCGCAGCATTGCGCAGCTGCGCCGGGTGCTCGGGGACGACTCGCGCGAGCCGCTTTACGTCCTGACTGTGCCCACCGTCGGGTACCGGTTTCTCTGCGAGGTGAGCGCGGAGGAAGATGGCTTCGGCATAGCTGCTGGAAGCCCGGACAAGGCTGACGAAAACGGAATTCGTGATCAGGCGACGGTCCTGGCACCTGGTTTGGCGAAAGAGCCGAATGAGGCCCGGAGCAGCAAGACGGCAGTTTCGAGAAAGGTTCTTCTTGCCGGCCTGGCTGCCACGGCCCTCCTGGTGCTGACGGCAGGACTTCTGATTCGATGGGCTATCGGGAGAAAGAGTGCCTCCGATGGACACGCCGCCGCATACCCGTTGACAGAGCGGCGAGTCACCTCGAATCCGCCCGAAACTCCCGTCATCGGCGCGAGCGTCTCGCCCGACGGAAAGTATGTCTCCTACACTGACCCGACCGGGCTTTACTTGCGCCAGCTTTCGACCGGCGAAACCCGGCCCCTGCCCCTGCCAAAGGGCTTTGTGGCGTGGGGAGGGGACTGGTTCCCGGACGGTACGCATTTTCTGGTCCTGAGAGTCGACGGACAGCCCGGAGCAGACGGTGTATGGAGACCGAGCATTTATAAAATCTCTCTGCTGGGCGGCGAGCCGCAAAAGATTATGGATGATGCCGTACGAGCATCCTTGTCCCCGGATGGATTGCGGATCGCTTACCTGCCAGGACCTGACTTTGGCAAGGAGCTCTGGGTGATGGACGCGGACGGAGCCAATTCCCGGAAAGTTGTCTCCGCCACTACAACCGGCCAGCAGGTTTCGATGCCGAGCAGTATCTTCAATTCGGCCTGGTCGCCGAATGGGAAGCATCTCGCCTATCTCGAACAGCACTACATAGCCGGCCCCACTCCGGTCGGGCCTACTCTCTCACTGCAAACCATCGATCTGAATGGGGGGAGTCCGACCGTTGTCCTGGACGATCCCCGGATTGGAACGGCTCTCTGGTGGACGCCCGATGAGCGCATTCTTCTCGCCTACCGCGAGGACCCTGCCGGGAGACAAAACAACTTTGGGGTCTACTCTGTCGGGGTTGACGAGCGGACCGGGAAGGCCACCGGCCCTCCGCAACCGATTACACAGGCGGAGGGACGGATCAACGGATTAAGCGCCACAGCGGATGGGAAGCGGCTCGTTCTCGGGCGATCCAACTCGCCGGTCGAGGTGTTCATTGCCAAATTCGATGCCCGGAGCCATCAGTGGAAAGAGCCCCGCCGCTTGACCTTGGACTCGAATGACAACATCGCGGATGCCTGGACGCTGGACAGCAAGGCGGTCCTTTTTGTCTCCAACCGCAATGGCACCTGGAAACTCTTCAAGCAGAACATTGATGAAGCTACTCCCGAGGTCCTGGTGGAGGGCCCGGGCATTTCTCTCCCGCGTGTGAGCGCGGATGGATTGCAGGTTCTTTATCTCTCCGCACCCGGGACGACGGACGTTTCGTTCCCCGCATCCCTGATGAGCAAGCCTCTCGCCGGCGGGCCTCCTCACCTGGTACTGCAGGAAAAGGGGATCATCAACCTCGAGTGTGCGCAGCCGCCCTCGAAGTTGTGCCTCGTCAGCAACCTCGCAGGACGCGACCTGATTTTCCGTTCTTTCGATCCCGATCACGGAGCGGGCCGCGAGGTGGTGAGGATACCGAACGGCTACACCAACTGGAGTATTTCTCCGGACGGTTCGAAGCTTGCTGTTTTCCTCGATGATCATCGAATCCGATTTATCACGCTGGATACGGGAGCGTCGCACGACGTCACCGTGAAGGACTGGAACCTCAACAATGGGGATTGGTCAGCCGACGGCAAGACTGTTTTCATGCCAAGCCGCACGCCTAAGGGAATTCCAGTCATTCTGGAGGTCGATCAGGCAGGCAAGGCGAAGGTGGTCTTCGAGGCGACTGTAAACACCCCGTTATGGTGTCTGGTTCAGTCTCCCGATGGGCAATATGCCCTCATCCTTGAGAATATCCCCGCCGAAAACAATGCCTGGATGGTCGACAACTTCTGAGTGAGTTGCGTTTCCAGCATTTTCCACCGGCGCATCTCGGCAAGTTAAAACAGGATCTTTGCCGCGATCTGCACTTCTCGCGAAGAGCCAGCGACAAAGATTTGCATAAATCCCGGAGTGTCGACAAATGATCCGGGATTGAAAAGATTCGTGTGATTGAACAGGTTGAAGCCTTCACCACGAATCTGGATCGTTTTGGAAGCCGTAATTTTAAAGTCCTTCATCAGCGCCAGGTCTTCATCAACCAAACTTGGGCCGCGATAAGCGTTGCGTGACGTGTCGCCGAATGTATACGGCGGAGGAACCGTGAAGCAAGCGGGGTTATACCAGTGTAGAAAATTCTGCTTGAAACCACGACCGGCGAGATGACAGCCCGGAACATAGCTCGCCCTTCCAGGTGACCCCACGTTTGCATTGTCAAACGGAACATATACGGTAAACGGCATTCCGCTTTCCACAATCGTAATGCTGCTCAAACTCCAGCCGCCTATGAGGATCTCTAAACCTTTCCCCGCGTTCGCGGCAAACCTGCGACCTCTGCCAACAGGCAGTTGGTAGATCGAAGTAAAGCGAAACATATGGGGCGTATCGGAATTGCACTTTCCGTAATCGGCCGCAAAGTCGTAGGTATCCTGTGGAGGCAGGTCGAACTCTCCTCCAACCTCGTTGAGGCACTTCGAATAGGTGTAGGCCGCCAGGAACATCCATCCTTGTGAAAAGCGCCGTTCCACCTCTGCCTGCAACGCGTTGTAGTTTCCGTTGAATAGATTGTCGTCGGCTTGAATCACCCCGGCGATGAACGGAAAAGGCTGGCCGTTGGGAATCGCATTCGGTCCCAGCGTTCCCGGCAGGGGCTGGTTGTAGGCATAAGTTCCCCACAAATGCCGACTAACTGATCCAACATAATTCACTTCCAGCATTGTGGCCGGCGTCAGCTGGCGTTGCACGCCGGCGTTGTATTGCATCACATAAGGAGTCCTGGCATTGGGGTTACCTGCACGGGTAACACTGAGGCCAACCCCCGCCTCAATCTCGTCCACTGATGGCAGGTTGTCGTACTTGACGCTGGGAATGCCGCGGTTCAAGTTACTGGGCGCGACCGATCCTCCAACCGGATAACTCCCTCGGGGATCCTGGACTTCCTTATCGAAGGCATTGTGATCGTCGAAGACGCTGAAGCCCGCTCGAAACACTGTCCGTGGCGTTATGCTGTACGCCAATCCAAACCTGGGTTGCCAACCGTTATAATGCGGGTCCCAAATCGACGAGCGCACGTTCGCGGTTGGCCATGTTGCCGGGTTGGGATTCCCTGAATTGGGCTGGGGAACGAAGCGGAAAGGAAGAAGCAGGCACTTTTGCTCAATGGCCTTTACAGCATCAGGCGTGGAGTAGTCGCCCATGGGACAATCGCTGTTCCACATGGCAAATTCGTTGTTCTTATAATGGGGAGGGGACTGAAAATCCCAGCGCAGGCCGAATTGAACGTTGAGCGTTTTTGTGGCTTGCCACTTATCTTGAATGTATCCTCCGTACCACTCCGTCGTTAAGTCTGCTCCAGTAATTCCATAGGTCGTACTATATCTCGAAGGCAGATCCAGGAGCATGCTCGCCAGCCCGTCTCCGGTAGCGAATACGTTTGATCCGTCCGAAGCAATTGCGCTGGATGGGAATTGATCAAAGTCAGTTTCGGCACCCCACCCATTGTCATAAGCGTGGAGGTGCATGTAGAGGAACCCTGCGCTTAGCGTTTGTCCCCCACGCACCTTCTCCACGTCGACGTTGAATTGATGGGTTCTCATCGGCCCCTGCGGGACGGCGTATTGGGCGAAGTTGCCACCAGTGTCTGGAGGGCCGAAGCGCGGGTTAATACTTATCTGTGGGACAAGGACGATCCCGTCCTGGGCGGGGAGGAAGTTTTCCGCGTTGATCGCGTTCAGCAAAGCCGCGCCGCCGGGCTGGTTAGTGTAGTCGTAGTAGAGCCAACTGAACCCATAGTGCGCCGTCATCAACAACGTAGGGCTAAAGAGGTGCGTGTATGAAGTTGCGAGCACCCGGGCGTGATTCTCTGTCACCTCCGCCCCGAACTTCACGGCGCTGGCCGCAATCTCATCGGGCTGCGAGTAGAAGAACTTGGCGGATACGGTGTCATTATTCGAGAATGTATGATCGCCGCCGATACCGAATTGATTCGACTTGATAATTTGGTCGCTGTCATCTTTGCGATTCGGAAAGTTATTACCCCCAGGCCCATAGTTAGCCGCCGGATAGAGCGCATTCAGGTACGTTAGCGCTGCTTTGTCAGGAGGCATAACTGCGGATAGATTATTTCCAGGTATCGGGTCACGCACGATCTGCCCATTGACCAACCTTGTACTGTAAGGGTTGTAAAGTTGCCCTACAAAGATGGGCCGCCCCAGGATATCCACTAACGGAGCTCCGGACGGATCGGTCGCCTGGATATTCGTCAGCAGATCGGAGAAGTCTCCCGTCAGTTCCTCGGTAGTCGGCACATTGTTATACAGCGTGAAGCCCTGGCTGGAATGGAAACCTTCGTAATAACCAAAGAAGTGTGTGTTCCGCTCCCGGCCCTTGTAGAACGGCAGCGTAAGCGGCCCCCCGAGAGTGCCGCCGTACTGATTCTGCAGATATTGAGGCTTGGGGCTGCCGGAATAGTTATCGAAGAAGTTAGCCGTATCCAGGTCTTGATTGCGAATAAATTCCCAGGCGCCGCCATGGAACTTCTCGCCCCCGTTCCTGGTCACGAGGTTGACGTTCGCGCCTGAAGACAAGCCGAACTGTGCGTCCGCAATGTGATTCTGACTCTTGAATTCCTGGATCGCGTCCGGTGGCGGACTAATCGCCCAGGATTGTATGAACGCATGAGTGTTCAAGATCCCGTCGATCGTGAAGACATTCTCTCCGCCGAGTTGGCCATTGACCGCCGGGCTCAGGCCTCCGGCGCCAAACGAGATGGTATAAAACGCTTGCTGGCCGCCCTCGACAGGCGAGGCTCCCGGCGTCAAAAGGAGCAATTGTGTAAACTGGCGGCCATTGAGAGGAAGGTCGACGGTTTCTTGCGCGCCAATTGTCTGTCCCAGGGTTGAGCTTGCCGCTGAAAGCATCGGCGGAGCAGCAGTTACTTCGACAACCGTTGTGCTGTTGCCCACGTTGAGCGTGTTATCAAGTTGCCGATCCTGGCTTACTTCTATCTCAACTTCGTGCCAGGTAACGGTCGTGAAACCCGGGCTCGAAATGGTCACCGAATATTGCCCGGGCGCCAGATCCGTTACCGCATAGTACCCTCTGCGATCAGTAGTGGCGGTACGAATCTGCGCATTGGCAAGGTTCCTGACTTCGACCGCGGCTCCGGGAATTACAGCCCCCGAAAGGTCCGTCACGGTGCCGTGCAGCGCGCCGCTTATCGATTGAGCGGGTGCACGAATCAAGCTACCAGCCACCAGGAGAGCGAGCATCAACCCAGACAAACCGGCCATGGCGAGCCTGAATCGGTATTTAGATGGCGTTTTCATTCTTGGGTCGCTGACCAACGGCTCTCTCTGAACGTGGGTTCCGTTTTTGCCCCAATGGCACGTTCATAGGATGTAGAGCCAAGGACGACGTTTCAATCCGACTAAGGCTCTATTCTTCCTGGGGAGAATTCTGCGCGCAAGATGAACCGTCAGGCCGGTAAGCTGGCAATAGTCTAAGCGTTGGAAGGGTAAAAGTCGAAGGTGGTCCTGGAGGGGAGTGCGAACACCCAGTTTTGGTGTCTCTATCAGTCTCCCGACGGACAATATGGCCTTTTACTGGAGCAGATCCCGGCTGAAAACAATGCCTGGATGATCGATAACTTCTGAGTGAGTACCCCGGGTCTGCGGTACCACGGAAGACTATTCCTGCCGTCGTCCCATCATCGTTGCAAATGCGAAAAGCCCAGCCGCCGTGGCTGGGCTTTTGGGGATGGCGATGGGTGATGATTCAAGGCGTCACGGACTGCGTGGAGTGATTGCCGTGGGGCACGCAGGTGATGGCCGTGGGCCTGGGTTCCTTGGCGGGGTAAGGCGTGGCCTGGGCCGGGCTCAGCGCACCGGCATTGGGATCGAGCCGGAATCCGGAAACGGAGTTTCCCAGCATATTGGCAGTGTAGACGTAACGGCCCAGCGCCGGGTCCACGACGATCGAAACCGGCTGCGTATCGGTCGTATTGATGGATGCGCCGGTGACATTGACGGCGGCCGAGGGCGTCCCGGTGGCCAGATCGATGACATACGCCGAGACCGAGGAATCCAGCGAATTGGCCACGTAGATGTACTTTCCGCGTGGATCGATGGTAATGGCGGCCGGCTCGCTTCCGGTCTTGAAGGGCCCGTTGATGAGGAAGTTGAGAATGCCGTTCGACTGCACGGTGTACGCGACGATTTGATTGGACGCGAAATCGGTGACGTAGACAAAGCGGCTGGTGGGATCGGCCGCCAGTGCGGAGGGTTTCACGCCGGCCTTGTAAGGGCTGCCCAGGGTTGCGGTCAGCGCTCCGCCGGAGCCCACGGTGAAACCAAACACCCAGCCCGGGTTGGCGCTGCTGGTCGTGGTCCCTCCGGGGTTGTAGGCCGATTGATCGTAGATCGTCGCATAGACCGCATTGTTGTTGGCCAGGGCGGTTACGCCCGTGGGAACGATGGTGTCGGTTGCAAATGCGGCTCCGGGTATCGTCAAGGTCTCCTGGCCCGCCGCCGATCCGATGGTTCCCGAAGTAAGGGGAAAGACCGTCAGGGTGGCGGACGTGGTGCCCGATACCACAAACAGATAGGTGCCCGCAGGGTTGACAGCCAGGTAGACGGGAACGTCGGAAAGCGTCACCGAGTCCTTCTTGGCCAGTACGCCCGTGGTGGCGATGGTGAAGTGCACCACGGAGTTGTTGCCCTGGTTTGCGACGTACAGGTTGTCGTTGTCCGCCGAAGCAGCGATGGCGACGGGTGAAGGTCCGCCGGAGTCCACGCTGGTAAATCCGGCGGGACGCAAAGCCCCCGATTCGGAGTCCACCGCGAAAGCCTGGATCTGGCCGTCTCCGCCTGAGGAGCCGGTTTCAGCCAGATACGCAAAATCAATAGTGACCAATTGGCAGGCAGAGAGAAACGCGGCGACCACCAGGCTGGCCGCCGAGACCAGGCCAAGCCTTGTCACGCCACCCCTGCGCCGATTGCTCGTCGGGGATCCGAAAAAGTTGTTCAACTTCATGCGCTTCCTTCGTTGGGGGCCGTCAATTCTTGTTCGCGGCCCGGGAGAGAACGGTTTTCGAATGCTCAACATCATGGTAAAAGCCATCGCCCCCGGCCTTACTTGATCGATCCGTTGTGAGGAATCGCAGCCACAGCGGTCGGGTTGGCGTTGGCGGTAAAAGGGCTGTACTGGGAATTGAGCAGCGAGCCTGAGTTCACGTCCAGGGCGAACCCGGAGACGTTGTTTCCCAGGAAATTCGCGGTAAAAATGTAGTGGTTCATCCTTGGATCGATGCCCACGGCTACGGGCTGCAGCCCCGTGGTATAGCTGCCGACCCGGGTCAATACGCCGCTGTTGATGGCGTAGGTCGTAATGTTGGAATCTTGGGCATTGGCGACGACGGCGAATTTTCCGTTGGCGTCAACGATGACGGACGACGGCTGATTGCCGGCGGGAAATGGGCTGCCGGTGATCGCGGTCAGGCCGCCGGCGCTAACCGTGTAGCCCGCGACATTGCCGGATGCCGAATCGGTGACATACACGTATGTTCCGCTGGGATCGCTGGTGACCGAGGACGGATGAACTCCGGTGAGCATGGGAGAGCCTGGCAGGAGCGTCAACGTGGGGACGGAAGTACTATTCGGGCAACTGAGACTGCCCACCGTGTAGGCGAACAGGTACCCGGTGTTGGCCGTCGTATCGAACGCGCTCACAAAAAGATTCGTCCCATTGACGGTAGCATTGATCGCGGTTGGCTCCACCACGTCGCCGGCCGCTCCCGGTACGGTCAGGGGGACATATTGGAGGCCGTTGCAGTCATTGATGGGCGTTTTGGTGAGCAGGGAGCCGATCGACGTGGATCCGTAAGCCGGAAGAATGGGGAAAACCGCGACCGAACCAGTGCACGGCGACGCGGGCGAACAGGTCGGCAGCGGCTGATAGGTATCGGCAACGTAAAGGCTGCTCTTGGCGTTTGCAGCGGCTCCGTCGGGCAGAGTGACGGACAGATTGCTTTGGGCCACGGAAATCGCCATCGGAAACACTCCGGGCGTGTTCACCGTGTTCTGGGGGTAAACCTTGCCGTCGCTGCCGATGATGAACTGCACGATCGTGTTGTCGTCCTGGTTCACGACGTACAGGTTGGTGTTGTCGGTGGAAACGGTGGCCGCGACCGGGTTGCGGCCTCCCGACGGAAACGGGGAGGTGGGAATCTGCCGCATCTGTCCGGACTCTGAGTTGATCTCGAACACATCCACTTCGCCGTAATTGTTCGGACCGGCCGCCTTGGCGCTGGTGACGAAGACGAAATCCACCGTGAGCGTCTGGGTAAGTTGCGAACAGGCCGTCAGGAACCCGGCCACTCCGAGGCTCGCGGCGGCCGCCAGCAGAAGCTGGCCCGGCCTCCTTAGTCGTCGACCGGCTGCGCCGACCCGTGATGGATGAAGGCCCACCCTGGCGGAGCCGGGATGGGGCACCCCATTCTTGTTTGTTCTAAACTTCATGCGCATCTTTCGTCCGCGATACCCAGATTCAGATCAGGTTCAGGTCGTATGTTCGCCCCGGATGCTTGCCCCGGCCGGGAATTCGGGCCTGCGTTTCCAAGGAGCCTCGGCGGGACGGTCCCTCGGACCCGCCGACCGGGAGGGTTTCCGCCCGTTGCTAGCTGGTGCGCCCGCTTATCAGGCACCATGCCGGCGGTCCAGGGAGTTTGAACGGCCCGGTCACTTTTCCTTTATGCCCGAGAACGCCGGCGTTCACGTCGAGGGAATTTCCGGTCACCGAGGAGTCGTTGAAGTTGGCGGTGTAGAAGAACTGGTTGGAGGGATCCTCGAGCAGGCACTGCGGGCCGGAGCCGGTAGAGAAGGGGCTACCTGCCATGGGGGTCAACTGCTTGCTCTGCGGATCGATGACGTACCCCACGATGCCGAGCACGGGCGTGGTGCTGCTGCCGGCGGAGCCCTGGTTGGCGAGGTACACCCATTTTCCCTTGGTCTCGGCGACGAGCATGATCGGGTTGGTCTGGTTCGGGTCGTCGGGCACCGCCCCTCCGGTTTGTGCCTGCAGAGCCCCGCCCGTTCCGGTCGTGAAAGGAAGGAGCTGGCTGAGGTAAGTGCCGGCCGCGAAGTTGCTTCCCGACTGGATGGTGATCGGCTCATTGTCGAGCACGTAGACGACGCCATTGGCGGCCACAATGGCCGTGCCCTGCGCGGCATTGATGGGCTGCGAACTGTTCTGGCTGATGCTGAGCTGCCCGGTGCTGGAGCTGAACGCGTAAGGGAATACGACGTCGCCGGTGTTGGGAGTCGCCCCGGGTTGACCGGCCAGCGTAAACAGAAATGACGACGACAAACTCATGTCGATGGGGTGGGCCGGGACCGGGAAGAAGGGCAACCGCGTGCCTGTAGCCGAACTCACCTGCGTGTTCTGGACCAGCGACAGGCGGCCGGTAGACTGGTCGATCTGGAATGCGGTGACGTCGCCGCAGGAAGTGGCCGCCGCACCCAGAACCGCCTGGCACGCGTTCTGGGTGGGCGTCACCGGGACGGTGGGCGCTACCGCGTCGAGCGCGAACAGGAATCTTCCCTGGCCGTCAACGACGATGCGGAACGGATTCATGCCCTGGGTGAAGTACGCAGTGCCCTGGGGGGCCAAAAATCCCGTACCCCCCACGGCAAACTGGTTGATTTGCGCCCCGTCGCAACTGGTGGTGGTTTCCGTGCAGGGACCGCCGGTGGCTTTATCGGTGCCGCGGTTCAGCACGTATAAAAACCGGCTGGCAACGGCCAGAACGGCTCGTCCAGGATTCGACCCGCCTGAGGATACCGGCAGGCCATTGATCTGTACCAGGTTTCCCGTGTTGTGGTCGATTTTGAAACCGTTGATGTAACCCTGACCGGTGGTTCCGGCCGTTTCATTCCCGGTGACAAAGAGAAAGCCGACGGTATAACTCTGGACGCAAGAGCTGACGCCTAGGACGGCGCCAACAGACAGGGCGCTCATCAGAAGGGCCTTGCCGAATTTCTTCAACTTCATGCGATTCCTTCATCCTGGTCAGGCGTGCGCCGCCAAGTGTGCTGTTCCGCAGCAGAGCTGGGTTGGGATGGGTCCCTGCTGCATTGTAAAAGCCGAGGGCAGGTTGTGCCTAGTTTCGACGGGAGGTACGGAAATTCCATGATTGCAAGACGGGTTCCTC
Organism: uncultured Acidobacteriota bacterium; assembly: GCA_963706455.1. Lineage (GTDB taxonomy): Bacteria > Acidobacteriota > Terriglobia > Terriglobales > Acidobacteriaceae > Telmatobacter. The sequence continues at coordinate 149,874 of CAVPNO010000106.1, read as the reverse complement.
GTGCGGCATGCAAGTCCTGCGCCCGACCGGTACTGCAATCTGATAAAGGGGCGCGTTTGTTCTTTTGACTGAGAACTGCACTCAAAGGTCAACGGCGTTTGATCGGGGGTATACTGCACGCGATCACCTATGGCTATCGGGCATGGCGCCAAGTTAATGAGCGGCATTTCCTGTGTGATTCTGGCGCTGCTGATTTGCGCGCCGTCTGCAGGGGGGCAGATTGGGGACCAGGATGGGAGCCTGCCCACGGAGGCGCTTCCCGCCAACCCGTTTTCCGGTCCATGGGCCGCCTCCCCGACTCCCAATTTCTCCGAAGGCCTGATCAAGGTGGATGTCGTGGTGGCGGACCAGGGGGGAGCGCCGGTCGCCGGGCTGACGAACCAGGATTTCACGCTGCTGGATAACGGCCAGGCGCAGAAGCTGGTCTCGTTTCGCGCGACCGACGGGCTGTCCCCGTCCGATCCGGCCTATCCCGAACCCCAGGTAATTCTCGTTATCGACGAGCTGAATCTCGCCCCCATGCAGTTCGAGGCCGCCGACCGCGCCGCCCAGGACTTCCAGCGCGAGAACCAGGGCCGCCGCCGCCCTTACACGACGACCGTTTACAGGGTCAGCCAAAAGGGGCTGTTTGCGCCCTGGGGCTTAATCATAAAGTTCCCGGAGTCCCGCCACGGCTGCGGTTCCGCAAACAACGCTTCGCTCACGGCGCTGGGAAAGATCGTGCTGGAGCAGAGGCGCATGCCTGGGCGCAAGGTGATGGTTTGGATCGGTCCGGGCTGGCCGGCTGAGCTGAACGCGAAGTGTCCCTCAGGACTGACGGACTCCTTCGACTGGATCACCGAGTTTTCCACCCGCATGCGCGAGGCCCGCATCGCTCTTTACAGTGCCTCGATCTGGTCCAGCGGCGACTTCATCGACTCCGGCTATACTGCCGCACCGAAAACTGCCGGTGCCGCAAACCCCCTCCATCTCTCGTTGCAGGCGCTCGCGTTGCGGAGTGGCGGCCGAGTGTACAACACCGGCTCCGACGTGACGGAGCTGATCAACCGATGCGTGGCCGATGCGCGCGTCTACTATACGCTGACCTTCGACCCGCCGCCGGCGAGCGCGGCGGACGAGTATCACAACATCGAGATTGAAACGGCGCGCCAGGGCACGATCGCGAGCACGATTGCCGGCTATTACGACGAGCCTTCGTTTTCTGACCAGCCAGACCGCTCGACCGAGCCTGCGACCGTCGAGCAACTGGAGAAACAACTGGCCGGCGCGCATGGCCACCCCGATGGTTCGGTTGCGGAGGAGCTGGAACATACGTCGCTGACCGAACGGCTGAGCGGTTCCAGGATGCCCGCCCTGAGCGCCTCGCTGCCGGGAAAGGAATCGCGCCAGGCGCTGGTTGCGGTCGCCGACGCTTCGGCCTTTCTCCGCATTCCAGACGCCGAGCAGGAGAAGCGGCCCGCGCCCGACCTTGCGACCCAACGGGCCATGATGTCCCGGACTGTGGACTACCTGGGCACGGCCATACCGCAGCTTCCGGACTTCTTCGCGAACCGCACCACCACGGGCTACGAGCCGCCGCCACTCGACGACAGGCACAAGCAAATCTGGAAAGCGGCGAGCGGCGACGGCAGTCTCCGGTTTTTCAGTTCGGTGGTGGAAACGATTCGCTACCGCGAGGGATACGAAGTCGTAGACCAGGTTTCGGTCCAACACAAACGTCCAAACAGCGAGGAACAGAGCCTCGACACCAAGGGCACCTTTGGGCCCATCCTCTACACCGTCATCAAGGATGCAGCCGCAAGCACGACGTCGTGGAGTCATTGGGAAGAGCGCTCCGGCTCCGAGCGCGCCGTGTTTCAGTTTGTGGTGCCGAAAGAAAACTCGCACTACTCCGTCTCATTCTGCTGCATGACCGATATGAATTCTTCCGGAGTGCTGAACTGGGTCACCGGCTACCACGGAGAGCTGGCGATCGATCCGGAGACCGGATCCATTCTGCGCCTGACGGTGCAGGCCGACCTGGAACCGCGCATGCCCCTTCTTCGCGCCGACATCATGGTTACGTATCAGTCGGTGGATATCGGGGGGAGATCCTTCATCGTTCCCACCCACAGCGTGGCTCTATCGCGCAAGCGAACCGTCATCGAATTGCACGAGTGGGGGGATACGCTCCGGACTTTCGCGGCCTTCATTACCGTCCTGAACGATGTGACCTTCACCAACTATCACAAGTTCGGAAGCGAATCGCGCATCCTGCCCGACGTCACGCCTGTGCCCGAGAACTGAAACCAGACGACTGGAACCCGTGGGTGTCCCCTCGGCGTTTTTGCCCCCCCCCAACAACCATTCAGCCGGCAGTTCACTGACCACTGTCCTACCAGACGCGGCAGGAATTCTCCGGATACATCGGCTGCCCCTTCGTGCAGCCAAAGGCTTTCCCGAATTCATCGAAGTTCTGCACGCTGCCGTTGACGCGCCAGCGTCCCGGCGAGTGAGGATCGGTGAGGGCCCGCTGCCGGGCCGACTGCTCGGTCTGGTTCTCGCACCACACCTGGGCGAATCCCAGGAAGTAGCGCTGCTTTTCGGTGTAACCATCGATCTTGTCGTCGATGGACTTTCCCTGGCCGGCGAGCGTGTCGAGCAGGGCCATGTAGGCGATGCGCAGGCCGCCGTTGTCGGCCGTGTTCTCGCCCAGTGTCAGCTTGCCGTTGAGTTTCTGCTGGGGCTGGTCGTCGTGCGCCGGGGCGGCTTCGAAGCCGCTGTATTCATTGGCCACGCAGTCGGTGCGCTCCGTGAACTTCTTGCGGTCCTCGGGTGTTTGCCACTCACGGAAATTCCCTTTGCCGTCGTATTTCGAGCCCTGGTCGTCGAAGCCATGCGTCATTTCGTGACCGATCACCACGCCGATGCCGCCAAAGTTCACCGCGGGATCGATGTTGGGATCGAAGAACGGCGGTTGGAGGATGCCGGCGGGGAAGTTGATATCGTTCATCGACGGGCTGTAATACGCGTTGACGGTGGGCGGAGTCATGCCCCATTCCTTCTCATCGACCGGTTTGCCCAGCTTGTTGAGCATGTAGTTGCGCTGGAAGACCGCGGTGCGATGGACATTGCCGATCAGGTCGTCGCGAACCACGGTCATGGCCGAGTAGTCGCGCCACTTCTCCGGATACCCGATCTTGTTGCGGTACATGGCCAGTTTGGCTTCGGCGGCTTTCCTGGTTTCGTCGCTCATCCAGGGCAAGGTCTTGATGTCGTCGGCGAGCGACTTATCGAGAGCGGCCACGAGGTGATCCATGCTGGCTTTGGCTGCGGGCGGGAAGTGTTCCCTGACCCAATCCTGCCCCACGGCTTCGCCCAGCGCCTGGTCGGTGGCCGCCGTGCACTGCCGCCATCGCGGGGTGGGCTCTTTCTGGCCGGCGAGCACCTTGCCGAAGAAAGAAAAATCCTCGTCGCGCCAGGCTTTGGGCAGGTCCTCAGCGGACGCGGTCAACACGTGCCAGCGGAAATACGACTTCCACGCGTCGACCGGCTGGCTGGAGATCAGCTCGGTCAAGCCCTTGAAGAAATCGGGCGTGGATACGTTGAGGGTGTCGAATTGCCCTACCTTCACGTCCTTGAAGTAGACCGCAAAGTCAAAGTCGGGCGTCAGCTTCTGGAAATCGGCGACTGTATAGATGTGGTAGCGCTTTTCCGGATCGCGCAGCTCCACCCGGCTGGTGGAGGCCTTGGCCAGCGCCGTTTCGATGGCCAGCACCGCGTCGGCTTCCTTTGCGGCCTGCTCGGGTGGGTCGCCGGCCATGGTGAACATCTTCGTCATGTGCGCGACGTACTGCTTGCGGATGGCGGCGAAACGATCAAGGAGGTAATAGTCGCGGTCGGGCAGCGACAGCCCGCCCTGCCCGATGCTGGCGATCTGCCTGGACGAATCCTTTTCGTCCTGCTGCACGCCAAAGCGGAACAGCTGCGCGGGTTCGCCGGCCGAAGCCAGGTCGCCGATCATGGCGGCCAGGCTTTTGCCGTCGGTCAGTTCCGCGATGCGCTTAAGGGCCGATTCGACCGGCTCCAGGCCTTTCTTCTCCACCAGGTCGGTGTTCATGCACGCCGCATAGTAATCCCCATATTTCTTTTGGAGCGGGGACTTGGGATTGCTGGCGGCCTGGTCCAGTTCCTGCCAGAGCAGGTAACGGTTGCGCTCCTGCAGCAGCGAAAACGACCGCGACCACCGCACCTGGTCGCTGGGAATGGGATTGCTCTTGATCCAGTTGCCGCAGGCGTACTGGTAAAAATCGGTGCACGGGTCGGCCGACTTGTCGATAGCCGAGGCGTCGAAGCTCCCGGTGGCGGGGGGCGGAGCGGGCTGAGCGTCACTTTGCGCATTCGCCGGGGCGGTCGCGAAACCGGTGCCGCCGGCCAGAAGCAGGAAAAGTGCAAAACGAGAATGGTTCATCGGGGTCCCTTTTCTTTTGAGGGGTACGCCTGCGCGGAGGCACGGCAAATCTCTCCGCACGGGATCGTTTAGGAGCCTAACACGGCGGCATCGTGAGCACGGAAGGTTATCTATCACAGGCTGACCCGGCGTTTGCTACACTCCGGTTTCGGCTTCTCTTGACCACCGACACCATTCCTGAATGGAGAATCAGCATGCTGCGGAAGCAGAGATTCGCATTTGCCTTGCTCGCTGCTGCAACGGCCTTCACGGCCGTTCTCAGCGTACCCACTTCGGCCCAGGCGAACCCGGTGGCGGGCGCATCGCCCGCAGGCGCGAAACGTACGCTCATCCGGGCCGGCCACGTGCTCGACGTCAAGAGCGGCAAGCTTGCCGACGGGCAAACCATCGTGATCGTCGGCGAAACGATCCAATCCATCGCGCCGAGCGGGTCAGTGGCGGCGCAGCGGGACGACACGGTGATTGACCTCGCCAACATGACGGTCCTGCCGGGCCTGATCGACGTGCACACCCACCTGACCATGAATCCGGACTTCGATCCATATCGCGAACTGACGACCACGAATGCCAAGGAAGCCATCAACGGCGTGGTGAATGCGCGCACCACGCTGATGGCGGGATTCACCTCGGTGCGCAACGTGGGCGCGGGCGGCTATGTGGACGTGAACCTGCGCGACGCCATCAACTCCGGCCAGATCCCGGGCCCGCACATGCTGGTGAGCGGTCCCGCCCTGGGGATTACCGGCGGCCACTGCGACGACAATCTTTTGCCCTATCGAGTATCACCAGGTGGGCGACGGCGTGGCCGACGGCATCGCCGCGGTGCAGCAGAAGGTCCGCGCAGAACATCAAGTACGGCGCAGACCTGATCAAGATCTGCGCCACCGGCGGCGTGCTGTCGAAGGGCGACGATCCGCAGGCGGCGCAGTACACGCTCGAGGAGATGAAGGCCATCGTCGCCGATGCCCATCGCCTGGGCCGCAAGGTGGCCGCGCACGCGCACGGGGCGCAGGGAATCCTGTGGGCCAGCGAGGCGGGCGTCGATTCGATCGAGCACGGCAGCTACATCAACGACGAAGACATCGCCGAGATGAAAAAGGACGGCACCTACCTGGTGCCCACGCTCTATCTCGAAGACTGGCAGGTGGAGAAGGGAAGCCTTCCGCCGTTCTACCACCAGAAGATGGTGGACGTGAGCGCCGTGGCCAAGAGCAACATCAAGCGCGCCATGCAGGCCGGGGTGAAGATCGCGCTGGGCACGGATGCGGCGGTCTATCCGCACGGCCTGAATGCGCACGAACTCGATGTCTACGTGAACCAGATGGGCATGACGCCGCTCGCCGCCCTGCAGACGGCCACCGTCAACGCCGCCGACCTGATGGGCTGGTCAGCGAAGACCGGTGCGCTCGAACCCGGCAAATGGGCCGACATCATCGCCGTGGAGAAGAATCCGCTGGACGATGTTCGCGTGCTCCAGGACGTGAAGTTCGTGATGAAGGCGGGAGTGGTCTACAAGGGCGAAGGCTGCCAGCAATAAACGAGCGAAGCCATTCGCGAAGGCTGGTCTTTTCAGATGGCGAGAATAGAAACGGCCGGGATGCCCCCGGCCGTCCTGGTCGAAGATGGATGCTGCGAGTTATGCCTTGACGGTCGCCAGCGCCTTCAGGCGGGCGTTGAGCCGGCTCTTGTAGCGGGAAACGGTGTTGTCGTGGAGCACGCCCTTCTGCACGCTTTTGTCCAGTGCGGAGACGGTTTCCCGGAACTGCGCCTGGGCGGCTTTCAAATCGCCCTTTGCCAGGGCTTCGCGCAGGGCGCGCAGGGAACCGCGCACCTGGCTGCGGTTGGTGCGGTTGACTACGGTCTTTCTTTCGGTTTGACGGGCGCGCTTCAGCGACGATACATGATTTGCCATTCGTAATCCTTATTCTCTGGGAGACTCTGAACTGTCGGGGGCGCCGGCTGGAAGTGACACAACCGCTTCATCCCACACAGTTTCCTAGTTTACGGGAAAGACAGCGGGGGGTCAATTCGCCGGCCGTCGCCGGGTAATGGCGATAGACGAAGCACGCGAGGCGGGCCAAAAAGCAGGCGGGTGACTCGACCGAATACCGCGTCAGGTCTGGAGTATATTTTCAGTGAGAGGTGCCCCATGCCGGCTCAGAGCCTGGGCCTTCAAATCCTCGAGATTCTGGTGTACGTCGTCATCGTCAGCTTTGTTCTGGGCTTCGCGATCAAGCTCTGCACCGACGACGCCCTGCGGCGGGGCAAGTCTCCGCTCCTCGTGTCCCTCGCCTGCATCCTGTTCTTCCCATGGGGCCTGATCGCCTGGCTGCTCTTCCGCCCCAAACCGATCGATCCGAATTCCCGCGGCGGTTTCAACCTCGACGAGTATCGGGTGCAATGACCGGGTCCCGCAGGACCGCAGGCTGCACCCAAAACGGTGCAACCAGATTCCATTAACCGGCGGGGAACTTTTCATCGTTTCTTTGTCGCGGAGCATTGACGGGGAAAACCAGCAGCGCTACTCTGGGGCCCAGATACCGGATTTGGTTGCTCACGCCATCTCGAGGTTTTCTGGGGCAGTTCCAAGCGCCTGGCGGGCTTTGTCCCCGGTCTTGCGGCTGCCGCGCCGATCGAACCCCGCGGTCCAGAGAGCCCTCCGGTTTCACACCGCATCCAATTTATTGAACCTCGCGTACGCTCTATCGACTGCCGGTGAAGGTGGCAGGGGGGCGCGGGGCTCGCATCACGACCACCGGCCTCACCGCCCTGGAGGATATTGAAACCATTGAAGATCGCTCTGGAGATCACCCCAAACCTTGAGCCCCTTTTCGGGACCCGCGATGAAAACCTCAGGTTGATGGAAGATTCACTTGGCGTCCAGATCGATCTTCGCTCCGATGCCGTGCACGTGGAGGGGCCCGAAGACGGTGTGGTTCGCGTGCAGCGCGTCTTTCAGGACTTCGAAGGACTGCGCCGCCAGGGCGTCAATCTGCACAATGGCGAATTGAACGGAATGCTGCGCCTGGTGGTGGCCGATCCGTCGACCACTCTGCGTTCGCTGGTCGATTCCGGCAAGGCCCGTTCGGCGGGCATCAAGCGCACCGTGCAGCCCCGGTCGATCAACCAGCGCAAGTATGTCGAAGCCATCGAGCAGTACGACATGGTCTTCGGCGTGGGTCCGGCGGGCACCGGCAAGACCTACCTGGCGGTCGCCATGGCGGTCGCGGCGATGAACGCCAAGAAGGTGAGCCGCATTGTCCTGGTGCGTCCCGCCGTGGAGGCCGGCGAAAAGCTCGGATTCCTCCCCGGTTCGCTCCAGGAGAAGGTAGATCCCTACCTGCGCCCGCTGTACGACGCGCTCTACGACCTGCTCGACCCCGAGAAGGTGGACAAGATGCTGGAGCGCAACGTAATCGAAGTGGCGCCGCTGGCGTTCATGCGCGGCCGCACGCTCAACGACGCGTTCATCATCATGGACGAGGCCCAGAACACGACCATCGAGCAGATGAAGATGTTCCTCACCCGCATGGGCAACAATGCCAAGGTGGTGGTCACGGGAGACATCACGCAGATTGACCTGCCCAATCCGCGCAAGTCCGGCCTGGTGGACGCGATCAACATCCTGGAAGGGGTGGAGGGTATCCGCTTCTGCCATTTCGAGGACTCAGACGTGGTGCGCCATGCGCTGGTGCAGCGGATCGTGCGCGCGTACGAGGCGGGCAAGCCGCGGCAGCAGGAACTCCCCCTGGGGATGGGCGAAGGCATGGGCGTCGAGCCGGAAGCGCGCCCCGGAGGCGAGCCGGCGCATCCGGCGAAGCCGCAATAACGGTGTCAGACCCAAATGCCGGACACGCGTGTGCCGGTGCAGGCTGGTGCTCGATGACGGCACGCACCCTGACGTTGGTTTTAGCGCTCATTGCTTCGGCGGCGGTTGTCTCCGAATGCCAGAGCCATTCCACTGCTGCCAAGCTTGCTCCCGAACCCGGCCTTACGGATTCCATGACTGTGGGTTTCGACATTGTCCCGTTGCCGAGTGCCAAAGGAGCTATTGCGTGGGTGGCCACCTACACATCGCACGGAAAGGTCGCCAAGTTCAGAGTTGAGCTTGGTGGTTCCGATCGCGGCGATTCGAGCGTCCCGATCGACATTCATTTCGGGAATGGGGTCATCAAGGCCGAGTCTGGCTCCGACGCGAGCCAGCTACTCGCCGATCTCAAGAAGGCGCTTGAAGCGAAACACCTTCCAAAAAAGGTACAGCGGGTGGATCAGTGTTGCCGTTTTCGTACGTGATTCTGGGAGAAAACCAGTCGCGAGCGTCAGGAGGCGGTTTCAATCCCAGCCCGCCCGGAAAATGGACCGCGATGAAGATATTCCTGCCTCAAGGAGGCGACGACGCGGAAGTATTTCTGGATTTCAGCCTGGACTTACGCAAGGGAGAATTCTCCGAGAAGGATGTGGACTACGGAGATGAAGTTCTGGCCAGGCTGGCCACGGTGCTGTGACGGAACGGCCGTTCGCGTAAAATATGAGGGAATGTGGGGCTTCGCCGCGGCGAGGCCACGCGCACGATGATTCTTGTCGACCCAGATTTGGACCCGGACGCAGGACCTCCCGCGTCCGCCACGAAGAGGGCTTCCTCGACCGAACCCACACCATTTGACCGCCGTTCCCCCGTGCCGTCGGCGCGCGCCCTGGCCCGTTTTCTGCGCCAGGCCCAGGCGGCTGCGCGGGTGCGGGGAGAGGTTTCGGTCCTGCTGACAACGGACCGGAAGATTCGCCGGCTCAACCGCCAGTTTCGGGGAAAGGACAAGGCGACGGATGTGCTGTCGTTTCCTGCGCCGAAAGCGGTTGCAAGGGAGACGGCGGGAGATCTGGCGATCAGCGTGACTAGAGCACTGCGGCAGGCAAGGGAACAGGGACATCCGCTGGCGGCCGAGATCAAGGTGCTGATGCTGCATGGCCTGCTGCACCTGGCGGGGTTCGATCATGAGCGCGATGACGGCGAGATGGCCCGGCGGGAGCGGTTATTGCGAGGGCGGCTGGGGTTGCCGCAAGGATTGATCGAGAGGAGTGGAGACCACCCGCGGGGGCGGCGCGCATGAGCTGGTTCTCCATCTCGCTGATCGTTTTTCTGATCCTGGTCGAGACGCTGGCCGCGTACATTACGCGGATCTATGCGGAATACGGGAAGATCCTTTCGCGCGAGGTCCAGGAAAACCTGGACGCATGGGAGGAACTTGTCGAACCGCGCCTGGGGCTGACCCGCGACCATGCTTCGCTGTGCGCCGTTCTGGTGCGGCAATTGGCTCTGGGCCTTCTGGCGCTCGAGTTTGGGGCGCTGTTGTTCGATCGCGAGCCGCACGTCGGTCCGCCTACTGTTGCGGAAGTCTCGCAGGCGATTCTTACCGTCGTTCTGGTGGTGGTCTTCTGCAACCGGCTGATTCCCGCGCTGCTGATCAATCGCACGCGGGGCCGCTGGGTGCGAAGGATTGTCTGGCCGGTCTTTGTGCTTCTTTGGCTGATGACCCCGTTCTCCACCGTGATCCGCTTGTTCGATTCGGTGGCGGCTCTGGGCGAGGAAAATGGCGGCCAGGAGGACGAGCCGGCGCCCGACGTCGAAGCCCTGCTCGAAGCCGGCGAAGAAGAAGGCATCCTGGAAAAGACCGACCTCGACCTGGTGCGTTCGGCGGTCGAGTTCGGAGACAAACTGGTGCGCGAAGTAATGACTCCCCGGCCGAGCATGTTCGTCGTCCGCGACTCTACGACGATTGAGAATTTCCTGGACATGCTCCGCGAGCGGAACTTCTCGCGCGTGCCGGTTTTCCAGGGGACCATCGACAACATCACCGGGATCGCCTTTGCGCACGACCTGCTGGAGATCACCGACAAGGAAGCGCCTACGCGCACCGTGGCCAGCATCCAGCGCCCCGCGGCATTTGTACCCGAGACCAAGCACGGCTACGAACTTCTCAGGGAAATGCAGCGCGAGAAACAGCACATGCGCATCGTGATTGATGAGTATGGCGGCGTGGCCGGCCTGGTCACGATTGAAGACCTGCTGGAACAGATCGTGGGCGAGATTCGCGACGAGCACGAGAGCGACGCGCCTGTCGAGAATCCGCAGCGCGAGCCGAATGGCGCATGGGTCGTGCCGGGGAGTTACGCCGTTGACCAACTCGGAAATCTCTTCGACGCCGAGATTGACGTTCCCGGAGCTTACGAAGCGACCACCGTCGGCGGCCTGGTCAGCGAACTGGAAGGGCGCATACCGCTGGCGGGCGAAGTGGTGGTGCTGGCGAGCGCCGGCTTGCGGATGGAGGTGGTGGCCTCCACCGACCGCCGGGTGGATCGCGTCCGGGTGTTCCCGCCCGCGCCACACGCCAGCCCGCATTCCTTCGAGAATGCCCGTGCCACTGGCCGGGACGCCTGAAAAAGGGGATCAGGGATCAGGGGTCAGGGATCAGGGGTGAGGAGCTGCGTTTCAGACGCGATTGGGAATCGATTGCATGGCGTGCTTCGCGTAAACTCGCCACAGGAGCCCGCTCGCCCTTGAAATCAGGATTTGTTGCCATCCTCGGCCGGCCGAACGTGGGCAAAAGCACGCTGCTGAACGCGCTCACCGGCGAGAAGGTCGCCATCGTGACGGCCAAGCCGCAGACCACGCGCAACCGCATTGCGGGCATGGTGGAGGTCGCGGCGCGGAAGGGCAAGCATCCGGCGGCGCAGATTGTCTTCGTGGACACGCCGGGCGTGCACAAGCCCGCGTCGCAACTCGACCGGCGCATGCTGCAGGAAGTCCACGAGGCGCTCGAGGAGCGGGACCTGGTGCTGGTGCTGGTGGATGCGACGCGGCGGGTGAAGCTGCAGGGAACAGACGTGCAGGGAACAGGGAACAGGGAACAGGGAACAGAAGAGCAGGGAACAGAAAAGCAGGGAACGAGGGAGCAAGGGAACAAGGGAGCAAACTGGGCGAGCGAAGACGAATTCCTTTTCAACATGGTTCGCAAGGTCCAGTGCCCCGTGTTCCTCGTGCTTACCAAGATTGACCTCGTGCCCAAAGACCACCTGCTGCCGATGATCGAGTCTCTGGCTCATCAGCACAACTTTGCGGAGATCATCCCGGTGAGCGCGCGCAAGCGCGACGGCCTGAACTTGCTGCTGGAAAAAATTGTCGCCGTGCTTCCCAAGGGGGAGCGCTATTTCCCCCCGGACCAGTACACCGATCAGCCCACGCGATTCATGGTGGCCGAACTGATTCGCGAGCGCATCCTGGTGGACACGGGCGAAGAGGTTCCCTATGCGTCGGCGGTGGTGATCGAGCGCTACGAAGAGCCCGAGTCCTCATCGAAAACCAACGGCGTCACGCGGATCTCGGCCGCGATCTACTGCGAGCGCGACGGACAGAAGGCTATCCTTATCGGCAAGGGAGGATCGAAGCTGAAAGAGATCGGCACCGGCGCGCGCAAACAGATCGAGTTCCTGCTGGGCACCCGCGTCTATCTTGAACTGCGCGTCATCGTTGAGCCCGGCTGGCGCGAGTCGAAGACTTTTGTCGAGTCGCTTGACTGGAGGAATCAGCTGGAAAGGCTGGCAGAGAAGCACGCCAAAGACGGAGAGTGAATCGCTCCTGCTGTGGCGCACCGAGCAACTGCGGATCCTTCGCCTGCGGCTCGGGATGACAGTGCCGGGGGTGGGCAAGAGTTATTTTCAGAGCAGATCCTTCGACTACATTGGGCGTAGCCGGCCAAACTTCGTTCAGGATGACATGGTGAGTTATGCACTGGCAGCGTCGGTTATCGGCCGCGCACGTGTCCCCGGCCGTTGGTCTTGACTGCGTACATGCGCGTATCGGCCGCACCAATAATCGTGTGAACGGTGGTTCCGTCCTGCGGAGCCGTGGACAGACCAATACTGGCGCTCACGGTCAGTTCGAGCCGGTTCTTCATGGTGAAGCGGGTGTCCAAAAGGGCGCGATGAGCCCGGGTGGCCTGCTCTATGGCGGCATAGGCGCTGGTGGCCGGCATGAGGATGACGAATTCATCACCACCGTACCGGTAACAGGTGTCCTGCGGGCGGCTCAGTTCCTGCAGGCGCTGGCCGGTGCGGGCCAGCAGTTCGCTGCCCACCAGGTGACCGTGCACATCGTTAACCAGCTTGAACTGGTCAAGGTCGATGAACGCCAGGCTCACCGGCTTTCCTTCCCGTTGGCCGCGCTCCAGTTCGCGTCCCAGCACATCGTAAAGATGGCGCACGTTGAACAGGCCGGTGGTGTCGTCGGTGATGGTGAGTTGCTGGATGCGCGCGACGTCATGTGAATTCTCAATCGCGATGGCGGCATGGTCGGCCAGGATATGGAGAAAGGCGATGGTGTAATCGGTAAGCTGGCCGGCCCGCGGGTTGAGAATCTCGATGACTCCATGGGTGCCCTTACGCCCGCGCAACGGAAGTGCGATCACCGACCGCACGCTACGCAGCCGCGCAGTCTGGGGCGTGTGCAGCCGGGGATCATCGAGGGCCTCGGGCACAATCAGCGTCTCGCCATGCTGCACCACCCACCCCGCTACTCCCTCTCCCACTTTCACCCGCAGATCGCGTAACGCAAGCTCTTCCCCGCCCGCGGCCAGCGCGTAGTGGAGTTCCTGCGTCTCCTGGTCGAGCATGAGCAGTGTCCATAACTCCGCGTCGATGAACTGCTCCATGTGATCCAGAATGGTGCGCAGGATGGTGTCCAGATCGAAACTCTCGGTGAGGGAACGGGCCAGCCGATGAAACGCCAGGAGGTCATCGAGGGGGATGCGGTTTTCCGTCTCGTTCTTCATCGGGGGCCTGAGTGCCTGGGGCTGTCCTGTCACTACTGTCCCACACGAATCCCGGTTGCGCAGCCCATTATCTTTGATAAGTGACTAAAGAATGGAGTGCGTAAGTTACTGGAACCGTTCCCGATGGGAATGGGATTACCCACCGATGTGCACCATCGATCGGGATGGCTTCAGGAAACCCGGCTCGCCGATGTGATGGCGGGCTTCCTTCTGCTGAACAGTACGGAAGATATACTGTCGCAGTTCCGCGTCGCTCTCACCCGCGCGCATGCGTCCGTAGAGGTCGTGCTCGACCTGGGAAAAGAGACAGGTGCGGATCTTGCCGTCGGAGGTGAGCCGCACCCGGCTGCATGCTCCACAGAAGGCCCGGGTGACAGGCGCAATGATGCCGATTTCGCCTACGCCGTCGGCGAAGGTGTAACGGCGAGCGGTCTCGCTGGCTTCGTTGGGCGGCAGTTCCACCAGCGGCAGCGTGCGGCCGATGCGCTCGATGATTTCGCGCAGCGAGACCACAATGTCCGGCGACCAGAGCCGGCCCTCTTCGAGCGGCATGAACTCGATGAACCTTACGATCACGCCCTCCTCGCGGGCGAAGCGGGCGAAGGCTTCCACCTGGTCGTCGTTGAAGCCGCGCAGGAGGACGCAGTTGATCTTCACCGGGGAGAAACCGGCATCGCGCGCGGCGCGAATTCCGCCCAGCACCGTCTTGAAACTCCCGGGGATGCGGGTGATCTGCTCGAACACCCGTTCGTCGACGGCATCCATGCTGACGGTGACGCGGGACAGCCCGGCGGCCTTCAGCGGGCGGGCAAGCGAGTCGAGGAGATGGCCATTGGTGGTGACCGCCACGTCAAGCGTTCGGCCTCCGATGGTTTGCAGGCGCGCCAGTTCCCGGATGAGGTCGATCAGCCCGCGACGCAGCAAAGGCTCGCCGCCCGTCAGCCGGACCTTGGTGATGCCCAGCCCCACGAACAGACGGATGATGCGCAGGTATTCTTCGATGGCCAGTTCGGGGTACTGGGGACCGTCTTCGCCTGTCCGGCAGTAGACGCACTTGTAATTACAGCGGTCGGTGATCGAGACGCGCAGGTCGTGGATCACGCGGCCATGGCTGTCGGTCAGCCGGGCGGCGCCGATTTCTGCTTGCGGAGAAGTGAGGGAAGCAGCCATCGCCATGTTCAGGCTATACCCTTTTGCCATGCGGTGCACTCTTGGGGCCGGGCCATCCAATCCCAGCGACAAAACAAAGACGCCGCGAGGGCGGGGCACCCGGCGACAAATCCTGCGTATGGAAGCAATCAGCTAATCAATCCGCGGCGAGCCCCGGCGCAGAATCAAGCCCGCGACCCCGACGACCGCGACGATGGCGCACGCGACCAGGAAGTAGTACGCCATGGGATGCACCCATCCGGGGGAGTAGCTGAGATCCTGGCCTACCCACAGAAGGAGCACGGTGGCAATGACCGCAAACTGCCCGGCAATCACCAGAAACGTGTGTCCCAGGTCGCGCCGCTTGTCCAATGTCTCCACCTGGTCGGGAGTCAGATTTCGTTCTTCCGGGGGAAGCTGGGTATTGGCCATTTCCTTGTCTCCATACGCGCCTGCGGCAAGCTTGGGGATTCCGGTGGGAGAACCCGGCCGGCAGACGACTTTTCATTTCGATTCAATCACATCAGGACGGGAGCGCGCCACCCGGCAGCAGCCAACCGCGCGCTGCGTGCAGTGTACGCGATTATTTAATGCGCCACCGCATACACCAGCAGGCGGGCCTCACGCGTCCCATTCTTCGGAGCGGCCACCAGCAGCTTGTGCCACTCCGGAACGTAGAGCCCTGTTCGGGCCCCCGGAGCCGTCGGCACCTTCTCTTTGGTGACCAGCGCATCGCCGAACCGGATGTACAAAACGTCGACCAGTCCGCTCCCTTCGATCACGTACAGCATGCGCAGGGTCTCGTCGACAAAGATGTCGTCGGCATCGGCGCCCGCCGCCGCAAGCCATGCGGTGATGTGCCCGGTATCATAATTGACCACCTGCAGGCGCGGCGGCTTGCGGCAGGGAATGAACAGGCGGTGAATCGTCGGGTCCACGGCCATGGAAAAGTTCTCCGCGCCCATGGGATGCGCCCACTCCGCGTTGACGGTCTTGGCGGCCAGATCGATGAAGCCGATGCTGTGGTTGTCGGGCAGATTGACGGCCAGGTGCTGCCCGTCGGGCGTGATCTGAAACGACTCAGGATGGACCGGCAGCGGGAATTCCGCTTGCCGGGTGAGATCCAGGCCCAGAAGCGCGATCGCGCCCTTACCGTACCCGGCCAGAATCTGCCGGCGCGCGGGGACATAGCGGAGATTGTCGGCATCCTCGCCCAGGGTGACCTGTTGCAGCGGGCTGAGCGTGTGGCTGTCGAAGCTGCGCACCGTTCCGTCGCCGCCGCCGGCTACATAGACCGCTCCGCTCTCCGGGACGTACGCCACTCCCTGGGGCTCTTTGAGGCCCTTGATCTGTGCGGTGCGCTTGCCCTGGGCCACATCGACAATCTCCAGGGTGCCGTTGCCGAGCGCGGCGACAAACACCCGCTGCCCGGCGGCATCCGCGGCCATGTGGTCGATTCGCCCCTCCACGCCGGGAAGAGGAATTTCGCGCTCCAGGCGCAGTGTCCCGGGAACCTGTTGCGCCGCCGCGAGCGCACAACTGGACACGAGGCAGAAGGCCGGCAACAGATTGCGAAGGTTCATCAGTCTTGTATACGCCGCGAAAGAAGAGTTTTTGGAAAATTGCTTACCTCAGCCGTAACGGTTGAGATTCTCCAGGGTCATTCACTGAGAAACGCGAGCGACTGCAAGCCAACAATCTCGAACGGCTTGCGGCAGCGGACATTCGAGCAGGCCAGCTTGTCGTCGCGCCGGACCATGTAGGACTGGGCCTTGGCAAAGCGGGCGCGGTCGCGCTCGTCGGCGTTCCGGGGCAGTTGGGCGCGTTTGCGGCGGACGACCCAGGAGACCTTGTATTCGTTGGCCTGCCCGCATTTCGGGCAGGTGAGGGTGTGGGTACGCATTTCCGTGCTCTCTGTAAAAAAATCCTTCTCTTCCATGGCCGACCTCTCCGCTTTAACCTTGCTCACCGCCCATCATTATTTCCCATAAGGCCCCGGGCGCTCCAGACGATCTTCCATCGCGGGGCCGCAGTGCCCCATACTCGTACTCAGGGATAGACCAATGGCGAAACGCAAGCCGGAGCAGTTTTCCGCCGTAAAGGCGGTGAAGGCCAACGCCCGCCGGCGGGTGGGACAGCCCAAACCGGCCAAGCTGGTGGAAGACGCTCCTCGCACCGGCCGCCGGGCCAAGTACAAGCCCAAACTGGATGAACTGGTCGATCGAGGCGAATGAAAGGAAAGAGGAATGGCGAAAGCAGTAGGAGTGGGCGGGGTGTTTCTGAAAGCGCGCGATCCGAAAGCGCTGAGCCAGTGGTACGAAACGCATCTGGGCCTGGGCGGCCGGGTGAGCGAGGACGCCCTGACCTTTGAAGGCCCGGCATCGATGGGCGTGACCGTGTTCGGCTTGTTTACTTCCGACACAAAGTACTTTGGCGACGGTCCCCAGCAGTTTATGGTGAACTTCCGCGTGGACGATGTGGACGCGTTGCTGGATCAACTGGCGGCGGCGGGGGTGCGGGTCGATCCGAAGCGCGAAGACTACGGCGACTACGGCCGTTTCGGCTGGTTCTGGGATCCGGAGGGGAACCGGGTGGAGTTGTGGCAGCCCGCGAAGTCAGATTAAGGGAGCCGGACGGCGGGGATTGGTTTCCGCCGAGAGCTCTAGCCTTGTCCCGTTGTGGGGCTGGCCCATGCCTATTCCGCGATTGGCAAAGAGTCTGACGCGTAGCCGTTGTCGAAGTAAAAGCGGCAGTCGGGGGGTTCATTTCGATGATTGCTGAGGCCGGCCGCATGGGTGCGTCCGGCCTTTCTCTGCTCGACCGGGGGAGGGGGTCGAGGACCCGGGTGCCGGCATGGTTGATTCAGACGGGCTGGCCGTCGAGCCAATCGGCCAGCTCGGCATGTCCGCGCTCGCGGGCAAATTCCGCCGCCGTCTTGCCCAGGTCACTGCGGTGCTGCGCCCGGGCGCCGCTCTCGATCAGCATCTCGACCAGGTCAAGGCGATTGCCGGTCGCGGCCGAAAACAGCGGCGTAAACCCGCCCACCTGGGTGGCGTTGGGGTCTGCGCCATGCGCCAGCAGAACGCGCACGCTCTCGGGGTCGCGTCCGAGCGCCAGGGCCGCGTGCAATGCCTGGTTGCGCTGCGGGTTCCTGGAGACGGCATCTACCTGCGCCCCGTGCTGCAGCAGCATGTCCACCGCCGCCGGGGTACCGAATCCGGCGGCCAAGTGGAGCGGCGTCCAGCCGTCCCCTGAGAATGCGTGCACCGCCCCGGGATCGGCAGCCAGAATATCTTCGAGCCGGAGCACGTCGCCCACCGTTGCCGCTTCGAAAACATCCAGAAGCACGCCATGCGTGGCCAACTGTGCCAGCAGGTAATCGCGGACCACCGGCTGGCCCGCGTAGACCGACCAGAGCAGTGCCGACACGCTCTGCGCATCGCGCGCCTGGGCGAGACCGGGATCGGCTTCGACCGCCGCGGCGATGTCCGCCGTCGCCCCGCTCTGAATCAGTTTCAGGAATTTCTGGCTCAAGTTGTTTTCTCGCTGATCCCCAATCCCTGTCTCATTGCTGCTTGGTCGTCGGCTGGTTCGCGCTATACGGGCCGGGAAGCGAAGGCGATTCCGTTTCGCTGACTTTGGCGCTTCCCGTTTCGCCGCTTGAGCCGGCGGTCCGGTTGGAGAAAATCCGGAACTGAACCAGCAGGTCCACCAGGACCGGCACGGGTTGACCGCCCTTCATCGCGGGCTGAAAGCTGGCTTTGCGGATCGAGTCCACCGCGTTCTCATCGAGGCCAAAGCCGATGGGGCGACCCACCGCGATCTCCCCGGGCTTGCCGTCCCGACCCACTACCACGTGATAGAGCGCCACGCCAGCCACACCGGCCGTCTGCGCCATATCGTTCGAAGGGGGTTCGAAATTGGTCAGCAGGCGCGCCTTCTGATCGACCATGCTCTGGCGGAGGGTCGACGGGTCGCTGGGCTTGTAGTCCGTTTTGGCCGCGGCTTCGTGATAGAAGAGCTGCCAGAAGTCGGGAAGAGACGCGATCATGCGGTCGTCCAATCCGGGCGCGAAGATGGCATCGATTGCCTGCTCCAGATGCTGGTTGGCGCGGGCCTGTGTCAGGGTCTCTTCACCTGCGGCCGCACTGCCCGGAGGCGCCGCGACGGCCGCTGGTTGCGCGCCCCCCTTGGCGCGCTTGGTCTTCTCCTTTTTCGGTTTCACAACTTCGGCGCGGTCGATGCTGATCCTGAGAACCTTCTTCTTGGGCGTGATCCGGACCTTGTCGGTGGCCGAAAGGGGATCTTCCGTGGGCCCCGCGCCCAGGAAATGAATGCCGTAGCGAATGCCCACCAGCTCCACCTTGTGTTTCGACATGTGGACCCTGTCGATCTGCACCATGCTGAGAGCATACGAGAGTTTCGGCGAAGTGCTTGCAAGGCGACCGAGCTCATCGAAGCGCAGATCGTTGTCGGAATATCCGGCACGCAAATAGAAGGTTTTGCCCTGCAACTGATGCCGCAGTTGCTCCTCGCTGATGGCTTTCACTTCGGGAGCGTTCCGGCCGCTTTGAGAAGCAGCCTGTGGCGCCGGGCCTTTGCTCGTTGGCTGCGAACTCGCCGGCGCCTGTGCAAACAAGCCTGCAAAAAGCATCAGCGGAACGATTCCGAGCAAGGCATTCCGGCATGAAGAGAGGGGATAATCTACGCGTCTATGCATCGGGGGGAGCACTCCTTTGCCGCCGATGCAACCAGCATACACGGGCACAATCCTCGTTCGCAGGGTACGTTTGTTCCGCAGGCCCCCGGAAAGCTACTGCCGTGAGCCGGGGGACGGCCGATGGAGGCGGTGGAGAATGCGCCGGAACAGGCCCAGCATGCGGCGCGTGTCGAGCGCCGAGGGAGCCAGCCGCCGCAGAAGGAGCCTCAGGTCGTGCCGGTTGGCAGGCTGCATCGCCCGCGGCGAATAGCCGGCCGCGACCATGGTTTCCTCGATCAGGCCGGCGAGCCGGTCGAGCGCGCCGGACGGAGAGGCGGGCTCTGCCAGAGATGCTTCGATCCGGTTTTGTTGCGACGGATGGGAACCTCTGCAGCGCGCCAGTTCGTACAGGCACACCGCCGCCGCCTGTCCCAGGTTCATCGACGGCTGATGCGGGTCCGTGGGAACTTCGATCAGCGCGTGGCAGTAGGAAAGGTCCTCCCGCGTCAGGCCGTGCTTCTCCGGCCCGAAGAGCAGCGCCGCGCGTCCCCCGCCTTTAAGGTGTTGGGCAAACGCCTCGGCCGCATCGGGCAGAAGAACCACCGGCTGTTCGGGTTTGCGATAGGTGCGGGTCCCGGTGCCGGCTACGAACGTGCATTGCGCCACGGCATCGGCCACGGTCGCAACTTCACGGGCGTTGCGGAGCAGTTCCGGCGCGCCCACGGCCGACCGGGCCTCCCGCCAGTGCGATTCGTAGGGCGCCACCACGGTGAAGCGCGAAAATCCAAAATTCGCCATGGCCCGGGCCACGGCGCCGATGTTGAGGGGATTGCGCGGCGACACCAGCACTACTTGCGTGCGTTCGCGTTGTTCGGGGGTGAGCAAGAACCTATTTTATGGTTGCGCGGCAGCCTTCACCGAGGCGGATTCGACCGGCAGCGCGACTTCCAGCGTTCCCGCCTTGCCGGTCTGCCAGTCGTACACGCCGGTTTCCAGAAACACATCCTTGCCGGCCGGCACATCGATCTCCATGTGCGCGGGCACGCCGGATTTTTGGATGCTCGCAAACAGGCCGGGGTCGAGGGTCATGGCCTGCGTGCCGCCGGTCCAGTTCAGCGCGTTGCCGTCGCGATCGTAGGCCATCAGTTCCACCTGGACCTTTCCGGTGTGCTTGCCGTCGGACGCCGCGTCGAGCTTCACATCGGTCCAGCGAATCATGAAATCCACGCTGTAGCGCTTCACCGGCCCCGTCAGCTGCGCGTTTTTGCCGGCGTGCTTCGCCGTCGCGTCAGGTTGCGGATCCGTAGGCAGGACGCGCACTCCGTAGAGAATCTGGGTGGAACCAGGCATGCCACGCAACATCATGGACTGCAGCGGATTGGCAGCCGGGGCGGCAGCGAGGCTGCTGACATCGTCGGCGTTGTAACCGCGGCGATAGGACAATTTGTACTTGCCTTCGGGCACCTTGATTTCGATGTTGCGGTAGCTTCCATCCATCTTTTTGTTCGATGGTGAATATACCAGTGTGTAATAGTGCGAGCCGTCGGCGATGGCTTTCTGCATGGCGGCGTTCAGGTCGTTGGTGTTGTAGTAGGCCTTGCCGCCGGTGTCCTGGGCAAGCTGCTCCATTGCCATGATCTTGTCGGAGCGGGCGCCATACTCATGTGTATAGGCATCCAGTTTCCTTCCTTTTCCTTGCCCCGGCTCACCGCCTTCATAATCTACCGGACCTGGTGCATACGACTCGTTGTTGGCATCCGCGATATGCTCCGACATCATGCCTTCCGCGCCGATTGGATATACGGCGATTTTGGAGATCGTGAGCATGTCCGCGGTTTCGCGCACAGCCTTGTTGTAGTCGCGCAGGTCGGCGGTGTTCATCTGGTTGGGCCGCTCGCTCTGCCCGGGGCGCGGAAACACAGTGACGGGAAAGCTGGTTGAAAACCAGATCAGGTTCTTGCGGCCCGGCACTCCGGAAAGATACCGCGCAAGGACCTGCAACGCTTCCAGGGTCATCCCCACCCGCTGCCCTCCCTTTACGGCAGCCAGCTCTTGTTGAAACGCTTCGATGGCATCCACCCCTGCTGTCCTGTGACCACCATTCATCATGATCATGGTCTCGATGTGGAACACATCATCCTTTTTGTCCTGCATCGACCGCGATTCCTGCGGCTTGGTGACCTCGGCGCCGAATTTCGGATCATTCAGTGCCGCGACCAGCGCCGCGGAGTCGGCTGTGAAGCCCTGCACCATTCGCAGGCGAGAAGAAAGCGTGAAGATGGCGGCGCGCGTTCCCGGACGCATGCCTTTCAGGAAGTTGAGAATGTTCTGCCGGACGTAACTTTGTTCCGCCTGGTCGGTATTGAGTGCGTCGAGCAGCAGAACATTGATCGAGTCATTCTCCGGCGCCGGCGGCACATTGGTGTAGACCCCTGGGGGCATCCTTGGCAGGGGCTGGAGCGAGGCCGCCGGCAGCGCCTTCGCCGAGTGCTCTTCGAAGTAGTCGATGGTCTGCCGCTGTCCGTCTTCCAGAACAATGAAGTCCTGGGCGCGCAGGCCGTTCACCGGTTCTGCGGCTCCCCTGGTCACCACCACATCGACAACCACATCGCGCGCGTGGGTGCGATAGACGGGCGGCTGAGGCTGGCTGCCCGCGGGAGGATTGCCTGCAGGAACGGCCGCGATTGGCCCAAAGAAAAGGGCAATTGAGGAGAGAACCGTTGAGCGCCAGCGCACTGCCACCTCCGCGAATCCCCGATGAGTATACCGGTTAGACGCACGGCATGAGCCGGGTCATTCTATCTGAGGCGCGGCTTAGCGGATTGTTACACTGCTCACACGTATGGTCTGCGATGAGCCGTCTTTTCACGCCGAGGCGGAAGCCCTGTGTTCGACCGCGCGCTGGTGCTATGCGCGGGGATGGGTTCCGGCGACGAGCGGCAATTTCAGCGTGCGCAATCCTCTGGGGGCGCACATCCTGATCTCGCCCAGCGGCCTGGACAAGGGCGTGATGACCGCGGCAGACCTGCTCGAAACCGACCTCGACGGCCAGCCTGCCGATCCGGCGAGGAAGCCCTCGGCGGAAACGGGGCTGCACGCGGTGATCTATCGCGCCCGGCCGGACGCGTACGCTATCCTGCACGTGCACAGCATCTGGAACACGTTGTTGTCGTCGTCTTACGCCTGGCTGGGATACGTGCCGCTCAAAGGGTACGAGTTGCTCAAGGGGCTGTCGGGCGTGACCACGCACGAGCACAGAGAGCGGGTACCGATTCTCAAGAACTCGCAGGATTATGCCCTTCTGGCAACCAGGCTGGGGGAAGCGCTGGAAAGATTTGCCGACGCGCACGGGGTTCTGTTGAGCCGCCACGGGCTTTATACTTGGGGCACATCGGTGGCCGAAGCGCGCCGCCACCTGGAGGCGCTGGAGTTTCTGTTCGAGGTGGAGTGGCGGCGAAAGACGGGCGGAGGCGGGTAGTTGAGCCGATTTTGAACAGCAGGTCCTTCGCTGCTCGGGATGACACTGGATCATAGATTAGGAGCACGCCATGGCTGTTCTTCGCTTCCCCGAAACGAACGAAATGATCGACAGCGAGGCAGACATCCGCGCGTCGCTGGCCTCGCTGGGCATCGATTACGAGCGCTGGAGCCTCGACCGGGTTCCGCGCGACTCGTCCGCCGACGCCGTCCTTGCCGCCTATGGCGACGAGATCGGTGCCATGAAGCGGCGTGGCGGCTATGTGACCGCGGACGTGATCGACGTGAACCCGGCAACGCCGAATCTGGACGCCATGCTGTCGCGCTTCGACAAGGAACACACGCACGACGAGGACGAGGTGCGGTTCATTCTGGCGGGGCGGGGAATTTTCTTCCTGCATATCGGCGGGCGGGTGGCGTCGGTCGAAGTGGGTCCCGGCGACATGCTGCGCGTGCCCCGCGGCACCACCCACTGGTTCACGCTGTGCGAAGACCGCCGCATCCGGGCGATCCGGTGGTTCCAGAATGTTTCCGGCTGGACTCCGCACTATACGGAGTCGGGCGTGGACAAGAATTTTCAGCCGCTGTGCTTTGGACCGGCATATCTGGGCCCGCGGGTCGAAACGAAGTTCAATCTGGACGCATGAGCGAAGCACGCCACCCCAACGACATGGACCCGTCGCTGGGGACCCCGATACGGCCGAAGGTGTACCTGCTGGACGTAGAAGGCACGGTTGCGCCGCTGACGCTGACCACGGAAGTGCTGTTTCCGTACGCGCGGGCGCATTTTGAGCCTTTTTTGAGGCAAAGCATTGCCGAATTCGAAATGAAGGGCGACGATGTGGAGCCGCGCGACATCGGCGAAGGCACGGTGCTTTGGGATTTGGCGATGCTGCGACTCGAGAATCGCGCCGACCCCGATCCGGAGGCCCCGCAGATTCTGCCGGACTCCGCGGCCGAACTGGGGGCCGTGTCCATGAGCCCCGAGCGCGGAATTCCGCGCATTCTGAAGTACATTTACTGGCTGATGGATCGCGATCGGAAATCCACCGCGTTGAAGAGCCTGCAGGGCAAGATCTGGAAGGCCGGGTTCGAGAGCGGGGAGTTGAAAGGCACGCTGTTCGACGATGTGCCGGAAGCGTTCCGGAAGTGGTCGGCCGAGGGGCGCGTGGCTATCTACTCGTCGGGATCGGTGGAGGCGCAGAAGCTGCTGTTTCGGCACACCATTTTCGGCGATCTCACTTCTCTGATCTCCGGCTACTTCGATACGCGCACGGGGGTGAAGACGGCGCCTGGAAGTTACTCCGCGATTGCGGCGGCAGTGGAGGTGATGCCCGGGGAGGCGGTGTTTTTCTCCGATGCGGTGAAGGAACTGGACGCCGCCCGCGAAGCCGGCTGCCCGACACGGCTGGTGGTGCGGCCGGGCAATGCGCCTGTGGACGACGGGCACGGGCATACGGCCGTTGAATCATTGGCGGGTTTGTAGCGCTCTAATGATCGTGACCTGGACGAACCCGGCAGAACAGGCCCTGACCGAGCTGACGCGCGCGCCGCTGGTGCGATTTTCCCTGCTGGCGCTGAGCTCGATTTTCTTTCTCGTGGATCCGTTCGCGGCCATCGGATCGTTTCTTGCGATTACGGCGGGAGCCGATGCGGCGCGGCGCAAGCGCATGGCGCGCAAGGCGGCGCTGACGTGCTTCATCGTGCTGACGTCGTTTGCGCTGGCGGGGCAATTCATCTTCCGCATGTTCGGCATTACGCTGCCGGCGTTTGAGATTGCCGGAGGGCTGATCCTGCTGCTGATCGGGATCGACATGCTGCAGGCCAAGCGCTCGCCGACGCAGGAAGCTTCCGGCGACAAGGAGGAAGCCGCGGCGAAGGAAGACGCGGGCATTGTGCCGCTGGGGATTCCCATGCTGGCCGGGCCGGGTGCAATTTCGTCGGTGATGGTGCTGGTGGGGCAGGTGGTGCATATCTGGCAATGGCAGATGTTCGCCATCCTGGGCTCGATTGCGGTCACCGCGTTTATCAGCTACTGGGTCCTGGCGGGCGCGGATCGCGTGCGCCAGGTGATGGGGGAGACAGGCATCCGTATCCTGGTGCGCATCATGGGGCTGCTGCTGGTGGCGCTGGCGATGCAGTTCTTTGTGAATGGGCTGACGGATTTGGGGGTCATTTCAAAGCAGGGGTGAAAGGGAAAGCGGAGCTGGCGGAGTTTATCACCAGCCCTGATGCTTGCGCCGCCCGCCAGCAGAGCCAGCACCACGAGTTCCATAAGGGAGGTTCGGTAACGTGGCAAGGATCTCCAAACTCGCTCCGCTGCTGATCATCGTTCTGGGTGTGGGGATCGTGGGTTTTGTCTTAAGTCTTGGTTGGAGCAAGGTTGCCGGCGGTGGCTGGGATCGCGACAAGCTGGTTTTTCTTGCGAAGGTGTGGGGCGGTATCGTCCTGGCCGGAGTCATTATGGCCCTGATCGCCTGATGCTTGGAGTAACCTAGCTTCGCCGGCAGTGCTGTCGCGCCGCTTTACCCAGCCGCGCCTTCTTTCCCACAGCCGCCCCTTCTTTCCCACAGCCCTGGCCCTTGCGTTAATGGCGGGTGATTGTTATTCTCAAAAAGCTGCGACAAGTGCCAGACGCAAGAAAGATTGCGAGTTGCAGAAGGGAATAGCGTTGTGCTATTCTGAACAAGCTGTAAATTAAGCGATGGAGCCTCCCGGTGGCCGTTGGGCCTGCCCGGAATGGGAAGTGGGAAGCTGGTTCGTTGGGTCGGGTGAGGTCGGTATAAAACCCCTGGACCCCTGTAGGTAATCCTTCAGAGAACAAGCCATTGCAAGACCCGGGAATCAATTCCCGCGTGCCCTAGTGGCCCGAGCGATGCTGGTCGCTGTTTGAAAGATTTGCGCTTGCGCGAAAGACGCTGAATCGAAAGGGCTTGCTGCTCGTCCGGTTCGGTCCTTGGAGGCCGGGAACCCACCCTCGCGGTGTGGTTGAACGGCCACGGAAAAAGGACTGAAAAGAAGTTTGACATAGAGCAAGAACTTCGATAGGTTTAGAAAGTTCGCGCAAAAACGGCCCAGGGCACTGAAAAGTGCGGTTTGGCCGAGCGCACAAGTTCGGGGACACTCCTGGCGTAACAGTCAGGGGCCTCGATCCAAAAGGGCGCCGCTCAGGCGGAGGGCTCTCACGGATCTTTGAAAACTAGGTTGAACATGCCAGTTATGAGAACAGATCAGGTTTGGCTTGATCATTCTCACAAGTAAGGTTCCCTGCACCGCGAGTCGCGAGATTCTAGTGTGCGGGGACGGTCGATCCGGTCCGACCTCCGTCGGAGAGGATCGACATCAGGTTTCAAACGAGAGTTTGATCCTGGCTCAGAATCAACGCTGGCGGCGTGCCTAACACATGCAAGTCGAACGAGAAAGTGGAGCAATCCATGAGTAAAGTGGCGCACGGGTGAGTAACACGTGACTAACCTACCCTCGAGTGGGGAATAACTTCGGGAAACCGAGGCTAATACCGCATAATACCTACGGGTCAAAGGAGCAATTCGCTTGAGGAGGGGGTCGCGGCCGATTAGTTAGTTGGCGGGGTAATGGCCCACCAAGACGATGATCGGTATCCGGCCTGAGAGGGCGCACGGACACACTGGAACTGAAACACGGTCCAGACTCCTACGGGAGGCAGCAGTGGGGAATTTTGCGCAATGGGGGAAACCCTGACGCAGCAACGCCGCGTGGAGGATGAAGTCCTTCGGGACGTAAACTCCTTTCGATCGGGACGATTATGACGGTACCGGAAGAAGAAGCCCCGGCTAACTTCGTGCCAGCAGCCGCGGTAATACGAGGGGGGCGAGCGTTGTTCGGAATTATTGGGCGTAAAGGGTGCGTAGGCGGTTTGGTAAGTCTTATGTGAAATCTATGGGCTCAACTCATAGTCTGCATGAGAAACTGCCGGGCTTGAGTGTGGGAGAGGTGAGTGGAATTTCCGGTGTAGCGGTGAAATGCGTAGATATCGGGAGGAACACCTGTGGCGAAAGCGGCTCACTGGACCACAACTGACGCTGATGCACGAAAGCTAGGGGAGCAAACAGGATTAGATACCCTGGTAGTCCTAGCCCTAAACGATGACTGCTTGGTGTGACGGGTACCCAATCCCGCCGTGCCGTAGCTAACGCGTTAAGCAGTCCGCCTGGGGAGTACGGTCGCAAGGCTGAAACTCAAAGGAATTGACGGGGGCCCGCACAAGCGGTGGAGCATGTGGTTTAATTCGACGCAACGCGAAGAACCTTACCTGGGCTCGAAATGCTATGGACCGGGGTAGAAATATCCCTTCCCCGCAAGGGGCCGTAGTATAGGTGCTGCATGGCTGTCGTCAGCTCGTGTCGTGAGATGTTGGGTTAAGTCCCGCAACGAGCGCAACCCTTACTTCCAGTTGCCATCATTTAGTTGGGCACTCTGGCAGAACCGCCTCGGATAACGGGGAGGAAGGTGGGGATGACGTCAAGTCCTCATGGCCTTTATGTCCAGGGCTACACACGTGCTACAATGGCCGGTACAAACCGTCGCAAACCCGTGAGGGGGAGCTAATCGGAAAAAGCCGGCCTCAGTTCGGATTGAAGTCTGCAACTCGACTTCATGAAGCTGGAATCGCTAGTAATCGCGGATCAGAACGCCGCGGTGAATACGTTCCCGGGCCTTGTACACACCGCCCGTCACATCACGAAAGTGGGTTGCACTAGAAGTCGGTGAGCCAACCGCAAGGGGGCAGCCGCCCAAGGTGTAATTCATGATTGGGGTGAAGTCGTAACAAGGTAGCCGTAGGAGAACCTGCGGCTGGATCACCTCCTTTCTAAAAGAGAACCGCATGGCATGCGCATCCCTCCGCGATTGCGGACAGTCGAGAGACTGCGGATGCGTATTTCCATGTACCCCGTTCTTGCCGTTCCTGACGGATGGAGCGGGAGCCATGATCGAGCCTTCTTTGGCTTGATCTGCATTCCATAATGGTCACGAGCGGCGTAGCCGCTCAGCATGTTCAACCTTGTCCTCGAAACCCTTTTAGCAACGAATGAGAAGTAGAGCCGCCGGGCTCCGACCGGAATGCTCAGGCTGGCGGGGGAGCGGCCAAGACGGGCCTGTAGCTCAGTTGGTTAGAGCGCACCCCTGATAAGGGTGAGGTCGGTAGTTCGACTCTACCCAGGCCCACCACTTAGCCGCAGGCGCCACCAACGTGGGGCTGTAGCTCAGCTGGGAGAGCACGTGCTTTGCAAGCATGAGGTCACCGGTTCGATCCCGGTCAGCTCCACCAACTCATTCGCTGCTTCCAGATCGGCGCCACCATAACAGTGACGTCAATCTGGAAGCAGGCTGAACCGGTCTCTGGTCTAGAGACCGGGTTCGGCAGGTTTCAACAGCCCCAGGGCTGGCCCACTTCGGCGAAAGAAGCGGGTTTGGATGTTTGACAACGAAATTGATTGGGTAACGCGTTTGGAAAATGCCGCTAGTCCGCCGTGAGGCGTGCGAGGCGGCGCAAGATTTCCGAAGCACGTTTGAATACAAGGCCGAGCACAAGCAATGAGTTAGCTAAGTGAGTAACTCAGGCAAGTGTTCAAGTAAGAAGAGTGTCTTTAGGAGATATGGTGACTGCACGCGTGAGCGCGCAAGACCAGTCTCAGAGGCGGAGAATAGGTTAGCTCGCAATCAGGACCGCAGTGATGCGGCTCCCTGCGCGGAGTTAATTCTATGGTCAAGCTACTAAGGGCGCACGGTGGATGCCTTGGCAGAGACAGGCGATGAAGGACGTGGCAAGCTGCGATAAGCTTCGGTAAGCCGCACACAGGCGTTATAACCGGAGATCTCCGAATGGGGCAACCCTTCTAGGCAAACCCTAGGAACATCCCGCTGAATTCATAGGCGGGAATGAGCGAACTCAGGGAAGTGAACCATCTCAGTACCTGAAGGAAAAGAAAGAAACCTCGATTCCGATAGTAGTGGCGAGCGAACTCGGAAGAGCCCAAACCCGTGGCATTTCGGTGTCTCGGGGGTTGTAGGGTCCGCAACAGTAGAGTTACCAATCTGGCTGTTAGCCGAATCCTCTGGAAAGTGGATCCATAGAGCGTGACAGGCGCGTAGGCGAAAACAGTCCAGACTCGAAGCGGATACCTGAGTAAGGCGGGGCACGTGAAACCCTGCTTGAATCCACGGGGACCATCCCGTAAGGCTAAATACTAGTCTCTGACCGATAGTGAACCAGTACCGTGAGGGAAAGGCGAAAAGAACCCCGTCGAGGGGAGTGCAAAGTACCTGAAACCGTGTGCCTACAAGCAGTGGGAGGGCTATGCCCGCAAGGGAATGCCTGACCGCGTGCCTATTGCATAATGAGCCGGCTAGTTATTCTTGTCAGCAAGGTTAAGCGTAAGCGAGCCGCAGCGAAAGCGAGTCTGAACAGGGCGTTCAGTTGGCAGGAATAGACGCGAAGCGGGATGATCTACCCATGGCCAGGTTGAAGGTGGGGTAACACCCACTGGAGGACCGAACCGGTGTTTGTTGAAAAAAGCTCGGATGAGCTGTGGGTAGGGGTGAAAGGCTAATCAAATTCCGTGATAGCTCGTTCTCTCCGAAATAGCTTTAGGGCTAGCCTCGGACGAATTGCACTGGTGGTAGAGAGATGGATGGACTAGGGGGCTTTCCGGCTTACTGAATCCAACCAAACTGCGAATGCCAGTGACAACATATCCGGGAGTCAGACGGTGGGGGCTAAGCCTCATCGTCGAGAGGGAAACAGCCCAGACCGCCTGCTAAGGTCCCCAAGTTACAGTTAAGTGGGAAAGGAAGTC
Organism: uncultured Acidobacteriota bacterium; assembly: GCA_963706455.1. Taxonomy (GTDB): domain Bacteria; phylum Acidobacteriota; class Terriglobia; order Terriglobales; family Acidobacteriaceae; genus Telmatobacter. The sequence continues at coordinate 120,441 of CAVPNO010000106.1, read as the reverse complement.
GGAACGCTCAGACAGCCAGGAGGTTGGCTTAGAAGCAGCCATCCTTTAAAGAAAGCGTAATAGCTCACTGGTCAAGCGGTCCGGTGCCGACAATACAACGGGGCTAAAACTGTACACCGAAGCAGCGGATGCATACCTTAGGGTGCGCGTGGTAGGAGAGCATTCTCAACAGCAGTGAAGCCAGACTGAGAAGACTGGTGGAGCGTTGCGAAGAGACCCTGCCGGCATAAGTAGCGATAACGGAGGTGAGAACCCTCCGCGCCGAAAGTCTAAGGTTTCCTGAGGAAGGTTAATCCGCTCAGGGTTAGGCGGTCCCTAAGTCGAGGCCGAGAGGCGTAGACGATGGACAGACGGTTAATATTCCGTTCCTCCCAAGGTTCGTTTGACGATGGGGTGACGCAGAAGGATAAGCAGGCCGCACTATGGCTATTGCGGTTGCTGCACGTAAGCTGGATCCGATAGGCAAATCCGTCGGGTCATTAACAGTGAGGTGCAACGCAGTCCCGTATGGGGCATACGATGCTGATTCCACGCTGCCGAGAAAAACCTCTAAGGAGAACTAAGGGAACCGTACCCCAAACCGACACAGGTAGACGAGGAGAATATCCAAAGGCGCTCGAGTGAAGGCTCGTTAAGGAACTCGGCAAATTGGCTCCGTAACTTCGGGAGAAGGAGCGCCCGCGCAAGGGGCCGCAGTGAAGCGCGTACGGCGACTGTTTAACAAAAACACAGGTCTCTGCTAAGTCGAAAACGACGTATAGGGGCTGACGCCTGCCCGGTGCCGGAAGGTTAAAAGGAGAGGTTAGCGCAAGCGAAGCTTTGAATTGAAGCCCCGGTGAACGGCGGCCGTAACTATAACGGTCCTAAGGTAGCGAAATTCCTTGTCGGGTAAGTTCCGACCTGCACGAATGGCGTAACGATCGTACGACTGTCTTAACGAGTTGCTCGGCGAACTTGTAGTACCGGTGAAGATGCCGGTTACCCGCAGCTAGACGGAAAGACCCCGTGCACCTTTACTACACCTTAACTATGAGTTATGGTACTTGCTGCGCAGGATAGGTGGGAGGCTTTGAGGCCAGGTTCTCGGACTTGGCGGAGCCAACGGTGAGATACCACCCTGCGAGTGCTGTGATTCTAACCTCCTCCCGTGATCCGGGAGAGGGACATAGTTAGGCGGGTAGTTTGACTGGGGCGGTCGCCTCCTAAATTGTAACGGAGGCGCGCGAAGCTACTCTCAGGCTGTTTGGAAATCAGCCGTCGAGTGTAAAGGCATAAGAGTGGTTAACTGTGAGACCTACAAGTCGAGCAGGTGCGAAAGCAGGCCTTAGTGATCCGGTGGTTCTGTATGGAAGGGCCATCGCTCAACGGATAAAAGGTACGCCGGGGATAACAGGCTGATCATTGCCAAGAGTTCATATCGACGCAATGGTTTGGCACCTCGATGTCGGCTCATCGCATCCTGGAGCTGTAGAAGGTTCCAAGGGTTAGGCTGTTCGCCTATTAAAGCGGTACGTGAGCTGGGTTCAGAACGTCGCGAGACAGTTCGGTCCCTATCTGCTGTGGGCGTAGGAGATTTGCGGGGGGCTGTCCTTAGTACGAGAGGACCGGGATGGACGAACCTCTTGTGTTCCAGTTGTCCTGCCAAGGGCACGGCTGGGTAGCGAAGTTCGGTTGTGATAACCGCTGAATGCATATAAGCGGGAAGCACGCCCCAAGATGAGATCTCCCTGAAGGGCCCAGGAAGACGACCTGGTTGATAGGCTGGAGGTGGAAGCGCAGTGATGCGTGTAGCTTACCAGTACTAATCGCCCGTTCGGCTTGTCCATAGAATTAACTCCGCGCAGTAAAAGCGGACACGATTCTTACAAGCCTTGTACGACCCCAATCAATTTCGTGTCATTCAGCTCCTGAATGAGCTGTACAAAGTTTTGGCGCTAGATTGCAGTCCGCGTTCCTGCCCGGCCCGGGAGAAACAATCCGGGACGAGGCAGATGCCGCGGCAAGGCTGCGGGCAAACCAACCCGCCAGGCGCTACCAGAATCAAAGGCGAACCCCAGATCCTTCGCGTGATGCGCTCAGGATTTCGGCTGCGGGCTCAAACGCCCGCAAAGCGCCTCAATTTGCCGGTGACCATACTGCGAGGGATCACCCGTTCCCATCCCGAACACGGAAGTTAAGCCTCGCTGGGCCGATGGTACTGCACGGGCGACTGTGTGGGAGATTAGGTGATCGCCGGCAATATTCTAAAAAGGCCATCCCGAAAGGGATGGCCTTTTTGCGTCTCCCCCGGATTCACTCCCCCCGGGCCACGAGGCGCGCTCCATGTGCCTCGAGCTTTTCCAGCCGCGCCTTCAGATCCGCATTCTCGGCTTTCAGGGTACTCAATTCTTCCACCCGCTTCTCCAGCGCCTGGACGGCGAGCAACAGTACGCCATCGAGGTCGGTGGAGGAGATCGTAGTGGGCGTTCCGACGGTGCCCGCGCCGTCGTGGCCAAAAGCGGCGAAGAAGTCCTGCGCGACGGGGCCGTAGTGGCGAACGGCGGGGTCGTGACCAATGTAGTTCCAACTCATCACGCTCAGGTCTCGCACTTTCCGCAGCACCTCCTCGGCATCGATCGCCTTGAAGTTCTCTTTCTTGCTCCGGTCGGAAACCACGCTGTACGGCGGTCCTTCCACCACGGTGACAGCGCCATTTCCCAGCCGGATTTTGTTACTCGCATTGACGATGGCGCCGCTGCCGATGGCGGTTGCATTCGTAAGATCGCTTCCTGACGGGACGTCGGCGCCATAGCCTACCGCGGTGTTGTAGGTGCCGGGCCCATTCTGGGACAGCGACAAGGCCCCAATGGCGGTGTTGTTGGCGCCCGTGCTGGTGCCGAGCGCGTACCAGCCGTATGCGGCATTGGCAGTGCCGCTGGTATTCAACCCCAGCGCGCTGTATCCGCTGGCCGTGTTGTTTCCGCCATGGACATTGAGCCCCAGCGCTCCATACCCGTTCGCTGTATTGAAGTAACCATCCTGATTGCTAAACAGCGCCTGGTAGCCGTCCGCGGTGTTGTATCCCCCGGTGAGATTGGAGAGAAGCGCTTGATAGCCGCTGGCGGTGTTGTAGCTGGCGCTGCCGGTAATTCCGTTGGGGCCGGTATTGTTCTGGAGGGCGCTGACCCCGATCGCGGTGTTATAGCCGCCGGTGCTGTTGCTGATGAGCGCCCATCGGCCAATCGCGGTGTTGGCGCCGCCCGTTGAGTTGCTGTAGAGCGCACCGTCGCCACTGGCGGTGTTGCCTCCCCCGGTGGTGTTCTGCAGCAACGAGTTGTTGCCGGTGGCGGTATTGCAGCAGCCGGTGGTGGCGCTGTGGAGCGCATACGATCCAATGCCGGTGTTGTTGTTGCCCGTCATCGTCAGGTTGCCGGCGCTCATGCCGAGGAAGGCGTTGCTTCCGGCGCCGGCGTTGTGCAGAAAGAGACCGCCGCCCTTGTACAGATTTCCGGCCGTCGCACTGGAATTCGCCATATAGAGATTGCCGTTGAAGGAGAGGTTGCCGGACAAGCTTGCTCCCGCGGCCGTGATGACGCCGGAGGCGGCAATCTGGCCCTTGACGATTTCGTTCGCGTTCAGGGTGACCGTGGTCCCGCTTTGGCTCAGCAGCGAATTGGCGAGGCTGGCGCTGCCTCCGCTGGTATGGAAGAGCGGGATGAATGCGGCGGTGCATCCCGTGGTTGAGGCGCAGACGATTTCGTTGGCCTGCTCCTGGGCCCCGACAATGGCGGCCGAACAGAACGCCAGCAGACAGAACCCGGTGAGAAGTTGAGATAAAGTCGATCGACGCATAGAGACCTCCTGGTTGGTATTCCGCGTTTCGGGACCAGCGTCGGTTTTCGCCTGGCTCAGGGGATGAAAAACTCGACCCTGGAGTTCGCTGCGCGGCGAGTCGCTCGGACTCTTACTCCTTAAAGCGAAAATTAGCCCTTAGTTAGTGCAAAGAATCCGGGCATCGTTTCATTTATGGGCGAATGTGGGGAGGCAGGTGATCGCCGGCAATCATCTCGGCAAAAGGTCATCCGCATGGACGGCCAGGGCTTCGCCCGGGCCGATTGCGCGTCTTAGCGAAACCAGCGCAAGACGCGCATGACTCGCAACGTGTTCCAGCGGCTCGGCTCGCCGACCGGCTCCACGAACGGGAAGGGAAGGGCTTCATTGTGCGTATTGTCGAGGAGCCATCGTCCGTCCGCCTGGCGCCTGGTATCGATCACGCTTATGGCTTCGCGCATGCGCGCATCGGGCGAAACGCCGGCGCTGCGAAAGTACTCGAGAGCGCGGAGAAGGTCGTAGCAGTAGCGGGGCGGAAATCCAAATTGCAGGAATGCGGGATCCACAACTTCGCCGGTGGACAATCGGCGGAAAAGGGCGCGGTCAAGCAGATATTCTTCGCCGCGGCGGCGGGCCGCCGTGAACTCGGGCAAGGTCCCCGTGGCGCGCTCATACTCGACCAGCCCCTCGAGCACGCAGATGGTGGAGTGAAATGAGGATCGCGTGCTGTTTGGTGCTTCGCAGTTCCAGCCGCCATCGTCAAGCTGATCTCCCACAAGGCGCCGCGCCAGGCTTTCCGATGGATGTCCGAAGTACGCGCCCGCAGCCAGCGCGTTCCCGTTGATGCAGGGCTCGACTTCCCCTTCGAAGAATGGCTTCGCGCCAAATTCATCCGCCCACCGGAAGCAGGCCTGGAGCCGCGCCATCGCCGATGCGATCGCAGGTTGCGCAGGGTCCGCTTCGGTCAGGCGTAACAGCTGCATGGAGACGAGCGTCGGCAACCAGTCGGGCGTGTCGTCGCGGTGCCACGCTCCATCCGCCCCCTGGCACGCGAGGATCTTTGCGCCGATGCCTAGCTGCGGAATGCGGGCGCGCTCCGCGGCGATCTCCGCCGGCGAGGCATCGGTCAGGTCGCGCATGACCTGCCACCTGATTGCAGGGTCGGAATCGAGCAGCCAATCGAGAGTGTCTTGATCGGGCATCACACGAGGTTCCGTTTATAGAGCGCCAGCAATTCTCCCCACGCCCGTTCCGCGCCCTGCTCGTTGTAGACCTGGCTGCCGCGCACGGTCCATCCATGGTTGCATCCCGTGTAGACCTCGACCGTGGCCTTCAGGTGGGCGGCTGCGAAAGCTTCTTTGAGCTTGTCCTTGGCGGTGGGCTCGCGCTGGTCGTCGTTGTCGGCCACGCAGCACAGAACCTCGGCCTTCATTTTCGGGATCATCAGATGAGGGCTTTCTGGCTTGTCGGTGACCAGGCCTCCGCCGTGGAACGTGGCAGCAGCGCCGATCCGATCGGGAGCCGTAGCCGCGGTGCGAAACGTGAGAGGCCCGCCCATGCAGTACCCCTGGACGCCCATCTTCTTCTTCTTGTCGGTTTGCGTCTGCGCATCGAGAAACGCGACGAATGACCTGGCGTCGCTGATGTTGGCGTCGGCCGTTAACGCCTGCGCCATGGGCATCACCTTGGCGCGGTCCTCCGGCTTGCTGAAATCAAACGAGCCATCCACCACCGGTGCTTTGGCGTTGCGGTAGAACGGATTCGGCACCAGGACCACGTAGCCTTCCGCGGCGAGCCTTTGGCCCATCTCGCGAAAGACGGGCCTCAGCCCGAGGATGTCGGTCCACACCAGGACCCCCGGCCACGGCCCGCGGCCTTCGGGATAAAAGAGCGCCGAATCGGAAACGCCGCTCGCCATGGGCACGTTGACATCGGTGGAGGCAACCTTGGCGGGGGTTGCGGCAGCGGCGGACTTCAGCGCGATGGTTGCGCCCACGGCCACCCCAAATGCTCTTCGGGAAACAGTGGGATCGTGGGTCAGGCCTTGATGAATGAAGTCGTCGCACATAGGCGTATCCCTCCTGTTGGCGTGCTGGAAGACGGGATCGACCGGCCGCGGCGCTCTATCAAACGCGAAAGGGGATGGTTGGTCCGGCTGCGTCAACGAACCCGAGGAGAGCATAACAGAGCCGGGTCGTCCGCCAGAATCGGTTCGAGGCTATTTCCTCGGCGCCCGCATGTCGTGGCCGCCCTGGTGCAATACCAGCGCATTCCATTTTCCATCCGCATCCTTCACGAATTCGAGTTCGGCCGGAAACTCCAGCGGGAAAAACTTCGCCTCTGAATCCGGGTACACCACGAACTTTGGCTGGCCGGTGGCCTGGGTGATGAGCTGGCCGCCTTCCACGGTGACGACAATATCGAAACCTGGCCGGAGCTCATAGGTACCGGTGTATTGCTGCAGCGTCTTCTCGTCCACCTTGACGACGGCGCGCACGTCCGGCTTCCAGTCCGGCCAGCCGTATTCGGCCGCGATGCTGTGCATCACTTCGTCGCCAACCTGGTCCCCGTTGTCGCCGCTGGTCATCACCACTGCGCCTTCGCCGTTCTTCTCATAGGCCACAAATATGTTGCGGAATCCCTCGTTGGCCCCGCCGTGCGAGAAGTAGCGATTCGATTCCGAGCCGCCGATTTGCACTCCCAATCCCCAGCTTCCCATGCCCGGGGTCACCATCTGCCGGGTCATCTCCTGGTTGAGTACGTGATTCGCCTTGCCTTGCAGGGACTGCTCCACTTCGATCGCATATTTCGCGATATCAGTGGGCGTGGTCCACAATCCGGCGGCAGCCATTTCGGGATAGGTGTGCGCGCCGCCTTCCACCGGCTTGCCGTCGTCGCGATACGGAGTTGCCGCATTTTCCCGCAGCGATTGCGGAAGGGGCTGTTCATAGGTGCTGCGCGTCATTCCAATGGGGGCCAGGACCGTGTCGTGCAGCAGTTTCGGAAACGGCTCCTTGCTTACATCGATCACTGCCTGCTGCATGACCGTGAATCCTCCTCCCGAATATTTCCATTCCTTCATGGGAGGCTGTTCGCTACGGATGGCGGGAGTATTGGCCGGTTTTTCGCCGTTCAGCACCTGCACCAGCGTGGGAACCGGTTCCTTCTGCGCATACCCCGGAAACCCGTGCACCGTGGTGCCGCCGGTATGCGTCAACAACTCGCGGAGCGTAACCGGCTTTCCCCCGGCGACCGGGTCCGCCGGAAACTTCCAACTGGTGAGATATGTGTTGATATCCGCATCCAGCGAGAGCTTGCCATCCTGAACCAGCTTGAGCGCTGCGAGCGCCGCCACCGGCTTGCTAATGGAGCCCGCCTGAAACATCGTCTCGGCATTGACCGGCGCGCCGCCTATCTCCCGCACCCCGAATCCCCGCGCCCACTCGATTTTTCCGTTGTGAATCACTGCGATGCTTACCCCGGGAACGTTCAGGGTTTTCATCCGGTCGGTCAGGGTATGGGTATCGTGTTCTTGTCCTTTCATCACCACTCCGCCGATCAGTCCCGAGATGACGTGCTGGACGTGTTGTTCGGTCGCGGACGATGACGCCTCATCGGCTTGGCCGAGGACAGGTTGCCATCCCCATCCGCCCAATGCAACCAGGGCCCACAATGCTTTTTTCGCAGCACGCATTGACCAATCCTCCCGCCTGTCAACCGTAACACGGGCCGGTTGCGCGATTGCGAGGGTCGCATGCTCCGCGGCCGGGTTCAGTTCTCGCGCATCATTGCGGCAATTTCGGTACGGGAAGCGCGACGTGCCGGGATGAGAGAAGCGGCGACTCCGGTGGACAGCACCACGAGGATCGCGGCGACCAGGGTTGCCGCATCGGTGGCCGACACCCCAAAGAGCAGTGACTTGAGCCATCGCCCCAGCGCAAGGCCGAGGAGGGTTCCAATTCCGGCTCCAATCAAGGTCAGGCGCAGCCCGTCTTTCACCACCAGCAAAAAGATGCGTTCCACGCTGCAGCCCAGGGCGATCCGAATTGCCATTTCGCCGGTGCGCTGCACGGTTGCGTAGGCCATCACGCCATAGACTCCGACGGCGGCGATCAGCAGGGCAATGGATGCGAAGATGACCAGCAGCACGGTGCGGAATCGCGGCTGATCGAAGTTCTGGGCCACATTCTCTTCCATGGTCCGAATGCGGACCACCGGCTGATTGGGATTGACGCGATGCACCGTCGCAACCAGGCCCGAAATGAGGGCGCGCGGGTCGACCTCGGTGCGCATGACGATCGACATCGCGCGGACGGGCAGGACTTCGTTCGCCTGGCGATAGGGTATATACATTTCGGTCGGCATATCCGCGACCAGGGTCTGCTTGACGTTGCCTACCACGCCGACGACCATCATCCACGGCACCGTGTCGTCGGGAATCGCGCCGATCTGCATCTTCTTGCCCAGCGGCGAATCGTTGCCGAAATATGTCCTCGCCATCGCCTGGTTGATCACCACCACGGCAGGCGTGCCTTCGCGATCGGCATCTTCGATCCAGCGCCCCTCGAGAAGCGGGATGTGCAGGGCCTCGAAATAGCCGGAACTGACCGTGCGGTAGTTGGCCATGATGTATTCGGAGGCATTGCGCGGTGGGCGACCGTGGATATTGAAGTGGATGACAGAACCCTGGCCGCTGGCGGGAAGGAACGAAGCGGCGGCCGCGGTGCGCACTCCGGGGAGGGAATGCAGTTCGCGCAGAGCCGATTCGTAGAAGTCCATGTTGCGGTGGGCGTCAGCGGGAGCTGCGCCGGCTGGCGGCACGGGCAGGTCGGCGACAAGAATGTGATCCGCGGAGAATCCCAGGCTTACCGCGGAAAGGCGATTCAGGCTGCGCACGAACAATCCCGCTCCCGTGAGGAGGAGCAATGCCAGCGAGATCTCCGAAATCACCAGGGCGCTGCGCAGTGCCTTGGCGTGTTTGCCCGCCCCGGCTCGCTCGGTTTCGTTCAGAACGGAGCGCAGATCGCTGAGACGAATGTGACCCGCCGGCGCGATGCCGAAGAAAACCCCGGCGCAAATGGATAACGCAGCGGTGAACAGCAGCACAGGAATGTCGATCCGCACATTCGCATTGGGGGGCAACGATCCGCCGGCAATGCGCAACAGCGACGGCATCAGGATATAGGCGAGCGCGACGCCGGCAACGGCGCCCAGCAGCGAGAGCAGAAGACCTTCCAGGATGAGCTGGCGAATAATCTGCCAGTCCGACGCGCCGAGCGAAATGCGGATGGAGATTTCGCGCCTGCGGGCCGTGGCGCGAGTGAGCATCAGGTTGGCGATGTTGCCGCAGGCAATCAGCAGGACGAAAATGACCGCTCCCAGCAAGGTGAGCAGCGCAGGGCGGGCCTGGCTCACCAGCTGATCGTGCATGGGGTTCACCACGGCGTCGAGGGCGATGTTGGTGTCAGGGTACTTCTCGAGCAGCCGCCTGGCGATGGTGCTCATCTCAGAACGCGCCTGGGCGAGCGTGACGCCCGGCTTGAGCCGAGCGATGGGAAAGATGCCGGGGTGCCAGGAGCGATCGTCGGGCAGCTTGCTGGCCCACGGACCCATGGCGATGACCATGTCGGGCGTTTGCTGCAGCAGTTCGTAGCCCTTCGGCAAGACACCAATGACGGTGTAGCTCTCGCGATCGAGGGTGACCACGCGGCCAAGGACGTCGGGAGAGCCGCCGTACTTGCGCTGCCACAGGCCATAGCCCAGCAGCGCCACGGCCGCCGAAGAGGGCCGGTCGTCACCGTCGGCGATCGCGCGGCCGGCGATCGCGTTCACTCCCAGAAGGTGCATCAGGTTGCCGGTGATCATCTGTGCCGGAATCTGCTCCGGCTCCCCGTTGCCGGTCAGAGCCATGGTAAGCACGCGGGCGGCGCCGAATTCCTCGAACGACGTGCTCTGCGCCCTCCAGTCTGTAAAGTTCTGCCATGAGACGGAGAGAGTGGGGAACTGGCGCGCGCGCTCGGAGACCATGACCAGGCGGTCGGGATCAGGGAAGGGGAGTGGACGAAGCAGCACGCTGTAAAACACGCTGAAAATCGCGGTGTTGCATCCAATGCCGAGAGCCAGGGTTAGGGCCGCGACCACCGAAAAGATTTTGCTGCGGCGCAATTGGCGCAGGGTGAACTGCAGATCGCGGATCAGGCTCAAGGTCACCTCGCATGCGCAATTGCAATCTGGAAGTCAAGGCGCGCCGGTTCGCACTTAATGGATTCAGTCTCTCATGCGTCCTTCGTACAGATGGCGTCTTTGTGACCGAACCTGCTTGCCCCGCTGCTGTCGGCCATGAAAGCTTTGCGGACCGAATGAGGGATGCCAGCGGGATCGGTGCCCTCGTTCTGAGATTTCCGGGTTCCTCCTTGACCGTCTAGGAGAGTTGATGGTACTCTTCTCTCCTAGAGCGTCAAGGAGAGAGCATGACCGACCCCAAATCCGAAAGAAAAGACGAATTGCTGCAGGGCACGCTGGACATGCTCATCCTGAAGGCCGTATCCATGGGCCCGCTGCATGGGTATGGTGTCCTGCTGCGGATCCAGCAGATCTCGGGAGACGAACTCGTGGTCCAGCAGGGCTCGCTCTACCCGGCGCTTTATCGACTCGAGCACCAGGGCGCGATCACCGGCGAGTGGGGCGAAAGCGAGAACAACCGCCGTGCCAAATACTACCGGCTCACCGCCGCGGGCCGCGCGCGCCTCCACCAGGAAACCGAGAAGTGGAATCGCATGGCAGGCATCATCGGCAGCATCCTGCGCGCCACGTAGATGCAGGGATCAGGGAACAGGGGTCAGGGGTCAGGGAACAGGGAACAGGGATCAGGGATCAGGAACAGGGGGAGGAAGTCATGGGCGTTTTTTCCAGGGGCTTTCAAAGTGTGGCTCAGATCCGGTCGTGGTGGCGGGCTGCCATTCGGCGTGATCGCCTCGAAACCGACATGGAATCGGAGCTTGCCCATCACCTGGAATGCATGACGACCGACCTGGTTCGACGCGGTGTGGCTCCCGCCGAAGCTGCCCGCCGTGCCAGGGCAGTGCTCGGGTCTCCGGTGCTCCAGAAAGAACAAATGCGCGCGTCGCTGGGCCTTCGCTGGTGGGATGAAGTTCGTGCCGATGTCCGCTACGCGGCCCGAATGCTGCGCAAGAGCCCCGGGTTTACCGCGATTGCAGCCGGTTCGCTGGCGCTGGCCGTCGGCGCCAACACGACGATCTTCTCCTTCGCCCGCCAGATACTCTACGAACGGATCGCGGTGCCGCATGCCGATGAGCTTCGCCTGCTGTCGTGGACGGGAACCGAGGAGCATGTCGCCGTCCACGATATCTGGGGCAACTACGATCCTCTCCCTGGAGGCCTAAGAACGAGTACATCCTTCTCCTATCCGGCGTATCAACAGTTGCGCGCTCAGAATCGGGTTCTCGAAGATCTGTTCGCCTTCAAGCGAACGAGCATGAACGCCACCATTCGCGGAACCGCGCAGCGCATTCGCGGCGAAATGGTTTCGGGAAACTACTATGCGCAACTGGGAATCCAGCCTGTATTAGGGCGCGCCATTCAGCCCAGCGACGACGAAGGCGCAGTGGCGGTCATCAGCTATGGACTGTGGGAGCGAGAGTTCGATCGTTCTCCTGCTGTGCTCGGCGAGGTGATTCGCGTCAACCAGGCGCCTCTCACCATCGTGGGCGTGAATCCCAAAGAATTTACTTCCGCGCGGGACGTGCAGAGCCCCGCCGATGTCTTTATGCCCATCCGGCTGCAGCCGCTGGTTGCGCCTTTATCGCGTGAGAGCCTACTTACCGATGCCGGTCAATGGTGGGTGAATATCATGGCCCGCACGCGGCCCGGCGTGCCCGGCGTCCAGGCGCAGGCGGCGCTCGACGCGCAATTGGGCGCGATTGTGCGCGCCACGATGCCGGTGAAATCCAACGAAGACGTGCCCCGCATGGTGGTGCGGGACGGCAGCCGCGGGCTGTTTGAAACGGGCGCCATGCTGGCTACGCCCATCGCTGTGCTGATGACGTTTGTTGTCCTGGTCCTGGTCCTGGCCTGCGCCAATATCGCCAACCTGATGCTGGCGCGCGGCGCGCAACGGCAGCGCGAGATGAGCGTGCGGCTGGCTCTGGGGGCGGGAAGACGACGCATCCTGCGCCAGATGCTGGTCGAGAGCCTGATGCTGGCCGTGATCGGCGGCGGAGCCGGTTTGCTGGCCGCCTACGTTGGCCGCAACGCGATCCCGCGAATGATCGAGAATCCCTGGGAAGGGATGAATGTCCATGTTCGCTTCGATTGGCGCGTGTTCGGATTCACGGCGGCCATTACCCTGCTGACCGGAATCCTGTTTGGTCTTGCTCCTGCACTTGCGGCGGCCCGCTTCGATCTGAATCACGCGCTGAAGGAGGCTGCTCAATCCACCACGCGGCGGCGAAGAGGACTGAGCGGCCGCACCCTGGTCGGGTTTCAGATCGCGCTTTCCACGTTGCTGGTGATTGGAGCCGGGCTTTTTGTTCGCACTCTGGCGGGGCTCAGTGCGGTGGATGTCGGCTTCAGAACCGACCATCTGATCCTGTTTGAATTGAATCCGCAAAGGACCCAGTATCCGCCCGGAAAGGATGTGGAGCTTTTTACGCGCCTGCGGCGGGCGATTGCCGCGTTACCCGGCGTGGATGCGGTGACGCCGGCGTCGGTGCCTTACATCGCGGATGACACCGAGCGAACCGATTTCATGCCCGAAGGCGCCGAGACCGGCAAGGACCAGTCCGAATATTACAACGTGGTCGGCAACACCTTCTTCGAGACCATGGGGATTCCGATCGTGGCGGGACGCGGCTTCGTACCCGGGGACACCACAAACTCGCTCAAGGTGGGGGTGATCAATCAGAGCCTCGCCCGCAAGCGATTCCCCAATCAGAATCCAATCGGCAAGCGTTTTTCCAATCATGCCCACAGCGGGGACACACCTGCCCCCAAAAACGATGACTGGATCCAGATCGTGGGCATCTGCAAAGACAATCGGTACGCATCGCTCCGGGACGACCCCCCGCCACAGTTCTTTCTTCCCTTTGTTCAGCAGCAGCAAGTGGGCGCCATGACCTTTGAGATTCGCACCGCCATGAAGCCGGAAGCGATGATCCCGGCATTGCGCGGCGTGGTGCGCCAGGCCGATTCCGATCTTCCCCTCAATGACTTGCGTAGCGAGGACGAACAGATCGCCGCGGCCACGCAGCAGGAGCGCGTGTTCGTTGTCCTGACCTCCAGTTTTGGCTTGCTGGCGCTGGGGCTGGCTTCGGTGGGAATCTACGGTGTGATGGCCTATTCCGTGACCCAACGGACAAACGAGATCGGCATCCGGCTGGCGTTGGGCGCCAAGCCAGGCCAGGTGCGAAGCATGATTCTGCGGGACAGTTCGTTCATTGCTTTCGTGGGCGTCGCCGCGGGCCTGATTGCGTCGCTGGCGGCGGCCCGCGGGTTACAGTCGCTGTTATTCGGCATTCGCGCCAACGATCCGTTTACGCTTAGCGCAGGTGTCGCGCTGCTTTTGTTCGTCGCCACCTCTGCCAGTTGGATCCCGGCCCGCCGTGCCGCTGGTGTACAGCCCATGGACGCGCTTCGCCATGAATGAAACAGGATCAGGCGGAGGCATCAGGCAAGGAGAACGGATTCCATGGGCGAAAATGCCTAACCCCTGATCCCTATTCCCTGCCTCGCTGCAGCTTCGGCGCCATCCTCCTGGGCAGCGCTTTGAACCGCAACCGTCAATACGGTGATGTCATCCTCCTGGCCAAATTCCTGGGCGGCGCGGGCAATATGTTCGGCGCTGCGGCCCATCAAGTGGGAGGTGCGCTGAAATCCAAAGAGCTCGCCCTGCTTGTTGCGGGCTTCGACCACGCCATCGGAGAGAAAGGTGAGGCGATCGCCGGGTTCGAGTGAGAAGGTTGTTTCGGTGTATTCCACGTCGGTGATGATGCCTAGCGGCAGGCCGCCATCGAGAGAGAGTTCTTCCCCATTTCGATAGGGAGAAAGGTGGCCGGCATTGGCAACCAGCAGAGCTCCTCCGGTTTCGATCCGCGCGCAAACACAGGTGACAAACCCGCCATCGCCCGATTGGGCCAACTGGCGGTTGAGGCGGCAAAGAAGGAGACCTGGCCGCAACCCTTCGGAAGCGAGGGTTCGCAGGGCGCCGATGGCCAGCGCCCCAGTCATGGCGGCTTTGAGGCCTTTGCCGCTGACGTCGCCAACCGCCAGCATGGTCGATCCATCCGGCAGGCCGAGCACCTGGTAGAAATCGCCGCCCACTTCCTGGGCGGGAAAGTAGGCCGCTTCAAGGACGCATCCTCTTACGGTGGGCAAATGGGCCGGAACCAGGCGCTGCTGAATCTCCCTCGCGGCGTGGAGTTCGGCGGCGGCCCGCTCCCGTTCGCGGCTTACCCGGGTAAAGCGAAAGAACATCACGAACCCGATGGCAAACAGAAAAAGCACGCTTCCGGCATCCCCGATCTGCACCGGCGCCGCGCCGATGGGAAGGGGATCGAGCAGAACCGCGAACCAGGACCACCCGAACAGGTTCGCAAACGAGCCCCCCAAATTGAACAGGAAGAGCGTGAGTGTGGGCAGGAGGCTGGGCAAAATCAGCCATCCGGCTTCGCGGTTTCCACGCCGATACCACACCAGCAGGACGAGGGGCAGAAGCAATCCGGCGGGCAAAATAGCAAGAGCCTCGATGAGGGTATAAATGTCGAAGCGAAAATGTCCGGTCCAGACCAGGGGAATGAGCACCAGGGGCGACAACAGCGCCACTTCGTACACTCGCCACGCCCGGGTCAGCCGCATGCGCGCAAAGCTGAACGTGAATTCGATCTGGAGAATGGTGAACACAAAGATGAGCGGGTCGGCAATCCAGTAATTCGCCGATGTGGGAAGCACTCCTTCCCACTGCGGTGTCCACAGCCAGTTTGCGAACCCAACGGTGAACAAATAGAGGCCCAGGTAGAGGTATTCGCGCTGTCCGCGCTGGCTGCGATAGAGCCCCAGGCCTGCGAGGCCGGCCGCACAGAGCAGAAGATTGATGGCCAGGGCGGGCAGAAGCGGGTAGATGCGCTCGCTCCTGAGCGCCTGGCGCTCGTATTCGATGGCCACGGGCATGCCCAGGGTGACGGAAAGAAACTGCGGCAGGTGGTAGGCGCTGTAGTTTGCCGGAACGTGGGTCCGCAGCGCCACAACGTAATCGCCCCCATCGCTGGACAGCGCAAACACGCGCTCGGTGGGCCGGCTCACCTGGAATGCGGAGCTGATTTGCGGTCCGGCAACGCGCGCTCCGTTCACATACAGTTCGTAGGTTCCGTTGCCGCCCGAAAGCAGCAGCCGCACTTGGGGAAAATCCGCGCCCACCGTGATGCGCTTGCGAAACCAACGCCATCCGGGCGCGGCTCCTCCCAGGTCCTCCAGATCCACGCCCCTCCATGCACTGTCATCGAAGCCCGTCGCCGCCCAGGCGAGATTGTCACCCTCATGTACGCGCCAGTTTTCATCGATCTCCGCCAGCCCGGATCGCCAGTGGATCGGGTCCGGAGGCACAGCGCGCAGTATGGGCGCGGCTATTGCCACCAGGGAAAGCAGCACGCATCGGAAGGCAAACCGGCGTTTGCCCGGCAAACGTGCTTGCCGCGGGGCGGCATGCAGAATAGAGATTTCGGCCAAGGTTCGCTCTCCGCTGAATTCGCGCGGATGTAAGAACTATAGCCAGCGACAGCGCCGGCAGGAAGCCGAAATGTTGGTGGTAGAGGCGGAGAACGACGGACGGGGGAACAGGGAGCAGGAGGAATTCATTGGCATGATTCCGAGGCCGGCGCAGCCTGATCCCGTGGGGGTAAGAGTTGGCAGTCTGGCGCGGCCGGTTACCCTTGCATCACTTCACCGGCTTCACCTGCCCCACCTGGAGCGCCTCTGTGTTGTAGAGATGGCAGCCGCCGGTGGTTTCCTTGAACCGAAAATAGGGATGGAAGAACAGGGCTGCGCGCGCATCGCCCGAGCCCTCGGCGAGGTCGGTGAGCCACACGCCGTCGGCTTGCGGCTGGTTGTGAAAGTGCAGCCAGAATCCCTTGTGAAGATTGGCCAGGACTCCGCCTCCAATCTTCAAATCCTGCACCGACTTGATATTCGCATCGATGATCTCGCCCGATTCCTCATCGATGGTGAGTTTCCCCTGCATCACCTGGGCGAAGCGCTGGTTCAGGCTCTTGGCCTGAAACCTTGGATTGGGCACGATATCATACGCCAGCACGCTGCGGCCGTTTACCGGTTCGCGATGACCGTTGGCCAACTGCATGGCGGAGAGAAACTCCTCGAGTTCCTTGTTCTGCTTGTCGGTTTCCTTTTGCGCGGTCGTGGCGTTGCTGTACTTGACCGTCTCTTTCATCACCCGCTGGTCTTCCTTGCGCGTCTCGTCGGGGGTGAGGTCCTTGCCGTTTTTGGTCAGCGTGCGCTCCACGGCAATGCCGTTCACGAAGAACTGCTCCTTCACCTCCAGCGTGGTCTTTTTCACGTTGCCCTTGCTGTCGGTTTCCGCGGATTCATCGGTAACGCGGCATTCGTAGCGTTCGCGTTCCGCGTCCAGTTTCTTTTCGCTGGCCAGGGCGCGCTCCAGCAAGTCGTGGGGGTTGGGCAGGGGAGCGCCCGCGGACTGCCCTGCGGCGATGGATGCCGAAACCACGATCACCGTCGCAGCCAGAAAGGAAAGCAACAAAACACGGCGCATCAGAAATCCTCATGAATGGTGTATGAGAACCGGGCTTCGATCCGGGACCAGGCAAACGGGTTCCCATAAGGTAGACGTCCGGCACGTCAAGTTATTAGGCCAAAATCTCGTATTTTTACTTCCCCACCGGCTGCGCCTGCCACGCCTTAGTGGAGCCGGGATGGGCGCCCCGGGTTTTGTTTCTTCCAGGGAGCGATTCGTTACCCGGTTGGGTCGACGCCCACCGGCAGGCTGGGCAGTCCGTGTTCCGCCCTGCCTTCGGCCACTACCGCGTCCAGGTGCGAAAGCACCTCGTCCACCGACATGGTGTACATCTCCCGGCGGCTGTCGTAACCCTCTTCGATCAGCTGTTTCAGATACCGGCCGGCAATGTGGGCGGCGAGCCGATCGGTAATCACCTTGCCCGAACGCTTTTTCTGTTCCACCCAGGCGGTGCAGGGAAGGGCGATCCACATCGGCCGGCTATTGACATCGAAGCGGATGTCCACGGCGTCGGCATGCCGCGTAGCGATGGCCACAATGTTGGCCTTCCACCGGCAATGCAGGTCCTCGCCCGTCCAGCGATCGGTTACGTGAAACTCCTCGTACATGGCACCAGCGTACCGGTTCCGGCGGGGCCGGAGCAACAACGGCCTGCTTCCGCGTTGCGCCCGGGCAAACCCAACCATACTGTTTCCGAACTTTCGGGTGACTTCCGGTGCCACCGAATCGATAGACTGCCCTCTTTCAGCGCTGATAAACTATTAAGGTTGCAGTCGTAGTGCCTTCCACCTGTCGGACCCCGCCTGCAAGCCCGCCGATTGGGCAAGTCTATCGATAAGGAATCAGGAAACCCCGTGGATACACAGACACGTCGCGCCCTCAAGGGGGATAAGTTTGCGAAGGCCACCGCCAGTAGTGTGAATTGGTTGAGCGGTCACCGCTCCGGCCTCCTGCGCTGGGTCATCAGCGCCGTCGTAGTTCTCGCCGTGCTGGTTGGTGGGATCCTCTTCTGGACCTTCCGTACCGACGCCGCCGATCAGGCGCTGGGTTCTGCCATCGACCTTTATTCCCGGGCGCTGGCTACACCCGGAGTTCCGGTGGAGAAAGGCAGCTATACCAACGCCGCCGACCGCGCCAAAGAGGCCAATCGCGAGTTTGTGGCCATCGCAAACAACTTCGGCTATTTGCCGCAGGCTGCCAAGGCGCGTTATTTTGCCGGCATCACTTACCTGGAATTGGGACAGACGGGTTCGGCCGAGAGCGAGCTGAAGTCGTCCGCGGGGTCCTGGAATCGGAACCAGTCCAATCTGGCGAAGATCGCCCTCGCCGGGCTCTACCACGAGACGGGGCGCGACGCGCAGGCCATCGAACTCTTTAACCAGGTGGCGGCCAAGCCGTCGGTGACCGTTCCGGCCACCGTCGCGCAGCTCGATCTGGCCGATCTTTACTCGGCCATCGGCAAGCAGGACCAGGCGCGCGCCGTCTGGGCCAAGGTGAAGGATTCCGATAAGGACGGCGCGGCCGGGACCATTGCCACCCAGAAGCTTGCGGGCAAGTAATTTCCCGTTGGCCCGGTTAGGGGCATACCAAGCGCCGCCCGGGTAGGGATTTGAGCCAACCGCGGGGGGCCCACCTGCCTCTGCCACGGTGGGAAAGGGTTGTGACCCGCGGGAGGGGCGCCAGCGGCCAAGGCCGCGCGAGCACTGGGACCCAATCCTGCGTCTGGTAGGCGTATGAGTGCCAGCCAGACCCTCATTCCTTTTTGGATGGAGATTGCCGATCGCGCCGTGCAAGACGAAGCCCGCCAGCACGCGAACGATACAGCGCTTGCGGCCCTCGTAGACCAGTACGCCACGACGCTTTACCGCGTGGCCTTCTCGGTGGTCCGCAATGCCTCCGATGCCGAAGACGCCGTGCAGGAAGCGTTCTTGCGCGTGCTGCGCCATCGCGACCGCCTCGACGAGGTGCGCGACCATCGGGTCTGGCTGATCCGCATTGTCTGGAACATCGTGCTCGACCGCAAGCGGCGCGCCAAAACTCGCCCCGAAACCGACGACGTGGAGGAACTGGCGCGGGTGCTGCCCGCCAACGGTCTGAGCGCGGAGCAGCGCGCCGCCGCCGCCCAGCACCATGCCCACGTGCTGTCCTGCGTCGAGCGACTGCCGGCAAAGGAACGCGAGGTCCTGATGCTCTCGGCGTTTGAAGAGCTTTCCAGTGTGGAGATTGCTTCCATCCTCGGCATTACCGAATCCAGCGTGCGTTCGCGGCTTTTCCGGGCCCGCAACCTGATGGCTGACCTGCTCCAGCACGCAAGGAGTCCGCGATGAATACCCGACCCACTGACAGCTATCGCCCCCAGCCCGAGGATCGCTCGCCGATTGGTCCTGGCGAAGACACGCTGCGCCTGATTGCGGGCCTTCCCGCGCCGGACGGCCTTGCCGATCGCATGCGCGCGGGGCTGCACGCCGCGCCCCGGGCAGGCTGGATTCTGACGGGTCGCGGCCCGCTCAGGCCACCGGGCGGTTGGATGTATAGCAGCTTGATTCGCGGCCTTGCCGCAGCGGGCATCGTCTGCGTCGTGGCCGGCGGCGCCTGGCGCATCTATTCCCGAGTCCAGCCTGCCGCCAAAGCCGTGGTCGTGCCCGCCTCGGGTGCTTCGCATGGTGGGAGCGGATTTTCCACCGCCGGCTCGCGGCACATTCCCGAAACTCTCCAGGGCCCGGTGTTGAATCACCCGGTTGTCCCTCCGCCCAACGTGAACGAAATGGAAAGAGTGCCCGGCGCGCCTACGGTGATTCCCGGCGGCAAGGTCCCAAAGAAGAAGGCGCCACGCAGCCACGCCCTGCCACCTCAATAGAAATCCACGGGGCGCAGGCGCAGCAGGGGCTAAAAACCCCAGGCTTGTTTCGTGGCGCTTAGGGCCCGACTGCAGCCGGGCCCTGTACGACGCGCCGTTCCGAAGGACATTTCAGCAAGCTGTGAAAGTGGTGCCCGGTTACGATGCACGCGCAGCCACCGAAGTCCTACTTCGCGTCCCTGGCGACGGCGCGGAACAACATACCCAGCAGGGCCAGGATCAGGGCTCCCCACAACGCCGGTCCCCAGCCAACCACCGTGAATCCACGCACCACGCTTGAGGCCAGCAGGATCATCAGCGCGTTAATCACCAGCAGGAACAGCCCGAAGGTAAGAATGCTCAGGGGAAACGTGATGATCTTCAGCAGCAGACCAAGGGTGGCATTCAGCAAGCCGATCACCAGCGCGGCGACCAGCGCCGGCACCAGTCCGCGGACCTGAAATCCGTGCACAAACTGCGAAACAATCAGAAGCGCAACGGCGCTCAATAACCAGTGGAGCAGCAGCTTGATCATCGGGATCGTTCTCCTCGCGCGGCTCACCTGGCCGCCATCCTATGAAATGATACGCACCCGACAGAGGGCAAGGCGAATCGGTTACGACCCTCGCCCGCTGTTCCTTCACTCGAAAATCGATTTTACCCTCATCGCAAATTACTGCCTTTGGAGGCTCCCGGCGCGCCATGGACGTTTGCGGGCAGGATTCTTCCTGAATATGATGAGCGTGAGGGGCGCGGGACAAGCCGCCGGACTGCCGTAGCGCATCGCGATCCATCGTGCAGTCGCCAGGCATCCTGGCGAGGCTTCCGTTGCCGGGCTTTCTCAAAGGAGGCGTCCGCGTGAGGCGCGAATCTCGCTCGCATGCGAACGGCAGGGGGCACAACGGTTCGGGCGCCGATCGCGAACGGCTCCTGTTCGCCGCGGTCGCCCGTTCGTGCGGCGATGCGCTGGTCGGCACGGATCTGGCGGGCATTGTCACCTCCTGGAATGAAAAAGCGGCGCACCTTTTCGGTTACCCGGCTGCGGAGATGATCGGGGCGGCGTTCACCCGCGTGGTTCCCGAGGATTGCCACACCAAGGAAATGGAAGTGCTGAAGCGTCTTGAGCCCGGCGCAATGGAGAGCTACGAGTGCACGCGGATCAAAAAGACGGGCCAGGCGGTGCGGGTTCTGGCTACAGTTTCGCTCGTCGTCGATGACGCCGGCGCGGTGATCGGCGCGTTGCGAATCGAGCGCGAAATCCCGATCAACGATGTGCTGGATGAAATGCAACCGCGCCTTGCGGCCATTGTGGAATCGTCCGATGATGCCATCATCAGCAAGAACCTCAGGGGAATTATCACCAGCTGGAACCAGGCGGCTGCCCACCTTTTCGGCTACTCCGCCGAAGAGATCATCGGCCGGCCCATTCTCACCATCATTCCTCCGGAGTTGCACTCCGAAGAGGCGGAGATCCTCAGAAAGATTCAGTCAGGCGAGCGTATCGACCACTACGAGACCAGGCGCGTCACCAAAGACGGCCAGATGGTGGATGTCTCGCTGACCATTTCTCCGATCCGGGACCGGGCCGGAAACATTGTGGGTTTCTCCAAAATCGCCCGAGAGATATCGCGCCGGAAGAGCATGGAGCGGCGCCTGATCCAGTCAGAGAAACTGGCCGCCACCGGCCGCATGGCCGCCACGATTGCGCACGAGATCAATAATCCACTCGATTCGGTGATGAATCTGGTTTACCTGGCCAGGACTTCGGTGGCGGGCAACAGCAAAGCCCTTCCCTACCTGCTGAAAGCGGAAAACGAACTCGAGCGGGTGTCGCACATCGCCCGCCAGACCCTGGGATATTATCGCGACCCCGGCCCTCCCGCGGAGATTTACCTGGACAGGCTGCTGGAGGAGGTCCTTGCCGTGTATCGATCCAGGCTGCTAGCCAGCAATGTTGCTGTCGATTGCGCCTTCGCTCAATATCGTCCCGTGAGTGCGAGCAGGGACGAATTGATGCACGTCTTTTCCAATCTCATCACCAACGCCGTTGACGCAATGCCCGAGGGCGGAGTGCTGACCATCCACACGCGCGACATTGACAACGCGGGGGTGGAAGTTCACTTCCGCGACCGCGGGACGGGCATCAGCGCCGAGAATCTGGACAGGATATTCGAGCCTTTCTTTACGACCAAGGGCCAGCGAGGCACAGGAATTGGCCTGTGGGTTGCCCGGCAATTGCTGGAAAAACGCGGCGGATCCATCAGCTTACAAAGCGAGACAAAAATCCCCAAGAATGGGACAACCGTCTCCGTCTATCTTCCATTCCAACCCTAAAGCCGCGGGGGAGAGTGCGCCTTCACATGCAATCGATGCGTCACTCGTTATATCGATGGAGGAGATTGAATGTTCGATCTCTGGGAGCAACCATGGGCGTTGGACAGTCTTAGTCCGCGCCCTGCGCAGTCGCGCCAGAAGAAATCCAAAAGCGGCAAATCCAAGCGAAGAAAAACGACGGTGCTGGTGGTCGACGATGAGCGTCTGATCGCCGATACCATGACAGAAATCCTCAAGCGGTCGGGATTTGAAGCCACATGTGCATACGACGGTCCATCCGCGCTTGAAATGGCAATCCAGCTCAGTCCCGATTACGTGCTCTCGGATGTGGTGATGCCGCACATGAATGGCCTTCAGCTCGCGATTGCCGTAAGGAAGGCGCTGCCCGAGACGGAGATACTGCTGTTATCCGGCCAAGCCGGCGTGACCGAGATTCTCGATCGGGGGCGCCGGGAAGGATACTCTTTCGAACTTATCGGCAAACCGGTTCATCCCGAGAAACTGCTTCAGCGCCTCAAGATGTCATCGCCGGATCAGGAAAACAGGGAATAGGGAACAGGGAACAGGAAAACAGGGAACAGGGAACAGGGAATAGGAACAGAAATACGTCTCGATGCAGGGCGTGATGCGAGTCGGCTTCCCTGCTTCCTATTCCCGGTTGCCTGTCTTTCCCAGTTCTTTCAGGCGCTCGATCAGCTTCACCGGATGAATCGGCTTCGCAATCAGATCGAACGCATGGCCTTCGCTGCTCGCCTTTTCCAGAAGATCGATCGTGCCCGCCTGGCCGGAAATCAGCAGAACCTGCGTTCGGGGAAGCAGCCTGGTCAGGGCGGTCGCCAGCTCGATTCCATTCATTCCCGGCATCATCACGTCGGTCAGCAAAATGTCAGGATGAAACTTCGCGGCCAGTTCGAGGGCCATTTGTCCGTCATAGGCAACGAACGCACAGAACCCGGCCATGTTCAGAATCTCGGTGGTGGTGTTCGCCAGCGTCTCTTCGTCGTCAACGACCAGCACGGTCGCGCAGTCCTTGCCTTCCGCCGCCAGCGCTTCCTTGCGTTGTTCGGCCGCCGCCAGGTATGCAATGAATCTATTCGAGGGCTGAAGGTCCTCACTCCAAGTCTCCAGCATCACCACCTCATCTTAAATAGGATCTTCCGGGATATCGCGCCGATCTCCGGGGCCCGTACTTCCTTTCTTGTTCCTGAAGCCACTTTCTGTAAATGACGCGTCCGGGATCGGGGAAGCGATCGAGACGTACCGGCCGCCGGACTTCAAAATGCGAACCGATTGCGGCAGTTCCCGGGCCCGACTTCTGCGATTTGCCTATGTGCAAGATACTTGATGACTTCGACAAGCTTCAAGTCTCTTTTCGCGGCCTCGCCCGGAGGCGGTTTACCTTCTCTCGAAGAACCGTTTTCGTATCATGAAGTGAGACGCGCACGCCCGTTGTCCTGCCTCCCCGTTTGTCCAGACAATGATCTTTCCCCGGCAAAGGCGCGGCTCGACTCGAGAACCCTTCCTCTCAATGCTGGTTTCCAGACTCCGGCTCTCCCTATCCCATTGAAAGGGCATCCAAAACCAATAGCCACGGTCGTATGGAGGACACTGCTCTCACGGGCTGCGGAAGCGAGCGCCGCAGAGAGAGGGACCGGGGCAATAGACCGCGACAGGGGAAGAGTCACGACGCATGACGAAAGAAAAACATACTCGTCTTTCCACTGGGATTCCCGGATTGGACGATATTTTGCATGGTGGTTTAGCCAGGGGCTTCCTCTACCTCATTGAGGGCAGTCCGGGCGCCGGCAAAACCACGCTCGCTCTGCAGTTCCTCATTGAGGGGGCGGCACGCGGCGAGAAAGGGCTTTACATCTCGCTCGCCGAAAGCGAATCCGAACTTCATCATGTCGCGCAGTCTCACGGATTCAACCTTGACAAGGTGACCATCGCGAAGATTTCCCCTCCGGAACTGTCCGGCACAGACCAGGAATATACGGTTTTTCAACCCGCCGAGGTCGAATTGGCCGACGTGCTTGAAACCATCCTCGTCAAGGTCCGCGAGGTGGCGCCCTCGCGCGTGGTCATTGACTCGATGTCGGAACTTCGCATGCTGGCCCGCGACACAGTTCGCTACCGCCGCCAGGTGCTCGCCCTCAAGCATTTTTTTGAGGGCAAGGACTGCACCACGTTGCTTCTCGACGAGCGCCTCCGCGCCCACCAGGAGAGCCAGGTGCAGACCATCGCCCATGGCGTGATCTCTCTGGAAGTCCTGCCCCGCAGCTACGGCATTACGCGCCGCCATCTCGAGGTGCTGAAGGTACGGGCATCGAGCTTTCGCGAAGGTTTCCACGATTACGTCATCGTAAAGGGCGGGCTGCGCGTGTTTCCCCGTCTGGTCTCGGGCGAGTATCGCGGCGGTCCGGTGAAAACGGAGCCGCTGCCCAGCGGCATCCGGGAGTTGGACGCCTTGTTCTACGGCGGTGTGCAGCGCGGTACGAGTACCCTGATTGCCGGCCCGACCGGCTGCGGAAAATCGACTCTGTGCACGCACTTCGTCGTTACCGGCGCCATGCGCAAGGAGAATGCCGCCATCTTC
Source organism: uncultured Acidobacteriota bacterium (assembly GCA_963706455.1). Classification (GTDB taxonomy): domain Bacteria; phylum Acidobacteriota; class Terriglobia; order Terriglobales; family Acidobacteriaceae; genus Telmatobacter. The sequence goes on along the minus strand of CAVPNO010000106.1, from coordinate 96,087 downwards.
ACCTTCGATGAGACCCGCCAGTCGTTCCGCGAACGAAGCCATGGCCTGGGACTCGATCTCGATCGCTACCTTGACGATGGAACCGTTTACCTGGAGCAGGTTGACCCCGCCGAGCTGTCCCCCGGCGAGTTTATCGACCGCATCCGCCGCGGCGTTGAGAAACGGAACTGGAGCGTCGTCGTCATCGACAGTCTCAACGGCCTGATGAATTCGATGAACGAAGAGAACGCGCTGGTGGTTCAGCTTCATGAGGTCCTGTCGTACCTCAACCAGGTGGGGGTTGCGTCCTTCCTCGTGCTGGCGCAATACGGCGTACTCGGCAACGGGGTGTCCTCGCCGACCGACGTCAGTTATCTGGCCGACAACGTGCTCCTGATCCGCTATTTCGAGGCGAAAGGTGAAGTTCGCCAGGCGCTCTCGGTGGTCAAGCGCCGTTCCGGCCCGCACGAGCGATCGATCCGCGAGTTCTCGATTCGGGACGGCAAAATGAACATAGGCGATCCGCTTTCCAATTTCACCGGCGTGCTAACCGGTACTCCGGAATACAAAGGGGGCGAGTCGCTATTGTGATGAATGACCGGGCCCTTGCGTTTCGCTTCGTCGTGGTCGCTCCTGTGGGACGCGATGGAGAGTTGATCCGCGCCTTTTTGAAAGGCTCCGGCTTCGCCTGCGAAGCGGTGGAGACTATCCCCCAGGCGGAGAAAGTCCGTGTCTCCCTGCTGCTGGGCTTGATACTCACCGACGAAGCGCTCACCGGAGAAGGGATCGATGCCTTGCGCCGCATCATAGACGCCCAGCCCGGGTGGTCCGATCTCCCCATCGTGCTGATCACCAGTGGTCCCGATGAACCTCGCTACGCTGCCATTGCCACCCGGATCCGCCTGGAAATTCGCAGCCTCATCCTGCTCGATCGACCTGTGCGCAAGGAGCTCCTTCTCAGCGCCGTCCAGGTAGCCTACACTTCGCGGCTCAAGCAGCTCGAAGTCCGCGACGCCGCTGCGCGCCAGTCGCAAAGCGATGAAGCGTTGCGCAACAGCGAGAAACTCGCCGTCGCCGGGCGCCTTGCCGCCACCATGGCCCATGAAGTGAGCAACCCGCTTGAGGCCATGGGGAATCTGCTCTATCTCGTCGAGAACGCCAAATCGCTGGAAGATGCCCAGAACTATTCCCGCATGGCTACGCAGGAGCTGAAGCGAGTGAGCGAAATCATCGATCGCACCCTCCGCTTTCATCGCTCGCCGCCCGTACCTGCGGTTATCGACGTTGCCGCGCTGGCTTCTTCCGCGCTTGCACTCTTTCATCGCCGGGTCCTCGACGGCCAGATCCGCGAAAGTGTCATTGCTCAGCAATGCCACGCGTACTGCGCCGAAGGCGAGATCCGCCAGGCCCTTGTCAATCTCATTGGCAATGCGCTCGACGCCATGCCCCGGGGCGGCCAGATGCAACTGCGCATCTCCCCTGTGTCCATCCATGGAAGGCCCTACGCGCGGATCACCGTCGCCGATACTGGCAGCGGCATTCGCCGCGAGATTCGCGCCAGCCTGTTTACCCAGTTCTTCACCACCAAGGGCACCCACGGCACCGGCCTTGGCCTGTGGCTCACGCGCGACATCGTGCAGCGCAACGGAGGCAGGCTTCGCTTCCGCTCGCGCACCGAGTCGCCCAGCGGCACCGTGTTCTCCATGTATCTGCCCACCGCTCCGCCTTTGGGTCAGGTCAATCACGATCCCGTTCCCGCCGAACCGGCACAGCCCAATGTGGAAGCCGCCTAGAAGGCGCATCGAATAGATAGAGGCCAAGCGCATTCATGCTCCGAATCTCGCGTCGCAAACTGCTGAAAGCCGGCGCCGCCGCCGGTGCTGCGGAACTGATTGCCGGCCTGATTCCGGGCTGTGGAGGCCACAGTGTCAGCTCCTCCAATCCGGGATCCGGCGCCTGCGCGAAAATCACCGACATCGATCATGTGGTGATTCTCTTTCAGGAAAATCGCTCCTTCGACCATTACTTCGGAAGCTACCGCGGCGTGCATGGATTCGGCGATCAAAGCGCCGCTTTTCAGCAGCCTTATCCGGGCAACACGTCGAATGCGCCCGCCGGCGCGCTGCTTCCGTTCCACCTGGACACGACGAAGCTCGACGCCGCCTGCACCCACGACATCACCCATGACTGGGTTCCGCAACACCAAAGCTGGGACAACGGCGCGATGGATGGATTTGTCACTTCGCGCCTGCCTATCAACGCCAATGACGCGTTGCTCACGATGGGCTATTACACGCGCGCCGACCTGCCCTATTACTACGCGGTCGCCGATGGATTCACGCTCTGCGACAACTATTTCTGTTCCGTGATCGGTCCGACGGATCCCAACCGCCTTTACAGCATGGCGGCGTCGATCGATCCCGACGGCACGAACGGCGGCCCGCTGCTGCAGACGCTGGTAGCGAATCGCACATCGTTCTTTGGCAAGCTCACATATACGACGATGCCCGAGCAACTCCAGACCCGCGGCATCTCGTGGAAGCAGTACACGTCGCCGGACGAAACGCTCGCCAGCGGTCTGGCAATGGACAATGTGCTGGCCTACTTCAAAAACTTCCAGGATCCCTCGTCGACGCTGTACAAGAATGCCTTCGGTCCGGTGTTTCCGACGGACTTTGTAGCCGACGCATTGTCGGGTAACCTGCCGCAGGTTTCGTGGATCGTCCCGTCGGTCGTTACGTCCGATCATCCGCCTTCGCCCGCGCTCTTCGGAGAACTGACGCTTTCGGTGATCCTGTCCGCGTTAATGGCCAATCCGGCGGCATGGGCGAAGACCGCCTTGTTCGTCACTTACGATGAGAACGGCGGCTTTTTCGATCACGTGCCGCCTCTGACCGCGCCTCCCGGAACACCCGGCGAATACGTCACGGCGCCCGCGGTGCCCGACCCCACCGTTAGCGGGAACCCGCCTATTGCCGGCCCCATCGGGCTCGGCTTCCGCGTGCCCATGATGGTGATCTCGCCGTTCAGCCGGGGCGGTTTTATTTCGTCGGATCTCTTCGATCACACCTCGATCTTGCGTTTCCTGGAAACACGATTTGGAGCCGAGGTGCCGAATCTTTCCGCGTGGCGCCGCGCGAACGCAGGCGACCTGACGACGGCATTCAACTTCAGCAAACCGGATATGTCGATCCCGTCGCTGCCCGCACCGGCGGCCCCGGGTTCGGCCGTCCTCCTGGAGTGCGAGAACAACCTGGCTGGGTTCACGCCGTATCCATTGCCGACCACGCAAGCCATGCCCACGCAGGAATCCGGCACCGCGCCAAAGCCCAGCGGCGCATGCTGACGGTTTCAACCTGGCGCTCCGGTTCTCGATTGAGACCGGGGAAGGGGATGCCTAGAACAGGCGCAGCGCGCCGGCCGGTTCGCTGATATGCACGGGAACCGGTTGCGGCGCCGCCGGCCTCTTTCGCTGCGATCGCGGAGTGTGTAATTGAGCGAGGCTGCTCTCACTGCCAGCAATGATCCCATCGCAATAAGTCACTGACCGGCCCGGAACCGCAGGCACCCGTTCGCCTGGAATCGCAATGCCTGCCAGGTTCATCGGATCGGCAGCGGCTACGGTGATCGTTTCGCCAGCTCCGCGATGCCGCGACGCGCGCAGGCTCTCCACGGCTTCGGGCAGCGCAAACTGCTCGCCGCCAAACCCGCTGACGAAGCGGCCGCCGCGCACCTCGCCGCGATCTTCCAGACGGCGCAGCATGCGCAGCAGCGCGCCCCATCGCGGTATGTTCGACTCGCGCGCCACCAGGTCGCGGAAAACGACGCCATACCGCGCCAGCAGCATGCGCGCAGCCGACTCCACTGCGGCATCGGCGCGCCGTGCTTTTTCGAGAGCATCCGCGGGCACGGGAATATCCGCGCTGAACAGCGACCAGCGTCCCGCGGCGCTGCGCATCTTTTTGTGCGTTGCGATCATTGCCGGCTTGCGATCGGGGTCGATCATGGCGCGCAGGGGATCGAAGCCGTCTGCCGCCGCCAGGCCCGCCGCCGCCAGCTCCCACAACGCGTTCTGCGCCTGCAGCCGCGTGAGCACCAGCAGCCGCTGCACGTCTTCGAGGAAGCACGCGCCTTTTGCCTTGAGCAATTCCCACGCGCGCAGTGCCTCGGGCGTCAGTGCCTGGCTCAACCGGCGCTCGTCCACGCTCTGTTCCTGCAGGGCATGCGACAGCCACTCCGCGGAATCGCGCACGTAGAAGGTGATCGGAGCAGCATTCGACGGGATGACGCGCCGCGGGCCCGACCCGTCTCCGGCCGCAAATGCGGGATGCGGCGAGACGCGCCCCCATCCCACCGCCCCGGAGAGACAAAGCCGGTCGAGCCATGCAGGATCGTAATTCGCCACGCGCGCGGGCAGCAGCGTTCGCTCCCACTCGATGGCCGGCGCTTCGAAGCCCTCCAGCTTCGTGAGCACCTCCAGCAGGCCTTCCTCTCCAGCCAGTTGCGTTTGCGGCGCCAAGTGCTGCCAGCGCAACAGCCAGTGCAGGAACGCCGCCGGTGCGACGGGCTCCACTTCCTTGCGCCGCATCCCGATGGTCAATTTGTGAATGCGCTGCAGGATGCGCCGCTCGCACCACTCGATTTCCCGGTCATCAGTGGTTGCAGGCTTCTCGAAGCTGCCCCGCATCAGCAGGCCCTGCACCTCCATGGCGATGAACGCCTGGAATACGAGCGCCGGTTCGATCCCAAGCATCTGCGCAAACATGTTGGCGGTGACCGGCCCCAGAATCTGTACCCAGCCCTGCACGCATTTCTTCAACGCTGCTTCTTTGTTCGCATCGTTGACTGGCTGCCAAAGCGCGCGCGCGGTTTCCATGCGCTCGGTTGCGATCCAGTAAGAACCGTCACCGCGTTCAGTTGTTTGGGCACGTCCGCTCCGCTCCAGGCGCGTGTACATCTCAATCCAATCGTCTTGATCCATGGATCCACGATTCTCCTCAGGGGCCAACGCCTTCGGGAAATCGTGATGCGTTTCGGCACGACTGAAGTCGTGCCCTGTTACAAAGCCTGTCGTTGAAGCAGGCACTATAGGCAGCGCCACCAAGCCCATGAGCAGATCGTGGAGTTCATTCTCGTCGCGAATGTCGGGCCGGCACTGCGCCCGCACCGTATCGATGGCCTGCTGATCCAGCTTGCCCGCCTGCTCCAGCACGCTGGCCGGAATCTCGCTGCGCAATGACACAGCGCGCGTCCGCCGCTCTTCCAGACCGGCCTCATCGAGGAACGCATAGGGATTGGCATTCATCAACTCGTGGGCAAACTGCGACGGCACCGGCGTGTCGACGGCAAGGCAGCGAATACTCCCATCCTGGATGCCGCGCAACACGTCCAGCAGTCCCTCGAGGTCCATAGCCTCCTGCAGCACATCCTGCATCACTTCGCCCACCAGGGGATGATCGGGAATCTGGATGTCGCCTTCGATATTTTCGAAGCACGCCGCCGCCTGGGGGAAGACGCTGGCCATCAGGTCGTCGGAGCGGGTGCGCTGGATCTGCGGCGGGATGCGCTTGCCTTTGGAGTACCGCAGCAGTTGCAGGCTGCGGTTGGCCGCCCAGCGCCAACGCGATTTGAAGATGGGCGAAGCCAGCGCGGCCTGTTCCAGGAGGCTTTTCGTAGTGACTTCGGTGAGGAATTGAAACACGTCCGACAGCGGAAAGCTGTGTTGTTCGGCGAGCGAGATGTTGATTCCGTTGTCGGTGGCTGCGGCCTGGAGCTCGAAATTGAATCCGCGGCAGAAGCGCTTGCGCAGCGCCAGTCCCCAGCCCTTGTTGATGCGCCCGCCGAAAGGGGCGTGGAGGACAAGTTGCATGCCGCCGCCTTCATCGAAGAAGCGCTCGGCGATGATCACCTTCTTGGAGGGCACGGCGCCGAGTACCGCGCGTCCGGTGACGATGTAGGCAACGAGCTGCTGGGCGCCGGATGCGCACAACCCGCACTCCTCCGTCAGCCACGCCAGGGCCGACGCCACTTCGGGCTGGGCCGCCGAAATGTAGCCCGGCGTCACGGTCGATGTGCGTGCGGAAATCTCCTCGCGCAACTCGCTCACGCCATCGCAAAGCACGCTGGTTCTCTGCGGCGCCTCGCCAAACCAGAAGGGCACACTGGGGGGCGCGCCGTGTGCGTCCTCCACGAGCACGTTTCCGGCCGTTTCGATGCGCTGGATGCGCCAGCTGGCATTGCCCAGCAGAATCACGTCGCCGGGGCTCGAATCCACCGCAAAGTGCTCGTCGAGCGTGGCGATCTGTACGCCTTCCGGTTGAAGAATGACGTTGAAGAGCCCCGTGTCGGGAATCGCGCCGCCATTCGAGATCGCGATCATGCGCGCGCCGCGCCGCGCGTGGAGCTGCCCGTGCACGCCGTCGTGCATCAGGTACGCGCCATAACGCCCGCGGCTCGACTCGATCCCGTTGCTCAGGATCTCGGCCAGCTCGTCAAACTGCGCGCGCGTCAGGTCGCGATAGGAATACGCGCGGCGGAAGACTTCGTAGAGAGAATCCATGTCCCACGATTCCGCCCCGCACGCCGCCACGATCTGCTGCATCAGCACATCGACGGGCTGGGGCGGAATTTCCAGCCGGTCGAGCTCGCCGGCGCGCATCTTGCGCACCAATGCCGCCTGTTCCAGAAGATCGTCGCGGGTGGTGGCAAAGAGCCTGCCTTTCGGAATGGCCCCGCGCCAGTGGCCGGCGCGGCCCACGCGCTGCAAGGCGACGGCAACCGCGCGCGTGGTGGCAATCTGGCAGACGAGGTCCACGTCTCCGATATCGATGCCCAGCTCGAGAGAAGCGGTGGCCACGAGGATCTTGATTTCGCCGCGTTTCAGGCGCTGTTCGGCATCCAGCCGCAGGGTGCGCGACAACGAACCGTGGTGCGCCGCGACGTTCTCTGTCCCCAGGCGCTGCCCCAATGCGAAAGCCACGCGCTCCACCAGCTTGCGAGTATTGACGAACACCAGGGTCGAGCGATGATTCTCGGTGTGGGCGGCGAGCTTGTCGAAAATCTCCTCCCACATGGCATAGGTTGTCACCGAACTTAGCTCGTCGCTCGGAACTTCAATGCCCAGATCCATGGCGCGCCGCCGGCCTATCTGCACGATGGTCGCCGGCTCGCGGCGCGAGTCGACGCCCGTCAGGTAGCCGGCAACGAGTTCGATGGGATTCTGCGTTGCCGAAAGCCCGATGCGCTGCGGCGGCGGCATCAGGCCGGTAAGCAGCGCGCCGGGGGACAATCTGTTCTCGCCGCACACCAGCGCTTCGAGACGTTCCAAGGAAAGCCCCAGGTGCGCGCCGCGTTTGTCATCCGCCACGGCATGAATTTCATCGACAATGACCGTGTGCACGTGGCGCAGATGCTCGCGGCTCTTTCCCGCCGTCAGCAGGATGTAGAGCGACTCCGGCGTGGTCACCAGGATGTGGGGCGGATTGCGCAGCATGGCCGCGCGCTCGGAGGGCAGCGTGTCGCCGGTACGCACGCCCGTGCGAATGCCCATCGACAAGTAGCCCCGCTCCAGCGCCAATTCCTGGATCTCGCGCAATGGCCCATCAAGATTCTTTTGAATGTCGTTTGACAGCGCCTTGAGCGGAGAGACGTAAACCACCTGCGTGGTCGCCGGCAGGGAGCCCTCGATCGACTGCCGCAACAGGCGATCGATGCACACCAGAAATGCGGCCAGCGTTTTGCCGGAGCCGGTGGGCGCGGAGATCAGGGTTGGCTTGCCCGCAAGAATGCTCGGCCATCCGGCGGTCTGCGGCTCGGTCGGCGTCTCAAATTTGCGGGCGAACCATTCCGCAGTAACGGGGTGCGCCCAGGACAGTTCAGCCGGGAAAGAGGAAGAGGACTCGGCGGCGGGGAAGGCCATGCGCGATTGTAGCCGATTCGCCTTTTATTTGCCCAACAGGCTTTCGCCGGAGCAGTCGTTTTCACAGCCCCGCGTAGATCTGGAATGGCGCCCAGTAGAACGGGTCCTTAAACTTGCCGTCGGAGTGCAGCAGCGACAGCTTGGCCTGGCGCAGCGCGGTGCTGGGGTTCAAGCCGGATTCGAGGCCGGCGTACAGATTGTCCATTAATTGCGGGGTGGAGTCGTCGCTTGCTTCCCAGAGGGCGCCGATGACGTTGTGGGCGCCGGCGCGAAGGAATGCCCAGGAAAGGCCGACGAGGCCTTCGCCGGCGTAGGAGCGGGTTCCGCCGCCATAACAGGCGGAGATGGTCACCAGGCGCGCATCGATCGGGTGCTGAATGATCTCCCGGGCATGCAGCTTGAAGGAGTCCTCGGCCGATCCCCCAGGCGAGAGAATGATGGCCGAATCCAGCGGCTCCGTGCGGCTGGCGATGCCATGGGTGACGAAATGGATATACGCGTAGTCGCGGAGGGGACTCTTGAGATAGGCGCCCGCGTTGGCCGCTTCGCGCGCGAACACGGTTTCCTCGGCCGGAGCAAAATGCTTCTTGATCTTCTGCATCTCCGCGCCCGCCTTGGGTAATTCCGGATAGTCGGGGTTGGGCGAAACCGCGTCGCCCATGAGAAGGAGCTTCTGATCGTTGCTTCGCGCCGGCCGGGCGGCGGCCAGCATGGAAAGCGACGGAGCCGCCAGCACGTTGGCGTCTTCGATCCAGTAGTGCGGTTTGCCGCCGGCCACCGCTGCGGGCACCAGGAGCGTCTCGAAATTCAGCAGGCTCAGCGGCCCGTCGCACACCACTACGACGTTGCCGTTCGGCGGGAGCAGGTCCACGGCCGGCGAAATCAGCAAGTGGTAGAGAGCCTCGCCGTCGGCGCTCGCCCGGTCGCGCCCCAACGCCGGCTCGAGCAGCGCCTTGCGATAGCGTTCGATCCGTTGGGTAATCTCGCGTTGCGGAGGGAGCGGAAACAGCCTGGTTTGCCGGGCGGTAATCGCCCACAGATACGACTGCTGTTCCCCCAGCCAGTAAAACAGGATCGTCGCATCGCGCTTGTGCGCAACTTCCCCCGCGCGCAACGCCGCGGAATGGAGCCCGGCGACTTTGGTCGTCACCCCCAGCCCCTGCGCCAGGGTGCGCGCGCGGCTCTGGTCCGCCTCCGCAAGGGCTTCATCGGATCGGCCCTGTTTCACCAGGAAATGAATGAAGTCATCGTAGATGGGCGTGGCGTTGGCCAGAAAGGGAAGCTTGGAGTCCTCGTTCTTGAGTTCGGCCCGGGCGGCTTCGAAGGTGACGAGGGCTGTCCGGTATGTGCTCTCGGCGGATGCGAAGTTGCCTTGGGCCTCGTAAAGTCTTGCCAGTTCGTGTTCGGCGCCCAGGCGCATCGACTTCTGACTGGCGGGGTCGGCTTCCACGGTGCGAAAGATGGTTTCCGCCTGCTGGTCCTGGCGCCGCGCCTCCGCGATCTGGCCCTGCGCGAGCATGACGTCCAGCTGGTCCAGGCGGTTGCCGGTCGCGCGGACCAAAGGGGTCAACTTGTCGATGGATGCACCCGCCTCGTCGAGGTTCCCGCTCATCAATTCAGTGAACGCGAGATCTTCGAGCGCATTGACGATATCCGGCTGGCTGTTCATTCGCTTCGCCAGGTTCAGAGATTTGCGATGAAGTTCCGCGGCGCGCGTGAAGTCTCCCTGGTCTCGATAAATGTATCCGGCGGTGCTCAGCCAGTTGACTTCGTTCCGTACGCTACCCAGCCTGCTGGCGGCCTTCTCCGCTTCAAGGAACAGGTCGAGCGCCTTGTCTTTGTCTCCAAGTTGGTAATAGGCGAAGCCGAGATTTCCCATGGCAATCTCGGCCAGATCTTCTCCGCCCATTGCCTTTGCAGAGCGGTAAGCGGACCACGACCAGTCCACCGCTTCGTCGAAGTGTTCTGCCTGGATGCCGATGACGCCGAGATTGAGAAGCGCGGAAGTTTCTGCTCCCTGGTCATGGTGCGCGCGAGCTACGGAGAGGCTCTCGATAAAAAGCTCACGCGCCTCGTCAAGACGGCCCTGCCGCAACGCCAGGATGCCGCGTCTCAAGGGCACTGCGCCGCAAGCCGTATAGATTGCGGGTTGGCAGAAGCCGCGAGCCTCGTTGAGCTTCTGATTCGCCTCGTCCATCCTGCCCAGATAGGTGTAGGCGACTCCAGCGAGAGTCAGGCTCTGAACGATCGTCTCTTTGTCGGTGAAGATGGAGGGCTGCACTGCCAGGAGGCGGAGAGCATCCTGGTTCATTCCCCGCCAGATCAGAGCCTGAGCCTCAAGGAGTTGGAACTTCGCGGCCCACACGCGGTTGGTATTGAGAAAGCTTTTGTATCCGTGTTCCGCTTCGCGCTGACTCGCGATCAAATCGCCGTGCAGAAAAAGTTGATGAGCATGGTTGTAGGCTGCCTGGATGCCGTCTCGGCCGGTATCAGAAATGGGGATGAGCAATAGCAAAGCAAGCGCCCACGCGATGTGGGTTCGCCAAGGCGGAAGGTTGCGCCCTAAACGAGCCAAGGCAACAGCCACCGGCCACGCTTGTCGGGAGCTCGAGCGACCAATCGGTCCACTGACTGGCGGAGCGGGCGCAGCCATACACAAACCTTTCAATATTGGATCTATTCGTCTTCATGAGACGGCTAGCCTAGCCCGTGCCCGGACTGGTGCTGCCGTTCGTTTTGCTCTTTGCCACTTGCACTTTGCCGCTGCTGATGCACCCCATGTGGATGTCCAGCATGGTCAGGTCGATCAGCGTCTGCTTGTGAACGTCGTTCTTCTTCTCCGGATCGCAGTGCTCGATGCGGACGACCGCGAGATACACCTTTCCGAAGTGGGGAATATCGAGCACGTGCCCATACGCTTTTCCGGGAAATGAACCTTCTATGCTGCGGACCAGCGAGTACTCGGCGCACTCCACCTGGTCCGATGTGCGAAGGTTTTCGGAGTAATGCTTCCTGATCTCATCCGGCAGGTCGGTATGGGCGCGCACGATGCCCAGCCGCGCGGCCACGCGCTCCATGAATCCCGGATGGCGCGTGTAGGCCACGTCTTTGGGCGGGTTCTCGCCGAGATCGATGTCCAGGTCGATCTTGATGGGGTGCCCGGCAATGCGCAGATTGTCGAACTGCGTGCCCAGAAATGTCACCGTGGGCACGTAGCCGTCGCGCGGATGCTCGGTGGAGACCTGGGCGACGATGCGGTCGGCGGTGACCACGTTCATCACGTTCAGGTTTTCGACCACCGCAGTGGACAGCGTGATCCGGGGCCGGCCATGCTTTTCTTCTTCGTGGCCCGACACCTGGGTGTGGGCGGCGCTGTAGGATACGATTCCCTCGACCCGGAATCCGCGGCTGTGCTGCGATTCATAACCGCCGGTCTCGCGGACCTTGGCATGGGCCTGGCGCTCGATGGGCTGCTTGATGGGCAGCTTCAGATGACCTTCCATCGCCAGCGCTTCAGCGTGATACCTGTGCCTCCACCCGTTTCCTTCGGCCATGGCGCTCTCTTTCGCTTTATTCATTCAAATGGATATCCAGAATGCGCCGGGCCAGCTCGGTCCGCGCGCCCTGGGAGGAAAGGCCGGCCAGGTTCAGGATGTACGAGCCTTGCTGCAACCCTGCGCCCGGGATAGTTAATGAGAGTGTTCCGGTCTCCGGTGCGGCGACCGTAGCCGCCCAGAACCGCTTTCCTTGCGGATCATTCAAAGCGATCTCGTACGATGCGTAACCCTGGGGAATATCGATAAGTACATCGGCGCCCTGCTTGCGGTCGGCCTGTAAGACCAGCGTCTCACCCCCGCGAGTATCCGCATGCAGGGAACTGGGGGAAATTATACGCGGCTCTGTCGCCGCCGACCGCAGCGAGGGGATCGTGGAGAGATTCTGGAACGCGATAACCGCCGCGAGCGCCGCGAATGCTGGTGCAGCCAATGCGGGCATGGTCAGGACGGACCACCACGGTTTCCTCTCCCTGACGGGCGCGTTCCGGGGCGTTTCGGCAGCCGGCATCCGCGCCGCGATCTGCGGCAGTTGCTCCTTCGCTTCGGTAAGGAAAACATTTCCAGCCCGGACGTCAAAAGCGCACTCCGGGCAGTCGAACATGTGCTCTTCAAAGGCCTCGCGCAGCTCGGGGGACAACTCGTCGAGGAGGTACCGTTCCGTCGCCATTTCCTGGATTGCTTGTTCGTGGTTCATGGTCTTTCCCCTGTTTTCCCGACCTCGCCCCAATGGTGACTCGGCGCACTAAAGCGTTTCATGCCTTTTTCGCCGCGATCCCAGCCCCAATCCGCTTTAAGTACTCCGTCTTGAAATCCTGCTTGGCGCGGAAAAGCAAAACCCGCAGGTACTCCCGGTCCACTCCGAATTCCCGGCACACCTCGTCCCGGTCGCGCTCTTCCAGGAACACCGCATTCAGCAGGTCCCGGTCACGCGGCTGCATGTCGACCAGGATTTCCCGCACCCTGGTCTTGAGTTGCTGGGCGGCGACGTGCCCAAGCGCATCCATGCCGGTGGCGGGCAGTTCGGGACTGCCCTCATCGTCGAGCGAATCGCTTCGCGCGCTGGCCCGGTAGTGCTCAAACAGCACGTTATTGCAGACCGTGTTCACAAACGCGCCCAGTCTTTCCGGCTGGCGCAGCGCGCCTCCTTTTCGCAACGAAGCAAACACTCGCGCAAACGTTTCCTGCCGCACATCTTCGATGGCCTGCGGCGATCGCAGTCGCGAGCGCAGCTTGAGGTGGAGCAGTTCGGTGAAGTAACGCACGAAATGCTCCTGCGTGGCGAAGTCGCCTGCGCAGAGACTCTCGACGTAACTTGCATCGAAGTTGTGGAATTGCAACCGTTTCTCCGGGGAACTGCAGGACGCAAGTATAACAGTAATCAAGCAGATAGCGAAGCGGGACCGTCGGTTTGCATCTGCCCGGGTATCCGACTCTCCAACGGTCTGGTTCCAGCGTGTGCCCCAGGTCCGCGGTTTCGGGACCGGGGAGCGGCCGGAACCGAAAACCGGGCTCCCCCGGACTCCTCCGGAACGTATCGGCTGATTCCGCGGGCAATGCCGGCTTCGCCAGCCTCAATCACCCTCAGCGTTACAATGGCTCTGCGCTACCACTCCAGCATGAAAAAGCTGGTGAAAGCCGTGTTCATGTGATTGACAATACGATCCTGATGCCGCATCAGTCCGCGCGCCGCCCCCGGGGCCGCCGTCTCTTTGTTCTTTTCCTAATCCTCATAGCCTTGATCTTTCTGGGGGGCCGGACCGCGGTCTCCTATTATGTAAACGCCCTGTGGTTCTCCTCCCTTGGGTATCGCGCCGTCTTCTTCCGCACCCTGAACCTGCAGTGGATCGTCTTCGCCGTATTCTTCGCCGTCACGTTCGTGGTCCTGTATGGATGGTTCGCGATCCTCTTGCGGCTCTCCGGGCCGGAACTGCGCTCCGCCAGCACCCTCCGTCTCGGGACCCGAATCCTGGAAGTTCCGGTCGAGAGCGCGCTTCGCATCGGTGCGTTGATAGGCGCCGTGCTTATCTCGCTGGCCACGGGCGCCAGCATGATGGGCGACTGGCCTAAGTTTGCCCTCTACTGGTACCAGCCCCACCTTCCCGGCGCGCTCACCGACCCCATTCTGGGCCGCTCGCTCGGCTTCTACCTCTTTTCGCTTCCTGTCTGGCAATCCGTGTCGGGATGGCTCCTGACGATTGCCGTTCTCGCGTGCGGCATCTCGGTGCTCTTCGTGCTCATTTCCGGCGGAGCCCAGCTCGTTGAGCGCCGTTTCGACCGCACCGCGCCCCTGCCATGGCGGTCGATCTCGGTGTCGGTCGCCTTCCTGCTGGTGGCCATCGCGGTGCGCGTCTACATCAGCCGCCTGGAGATGCTGCTTGAAGACCACACCATCTTCGGCGGCGTAACTTACACCGACGCGCACGTCATGATCGGTGGCTTGCTGGTGGTATGCGTGGCGCTCATCGCGGGTGCGGCCATTGCCCTCATCAATCTGGCCGGCCGCCCGCGCCTGCGCTGGCTCATCCTCGCCGCTGTCCCCGCCATTGCCTGCTATTTCATCGTCCAGATCGTGGGATGGTACGTCGGCAGTTTCATCGTCAAGCCTAACCAGTTGGTACGCGAACAACCGTACATCGCGTACAACATCGACTTTACGCGCAAGGCCTACGGTCTCGACCGCCTGATCCAGCACCAGTTTCCCGCCGAAACCACTCTCGAAGCCGCCGATCCCGCCAACAACCAGACCACGCTCGACAACATTCGCCTGTGGGATTGGCGCGCGCTGCAGGATACCCTTCGCCAGATACAGGAAATCCGCACCTACTATGATTTTCCCGACATCGACATCGACCGCTACCGCATCGACGGCCAGATGCGCCAAATGATGCTGGCGGCGCGCGAGATGAGCGTGGAGAAATTGCCGGAGTCGAGCCGCAACTGGATCAACGAGAAGCTGATCTACACCCATGGGTACGGCATCACCATGAATCCGGTAAACGGCTTCACCCCCGAGGGCCTGCCCACGCTGATGCTCAGCAACATGCCCATCCAGAGCACGGTGCCCAGCCTGCAAGTCACGCGCCCCGAGATTTACTTCGGACAGCTCACCGATACCGACGTCTACGTGAAAACGCGGCAGAAGGAATTCAATTACCCGCAGGGCGAGACCAACAGCCTGACGTCGTATGAAGGCACGGGCGGCATTCCGATGGGCGGGTTCCTGCGCCGTCTGCTCATCGCGTTCGATCGCGGAGACCTCGCCAAGGTCCCCTTCAGCGACGACATCAACCAGACCAGCGTGCTGCTGATGCGCCGCAGCGTGCGGCAGCGCGTGCAGGAACTGGCTCCGTTCCTGACCTTCGACAGCGACCCGTACATCGTGATCGGCGACGACGGCCGCCTGTCGTGGATGCTCGACGCGTTCACCACCGCCGACACCTTCCCCTACGCGACGCACTACGAACTCGGCGACCAGTCCATCAATTACATGCGCAACAGCGTCAAGATCGTGATGGATGCTTATAACGGGACGACGACGTTCTATGTCTTCGATCCCACCGATCCGGTGATCGCCGCCTGGCGCGCCATCTTTCCATCGCTGTTCCGCGACGCGTCGGCGATGCCGCAGGACCTGCGCCGGCACGTCCGCTACCCCGAACTGCTGTTCAAGATGCAGGCCGCGGTCTACGGCCTGTACCACATGACCGACACCACCGTGTTCTACAACCGCGAAGACCTGTGGACGGTGGCTTCGGAGTCGGGCGTGAAACAGGGCGGCGACCAGAGCGCCCAGCCCATGGAGCCGAACTTCGTGCTCATGAGGCTGCCCGGCGAATCCGACGTCGAGTTTGTCGAAATCCTCCCATTCACGCCCGCCAACCGCAACAACATGATCGGCTGGATTGCGGGCCGCAGCGACGGGGACAACTACGGCACGGCCATCGTTTATGACTTTCCCAAAACACGGCTTGTCGACGGTCCGCTGCAGATCGAAGCCCGCATCGACCAGAACGCGCAACTCTCCGGGCAGCTTACGCTGTGGAACCAGCAGGGCTCGCACGTGCGCCGCGGAACCCTGCTCGTGATCCCCTGCGGCAAGGCGCTCATCTACGCCGAGCCCATTTATCTGCAGGCCGAGCGCAGCCCCATGCCCGAGTTGCGGCTGGTAGTGCTTGCGCTGCAGGACAAGCTCGCCTACGGCGCCACGTTCGAGGCAGCCATGCGCTCGCTCTTCGGCGGCGCGCCTTCCTCGATGAATGCCGAGGCTGTCTCCGCCGAGGCTCCACGCGGGCCATCCGCGCCGGGGGCGTCCGCAGCCAATGTTAACCCTGATCTGAACGCCTTAATCGACGGCGCCGCACGCGATCTGAACGACTACCAGCGCCTCACCGCCGAAGGCAAACTCGGCGAAGCCGGACAGAAACTCGAGCAACTCAAGCAGAAGCTCGATGCGCTGAGCAAGAGGAGGAAGTGACGGGCTCCATCAACTATCGCTACGTCATCTTCCTCGCCTGCACCGCCGCTCTCGGCGGGCTGCTCTTCGGCTTCGACATCGCCATCATCACCGGCGCCGGGCCGTTCATCCTGCGCGCGTTTTCGCTCGGCGACCTCGGCCTCGGCTGGGCGTTCAGCTCGCTCCTGTTCGGCTGCGTTCTGGGCTCGTTCATCGCCGGCCGGCTCACCGACCGTTACGGCCGCAGGCGCCTGCTGATCTTTGTCGCCTTCCTCTTCGCTTTCACCTCGATCGCCACGGCGCTGGCTACCAGTTTCGCCAGCTTTGTGATCGCGAGATTTCTCGGAGGCCTCGCCGTCGGCGCCGTCTCGCTGCTCTCGCCCATGTATGTGTCCGAGGTTTCGCCGCCCTCCATCCGCGGACGGCTCGGCGCCATGTACCAGATGTCCATCGTCTCCGGCATTCTCACCTCCTACGGCATCAATTACCTGCTGCGCAACACCGGCATCAACAACTGGCGATGGATGTTTTTGACCGGCGTCCTGCCGTCGGTGATCTTTCTCGTCTTCGTTCTCCTCGCGCCCGAATCGCCGCGCTACCTGACTCTCGCCGGCAAGCACAAGGCCGCGTTCGCCGTCCTCGAGCGCATCAGCGGAACCGCCACGGCCCGCACTCAACTCTCCGAAATCGACGCCACCGTCCACATGGGCGAACGCTCGCGGCGGGCGCTGATGCGCCCCGCCGTACGCCGCGCGCTCATTGTCAGCGCCTTTCTCGCGGTCCTCATCCACGTCTCGGGAATCAACACCATCATCGATTACGCGCCCGCCATCTTTCAGTCCGCGGGCTGGAAGATTGATGCCGCGCTGGCTTCTACGTTCATGGTGGGCATCACCGAGTTTCTGTTTACCATTGCCTCACTCTGGATGATCGATCGTTACGGGCGCAAGCCGCTCTATATCGGAGGTTCGACCGGCATGGCCATCGCCCTCGTCCTGCTGGTCATCGCGGTGCTCACCGGCCATTTCCATGGCGCGCTGGTCCTGGCGCTCATCCTTGGATATCTCGCCTTCTTCTGCGCCTGCATCGGCCCCGTCTTCTGGACGCTGGTCCCGGAGATCTTTCCCAACGACGTGCGCGGCGTGGCCATGACGTTCCGGTCCTGATCCAGTGGGTCGCGAACGCCCTCGTGGTTCTGCTGTTCCCTTACGCCTTTCACGTCATCGGTAAAGCGTTCACGTTTGGATTTTTGGCCCTGATGTGCATCTGCCAGGCGGTGTTCACATGGCTCTGGGTTCCCGAAACCAAGAACAAGCGGCTCGAAGAAATCGAATCGTACTGGTTGAGCTCAAACCAACCCGTCCTGAAGTAGAAAAGGACCTGGGCGCCGCGTCCTGGCTCGGCCAGGAAGGGAGGATCTCCACCCGGAGATCTGACCGTTTCATCCACCGCCGCCGACGATTACCCTGAACTCAAAGGATGTGCGATGCGCGCTGCTGTCTTTCATTCCGCCCGCCATCAATCCGGAAACTGGCTCTCGATCGAAGACGTTCCCGTGCCGCGCCCCCGCTCCGGGGAAATCCTGATCAAGGTCATTGCCTGCGGGGTTTGCCGCACCGACCTTCACATCGTCGAAGGCGATCTGCCCGCCCTGCGGTCGGACGTCACCCCGGGCCACCAGATCGTCGGCGAAGTCGTCGAGGGAGGCACGAACGACCTGCCGCCTGGTACACGCGCCGGCGTCTCCTGGATCGGCGGCGTCGATGGCGACTGCTGGTTTTGCCGGCACGCCATGGAAAACCTCTGCGACCATCCGGTCTTCACCGGCTACACCGTCGATGGCGGATACGCCGAGTACGCCGCGGTCCGCGCCGATTTTGCTAATCCTGTCCCAGTGGGCCTCGACGCCATCCACCTCGCCCCGCTGCTCTGTGCCGGCATTATCGGATTCCGCAGCCTGCGAGTGGCCGGAGTGCAGCGCGGGGAACGCGTCGGCCTCTTCGGCTACGGCAGTTCCGCCACGCTTGCGCTGCAGGTCCTCCACGCCTGGAACTGCGAGGTTTATGTCGTCACCCGCAACGCATCGCGACAGGAAGCCGCCCGGGCGGCCGGCGCTGACTGGGTCGGCGATCTCGACCAGAAGCCACCGGTCCCCCTCGACCGCGCCGTAACCTTCGCACCCGCTGGAAGCGTGGTCGTCAGCGCGCTCGCCTCGCTGCGCAAGGGCGGAGTCGTCGCCATTAACGCCATCCACCTCGACCAGGTGCCGGCCTTCGATTACGACTCGCTTCTATGGGGTGAGCGCCAGATTCGCAGCGTGGCCAACATGACCCGCCAGGACGCGCGCGACTTCCTGGCGACGGCACACGACATCGGCCTTCGTCCCCCGGTTGCGACCTTCCCGCTTGCCGAAGCTAACCGCGCCCTGGCCGCCGTCAAGGACGAAACTGAAAGTGGCTCCGCCGTCATTGTTCTATAGGAAAGAAAGAACCTGGCGCCGTACCTTCCGGGGTCCCCGCGAACGGGTCTTCGTTTGCGGGGTCGAGCTTCGCGGACGTCTTTTACCCGCCAAGTCAGGATCGGGATGAACCATGCCACACCGCGTCAGGTAAGATAAAACGATCCGTACCTAATGCGCGCACTCATCATCTCCGACATTCATTCCAACCTCGAAGCTCTGAATGCCGTCCTTGTGACCGCCCCGGCCTGTGACACCGTCTGGAACCTCGGCGACACCGTCGGCTACGCGGCCAATCCCAACGAAGTCATCGACAAAGTACGCAAGCTTGCCGGATTGAGCATCCGCGGCAATCACGATCGCGCCTGCTGTTGCCCCGACGAGATGGAAGACTTCAGCCCTATCGCCGACCGCGCAGTGCAGTGGACGCGAAGCGTGCTTACGCGGACGAACCACGAGTGGCTGCAGCAATTGCCGCAGGGCCCCTGTTCCCCGCGCGGAACCGAACTCAGTTGCGTCCACGGCTCTCCCATCGACGAAGACGAATACCTGATGAATGTAGACGACGCGGTCGTTGCTCTCGAGGCCGCCTCCTCCCGCATCACCCTATTCGGACACACCCACAAGCAGATCGGTTTTTCCGCTGACCACGAGGCGCTGTACATGCTGGAACCCATGTTCGGCTCAGATGACGATGCCGACCAGTATGAGATCGAGTTGCTCCCCGGCCTTCGTTATTTGCTCAATCCAGGCTCCGTCGGCCAGCCGCGCGACGGCGACTGGCGCGCCGCCTTTGCCGTCTACGACGACGATCGTTCTCTTTTCACCTGGTGCCGCGCACCCTACGATTTCGCCCAGACCCAGGAAAGCATTCGCCATGCCGGCCTCCCCGACTTCCTCGCCGACCGCCTCAGCGTTGGCCGTTAGGCAGAGAACAGGGAACAGGGAACAGGGAACAGGACCTCTCAGGTTCGTGGGTTCCCTAATATTTCAATCCCAGCCGCATGGGAAAGTCCTCTTCATCGTCTTCCAGGGCGATCTGCCCGCTATAGAGCCGCACCGCGTCCCGATGCCGTTTCCGGAACCACAGGTGCAGGACCACCACCGCCGCCGCCGCAATTCCAAAATTCCTTCCACTGCGCTCGAGCAGGAACTGTGCCGCGATCGACAGCGGGGCGACCAGGGGGAAAAACGAAAAATACTTCAGCAGCGTGAAAGCCAGGTTTGACGGTTCACGCGATTCGCCGGTGAAGGGAACTACAGTGACATTGGAGAAGAACGCATCCGTCAGCAGCACGCACAGCCCTGCAGCCACCAGCAGTTGAGCTCCCGTGGCGCGGGGCGTGAGCAGTTCGGCCGGAGCGACCAGCCGCAGCAGCGTGAACGCGATCAGCGTGACTGCCGTCGCGCACAGCGCGACCCACACCTTGGCGGCCCTCAATTGTTCGATCGCCGCCTCGAAATATGCGGGCCGGCCGTGCACGATTCGCAGCGCCCAGCTTCCGCTCTGGTTTCCCGAGGAAACAAACGCCGTCCGCAGTCCCGCAATCACCCAGAAAACGATGATCCCGATCGACACCCGAATCCCATCCGCCGAAACGCCTACGCGCAGATGTTGGCCCTGCATCGAAAAGCGCAGCACTGCCGCGGCTACCACCGACAGCCCCACGCCGCCGTAAAGCACCAGGTAAATTCGATACCGGGGCACGCGCAGCAGCGTCTGCCCGATGAAGTGAAACACCGCCCTCCGCACCGGAGGCCGCACCACGGTGGCGTGCAGCAGCCCGTGCAGCGGCGCGGCCGCCCAGTTCCGCCTCGATCGCGTTGCTGCGCCTTCCACCAGCGCGCGCACCCTCCGCGCGTACGCCGCTGGATACGCGGACAGCGCGATCGCTCCGGCCGCCAGGGTGGCCATGGCCCCGATCTTTGCCAGTTGCGCAAACACCGGCGGCGCCGCGGGCCCTTCGAGGATGCGCTGAAACATTCCCAGAAACCAGAACGGGGGAAACCAGCGGACTCCCGCCATGCCGGACTGCAGCAGGCCGGGGGTCACGCCCGTCAGCACTGGAAACAGCAGCATCAGCACGACCAGCACCATCACCGCCACTCCCTGCACGGCCAGCGATATGCGCCGGAACAGCCGCTCGCCCAGCACCGCCAGCAGCACCCCCTGCAAGCCCAGCAGGAAGGCAGCCGAGAACAGCCCGCCGGCTGCCACGGCCACCACGTCCCCCGCCACAAACCGCAACAGGCTGGGAGGATCGGTGGCCATGGGCAGCACCACGGGAGCGAGCAGGTTGGCGTCCAGCAGAAATCCGAAAATGAAAATCGCGATCGCTGCCACGCGCGCCAGGAAGACCCGGCGCCTGGGAACCGGCAGCGCTCCCAGCACGAAAACGTCGAGAAGATCAGGAAAGAAGAGATCCCACTCAAACACGGTGATGATCCCGAGGGCCACAAACGAGTACAGCACGAAGAAGAAGTGGTGATTCACCTGTACCCAGTAGGGCGGCGGCCCGGGCAACTTACCGTCGGGCGGCCATTTGATGAACGGGTGGTAGACGGGCCACAGGTACATGGCTACCATCAACGGCGGCAGGCCAGTGGCCACCGCTATGAGGACCAGGCGCGCCTTTCCGTCTCCATCCGGTGAAGCCGTCTCGTGATTGAAAAACCGCTCCAGGAAATGGCGGACCAGGTGCGCCGTCTGGCTGCGCTCCGGCGCGCGCACCTCTCCCAGCGCGGCCTGCGCGTTCAACGACAACGCGTCCGGCGGCGCCATCATCAACAAGCGCTGGAATCCGTCAGCCATGGGCTATCCGCATTATCTCCACGATTCTTTGCGCCGCCGCCTGCGTGTCCTGCTGTTGCACCAGTTGGGCGAACACGCTCTCGAGATTCGGCAGCTTCATCAGCGTAGTCAGCTCCGAAGGCCGCGCATCAGCCACGATCTTGCCGCGCGCAATCACGATGACCCGGTTGCACACCTGCTCCACGGTCTCCAGCACGTGCGAGATGTACAGCACCGCCTTGCCCTGCGCCGCCAGCGAAGTCATGAGGTCCTTAAACAACCGCCCCGACACCACGTCCAGCCCCGACAGCGGCTCGTCGAAGATCAGCAGCTTCGGATCGTGCATCAGCGCCGCCGCAATCAGCACGCGCTGCCGCATGCCTTTGGAATACGAAGAAATGGGAGAATGCTGCCAGGACTGCAACTGCAGCAGTTCCAGCAGCCCCTCCGCCTTCCTCTTGATGAGTGCTTCGGTCAACCCCCGCAGGCGACCGACCAGCTGCAGATACTCGAGCCCCGACAGGTAAGTGTAGAGATGCGCCTCCTCCGGCACGTATCCCAGCACGCTGCGGAAGCCGACCATGTCGTCGCGAATGTCGCGTCCCTCGAACAGGACTTTGCCGTCGTTGGCGCGCAGCATCCCGGTGATGATCTTCACCGTGGTCGACTTGCCCGCCCCGTTCGGCCCCAGGAACCCGACAGTTTCCCCGGGCGCGATGCTGAAGCTCACATCCTCCACCGCGGGAATCCCGCGATAACTGCGAAACAGATGTTGCACCTCTAACATCGGACCACCCTATGTAGCATTCATCATATACCCACGAAATCCCTTGTCAAGTAGATTGCTACATAGCTACAATTCCTCCCATGCCGGAGCCCCGTCTCTCCCACACCGCCGCCATGATCCTCCAGGCCATCAGTGCGGGCTACGTCTACGGGTTCAGCATCATGGAAATGACCGGCCTGCCCAGCGGCACCGTCTATCCCGCCATGCGCCGTCTCGAACGCGACGACCTGATCCGTTCGCAATGGGAAAAGCAGTCGATCGCCGACGCGGAGCAGCGCCCGCCGCGCAAGTACTATCGCCTGACCACCGATGGCAAGGCGACCCTTGAGGCGTCTCGCAAACGTTATCCCCTGCTCGAACGTCTGATCACCACCGAGGAGGCTAAGTCCCGATGAAGCCTTCATCTGATCGACAGCCGGATCCCCGCCGGCCGGTCTTCGTTGGAGGGGCGGAAGCCCTCCGAGCCGTGCAGAACAAAATGCTTTCCACTGCATCCCTTCTTGTTCCCGCCGATCAGCGTTCCGAGTGGCGCCGGGAGTGGCAGGGGGAACTCTGGCACGTCCGCCATTCGCTTTGCGAAGCCGGGGCCCTGTCCTGGCCCGCGCAGCGCGAAATCACCGCCTTTTGCCTTGGTTCTCTCCAGGATGCGTTCTGCCTGCGCCGCGAATTCCGCCGGCATCAGCCGCCGATGCCGCGCATCAGTGGCGCCGCCGGCCAATGCCTTCTGAGCCTGTGCACGCTGCTCGCGGTTGCAATCGTGATTGCGCGCCTGCTCCCCGGCGTGCAGGCGGAGCGCGATCCGTCGCGCTTCCAGGTCAGTCCCGGCCTCATCCTTATTCAGACTTCTCCATCCCCCGACGAGTCGGCGCCCTCCATCTCCGCCGATCTCTATCACAACTGGCAAGGCATTCACCAGCGCTACTTCGACGATTTCGCCTTCTACCGCACCGTGCGCGAATTCGCGTCGATAGCTTCCCGGCGCGCGACGGTTGCCGGGGTACCCACGGTCGGGTCTTCGTCCGCGGGGTGGTCCTGGAGGGTGGCTCACTCCACCCTCAACCTGTTTTCGCTGCTGGGATACGAACTGCCTTTCGACGTCAGCGGTGCCGGCGATTTGCCCGCCGCGATCCTCAGCCATGAATCCTGGCGCCGCGACTTCGGCGCCGATCCCCGTGTCCCCGGTCGCATCATTCGCATCGGAACGCGCCTGGCGAGAATTGCCGGCGTGATGCCGTATGGCTTCTGGCGCCTGCCGGGAAATCCCGACGCCTGGATGCTCGAGTCAGAATCCCAACTCCTGGGCGCAGCGCCGTTGTCCGCGCGCGGTTTCCTCATCGCCCATCTTTCCTGGCGAGGCCAAGCCGCCATGCAGGGTGAAAGTGTCTCCATTTCCGTGCGCGGCGCATTCGACAGCGACTTTCCCGACCTGTACGCCGTCTCTTTCGACAATCGCTTCCGCGGCCCGTCGGGACTCTTCCTGTTCGCTCTCATTCTTGCGCTGCTCGCCCTGCCCGCCGTCACTTCAGTGACGCTTGGCGAATCGAATTACAGCTCCCACCGGCCTTCCCGCACGCGCACCGCCATCCGCTGGGCATTCCTCGCGGCCAAGTTCGTGTTCGTCGTGGCCATCGCGTACTTTGCTTCGCTCGACCTCGCCTACTGGAACGCGGCCACCTATTCTCCCGTTGCCGAATGTGCGCAACTCGCCTGGGCTTTCGTCATCTGTCTCTTCGGATTCCGCTGGGCTCTTTCCGATCAGCGTCAGCGCTGCCCGGTATGCCTGCGCCGCGTCACCCATCCCGCTCGCGTCGGCCTGGCCTCGCGCACCTTCCTCGGCTGGAACGGCACGGAGATGATGTGCGTGGGAGGTCACACGCTGCTGCATGTGCCCAGCCTGCCGACAAGCTGGTTCAGCGGCCAGCGCTGGCTATATCTGGACACTTCGTGGGAATTCCTATTCGCCGACTCCAGCGGCGCTTTCTAGCGAGCGTAGAGCCTGCAGTTCGCAGGACTACAGTCCAGATGCGACACACGGATCGCCCGCACTTCGTCATCGGGTGACTGGCCCAAAATCGATCTTCGGATTCGGTCTCGGCTTCAACTGTTATGCCGGTCACGAGGCTTGCTGGTCGTTTCTTTCCGGGACCTCAGCGAAGCGAAACTCCGGCAAATGGAAGCATCGGTGTGACCCACCGGCAACCCGTCCAATAGGGATGGTGATAGTTGTTATTGCCCCATTGGCATTCTTTAAAGTGCGTGCCAGCATTATCTTGGAATCACTGGCAAGTTTCAGGTGGAATGGTGGAACAGCAACCAGAATGCAAGGCCGCGGGGGCTCCTGGAGGGGATGCCGGCAAGGCCAACCGGGCGGCGGTCTGGGGGCGGCCGCGGCAACCGATGATCCACCCTGGCGACCGCACACCTGGTTCTTCGGTGTTCTAAATCACATTCAGTGGGTGCTGGCGCCATTTTAATTGGAGTGAATCCCAAGTCGAGGGGTATAGCGAACCGGACACGGCGCCGATAATTCGCCAAAAGAAGCGTGTCAGCAGCGACACCGCAGGGGGTAGCGAGTGGCCCCGGCGCAAATCGCACCGAGGAAATGATCATGATTCAACGCCGGCAACGGCTGAGTTTGATTGCCGTGTTCGTTCTCGGCGGGTGCACGGTCGCTTGCGAAGCCGCGTCCGTTCCCCTCACCACGCTGCACGCGATACATGATTTGACCAATGCAGAGGCCGTCAAGGCGTTGCCGGTCGCCTTCGAGGCCACGGTAACCTACTACAACCCGAAGGACGTCGACATGTTTGTACAGGATGGCGACGAAGCTATCTATGTGCAGGCGAACAAAGGCGCCAACATTGTTCCCGGCGACCGGGTACTTGTCAAAGGGTGCACGGGAGTCTACTTCCGTCCGGATGTCATTGGAGACAGCGTGACACTGGTGCGTCACGGCACCATTCCAAAGCCGGTGGAAGCCACGTTTGACCAGATGATCCGCGCCGAGGCCTTCTGCAAGTTAGTTAAGGTGCGGGGCGTAATCCAGAGCATTGACAGGGTGGTGGATCAAGATTTGGATTTGCACACCATCAACATGCGCATCCAGATGGCGGGGGGATACGTCGACGCCTACCTGATCAGTGACGATGAGAACGCAACAAATAACCTGCTTGACGCCGACGTGGAGGTTACCGCCGTCGTTCCCCTGAACTTCGACAACAAGATGCAGCTCACCGGAATCCTGCTCGAGATTCCCAGGCTGGAGGACATCAGGGTATTGAAGCGCGCGAGTGCCAGCCCGTGGGTACTCCCTATCACGCCGATGGACGATATTCTCCGGGGCTACAGGTCACAGAATCTGACGCAAAGAATTCGAGTACAGGGAACGATTACTTATTTTCAGTCTGGCTCGGCTGTGGTCCTGCAGACCGGCGCCAAAAGCCTTTGGATATTGACTCAGACGCGCAATCCTCTGCGCATAGGCGACCTCGCAGATGCAACCGGCTTTCCGGATGTCCATGACGGATTTCTCACCCTGACCCTGGGCGAAATCCGCGACAGCCTTGTGCCCGCTCCCATCGTTCCCAAACAGGCAACGTGGCCTGGATTGGCTTCAGGCCTGTCGGCATTCGACTTGGTTTCCACGGAAGGGAAAGTGGTAGCGGAGGTGCGGTCCGCAGCACGGGACGAGTATGTCCTGGACGCGGGCGGACAGTTGTTTTCCGCCATGTACAATCACCCGGCAGCAGTGGGGAATGTGAAGCCACTGCCCATGAAAACGGTGCCTGTGGGCTCCAGAGTCAGGGTTACCGGCATTTGTATCATGCATAGCTCCGACGCGTTCCACGGTCCGGTGACATTCGATATTCTGTTGCGCAACTTCGACGATGTATTGATTGTCGCCAGACCTTCTCCGCTGACCGTTCGTAACCTTCTCATTCTGACGGGTTCGCTACTCGTGTTGCTCTTTGCCGCAGCAGGCCGAAGCTGGATTACGGAGCGCAAAGTGCGCTACCAAAACGCCGTGGCCGCTGAGATTGAGCGCCGGCGGAGCGGAATCCTCGAAGACATCAACAGCTCTCGTCCTCTGGCTGAAATCATTGAGGAGATCACCAAACTCGTCTCATTCAGACTGCACGGCGCACCCTGCTGGTGTCAGATCGCGGATGGGGCACAATTAGGAAACTGCCCGACGAAGCTTATTTCCTTCCGCACTGTGCATGAGCCGATTCCAGGTCGCCTGGGACCGCCTCTCGGAACGATTCACGCGGCATTCCATCCGCACACCACAGCATGCGCCGACGAGTCAAAGAGTCTTTCCACCGCGGCCGCGCTAGCCACTCTTGCCATTGAAACCCGGCGACTGTATACCGATCTGGTCCATCGCTCCGAATTCGATTTGCTCACCGACGTTCATAACCGATTCTCGTTAGAGAAGCATCTGGATCAGCAAATTGGCCAAGCTCGCCAGGAAGCTTACCTTCTGGGGTTTATCTACATCGACCTGAACGACTTTAAGCAGGTGAATGACGTCTACGGCCACCAGGTAGGAGATCTGTACCTATATGAAGTGGCCAATCGCATGAAACGCCAACTGCGTGGCGTGGATATGTTGGCCCGGATCGGGGGCGACGAGTTTGCGGTGCTTTTGCCCAGGGTTCGCAACCGGGCGGAGGTAGAAGAAATCTCTCGTCGATTGGAACGCTGTTTCGACAAGCCGTTTGCCGCTGAGGGATATGTTGTCCATGGTTCGGCCAGCGTCGCATTGCACTCTACCCGGAAGACGGAGCAACCAGGGAGCTGCTTTTGTGTGCGGGAGATGCCGCCATGTACGTGAACAAGCAGCTTCGACGGGAAAATGCGGGCGGCCACGCCAAGGACCCCAACCCGGGAGTGTCTCGCGAAGATCGCAGGTAAAGTGAAAAGCCTTAGGGAAAGTAGCCGGATCCGGTCCATCTTAAGAAAGATCGCGCCGAACTTTCATGAAAGAACGTAGCGAGTGAATCCAGGGGGTGACTGGAGCACCTGACTCCGGTGAGTATTCACAAAGTCTCGCCAATCTCACGCGCGCGCAACGCAAGTCCCTGCGCAACCGATGTGAACTCGTGCCCTCCGCGGATTCGCTCTTTCCCGAAACGGCTGGCAAAGATGCGCCTGACAGCCGGGACGAACGAACTTCCTCCGGTGAGAAACACCCGATCAACATCGCGGGGATGCGTACCTGCAGTTTTCAACAACGAATCCACCGATTCCTCGATTGCCTTGAGATCATCGGCGATCCATGCCTCGAATTCGCGCCGCGTGATGGGAATCCGAAGATCCAGGCCGCCCTCGTGAAAGCGAAACTCCGCCGACTCGTGCTGGGTTAGCGCAAACTTCACCCGCTGGACGGCCTGGTGAAGTTGGTAACCGAGGTCCTGCTCCACGATCGCAACGAGAGCTTCGATTTTCTCAGGCTCCAGCGCGCGCGCCCGGGCGCTCTTCAGGATCTCGCGAACATTGTTGGTGCGCAGAAATGAGAGGTAATGCCAACGTTCCAGGTTGGCATAAATCCAGGCCGGCACCGCGGGGAGAATCTTGTTCAGGGAGCGTGCCTCGGAGTTCGACCCCAGGGCAGGCGACACCAGCTTTTTAACAATACGGGCGTCAAATGCATCGCCGGCGAGTCCAACGCCGCTGTAGCCCAGCATGTCCCTCTTTCCATGGCTGCGTTTTTTCGTCTCGGGCCCCACTCGCAGCAAAGAAAAATCGCTCGTGCCGCCTCCGAAATCGCCGATCAGGATCAGTTCGTCATGATCAAGGGTCGATTCGTAAGCGTATGCCGCCGCCACCGGCTCGAGTTCGAATTCGACCTGCTCGAATCCGGCAATCTGGAAGGCCTCGCGCAGTCGTGCAACGGCAAAGTCGTCGTCCTCGTCGCTGTCGGCACCCACGAAACGAATCGGCCGGCCAACTACCACATTCCGAATCGGGCGTTCAAACTGCTTTTCTGCATGTTTGCGAAGGTCGGTGAGGATGCGGGAAATCAGTTCCTCCAGCCGGTGCCGTCGACCGAACACCTCGCTCCCCGTTAGCGTACGGCTCGTCAGGTGGGACTTCAAAGACTGGATCAGCCGACCCTTTTCCTCGGATTCGAGATAGCGCTCAATCGCTGCGGGCCCAGATAGTCCGTGGGTTCGCTTCATCCCCCCGGGCGCCTTCAATTGCTCGAAATAAAGGACCGAGCGAAACGAGAGAGTTTCGCTGCCCATAAACGTAAACGACGCAAGCTCGATTCCCACGTTCGAGGTGAGGAACGCGACCGAGCTGTTTGTGGTTCCGAAATCGATCCCTGCAACACTCAAGTGATTTCATACCTCCGGCTCGCGACTCTATGATTATGATCACGCACGCCCTGGTCGGCCGCGTAGAGATTGCCGCCGCTGTTCAGGCGGCTCCGGCCGGGTGGCTTAAGCGGGGAGTTTCAAGGGAGTCGGCGACTAACCACTGGCAACACGAAGATATCGACTCCAGCGCTTCGTTCAGAACTCAGTCCGGTTTCCCGCCAACTGGCGGCGGTTCCCCACGAAACCCACTCTACGCCCGTCTTGTGAGCAGTATTGCCCATCCAAAAGGCTATTTGAGCGCTCACTGTGATAGATAGCTCGATGCTGCACGCCCTTGCGGGTGCCTGTGCCGCCTATAGGGCTGATATCGGTGTCGGAAAATTTGGGGAGGAACCACTCATCGAGTGTTCCCCTGCTGAGACCCGGGAAAATGATGGACTGGATGGCAAAGGCGCAGCAAAATCCCCAAGCCCGGAACGAGCAGTCGAGCGCAGCACGAAAACGCATGCCCTTGATTCAATAGTTCGCCTCAGGAGGAAACGGCATGAGCGCAACTGTATGGATGGAACGGTTTCGAGAGGCTCCGGCGCATCTCAAGGCCCGGATTGCCGGTCTCATTCTTGCGCTCGTCGTACTGACGTCAGCGTTCACCGAGTTCTTCGCTCGTGGCAAGTTGAGTTTTGCGGCGGACATCGCGGCGGGCATCATCGAGGTATCGGGCATGGTCGCGGGGACGCTGCTCTTCTATGCGATCTTCAAGCCGGTGAATCGGAACCTCTCTTTGCTCGCAGCGATCTTCAACCTGGTGGCACTCGCCCTGGAGCTTCTTCAGATTCTGCCTAACCGCGTGAACATCGGCCTGGGCTTTCACGGATTCTACTGGATCCTGATCGGCTACCTCATTTTCAGGTCGGACTTCGTGCCAAAGATTCTGGGCGCGCTGATGGCGATCGCGGGTTTGTGTTGGCTCACCTATCTGTCACCATCGCTGGCAAAGTATCTCTCCCCGTACATCCTGGCCGCCGTCCTCGTTGCCGAAGGATTGGTATTCCTGTGGCTCCTGGTGATGGGCGTAAATGCTCAACGATGGCAGGAGCAGGCGGGTGCCAGCGGGAGTGTCCATAGGCACTCGAAAGTCGCCGTCTAGAGCGGCCATGGAAAGCACTCCAGCGCCGCGTTGAGGAAGAGACCGCAATCATCCTGTGTGCTCGGATTTAGCCGTTGGGACATAACTAGCGGCGCTGACGGTGACGTTTCTCCTTTTTACAGCGATTTCGACAAAGGTATTTCGCTGGGAGTAGCCAAGCCCGAGATCGTCAGCGATCGTGCTCAGCCATAAGCCGAACCACCACCCGCGGGCTGCCTACTCGTACCGCAGTGCGACGGTGGGCTCAACGTGGGCCGCCCGCATCGCCGGAATCAAGATGGCGACTGTCGCCGTCGCCAGCAGCACCCCAGAGACCACTGCGAACGTGAGCAGATCCGTCCCGCTGGTGCCGTAGAGCCCGCTGGCCGTATCGTAATCAGCTGATCGATGAAGGTTGACACCGACTTGGCCCAAAAGCCGTGCAACCCCTGTTACTCGCAGCGGAGCGCGGCTATAGGGTCAACGCGCGTCGCGCGGCGCGCCGGGAGTGAGCAGGCGAGGATTCCGAGGATCAGCAGAGCCCCCGCGGTGAGCGCGTATGTAAACGGGTCAGTTGGACGCACGGAATTTAGAAGGCTGGTGAGCAGCCGTGTGACAGCGAAAGCCGCGCCGCAGCCCGCGAACGCACCGAGAGCAACCAGTAGAATCCCTTGCCGAACCACCATAGACCAAATGGCGCCGCGCTGCGCTCCCAAAGCGGTGCGGATGCCGATCTCGCGTGTACGTCGGCTCACCTCATACGACAAAAGCCCGTAAACGCCGATGCAGGCGAGCATCAGGCCCAAGGCTGCGAACAGGCCAAGTAACCGCGCAACCAGACGCTCGTTGAACAGCAGGCGGTCGATCGAGTCGGACTGCGTGCGCATACGCAGCACGGGAAGATTCGCGCTGACGGAGCTTACAACACTGCGCACGGCGCGCATCAGAATGGCGGGAGCGGGCGCGGTTCGAATCTCAAATGAGACTCCGCCCGAGGCCAGCGGCATGAATGCCGTAGGCGCGTCATCACTGCGCGGAGTATCGAATTTCGTGTCTCCCACGACGCCGATGATTTCCCACTGCGGATCCTGCGGATCCTCACCAAGTGCATACCCAGGGGATTTCTCCCGGCGAG
Source organism: uncultured Acidobacteriota bacterium (assembly GCA_963706455.1). Taxonomy (GTDB): domain Bacteria; phylum Acidobacteriota; class Terriglobia; order Terriglobales; family Acidobacteriaceae; genus Telmatobacter. Next base: position 65,557 of record CAVPNO010000106.1, on the reverse strand, counting down.
ATACTTTGTCACAAAGGAGCGATTCACCAAAGCGCGATTCGTGTTGGCGGTGTCGGCCGAGTTCAAAAAGCGTCCTTCGAGGAGTGGGATCTTCATGGTTGGGAAGTAATCGGGGCCAACACCTTTGAGCGACGAAAGAGGGAACGAAGGCGAATATAGAGGTCACGCAACATCCAAACGCCTCCTAGACCGCTCGCAGGACCTGGGCAACGGCAGCCGTCAGCCTTTCCCACGCATCGTGCTCGCTTGCCAGCTGCTTTTGGCCGGTCCTGGTCAACTCGTAGAACTTGGCGCGGCGGTTGTTTTCCGATGCGCCCCATTTCGCCTTGATCCACCCACGCCTCTCCAAACGATGAAGGGCTGGATACAGAGAGCCCTGCTGAATACGCAGCACGTCGTCGGAGATTTGCAGAACACGCTCTGAAATCGCCCAGCCGTGTTGCGGGCCAAGGGACAATGTTCTCAGGATGAGTAGGTCCAAAGTGCCTTGCGGAAGATCAATGCGCTCGGCCGTCATCTCTACCCCTTTTGCTTCTACAAGGGAGACCATACGTCGTCTCTTGTAGAAGTGCAAAGGGAAAATCCAATTGCAAATATACCGATCGATCCTCGACTTGTGCCAAATCGCCGAGGCTGATTCCAGAGCCGGCGAGCCGGGGATGGACGGAGCGCCCTGTTTGATCACTTGAGGCCCAAGCGAGATCCCCGCAAATGTCCGCGCTAAAACAATGCAATTCTCGCCGGCCTGCCGTCGACTCGGGGTTGAAAGGGAAGAAAGGGGACATTTATGGTCCCGGCTGTCACAGTTTTTTTTCGCACCAGGGAACTTTTTGGGCGCGACAGGTAATCATGGATGTCTATGTTTGAGCGGCTACGGCGCAGGCGGCTGGACGGCGAGTTGAGCGACGAGGAGCTGCATCGAGCGGCGCTCGCCGGCAGTGGTGAGGCGATGGCCGCGCTCTATCGGAGACATGGCGGGCTGGTATACCGGTTCACCCTGCAAATGAGCAGAAATGACGCGGTCGCGGAGGAGATTACGCAAGAGGTTTTCCTGGCACTGCTCACCCAAATCGACCGCTTCGATGCCGGACGGGGAACCCTTCCCACGTGGCTCTGCGGGATCGCACGACGGAAGCTCTGGAAGCATCTGGAAAGAAACGACGCGCCGGCGGCGTTCGATTTCGATGAAGAAAGCGCGGCGGAATTACCCTGTCCCGGCGATGGGCCCGCGGAGTTATTGCTGCGGGGTGAAGCCGTTGCGGCGGTGCGGGCCGGAATGGATGAATTGCCAGCAGTTCTGCGCGAAGTGGTGATCCTGTGCGCGCTCGAGGAGTTGAGCTACGAACAGGCCGCGCACGTGCTCGCGGTGCCGGTAGGCACGGTGCGCTCCAGGCTTCACCGAGCGAAAGCGCGACTGGCTGATGTGCTGCGTGCGGAGATCGCAAACACGGAGAGGAAGGGTCGATGACGGCCGATAGGAAGGTGGACGAAATCCTGGCAGAGATTGGGCGCGAGCATCGGGCAATTGGCGCCCCGGACAGGCTGGAACCCGTGTTGCGCGCTGCGGCCGGCACCAGGAAATATGCCACCGGCACGCCAAGGTCAAGACTCAAATGGACCTTTGCTGCAGTGGTGATCCTGCTAGGAGCGCTTGGAACTGCCAGGGTCATTTGGCAAACGCGGAGAAGTCATCAACCGCAAAATCAACAGACGAGGACTGTGCCCCAAGTCAGGCCAGAGCCAATGCTTCCGTCGGCGCGAGTCACGGGGAGCCAAAGGGTTCCAAAGTCTGTGCCGGTCCGTAAGGCGGAGACAGCCCGCGCAAGCCATCGTAATTCCTCTGCGAAACAGGCCGCCTGGAATTCGCTGGACGAGTTTGTGCCCCTGCCGGTGAGTGAAGGGCTGCCACCCGCGGCGGAGTTGAGTGTCGTGCGGATCAAGCTAAGAGGAAGTGATCTTCAGCAGTATGGTTTGGAAGCGCCGGCCGATGCCGTCGCGCAAACCATGCTGGCGGAGTTTGTGGTTGGCGAAGACGGGCTTCCGCGCGCCATCCGCATCGTTCGTTAGTTCATGTCCGGTAATTTTTCAAAATCAAGGGAGGGGTTGTGATGAAGACAATGCGTGGATTCTGGGTGGGCATGGCGCTGCTCTCGGCTGCGATGGGTTTGGCCCTCGTTGCGCGAGCACAGGAAACGACGGCCGAGGGCGGGCAAGACGCCGGCCAGCAGGAGAAACATCCCGATGTGGCTCTGCTCGCGCAGCCGAACAATGAACCGGGCGAGGGGCAGGAAGGACAGCAAAACGTAACGCTGCAGATCATTGCGGCAGACCCCAAGGTGGTGAAGGGCAAGCCGTATTCGGCCGACACTACGACAGAGACAGTCCAGAGCCTGGCTGACGGGAATCGGATTGTCCATCGAAACGTGAGCAAGTTTTACCGCGACAGCGAGGGGCGGACGCGGCGCGAACAGACATTCGGCAATGTGGACCCCGAACATCCCTCGCCGCACGAGATGAAGGTGTTCGTCGACGACCCTGTCAACGGGTTGTCTTTTGTGCTGGACCCGGCCTCGAAGTCGGCCGATAAAGTGCAGCGGTCGCGCAAGGTTGTCGACGAGCAAAATGCCGAGGATGAAGCGAAGCGGACCATGATAAAGGTGACGAAGGACGGCGATGAGGGAGCAGAGACCGCGCCGGGGCCCATGTTGATCAAGTTCCGGGATGAGCATTCTGGTGATTCCAACGCCGTCGTGGCGCTGACCATGGACGACAAGCGCGACGTGGTGAAGGAAGATTTGGGAACCCGGAACATCGAGGGAGTGGACTGTACTGGCACGCGGCAGACGATCACCATTCCGGCCGGCGCCGTTGGCAATGAGAAGCCCATCTCAATTGTGAGGGAGACGTGGTTCGCACCCGCGATCTCGGCAGTCGTGGAGTCGACTACCGACGATCCACGCTACGGGAAAACGACGTATCAACTCACAAACGTGCAATTGAATGAGCCGGCGCGATCGCTGTTTGAGCCGCCAGCGAATTTCAAGGGAGGCGCGCGGAAATAGGTCGTGGTTCCTGGATGAAAGCGCGATCCGGATACTTCGCGCGATGATCCTAAACATCCGACATCTATGTTAGGGGTCTTCCGAAGCGAAAATCCCGTGATCCAGAGCGCACGCGAAACCGCTTGCTGAAAGCGGGTTATCAGGAGGTCTACCGATCTGGATTCCAGAGTGCCAGCATCGATTCTGGCTGCCACAAACGTGACCAAAGGAGCGCTCTACTACCATTTCGAGAGCAAATAAAACCGTCGGATCGAATTGGGCAATCCACTTTGACGCGGAGTGGGGCTTGCAACAACTTCCGAGGAGACTCGCAGGGTGGAGTCACTCGTATCTCAGGGCTACCGATGGATCCACCCGCATTGCCCGACGCGCCGGCAGATAGGCAGCCAACAATCCTGTTGTCGCCACCAGTACGCATACACCTGCCAGGACCAGCGGGTTGCGCGCACCAGTTCCGTAAAGGTAGGACTGCAATATGGACCCGGACGCCAGCGTTGCCATGATTCCGATTCCAATTCCGATGATTACCAGCATCGCAGCTTGTTGTAATACCATGCGGAATACCATCGCGCGTGGCGCTCCCAGCGCCAGCCGCACGCCGATCTCGCGCCTGCGTTTCGCGACCGAGTAGGCCATTACTCCGTAAAGGCCGACGAGGGTGAGCACGAGCGCCAAACCGGAGAACACACTGAGCAGCACCATGGCGAAGCGCGGCTGCGCGAGTTCAAGTCCGATCCGGTCCTGCATCGTGCGCACATCGGTCACCGGAATATCGCGGTCCATCGAGGCCACAAGGTTCTTCACTGCCGGCTCCAGGCTCAATGGTTCCACCTGAGTGCGGACGACCAAATAGATGCAGCACGCTTTCGGAAACTGGGTTACCGGCAGATAGTAACCAGGGTCGAGATCGCGCGAGGTAGCGCCATGCCGGACGTCCCCGACCACTCCCACGATTTCACGCATGACAGGGCCATCGTTGCCGGCTTCGGGTTTCAGCTTCTTGCCAATCACATTCTCAGTGTGAAGAAACTTCTTTGCAAAGCCCCGGCTCACGATCATCACCGGTAGCGCCTTCACTGTGTCCGCATCAGAGAAGTCGCGTCCTGAAAGGAGGGGTATGTTCATTGTCCGGAAGTAGTCTGAGGAAACGAGATCGAATCTCGCATCCTCCAGTTGCCCTGGCGGCAGAGGGTGCTCAGGATTTTCGAAGCTGATGTGCACGCTGTTGTCGGTCATTGGCAGAATGAGCGATCCGCCGACTGCTTCCACGCCGGGCAGCGCTCTCAGCTTCTCGAAATATTGGCGATAGAAGTCCAACCGGTTATTCACGTATCGCGAGTCGGGAGTTTCGAACATGAATGTCAGCAGATGATCCGGTCTAAAGCCCTCGTCGCTGTGCGCGAGGTGGGCGTAGCTGGCGACAAGGAGCCCTGCGCCGGCGGTCAGGACAATTCCCAGAGCTACCTGTCCCATAATGACCAGAGAGCCGAGCCGATTTCGCACGTCCGTCTCGCTTCTGCCGCCCTCCTTCAGTGGCGATAACAGGTCGCCTCGCGCGGAGGTAAGGGCAGGGATGAGACCAAAGATGAGGCCCGACGCCAGCGAAGCCGCAAGGGCAAATCCAAGCACGGGCAGATTGACGCCTGCGTCGGCGGCCCGCGGCACACTGTCGCCAATGAGGCGCAGCACTGCGGGCGTGGATACAAAGGCGAGGGTGCATCCTGCCATCCCGCCCAACACACTCACAATCAGGCTCTCAACCAGGAGCTGCCGAACCAGGCGGGCACGATTTGCACCCAGAGCGGAGCGCATCGCCATCTCCCGCGCGCGTTCACGGGCCCGCACCAGGAGCAGATTGCCAACGTTGCCGCAGGCAATGAGCAGCACTAAGCCAACCGCTCCAAGAATGACCAACAGGAGCGTGCGCGTGTCACCCAACATCGCCTTGAGCTCGCTCTGTACATGCGCCGAGTTGTTTTGCGTATTGCTGGCGGGATATTTTCGGGACAGACCAGCCGCGATTGCCTTCATCTCAGCATCAGCCTGCGCCTCGCTCATGCCTGGCTTCAAACGTCCCATAGTCGCCAGCTCATGATCGCCGCGATTGGCGGTGGTTGCCCCCGGCGTCCCATTGTTGTCAACGGCGAGCGTGGTCCAGAACGTGTTCTGCGGCGCATCGGCGGGGAACCGGAACGATGCCGGCATGACTCCCTCAATCGTGTAGGCTTCACCGCTGAGGTGCATCGTACGGCCAACGATTCGGGGGTCTGATCCGAATTGCGAGACCCAGAGTGCGCGGCTGATGAGAACCATCCGCGCGCCGAGCTTTTCATCCTCTGGCCGGAAGCCCAGTCCAAGTTCAGGGTTCACGCCCAGCAGCGGCAGCAAGTTCCAACTCACTACTTCGCCGTCGAGATGAGCCGGCCGCTCCACGCCCGTCAGGGTGAGTGACTCGCCGTGATACGACACCAGTTCAGCGAAGCTGCGGTTCTGGGCACGCCAGTCAAAAAAGTCTGGATAGGAGACTGATCCGTCCTGCAACGCGGCCGAATGCTGCGACCGCACCTCCATCAACCGCTCCGGATGCGCGTATGGCAAAGGACGCAGGAGCACCGCATCCACAATGCTGAATACGGTGGTGTTCGCGCCGATCCCGAGGGCCAAGGCGATCACCATTGCCACATGCAATCCTGGCTTTTTGGCGAGCATGCGCATACCGAAACGCAGATCGCGGCCCCACTCGGCTGGAGAAAGCATGCCCCTCTGCCATCGCTGCATTTCCTTTAATTGAGTGACGTTGCCGAACTGACGACGGGCCGCCAGGGCCGCATCTTCGGCGCCCATTCCCTGCGATTGATAATGCTGCGTAAGAAGCCCAATGTGCTCGCGGATTTCATCAGCGAACGCATCGTCTTCGCGACTTTGCACCGCCTGCCCTTTCAGTCTCGCCCACATCGCTCGCAGTCTGCCCACGGTGTCACCCCTGCCTCTCGAGTTTCAGGACCCGCTCCATGACGCCTGCTACCCGCTCCCAGTTCTCGGTTTCCCGCTCCAACTGCTTTGCACCCTGTTTTGTGATCGAGTAGAAGCGCGCACGCCGGTTGTTCTCGCTTGTTCCCCATTTGGACGCGATCCACTCCTGTTGCTGCAGCCTCAGCAGCGCGGTATATACCGTTCCCTCGTTGAGGTCAAGAACGCCGTCGCTGACCTGCTCGATTCGCCGCGCGATTCCGAACCCGTGCTGGGGGCCCATCGCATATAGCGTTTTCAAAACCATCAGGTCCAGCGTTCCCTGCAGTACTTCCGATTTACCCTCGCCCATCGCCGTTCCTTTGGACATTGCAAAGAAGCTAGCATATTTCCCTGTGCGATGTCCATAGGACGGGCAGGCTCGTCGCCTATGAAACCGCCGGTCTCTCTCCCGGAACTTCGGGAGGCTCCGTGAAAGTCCTCCCGAACTTGTCGTTTGGCACGCCAGGACCGAATTTAACGCCGGTCAATACTGACCAGCTTTACTTTGGTTGAAGGTTTGATGATTATCCTTTGCAAGGTTCTTTCGACAAGTAACGGATCTTGCAACTATCTCGCTTCACGGAGGCTTCAATGAACCTGGATATGCTCGATCCTAAGATGATTGCTTTGGCCGCGGTGGTAATTCTGGTCGTCGCCGTGCTGGTTTGGTTGTACGTGCGAAAGCGCAGTCGTACCTCTGCAGGCCTGCGGCAAAAGTTCGGGCGTGAGTATGACCGTGCAGTGCTGACGCACGGGTCAGAGCGAAAAGCTGAGTCGAAATTGGAGGCTCGCGAAAAGCGCGTCGAAAAGCTGAAGATCCGGGATCTGGATTCGACGGAACACGATCGCTTTTCAAAACGGTGGGCGTATGTACAGTCTCAGTTTGTCGACTCCCCAAGGGGGGCGGTCACAGAAGCCGATGACCTGGTGTCTGCAGTGATGAAAGCCCGTGGCTATCCCGTATCCGATTTCGATCAACGCGCCGCCGACATTTCCGTCGATCATCCCCGGGTAGTCGAGAACTACCGCTCCGGGCGTGAGATTGCATTGCGAGTTGAGAAAGCAACCACGGAGGATCTGAGAACGGCAATGATTCACTACCGCTCTCTATTTGACGAATTGGTTCAGGTACCGACGATCGTGGACAGGAAAGAAGTGGCATGACCGGTTAGTGAAGCGTAGCCGCGCCCGCAGATCGCATCGTGACTGCGTGGCAGCCTGGTCGCAAGGGAAGAGAACACCTTGTTTGCAGCGAGAATGCATGCGCGGGCAACAGCACTCTAGTCAGGGGAATCGAAGTAGCAAGGAGTAACTATGAATCAAAGTATTAGAGTGCTTGCACTCCCTATCCTGGCAGCGGCCCTCACTTGCCTGCCGGCGTTAACGCAGGAGCATCCCGACCAGGATCGCCACGATCAGGCGCAGTCGCAGGATCGCCACGACAATGGCACTTATCGCCAGCACAATGAGTGGAAGAAGGGCTCACGCGTGCGTCAGGAGGACTGGAATCGCGGAGATACGGTGGACTATCGCGCGAACCACCTGAACCGCCCACCCGAGGGCCACGAGTGGCGGCAGATTGATGGCAACTACGTTCTCGCCGACCGCGACGGCACCATTGACTCAGTCCGGCCCGCTCCGCGCAATCACGAACGCGACCACGACCAGCATCCGCAGTAAGGTGGGTCAACAACAAACCCTGTCTTATCGTTGAGGCGTTGAAACTGTGAAGGCGAATTCTGGGACCCGATAATGCTGGTTGTCACTGAATGCGCCTTCGCATGTTCTCCTCCGGTCGGATCCAGCCAGATCCCACTTTCTCCGTTTTCAATCGCGCGCTCGAGCTAGAGATCTTCTGAGAGTCTCCGCTGTATGTCTTGAGCGACCCCACGATCGACGTATTCCGGCCAACTTCTCCGATTTCCTTGTTGTTTTCCATATCTCGCAATCCTACCTTCTGCCGCACTGCACTAAACCCGGCATCCAAGTGAATTGGATTCTTCTGGCCCTGTTTGGCACGTCATAAATGATGATTCGAGCTTTGACCGATTGGCTCCTCGCCGACCTCAGGCTACCCAAAGGCGTATTCGGCGCGGCCGAACACGTCCATCCCTGGTGGCGCGTCATGTGTCTCACCGGCGTGGACTACTTCTCGACGCTCGGTTACCAGCCCGGCATCGCCTTCCTCGCCGCCGGCGTCCTTTCCCCGATTGCAACGCTGGTTCTGGTCCTCGTTACGCTTTTTGCAGCCCTCCCGCTCTATCGGCGCGTCGCCCGGTCAAGCCCCAACGGCCTGGGGAGCATCGCCATGCTCGAGCGCCTCTTTCCCGAATGGGGCGGCAAGATTTTCGTCCTCGTCCTTCTGGGGTTCGCCACTACTGACTTCATCATCACCATGACCCTCTCGGCTGCCGATGCTGCTGCTCACTTCGTTCACAACCCTTTCGCCGCCAAGTGGCTCACCAGCCAGATGCTCGTCACTCTCCTGCTGCTCGCCATACTCGGCGCCATCTTCCTTAAAGGCTTTAAAGAAGCCATCGGCATCGCTGTCGTCCTCGTTGCCTCCTACCTCCTCTTGAACGCCATCGTCACCGTGCGAGCGCTCTTTGAGGTCCTCCACCATCCTCACCTTGTCGCCGAATGGAAGAGCGCGGTCTTCGCTCAACACCCCAGTTGGCTCGCCATCGCCGTCGTCTGTCTCCTCCTCTTCCCTCGTCTCGCCCTTGGCCTTTCGGGTTTCGAAACCGGCGTCGCGGTTATGCCGCTCATCTCCGGTGAAGACCTCGACGCTCGCATCCGCAACACGCAAAAGCTTCTGGTGACGGCTGCGGGGATCATGAGTATCTTCCTCATCGCCACAAGCTTCGTAACCACCATCCTCATCCCGTCACGCGCCTTTGCCGATGGCGGCGAGGCCAACGGCCGAGCCCTCGCCTACCTCGCCCACAAGTACTTCGGCAATGTCTTCGGCTCCGTCTACGACATCAGCACCATCCTCATCCTCGCCTTTGCCGGCGCCTCCGCCATGGCGGGCCTGCTCAACCTGATCCCTCGTTACTTGCCGCGCTTCGGGATGGCCCCCGAATGGGCGCGCGCCGCACGGCCCCTTGTCCTTGTCTTTATGGGCGTCGCCTTTTTCGTCACCATCGGCTTCTACGCCAATGTCGACGCCCAGGGCGGCGCATACGCTACCGGTGTTCTCGTCCTCATCACCTCGGCCGCATGCGCGGTCACTATCTCGGTGTGGAAAACCCGAGCCCGCCTGCCCTTCCTCCTCGTGACCCTTGTCTTCGTCTACACCACACTCATGAATATCTGGGAACGCCCTGAAGGTCTGAAGATCTCCTGCTTCTTCATCTTCTCCATCCTCTTCGTCTCCTTCGTCTCGCGCGCTACCCGCTCGACCGAGTTGCGCATCACCGGCGTCGAACTCTCTCCCGAAGCGGCCGATATTGTCCATTCGGTTGGCGATCAGCCCGTTCGCTTCGTCCCCCGACGCCCCAAGCCGCGTACACCTGAAGACTTCCGGCGCGTGGACAACCTGCTCCGCACCAAGCACGGCCTTCGCGCGCATGAGAAGATCGTCTTCCTCGAAATTGAACGCACCGATGCCTCCGAATTCAGCGAACGTCTCTCCGTCCAGGGCAAACGTTTCGACAACCACTGCATCCTCTATGCGCGCAGCCCCATGGTCGCGAACTCCATCGCAGCTCTCCTCATCCACATCGAAAACATGACTGGCCGCGTGCCGCACATCTACTTCAAATGGAAGGAAGGCAACCCGGTCGCCAACATGTTCCGATTCCTCTTTCTAGGCGAAGGCGACGCGGCTCCCCTCACCCACGAAGTCCTGCGCAAAGCCGTCCTGGACATCAGCCATCGTCCCGTCGTCCATGTCAGCTAGCCGGACCGCAGCCTCTATAGGTGTCAAAGCAAACCTACAAGATCAGTGGAGGCGGGAATCATGACGAAGTTGCAATTCCGTCAGGGGCTCGGGCTTTGAGGTGCGCACAGTAACAAGCGGTTTGGCATGACCCGCTCGTTAGAAACAATCTGCAAGTAAGAACCTACAGTTCGTTGGGTTCTACGGCTTGGCAGCTTCCGGTTTTGCCGGCGACTGCAGTTTTTGGAACAGTGAGAGCATCTCCACCGGCAGTGGAAAGACGATCGTGGTGTTCTTCTCCACACCAATCTCAGTGAGCGTTTGCAAGTAGCGCAGTTGGATGGTGATGGGCTCCGTGGCCAGCAGTGCGGCGGCATCCACCAGCTTTTGCGCGGCGTTGAACTCGCCTTCGGCATGAATGATCTTGGCGCGCTTTTCGCGTTCCGCCTCGGCCTGCTTGGCCATGGCGCGCTGCATTTGCTCGGGCAGGTCCACCTGCTTCACTTCCACCGATACGACCTTCACGCCGAACGGTTCCGTCCTCTGGTCGATAATGGTCTGGATGCGCAGGTTGAGCTTGTCCCGATGGCTCAGCAACTCATCCAGCTCGACCTCGCCCAGCACCGACCGCAGCGTGGTCTGGGCGAACTGCGAGGTCTGGTTCACGTAGTCGACCACCCTGATGGCGGCGTCATTCGGTTTGACGACGTAGAGGGTAATCACGGCGTCCACCTTGAGAGTGACGTTGTCACGAGTAATCACGTCCTGGGCCGGAACCACGAACACCTGCTGACGCAAAGAAATGCGCACCATCTGGTCGATCGGTCTGAAGACCAGGACGATCCCAGGCCCCTTTGGCGTGGGCAGGGAGCGGCCCAACCGGAAGATCACCCCCCGCTCGTAGTCGCGGAGAATTTTGATCGAGTTGAGCAGGTAGAGGACGACAATCGCCGCAACGACGAGCATCGAAACCGGCAGTTCAGACATTTGGGCTTCCTCACTGAGCTGGCACGTGGAGCCATTCTCACAATAAGCCTATGTCTCAAAAAGCCCGAATCCTGTGCACAAATGCACACTTCTGCATCACAACAGGCCGTGGTGGCAGTATGAAATGGTTTTGAGGCTTGCTTGCCCCGCGGCCTGCCGAAGGTACAGGACACGCCTACGTTATAGCCCTACGTAAACCTCGCCCCGGCTCCGGCGTGGTCAGAACGAGCAAAATTGACCTGCGTAACGATTGCTGCCGATGGCATACTGCACCACTGTGGCCAGGACACCACCGGGAACGGAGATGCGCGGGCGAGATGGAATCACAGGCCGCGCTCGGGCAATCCACAAAGCTTTTTGGCCGCGAAATGCGGCGCACATAATTCCACTAATGGAGGAATTCAGTCATATGTCAGAGCGAAATGGTGATAAGGCGCGATTCTACAAATCCCGCAAAAAGAGGTTACTTCGTCGCAAGCTTCTGCTGAGTTCAGCTTCCAGTCAGAAGGCAGGTTCCCTTTCGGGTGATTCGCATGAGAAGAAGGAACCTGTCCCTGGCCAAAATGCGATCCCGGTCCAAGGCTGATCGCCCGAAGAAGACCTTCCGAATGTATGATATGTCGGGTCGTGGCCGTGAGTCTGAACCAGCCGAGAAAATGCGCGCTAACTATTGTTCTCGTGGAGGATTTGGGGCCGCACGGCCACGGTGCGCCCTGATGTCTCGAGCAAATTGATCTGAAGGGAATGCACACCCCAACGTTCTCGTGGCGGCATCTCTCCCATCTCGCTGGATTCGACCACTGCTGAAGTCGCTCGGGCCGGGGATCATTACCGGGGCTGCTGACGACGACCCATCCGGCATTGCCACGTACTCGGTTGCCGGCGCGCAACTCGGAACCAAACTACTATGGACAGCCCTCCTCACGTGGCCGATGATGGCCGCGGTGCAAATCATGTGCGCCCGCATCGGCCAGGTAACGGGAAAGGGTTTGGCCGGGAATCTCAAACAGCGCTTTCCGAGATGGCTGCTTCTTGTCTTTGTCATTGCCCTCTTGATCGCCAATACGATTAACATTGCGGCCGACCTTGCGGGCATGGCGGATGCAGCTTCCATGCTGTCCGGCATCAATTCCCACTGGTTTGTGTCGGGGTTCGCGCTTCTCATCTCGTGGGCTACGATCCGGCTCCGATATCGCCAAATCGCTGACCTGCTCAAATGGCTGGTGCTGGTGCTCCTTGCATACCCCATTACCGCGTTTGTGGTGGGAGCCGACTGGAGCAAGGTGCTGCGCGATACGCTGATTCCTTCTCTGCCGCATACCAGAAATGAATGGTCCACGCTGGTCGCGATCCTCGGTACCACCATCAGTCCCTATCTGTTCTTTTGGCAGACGAGCGAGGAAGTGGAAGAGGAGAAGTCGGCAGGCCAGAGTTCGCTTGCCCAACGAAGAGGAGCAACATCCAAGGAGCTGGATCTGAGAACCATCGATGTGGGCGTGGGAGCCTTCTTCTCGAACCTGGTCATGTTTTTCATCATCCTGACTACGGCCATCACCCTCAACCGGCACGGCATCACGAACATTCAGACGTCTCGCCAGGCCGCTGAGGCGCTTCGGCCCTTTGCAGGCAGTTTTGCTGCGACCCTGTTCACGCTGGGTATAGTCGGTGTCGGATTCCTTGCCATTCCCACCCTGGCGGGATCGACCTCATACGCGTTCGCTGAGACGCTCGGTTGGCGCCAGGGTTTGAACAGGAAACTCGGGCAGGCGCGCTGGTTTTACGCCCTGATTCTGGTCTCGACGGGAGCGGGCGTCGCCCTGGACTTCATCGGCATCAACCCGGTCAAAGCGCTCTACTGGACGGCCGTTATCAACGGGCTACTGGCTCCCTTCCTTCTGGTCGCGATTCTCATCGTCGCTGCGGACAGGAAGTTGATGCAGGGTCAGCCGAGTTCCCGCCTGGGTTGGATTGTCGTTGCCGTTACGACGGCGGCCATGTTCGCGGCAGGCGTCGCGATGTTTGTTGTGTAGAGATCGATATCTGTATTAACCTGCGCGCTCAAATCAACTACGGATTCAGGTGCGCCATGCGCGGCGGATGAGCATTAATACACAGACTTGGCCTGTCATCGGTGCGAGCCTTGATCAGGACGTGTAAACCGCGTCGCCTTGCAGCCCTCGTAGCTCACGTTGGTATTGCGCTGACGAGCAATCGAAGGATGCCTGGTCAAGAGGATTTCTTATGCGAACCATCCGTGTATTGTTAGCGTTTCTTGCATTGGCCATGCCGGCCAGCCTGTTCGGGCAGGTGAACATATCCGTCTCGATTGGCCCGCCTGCTCTGCTCGTGTTCGAGCAGCCCATTTGCCCCGGCGACGGCTATCTGTGGACACCAGGCTACTGGGCGTATGACAACAGCGTGTCCGATTACTACTGGGTGGACGGTGAATGGGTAATGGCTCCCGAAGTCGGCTATCTGTGGACACCCGGCTATTGGGGCTGGGGAGATCGCGGGTATCGTTTCAACGAAGGCTATTGGGGCCCCGAGGTTGGGTTCTATGGCGGGATCAACTACGGGTATGGTTACTATGGCGAAGGGTACGGCGGCGGCCGCTGGGACCACGAACACTTCTTCTATAACCGGTCGGAGAGCCACATTGATGTGAGGAACATTCACAATGTCTACGACGAAAAGGTGGAGCATGGCAGAGACAGCCGCGTCAGCTTTAACGGCGGAAATGGCGGCATAGAGGCACGTGCCAGCTCGCGGCAGGAAGCCGCGGCAAGGCAGAGACATCTCGCGCCTGTAGCCGCCCAAATCGAACGGGTGCAGACTGCGCGGGCCAACCCGGAATTGCGGGCATCGACTAACCATGGCAAGCCGCCTGCCGCAACCGCTGCCAGGCCGGAACCAGTGAATGACCTTAAAGCGACAGAACCCACGCGGGTATTGGAGCCAGGAAGGCCTGGAAGCGCCGGTGCGGCAAACGGACCGCGAGTCGAGCCTCCGGCCAGACGCTCAGAGAGCGACCAGCCCCGAAGTGTTGTCCATCCAAAGGACCTTGCTCCATACCAGCGCCCCGAGCCGGCAAACTCCGGAAATGCCAAGGCTGACAAGAAGTACCAACAGCAGCAGGAGACCTTGATTGCGCGGCAGGACCAGGAACGCCAGAGGCTCCAGCAGAAGCAGGATTCGGATCATCAGCGGTTGACTCAGCAGAAGGCTAACGACGCCCGGACACAGCAAGTCGAGCAGAAGCACCAGCAACAGACGCAACAGTTGGCGAATAGACACGCAGCCCAGCAGCAGTCGATGCAGTCTCGCCAACCCCAGCCGAGGCCCCAGCAGGCTCATCCCGACAAGCAGCACTGATTGCAGGTTGAGTCCGTTCAGCGGCCGGGTATTTCGACCTCCGGCCGCTTTTTTGTTGCGCCCCGGTTTGGAAGGGCACGTGTAGGCAACCCCTCGAAGATGGGGCCAGGCAGGAAGCGGATACGGCGGTTCAGTCCGCAAGAACCGCTTTGGCATTTGCCCTCTTGATTCGTTGTAACAGCAGGCTTGCGCAGGCCACGGAGTAACGCACGACGCATCCCGAGGCCGCCCAAGTTCGTGGGGGTCACGCAAAAGATCCGTCCAGCTGAGTTTGCGAGACGATCAATTTTGGCCAGCTTTCCAATGCCCGGCGTTGAAATACTGAGCATTCAAGATGAGCGTCGCCCGAAATGGACGAACGAGGAGAATACTATGTCACGAACTGTAGCGGAAAATGCGGCTGAGACCATCACCGAATCAGCTCAACAGGCCTCTCGCGTAACCGGCGCGATTACCGATGCCATCGAGGATGGCCTGGGAATGGTGAGCCACGCAGCGAAACATGGTTCTGATGCGGCAGAGGAATTCTTGAACGACACTACCGGTCGCCTCCAACGACACCTCGCCCTTACGGTTGCGACCACGTTTGCATTCGGGGTCGTCACAGGAGCGCTCATCGGATGGACGATGAAACGAAGGTAGATGGGACCGCGCGGCCGTACCATGATGCAAAGGATGAAGGCTTGTTTATGCACAAGCCGGTCTCTTTTTGTGGCAAGCGAATATCTTGTCTTTGAAAACCAATCCTAAAATGCTCGCATAACCCCAGCTTCTGCTGAGCGACCATCTTGGCAAATTGCCCAAGAGCGCGAGAACCAGAATCACGAAGAGTACAGTTGCGAGCATCTTCGTCTCTCTCTTCTGAGTGAAAGACGATATTGCGGCGTGGCCCCGTTTTCGAGACCGCGCCGGTTGTACTCCTACATGGACACCCTGATGGCTATGCCAGACCCGGCTACCAGCGATTGAACAGGTACCGGTTGTCTACGAAATCGAGGTACACGACCTCTTGGCGTACCAGTCATCTAGCGCAGGCTACCTGTGGTTACATCTGGCGGGCTGCCGATCGCCTCACCAGACACCACCAGTTCAACTCGCCTGTTTTCCTGGCGGCCTGCGGAATTATCGTTGGACGCAACCGGTAAAGCATTGCCGAAACCCTTGGCGCTGACCGATGCTGTCGCCACACCTTGTTCCACCAGGTAATCACGCACCGCGTCGGCACGCTTCTCAGACAGCTTTTGGTTCATATCGTCGCCGCCGACATTGTCGGTATAACCACCTACTTCGATGTCAAGGCTCGGATAGGCAATCAGAATTCCAGCAACCTTCGCGAGCTTTTCCCGCGCGCCCGGCTTCAATGAGAATTTCCCTGTGTCAAAGAGCACGTCGGACATGCTGACGATAAGCCCGCGAACGCTATCGCGTGTCTGAAGGACCTTGTTCAGCTGCTCAGACAATTGGGCCCGCATGGCCGCCTTGTCACTCACCGCATGTTCTTCATTCTGCTTTGCGACCTTTGCCTCCAGGCGCGATTGATCCGCATCCTGACGAGCCTCGGTGATTTCAGCGGTCGCTAACGCTCGGCTGTCAACCGATGCGGCCTGATTGGCAGCCATGTCAGACTGGGCTTTCGCCGCATCAGACCGTGCCGTTGCTGTGTCAGACTGGGCTTTGAGCGTGTCCGACTGCGCTTGTTCCTTCTGCCGGTTTGCATCGTCGGCCTTGGCCTGGGAGTCGACCTGCGCCCTTGTAGCTTCAGACCGTGCCCGCGCGGCGTCAGATTGGGCTCTTGCTGTATCATTCTGCGCCCTCAAAGTGTCTGACTCGGCTAAGTCCTTCTGCCGGGTTGCGTCGTCGGCTTGCGCCTGCGATCTGGCCTGTGCATCGGCTGAGTCCTGGCGATCCCCAGCGAGGCGCTCCTCATCCATCTTCTTAACTGCGATTGTGCGCGCGTCCTCGGCTGTCTGTACGGCTTCACGCGACGTCGCGATCAGTTCCTTCTTCGAGGAATGCCTGGTCGTAGCGTAGCCGTTCGCGGTGTCCATCAGCGTAGACGCGCGTTGATAGCTGTCACTGGCATATCTTTCGGATCCCTCGGATTGAGCAATGCGCAGCGCGTTTCGTGCTTCGAGGAATTCGAGGGGCAACTTCGCATCCAGAACCACGGGGTCGAACTTATAGCCGGTGGGAATATAGCTTCCGCGCTCCATAAGTTCAAACTTGGCATTGACCGCCTCGCTCGTCCCCTTGGTGTCGTTGCGCACGACGTTCTCAAGTACGACGACGTTGCTGGGCTGGTGCACGGCAAAGTAAGGCTCAGCGGTTACGATCAGCGCAAACGCCTGAAGCCCGGTGGTTACGTTGAGCTTGCTGCGGTGGTTGCCGCCAACGAGCACTTCGCCCAGGTTGACGGCGCTACCCTCGGGTGAGATTGCCCAAAGAACATAGGTAAGATACTCGGCTCCAAACGCAGTAGGTTTTTGCAGTTCGCCAAACTCTGCTTCGATCGCGATCGAGCCACGATTGCTCTTCACACTGGCTAAGCCGTTTGCTGCCGGCATCAGGTCCGTGCCGCGGAAGTCGAGCTTGGTGGCCCCGCCGTGATGCCGATAGTTAACCGCGTCGACCGTCCGGGTGGTCAGGTGCACGCCAAATGTGGGTCTCGGGCTGGTGGTCTCCAGGGTTGTCGTTGTCTGGGCGTTCGTTTGAGAGAACATGCCCATGCTGAAGACGATTCCAAATGTTAATAAGTGTCGGATATTCAAGATATCTCCCGCTGGCAAGATTGCTGCCGAGTTGTATGCTGTTCATCAGATGTGGAACGTTCAGCTTATTGACTGACGTACAAAGGCCAACCTTCAGCGGGCAGGTTACGAATGGGCCCCTGCGGATGGGATTCCATCCGCAGGACCCGGCCGCGTGGCTCGTTTCAACCTGGTTTGGTTTACTTCGCCTCGGCGCCTGCATGGTGCGAGGAGTCCTTGCACCTTGCGGGTAGAGCTAAGAGGGACAACTGTCAGATGGGCTGACTTAGCTCAGAAACCATGAGAGAGAAGATAATCAGACTCTCCTCCATTATCAGTATGGCGTTATTGTGGGCCAATTGCTGAGCTATATAGCTCACAGTCTCAATGTGGATACCTTCCGAGCCGGACATATCCCAGGCCGAAGCCGGCGCCCCCCAAGCCGAACGTCCGTAATGTCCCGCCGGTTGGCATCATGGGAAAATCATCGGGACTGTTCAAAAGTGACCAGCATCGGAAATGATGGGCTGAAATCGTCGTAGTAGCGAAGTGCGGCGCGGTGCTTGCCCTTTACGCGGGCTACCGGAAATTGCAGTGGCGCGCGGGTTCAGCGTAATGGGGCCCGGAGTGCCGAACTTCCTTCAATGGACTCATCGATCACCGGCGGAATTTATGCGAATGTCAGGATTTTTCAGACGGGACAGAACATTCAGGCAGCCAATCATCTGGATAACAACCTTTTTCATGGTGTTGTTCCACGGCGGCGCACTGGCAGCACTCTTCGTATTCAGTTGGAAAGCGCTCGTGCTCGCCTTGCTGCTGTGGTGGATTGCCGGGAGCCTCGGAATTGGGATGGGATACCACCGGCTGCTCACGCATCGTGGGTACAAGACTACCAAGTGGATGGAATATGTCCTGGCGGTGTGCGGAACGCTGGCCCTGGAAGGCGGGCCGCTGCTTTGGGTTGCAACGCACCGCCTGCATCACCAGAATACCGATAAAGAGGGTGACCCACACTCTCCCCATGATGGTCGTTTCTGGGCCCACATGGGCTGGGTTCTGACCGGCCAGACGATGCAACACAACTCGGCAAAGCTCTTGCCGTATGTCCCGGAACTTCGCAAGGACCGATTCCATATGTGGATCAGCCGGTGGCATTGGGTGCCAATCACGGTACTGGCGGTCGTGCTTCTTGCCGTTGGCGGGTGGCGGTACGTTCTGTGGGGCATTTTTCTTCGGACGGTAATCGGGCTGCACTCGACCTGGCTGGTAAACTCCGCTACGCATATGTGGGGAAGGCGGCGCTTTCGTACCCCGGATGATTCCAGGAACAGTCTTTGGGTCGCTCTGCTTACATTTGGTGAGGGTTGGCACAATAACCATCACGCCTATCCTCAGTCTGCCCGTCACGGCATGGCATGGTACGAACTTGACCCGAATTGGTATGGAATTTGGGTGATGCGCATACTCGGCCTTGCATGGGATGTGAAGGCGCAAAAGCTCGCTTCCGGCATAGCCAGATACGCACGAAAGAAGCAATCCCGCGACGACCTGGCGATTGACACGGGAACTGGATAATACCTGTCTTCGGCTGATGGGGATATATTTCTCGGGCTCCGCGAAGCCCCGTCGATCAATCTGACGCGTGCTCAGGGTGGTCGTCAGTCAATGCAACGCTGCGGAACTTAACCACGTTCAAGTCAAAGAATATCCAGAGGCAGTTCCGATCGGCCGGGCTAGACTTGCATATGGAGACCTCACAGTCGGACGCGCTTGTGATTTTTGGTGTGACGGGCGATCTCGCACACAAGATGATCTTCCCTGCTCTCTATGCAATGGTGAAGAGGGGAGTCCTCAGGGTTCCAGTCATTGGCGTGGCCTTTCCCAAGTGGAGCCTCACGCGTCTGCATAAGCGGGTCATCGACAGCATCAGGCGCTCGGGAGGAATCGACAATCAGCGTGCTCTTTATCGGCTATTGGGGCTGCTGAAGTATGTTAGTGGGGATTATAAGGACAGCAGCACCTTCGCATCGATCAAAGAGGCCCTGGGCAAAGCGCAGCGTCCAGCGCACTATCTCGCTGTTCCACCTTCGCTCTTCGAAACAGTAATTAAGGGCCTGGGAACAGCGGGTTTATCCCGCAACGCGCGCGTCGTTGTCGAGAAACCGTTCGGCCGTGACCTGTCCTCCGCCCGGAAACTCAACCGCGTCGCCCAGGCAGTCTTCCCCGAAAACTCCATCTTTCGCATCGATCACTTCCTTGGGAAGGAGGCGATCATGAATATTCTCTATTTTCGTTTTGCCAATTCATTTCTGGAGCCGATATGGAACCGTAACTTCGTAGCCAGTGTGCAGATCACACTTTCAGAAAAGTTTGGTGTCGGAAAGCGCGGTTCGTTTTACGAGACGGCAGGATGCCTGCGCGATGTGATCGAGAATCATCTGTTTCAGATCGTGGCGCTGCTCGCCATGGAACCACCCGCAGGCCGGGACTTCGGTGCCGTACACGATGAAAAGGCCAAGGTCTTCAAGGCCATGCGCGTATTGAAACGCGGCGACGTAATAAGGGGCCAGTACACGGGCTATCGCAATGAGCCGGATGTGGCGAAACGCTCCGATGTGGAGACATTCTGCGCAATGCGACTGTTCATCGATTCGTGGCGCTGGGACGGAGTGCCGTGGTATCTGCGCTCCGGAAAGTACTTGCCGGAGACCGCGACCGAGATCATGGTGGAACTCAAGCCCCCTCCACAAAAACTCTTTGCTGACGCGGTGCAGCCCAATGAAATGTCGAACTACATCCGCTTTCGTCTTTCCCCTGATTCGGCCGTTGCTCTGGCTGCCCGCGTGAAGCTTGCAGGACAGGATTTTGTCGGAGAGCAGCGGGAGCTTTTCCTGTCGGAAGACCAGCCCGGAGAAGAAACGCCTTACGAGCGGCTGTTGGGAGACGCAATGGCCGGCGATGGAGCGCTCTTTACCCGCGAGGATGCTGTGGAGGCAGCATGGGCCGTGGTCGATCCGATACTCAAGCACCATCAAAGGGTTCACTTCTACCGACGCGGCAGTTGGGGACCAAAAGAAGCGGACGCAATCATTGCAGCGGACGGCGGCTGGCAGAACCCCGGTCGTACCGCTTCGTCGAAATGAAAGCTGCTTCAGATGACGGCCTTCGGAACGGTCGAAGTGGTAGTCTACGGCGCTTTCGTCCTGCAGATGTGAGCAGAATTGATCAGAACACAAATGAAATCAGCAGTACCATCAAAGCAATTGAGAGGCAACCTATCTATCAGGCTTTTGTAATTGCTCCATTCCACATAACCGACCCGCACGCCACCTCCCGCTTTGATCTTACCCGCGTTGATGCCTCTTGAAAGGGCTCGTCGGAAGACGAGCCAAAACTCTGTGCTGACGACCGCTGAACCTTCTCAATCATTAAAGGTTCAGGCGGATGTTCTGCTCTGACTCGCATTTCAAGTTGACTAAGGGTCCGGCTTGCACCTTCACTGGCAGTCTGAATTGTTTCAATCAACTTACCTTGGTGAATGATATGGCAACCGAAATTCCAACCGGCGGCAAACCAAGTTTCGTCACGAAATATCGCTTTTCCGTGCAGCCCAATTTTGGGGAACATCTGGTGACGATGCGCGCTTCTGCGCTGTTTAATGGCCTCACCGAGCGGGAATACAGCGAGGTCATCTCCCATGGACGCGCCCGCACCTTTCCCCGCGACGGGCTTCTGTATGCGCAGGGACAGCCGGTGAACTGCATGATTCTTCTTCAATCCGGAAGTGTGAAGCACACCCAGCTGAGCGCGAGCGGCGAGGAAGTGCTCCTTTGGATGAGCGGATCCGGTGACGCCTTGAACCTGCAGACGGAAGCAAAACCTCGCGGCTATTCATGCTCGGCGCGAGCGATGGAGCAATGCGGAGCGTTCGTATGGGACTACACGCGAGTCCAGGCCTTGCTGCTTCAATACCCGCAGATAGAGAAGAATATCACCCAAATCCTTGCAAGCCGCCTGAAAGAGCTCGAGGAACGATTTCGCGAAATTGCCACCGAGAAAGTAGCGACGCGGTTAGCTTTTGCGCTTCTCAGGTTGTTGAAGCAGGTCGGTAAAGTGTCCCTCGAGGGAACACAGGTACTTCTGAGCCGCGAAGAACTTGCCCAGATGACGGGCACGACGCTATTTACAATCAGCCGCATCCTATCGAGGTGGGCTGAACTAGGTTTCGTTGTGCCGCGGAGAGAAGCCATTCTCATATCTAATCCGAAGGGATTGGAATCAGTCGGCAGCGAACGTTCCGCGTAGCTTTCTATCAGCCCAGTCGTTCTCGGTCGACGTCAATGGCGGGCTCGAATACCACGAGAGCTACGTCAATCTGAGGCCTTTACCGACTTTGGAAAGTGTATAAAATTGACCGGACAAGGTGGTTGGCGGGAACCATACTGAGGATCTATACAAGTCGTCCGGTGAATTTTGCGGCAGGCCTGTCGGGACCTTCAATGTAGAGTCCTGGGCAATCTGCGTTGGGGATTGGAGCAAAGCGACACTCGATTCGATCCCGGGCCCATCCTTTGCACTTGCGATAGGGGTTCATCGTGGATTCGAATTTCACTCAGAACGACACGCTCACTCAATCTGGAAACGGGATCGGAAACCTGAACAACGGGAAGGGCACGTCCGTAGAATTGTTCGCGACCGGCATTGCCGGCCTTGACGACATTCTCGGAGGGGGCCTGGCCCGGAATCATCTTTATTTGATCGAGGGCGATCCGGGGACGGGAAAGACTACAATCGCGATGCAATTCCTGATGGAGGGGACTCGTCAGGGACAAAAGGGCCTGTACGTCAGCCTTTCCGAGTCGAGAACCGAACTACTGGAAATCGCCGAATCGCACGGCTGGTCGCTCGATGGGATCGAAGTATTTGAGCTGGCTGCCGATGAGAGACAGCTTAAGCCGGAAGCCCAATATACGGTCTTCAATCCTTCCGAAATCGAACTGTCGGACACGACCAATGCGGTGCTGGCAGAGGTGGAGAGATTGCAACCAGCGCGGGTGGTGTTTGATTCCCTCTCTGAGTTGCGGCTGCTGGCTCGCGATTCCCTGCGTTATCGCAGGCAGATTCTGGGTTTGAAGCAATATTTTTCAGGGCGCAAATGCACGGTGTTATTGCTGGATGATCGCACCGCCGAAGGTCATGATCTGCAGCTCCAGAGCATCGCTCATGGCGTGATCATGATGGAAAGCGTGGAGCGGGAGTACGGCATCAAGAGACGCCGGCTGGAAGTGAAGAAATTGCGCGGTTCACGCTTCCGCGAGGGCTTCCATGACTACACAATAAAGCGCGGTGGCGTGGAAGTGTATCCACGCCTCGTGGCGTCGGAGCACTTCCTGACATTTCTGCCAACGCAGCTCAAAAGCGGTCTCCCGGCACTTGACTCCTTGTTGGGCGGTGGTCTTGATTGCGGCACCAGCACGCTTCTGCTGGGGCCCGCCGGCTGCGGAAAGTCCACCATCGCCGTTCGCTACGCGGTGTCCGCGGTAGAGCAGGATGGGCGTGCGGCGTTATTTGCCTTCGATGAGACTCTGGCGACTCTGGTGATTCGTGGGAAGGGCCTGGGACTGGACATCAAGAAACATGTCGACGCCGGCAAGCTCTTCCTTCGCCAGGTAGATGCTGCGGAGCTCTCCCCCGGCCAATTGGTTCACGAGATCAGACAGTTGGTAGAGACGCACGATTTGAAGCTGCTGATCATCGACAGCCTGAACGGCTTTCTCAATGCCATGCCCGGGGAGAAGTTTCTCGCGATGCAACTGCACGAAATGCTGGCCTACCTGAGCCAGAAGGGCATCACGACGTTAATGACAGTCGCCCAGCATGGTTTTGTGGGAGCGAACATCGATACGCCGGTGGATGTGAGCTATCTGGCAGACACCGTTCTCTTGTTTCGATACTTCGAAGCGGCAGGCGAGGTGCGGCAGGCGCTTTCGGTAATCAAGAAGCGCAGCGGAGAACATGAACGCACCATCCGTGAACTAGTGATGAAGAGCGGAGCGATTGTTGTCGGAAACGTGCTGACCGAATTCGATGGCGTATTGACCGGCGCTCCGATTTATCGCGGCAAGGTGGACGGCCTCCAAGCCTCCAAACCGAAAACAGAGTCTCACGTGACGACATGACCAGCCAGGAAGATGAATTTCGCGTCCTCGTGGTCGCTCCCACGGGGCGAGATGGCCCGTTGATATGCAATCTCCTTACCGGCAAGGACATCTCCTGTGTTCCTGTGTACGCCGCGGTAACCGCCCGGATCGAATCGAAAATGGGGGCGGGGGCTGTGATTCTGGCGGAGGAGGGCCTTACCCTTACCGGCATTGACGAGTGGGCAGAGTTGATCTCTGAGCAACCGTCGTGGTCCGATCTTCCCATCATTCTCCTCACCGTTGCCGGGGAAGTCGACCGGGAAAGCCAGAGGAGAATGCGCGCTCGGCAGCCCCTCGGAAATGTGGTGTTGCTGGAGCGGCCGGTTCGGCCCGAGACGCTCATCAGCACTGTTCAGGCGGCGCTTCGCAGCCGTCGCAGGCAATACCAGATGAGGGACTACCTGGCGGAACGCGGTGTAGTGGAAGAAGCACTGCGTAAATCAGAAAAACTTGCGGTGGTCGGGCGTCTAGCCGCCAGCATCTCGCACGAAATCAATAATCCGCTCGAGTCGATCACCAATCTGCTCTATCTGATTGGCAATTCGTCTTCGCTGGAGGAGTCAAAAAGGCACACAGAGATCGCAGTGAGAGAGTTAAAGCGGGTCTCTGAGATCGTCACCCAGACTCTTAAGTTCTACCGGGAACCGATAAAGCCAGTCCTCGTGCAGATCCCCGAAATCGTGGACTCCGCCCTTAAGCTCTGCCAGGCAAGACTGATCGCGGCCGAAATCGTCATTGAAAGGGATTTCCGCGAGTGTTCTCCCATTGTTGCCAAAGCCGGCGAACTCCGACAGGTGATCTTGAACCTGATTGGGAATGCTTTGGATGCGATTGGGCGTGGCGGTACGCTGAAGATCCGGATCACCAATACGCACGAACACAGAAACGGATCTCGTCCCGGCATTCGCTTGACCATCGCGGATACGGGAACGGGAATTCATCCCGAAATCAGAAAAACGCTCTTCGAGCCTTTTGTCAGCACAAAAGGCGATACCGGAACTGGCCTCGGGCTCTGGGTCTGCTCTGAAATTGTCGAAAGGCATGGCGGAACCATTCAGGTGAAAAGCAGAGCGCTATCCCAAAATACAGGAACCGCCTTCTCAGTCTTTCTGCCGTTACAATTCGAAGCCGGTGCCCATGACGCGGTTCCTGAACGAATGGATCATCACCATACCCTCTCGGGAGCAGGTGTCCACAAGTGGTGGTAGACGACATTCGCTCAAGTGGATTGCCGCAGCGAAGCAGCGCCCTCAATGCGATTGGAGTTGGTTCCGGTGTGACGCGGACGCCGGAGCCTGTGTTGCTGGCGCGAGCGCGACCAAGACTGCCCCGATAATCGCGAGAACCGCTACTCCGATCAGTTCTCCACGTGGGACCGTGTTTCGATATGCCTGAGTGCCCATGAGTGCGGCATGAGCGAAACTTGACCATGCCGTGAAGGAAATAAGGCTACGGCTCGCCGACGGATTGCGGATGGCCAAAAGCAGAAAGACGCCCAGTGTGACGTACAGGCTGAACATCATGGATAGCGCAGGGTCTTGCCGGATGAACACCACCATGGGGTAACCCAAAGCGATAAAAAGCAATCCGACCAGGGCCAGCACGACTTTCAATGCGACTTCACGATTCATGGATCTCCTCCGAATGGCGGCCGAGCAGACTGATCCGCGATCGGTTGACGCTTTCGTCCGCCGGTACCGAATCTGCGACCATCAAGCGCGTACCCACTCCCGTACGTCTCTCGAGTCGCATGCCAGCGACCCGCCAGAAAGCCAGAGGGGCTCCATCCTGAATTTCTGCGTGGTTATTCGCTTCCCGGGCCCATTCGCACTGATCAGAATAGACCAGGTGCCGGAAGATGGGATGTCGAGGCCCAAGCTCTGGTGCGGGTCCTACAAAGAAACTCCATTTAGCAGCCCACATCTCCGTGTGGTGTACGATGGCCTCGTAGATTCCCTGGAGGCTTGATGGCGTCAGCCCCGGCTAACGTGGCTTCAGATTCGGCGCTTCCCCTCGAAGTTGATACTCTCGTCAAGAGCTTTGGCGCAATCAAGGCCGTCTTAGGCGTCTCCCTTGAACTGCGAGGCGGCGAATGCCTCGGCCTGCTTGGGCCGAACGGAGCGGGCAAGAGCACCGTCATCCGCGCCATCGTTGGTCGCGTAATTCCAGATGGGGGCCGCATTTCCGTCTTCGGCTCCGCCGCCGGCTCGGCAGAGGCTCGTGGCGCTCTGGGCTGGATCCCGCAGGATCTGGCAGTCTATCCCCGCCTCACCTGTAAAGAGAACCTGCTCTCCTTCGGCCGCTATCACGGACTGTCGGGCCGCAAGCTTACCGAGTCCGTTGCCTGGTGTCTGGACTGGGCTGCGCTCCAGGATCGTGCCGGCGAACTCGCAAAAAATCTATCCGGTGGTATGAAGCGCCGGCTCAATATGGCTGCCGGCATCATTCACAAGCCCCGCGTCGTGCTCATGGACGAGCCAACAGTCGGTGTTGACCCGCAGTCGCGCATTCGCATATTTGAGATGATCGAAGCGCTCCGGGCCGCGGGGACCGCGATCGTTTACACCACGCATTACATGGAAGAGGCGGAACGGCTTTGCGATCGAATCGCCATCATCGACCACGGCCGCATCATAGCTCTCGGCACAAATGAGGAGCTGGTCTACACTGCATTCGCTTCGCGCAGCCAGGTGACGGCGCGCTTTGCCGGAACCTCACCCGAAATCGCCGCCTGGGTCGAACGCCGCGGCGGCAAGATGGTCGACTCGGCCGCCCTGTTCACCATCGCAAGCTCCATTGAGATCGCCGGACTCCTCGAGGACGCCGCTAAGGATGGCCTCGAACTGGCCGATGTTTCCCTCCGCCGCCCTAATCTCGAATCCGTCTTTCTGCACCTCACTGGAAGGGAGCTACGCGATTGATCTTCGCCATCGTTCGCACCGCTATGGCAGCGCTCCGCCGGGACCGCGCGGCGCTCGCCCTGAGTTTCGTGCTGCCTCTCGCCTTCTTTAGTATCTTTGCCGTGATCTTCGGTGGTCAGCACGACACCGTTCCGCGCATCAAGGTCATTGTGGTCGACCAGGATCAAAGTCCCGCATCGCATCAACTCGTGAGCGGCCTGGAGCGCGATGGCTCGCTCGTGGTCAGCACACGCCCCGCGTCGAAAGCCAGGGAACCGCAGCCTGCTGAATACAACGCGGCTACCGCTGAGGCCGCCGTCAAAGCAGGCGACGTGTCGGTTGCACTCGTCATTCCCCAGGGGTGGGGACAGAACCCTCTGTCCTTCGGCCCCGCGGACCGCGGCCCCGCCATTGAACTGCTGAACGACGCCAGCGACGCAATTGCGCCGCAGATGGTCGCCGGACTGCTGCAAAAAGCTGCCATGACGGCCATGCCCGCGGTCATGGCGGAAAAGGGTACGCAATACACCGAACAATTTGTTGGCGGATTTACCCCGGAGCAGCGCAAACGCGCTGACGCCAATGTGGCGCAACTGCGGAAGTTTGCAGATACGCCAGCCACCAGTGGCTCAGAAACGTCGCCGGCAGGGCCATCGGGCGGCGGCCTGATTGCAGTCCATGCGCGTTCCGTGATGGGACAAAGCCAAAACAAGAACCTCATTTCGTTCTATGCCGCAGCCATTGGGGTCATGTTTCTTCTTTTTACCGCCAGCGGCTCAGCGGGCGCCCTGCTGGATGAAGCGGAGAGCGGCACCCTCGACCGGGTGCTGAGCTCGCGTGTCACGATGACCACTCTGCTGGCTGGAAAGCTGACCTTCAATATGTTGCTGGCTTTTGCGCAGCTCATCGTCATGTTCCTCTGGGCGTGGGGCGTCTTCCACCTCGACTTCTTCAGTCATATCCCGGGCTTCGTGGTGATGGGGATTTGTACTGCCTTTGCCGTGGCCGCCTTCGGCATGCTGCTCGCCAGCATCTGCCATACCCGAGCACAACTCGGTGCGGTTTCCACGCTTTTTATCCTGATCATGTCGTCGATCGGCGGCAGTATGTTCCCCCGCTTCCTGATGCCTCCGGCGATGCAGCGTGCAGGACTATTTACGATCAACGCCTGGGCCATCGACGGTTTCACAAAAGTCTTCTGGCGCGACCTGCCCATTACCGCCCTCTGGCCGCAGGTCGCGGTTCTCGTCAGCATCGGTGCGGCGCTGTTTTTCATCGCTCGCCGCATCGCTCGCCGGTGGGAATTTGGGTGAAGCACAAGCCCTTGCTTTTGCGCGCTGATCTCCATAGTCAGGATGGCGGGATACAAGCCCGTGTGACCGAGCAACTTCGTGGGCGAACGCGCGCTTTGAGGGATTAGCTCCGCTGACCCATGTCCATTCGTTGTTTTGCGCGTGAATTGGGGGCAATGTGACCGCCAGTGCCGCAATGTCCCAGCGTTTAGACGGTGTGCGTGAAGTAAACCGCGGTGTGATGGCTGCTGCGGAACAAGCTCCGACGCAACCTGTCTACGGGCGGAGCAGCATCCGGCATGAGAGGTGGCCTGAGCTTGCCAAGGAGGCGGTTAGGCGGAACATGGGAACTCTTCAAGTGATGCTAAGAGAAAACCTATAAGCGCGAACCATGAAGGGGAAATAGCGATGCACTTGAAGATGGCGGATCATCCCGTAATAGCGTTGAAGCGTTTGTGATGGAAGACGATGGCATAGCTCGACGGAGGGTTCGGCCAACTGGGAAAACCAGGATCAGCCCTTTCCTCCCGAGACGGCGCCGAATCGCTCTCATGGACGGGGCGGGCAGGCCGGGATCTATAATGCAGAAGATTTCTGGTCGGTCAGGATTCCACGCCCATGTCCAAGAGAGTCTTTCGGATCTTCATCGTGGCATGCCTGCTGGCTCGTTCTGTTTCTTCGCCTGCCCAGAAAGATTCTTCGATCAGTATCGAGCACAATGTCGGGATGAAGACGCGTGATGGGGTCACGCTGCGCTCCGACGTCTACGAGCCTGCGGGGGAAGGCACTTTCCCAGTGCTTCTGCAACGCACTCCTTACAACAAGGAGAACACGGCTGAGTTCGGTCGCTCGGCAGCGGAGCGCGGATTCGTGGTCGTCGTTCAGGATGTGCGCGGACGATACGAGTCGGAGGGTGAGTGGTACCCGTTCAAGCATGAAATTGAGGATGGGTACGATGCGGTGGAATGGGCCGCCGCACTGCCGCATTCGAACGGTAAGGTGGGCCTGTTCGGCGGCTCCTATGTGGGCGTCACGCAGATGCTCGCGGCGGTGAGCCATCCGCCGCACTTGGCGGGGATCTGCCCGGTAGTGACGGCCAGCAATTACCACGAGAACTGGACGTACCAGGGCGGCGCGTTCGAACAGTGGTTCAACGAGTCCTGGACCTCGGGACTGGCTTTGGACACCGTAAACCGCGCGGTGAAAGCGGCGAGCAATGCGCTGGAAGGCCGCAACGTTTTGCCGCTCAAAGGGTACCCTCTTTACAACCTGAAGCTGGAATCCGATCCAGCAAGCTGGACGGCCCGGTTTGCACCATACTTTCTGGACTGGCTCGATCACCCGATGTACGACGGCTACTGGAAGCGGTGGGCGATCGACGAACAATACGGGTCGATTGAGGTGCCTGCGCTGACGGTTGCAGCCTGGTACGACTTGTTTCAGGCGGGATCGCTAAGGAACTTCACCGGGCTGGAGGCCGGCGCCGGCAATGAAAAAGCGCGCAAGGGTCAGCGACTGATTATCGCCATCGGCGGGCACTCAGGCTGGAGCAGCAAGGTCGGCGACGTGGACTTTGGCCCCGAGGCTCAATTCGACGAAAACGGAGTCACGCTGGCATGGTACGAATACCTCTTCCAGAACAAACAGAACGAGTTTGCGACTGGGAAGCCGGTGAAGCTCTTCGTGATGGGCGAGAACAAATGGCGCAATGAGGATGACTGGCCCCTGAAACGCGCGAAGGAGACGAAGTACCTGCTGCATTCGTGCGGCAACGCGGATTCCTCCTCAGGTTCGGGACTGCTGTTTACCGGTCAACAGGAATTCCGATGCGAGGGCACGGACAATTACACCTACGACCCAGCCAATCCCGTGCCCACTGTGGGCGGGCCTTTGTGCTGTGATCCCCATCATTTGCCGGGCGGACCTCGCGACCAAAGCGAGGTGGAGAAGCGGAAAGACGTGCTTGTGTACTCGACGGAAGCACTGACCAAGGACACCGAGGTGACCGGTCCGGTGGCGCTGGACCTATTTGCCAAAGCATCGACCGTGGACACGGACTTTACCGCAAAGCTGGTGGATGTGTGGCCGAACGGCTTTGCGCAGAACCTGACGGAAGGTATTCTCCGAGCTCGCTTTCGGGACGGAACGGGGCACGCGGAGCCACTTGAGCCGGGAAAGGTCTACGAGTACAAGATTGACCTCTGGTCGACGAGCAATGTGTTTCTGAAAGGGCACAGGATCCGCCTCGAGCTATCGAGCAGCAACTTTCCGCGTTTCGACCGCAATCTGAACACCGCCAGGGATGCCGGTACGAGTTCCGATTTCGTGAGATCGGACATTACGGTCTATCACGATGGCGCACATCCAAGCGCCCTGTTGTTGCCGATCGTGCTCCGGTGAAACGACATTTTAAGCGCCGATTCATGTCCACAATCGATTCGCCGCCATTCTCGCCCCAGGAATCAACTCCCTGCATCCGGGCGAGGTGTGAAACCCGTTGAACTCTGTTGTTGTCGTAGGGATAACGCTGACGAAGCCGAGTTGTTGGGCCAAGTCCGAGCTAGAAACGGGACTCAGACGGAAGCGTCAACCCAAGATCGAGCTTAGATCAGCGGACGCTGGCCGACATTTCATCAGTAATCACAACTAGTCCGCCCTCAATAAACAGTCTCACGGCAAGTTATTGACAGATCTTCTGGACTTGACGTCGAAAGATCGCGCCAAAATTTCCTGTTGCTTTCCAAAAGGAACCCTGCCATCATTCCTGTAGGAAACCTAAAGGTGGGTCTCCCGATGAAAGAAAAGCCGGACGTATTGCAAGGAACGCTTGCGCTGATGGTCCTGAAGACCCTGGATGTTCTGGGCCCGCAGCACGGGTACGGCATCGCCCGCCGCATCGAGCAGATCAGCGGAAATGTTCTGGCTGTCAACCAGGGCACCCTTTATCCCTTGCTGCTGAAGCTGGAGAATGAAGGCTCGATTGCCTCGCAATGGGGTGCATCGGAAAACAACCGCCGCGCCCGCTTCTATCGCCTTACCACGACCGGCTGCAGACAACTGCAGGCGGAGACCCGCGATTGGAAGCAGACCGCGGCGATCATCGCGCGCTTCTTTGAGGTCAAAGCCGAGGACCTGCCATGAGATTCCTGCGCCGCTTTTTCATTCGCCTCTCGAACTTCACCAGCGGAAAACGCGCCGACCAGCGCCTCCGTGAGGAGATGGCCGAACATGTGGCCTTGCAGGCTGAGGAGAACCTGCGTGCCGGCATGCCGCCCGTCGAGGCGCGCAGGCAGGCCGCACTGAAGCTTGGTGCGGCCCAGGCCATACGCGAGCGCCACCACGCCGAGCAGAGCCTTCCGCTGGCTGAGAATCTTCTGCTCGATATCCGCTATGCGTTTCGCATGCTGCACCGGTCTCCCGGATTTGCTCTCATTGCCATCGCCACCATGGCCCTCGGCGTTGGAGCCACGACCGCCATCTACAGCGTCATCGACGCAACCCTGCTGCATCCTTTGCCCTACCCCGACCCCACCGAACTGGTGCGAGTTGAAGCCAACCTTCCCGGCGTGGGCGCGCACGACATCGGCATCTCCATCCCTGAGTTGAGAGACCTTCAGGACTCGGGAATCTTCCAATATGTGTCCCTGTCCTTTTTCGGCACCAACAATCTCACCGGCATCTCCCAGCCCGCGAGCATCGCCTCAAAGTCGGTCTCGCCGAGCTACTTCGCGGTGCTCGGCGTCGACGCAGCGTTGGGCCGCACCTTCGATCCGCACGATGCCACCCCGGGCTTCAACCTTGAAGTCGTCATCAGCGATGGGCTCTGGAAGCGCGCATTTGGCGCGGACCCGCACATTCTCGGCAAAAGTCTGCGCCTTGACAACGATGTCTTTCATGTTGTCGGCGTCATGCCCGCCAGCTTTCGCGACCAGGGCCAAAACAGCGATGAGCGCAGTGCCGACTTGTGGGCGGCGGCCGGATTTTACGGCGACCCCGCCCCGCCGCCAATGCGCGGCACGCGTTTTCCCTTCGAAACCATCGCGCGCCTTCAGCCCGGTCTCTCGCCCGAGGCCGCGCAGGGACGCCTCGATGCCCTCGTTGCATCGTTGAAGAAGCAATATCCGGCGGATTATCCGCCGCAAGGCGCGTGGACAATCCATCTCACTCCCCTGGCCGAGACTCTTGTCGGCAACGTTCGCCAATCGCTCATTCTGCTGTTCGCCGCGGTGGGCCTGGTCCTGCTGATCAGCTGCGTCAACGTCGCCAATCTGCTGGTTGCTCGGGCCAGCGCTCGAGGGCGTGAGATCGCCGTTCGCCAGGCACTGGGGGCGGCAAGGACGCGGCTCATCCGCCAGCTTCTGACCGAGAGTCTGCTGCTCTTCGTGCTTGGCGGCCTCACCGGTTTCGCGGTTCTCTTTTGCGCCCGGAAATTCCTGCTGCAATTTGTTCCCGAAAGCTTGCCGCGCCTCAATGACATATCCATCAGCTGGGGCGTGCTGGCGTTTGCCATCGTCGTCTCTGTCGCCGCCGGAGCCATCTTCGGGCTTGCCCCCGCGTGGCTCACCAGCCGGCTCGATCTGACCGCGACGCTCCGGCAGGAAGGCCGTGGCTCCCACGGTTCCCGGCAGCGCTCGCGCTTGCGCCGCTTTCTGGTGATGGGTGAATTAGCCCTCTCCCTGGTGCTGATGGTTGCCGCCGGCCTTCTGCTGCGCAGCTTCTGGGATTTGTTCAAGGTGCAGCTCGGCTTCAATCCCACTCGGGTCATGGCAATCGAGACCTCGCTGCCGAATCCTAACGATCCCAAAACCGACATTTACCGCACCGCCACGCAGGAAGCCGTGCTGCTGCGCGAAGTTCTGCGCCGCAACCGGACGATTCCGGGCGTGGAAGAAACCGCTGTCAGTGATCGGGCGGCCATTCCCCTTGGCCATAGCCAGAACGATCGCAGAGCGGTTCCATTGTTTCGCGAGGGCCAGCAAGTCCAGAGCAGCCAGCCTCCGCAGATCGACACCGCGATCGTCTCACCGGAATATTTCCACCTGCTGGGGATGACGCTCCTGCGTGGACGCCTCTTCGCCGACCAGGATCTTGAAGCTACGCCCTTGGTCGCAGTCATCAACCAGGCCGCGGCCCGCATCTACTGGCCCGGCAAAGATGGCAAGGGCGAGGACCCGGTCGGCAAGCGAGGCCGTTTGGGCGGTTTGGGCCGTCAAAGGCCGGAATGGATCACCATCGTCGGCGTCATCGCCGATGCACGCACAGAATCGCTCGCGGACGCCGGCATTCCGCAGGTCTACCTCGACATCTACCAGCGCCCCGCCAAGTTTCTTGCGTTCTACGTGCGTGGACAGGTCGATCCCAGCGCCATCTCCGCGCAGGTGCGCACGCAAATCCAATCCGTCGATGCGGAGCTACCCGTCTTCCGCGCTGAGACCTTGGACGACGTTCTCTCCTCTTCGCTTTCTGTGCGGCGGTTCTCCATGGAAATGGTGGCGCTGTTTGCCGCAACTGCCTTGCTGCTCGCGGGTCTGGGAATCTACGGAACCATCTCCTTCCTGGTCAATGAGCAGTCGCGCGAGATCGCCATTCGTCTCGCGCTGGGCGCGCAAAGGCGCGATATCCTCAAGATGGTTTTAAGCCAGGGCCTCACCCTGGCCGGCGCCGGCGCCGGCGTAGGCCTGGCTGGCGCGCTTATTGTTTCTCATCTCATGGCCGGCCTGCTATACGGTGTCTCGCCCTACGATCTCTCCACCTTCGCCGGAGTAACCGCCGTGCTTACCGCCGTTGCCATCGCCGCCAGTTACGTCCCTGCGCTGCGCGCCATGGGCCTCGATCCGATCACGACGCTCCACGCCGAATGACCTTTGGCACTGCTCGAGACTTGTCTTCACAAGTTGTTGCCATCCCAATGACCTCCTTCGGGATGCTGATGAATTCACCGGACAGCGAGTTCCAGAGGATTAGTCCCCAAGAACGCGCCTGCGTTCCGTTGAAGGGTCCGGAGACGATCGCGCTTGAAAACCTATCAAACTCCAAGGGAGGCGAGGCTTCACCTTTTGGACCAGGGGGAGCGGCGAAGCCCATGCTCGACGGGCGCAAAGCCGAGCCAGGAGGATGGAACCGATTCATCATCAACGTGGATGATCTTCCGGCAGAAGTGGCTAGACTTCGCCAAGCCCAGTTACACTTCCGCAACGACATTGCGCAAGGGCCAGGTGGATCGGAGATCATCTTGGAAGACCCATCGGGGAACCCGATTGAGCTCTTCCAACCCGCAAACTGAACGTACAATCGGCCCCGTCCAGAGAATTTGGCATCGCTCACCGAGCGGGAGGGCAGCCATCAGGCACGACCAGCCGATCGAGGCTCTGCCATACGGGCCGAATCGCTCCGGCTAAACGAAGAATGCTGAATTAAGACTCTTTGCACGCCGCGCCGTATTCCGCTTGGAATCGTTGCCGAGTCTCATTTCTGAAACTGGGCAAGCCACCTACTTACGGCGCCATCAGCGCGTTCACCTGTGTTTCGTTGTCAGTGGCGCCGTTGCCCGTCCTACCGTAGATGACTAGCATGCAATCACCGGCGGTCACCTTGATTGGAACAGAAAAGATGTTCTCAACCTGGTTCTGGAGCGCCGCCTTGCCCGCCGTTCCAGGGGGGATCCGATCCACCTGGGGTATGCTCGCAAGGTGAAGGGCGTCTTTAGGAAGCCAACTGTGCAGCGTCGAAAGCGGCGCCGCATTCGGGAATCCCTGCAAGTTGAGGTTTTCCTCGAATATGCCGCACCCTCCGGGCAGCAGATAGAAATCATTCACGGAGCCCCATGATCCCCTCGGAAGCGGCCCGTAGCTGTTAGTTCCATCGAATGTGCTGTCGCTGATATTTCCATACAGTTCCAATAAATGGCCAGACGACAACATAGGGATCGGAACCGCGAAGCCTTCTCCGTCGATTGCCGTCGCATTCTGGCAGCCCCAATTCTGCCCAAAACAGTATTCCCCTCCGACCCCGACCACCGTGTTCGGGTTTGAGCGCACAGGCCGGTAGCTCAGTTTGAGATCGGCGGACATCGTAGCTTTTCCTTCCAGCAATGGTCCGCCGCCATAGTAAAGGCCAACGCAACCGGTCATCGGCAAAGGCTTCGCAAAAGAGAAATTCACATTGAAATCAGAATCCGATTGCGAAGGGTTCTTCTGAATCTCTTGCCAAATTATGGTGGCCCCGTTCAGGCTCAGGTCGGTGTCGGCTGGGCATTCCCCTTGGTAGTAGACCAATACCCACAAGACCTCACTAAAAGTCGGCCTATAGTTCTTGAGCGAGAGCGTGCCTGTGAGGGACAACGCCTCGGCCGGCGATTTGACCCCTTCGAGCACTTTGTACACGCCGAGAAACGTGGGAAACCCTTGTTGGGATCCCTGAGAGGTGGTCTGAGACTGCACGATGTGAAGGACGGATGGGGTCGTCGGAGTTTCTTCCCCAAAAAGATTGGGCGTTCCCCGGCCGACGAACAGAACAAGGACAGAGAAAACGATGATTCTCCAAAAAGTCTTCATGGTCTCCATTTCCTTTTGAGCAGAAATTGACAAGCCCCGGTGCTCGATCAAGAGCAAGGGGATTCTTGGTTTTGAGGGTACCGTCCGACGCTGCATGAAGGCTGGAAGAGCACTCTCTTGCTCATCCGTTCGACAGCGCAATATGTGTGGGAAGCGAGATACAGCCGATTAGTTAAACGGGTGCCACGCCAAAAAGTTTCGGCGTCCGCAGCACTAAGCGACGTTTGATCAGGACTGAACGGCCGGCGAATTGGAATCCACGCTTGAGTTGCCCCCTTTGGTTCGTCTTCGTAAGCGAGAGCGGAGCAAATAGAGCCCTTGTACGTCAACTCATCTCAATACGCCCCACGACGGCACGAACTGAGGCGATGAGGCAGTCGATGCATTTCAGGAGACTGCCCTCATTGGCGACGTTTTCTAAAGCGAATGCCCCGCCGATTTCGTACGAGTTGTTGGAGTTCCCGTCCTAACTACTCAAACTGAAAAAGTCCCAAAATATTCCAATAGCTTAAGAGCCAGATATGAGGTCCATATGAATACGCCGACACCCTGTAGAAAAAACGAAATGAAACCGATATTCCGCGTCATATTGCCCGCTGTCAGTTTGATGAGAACAGGCCAATGGGCTCATCGAGAACCGGTTACGACCAATTCTCAGGATTTGTCCCGGAAAACCCCTATGGCCACGCTGATCCTCGCGGACTGCTGGTTCACGCGATGCCAGTCGCCATGCCGACACTTCCGGAGTAATCGGCTTCGGTGAGTGGGTTGGTGATTACGCGAAAGCTGACAAGACCTGGCGCCGTCTCCGGGAAGGCTCCAAGCCAATGCAGATCCACCCGCGGGATTTATCTCGGCATTACTAATCGCGTTTCTTGAACCGCAAAGATCGGTGCTCAATGGCAGTCGGCAGGGGCTATTCGAAGCGGTGGCCGAAGGGGCTGAGAAGCGAAAGAGCGAGCAGGGCCAAGCTGATGAGGGATTGGATCCCGGAGGCGCTGCGCAACCAGCCTCTCGCCTTGAGGTCGTAATCGCGAAACGTCAGGTTCCGGACACTGGACGCAAAAACAGGCGAATTGAGAGATCGGCTGGCTGACACCATCATTGCATTCTGCACGGGAGCCCAGAGATTACGCTTTTATGAGAAAGAGCTTGTCTTTTTCCTGGGCGAAACGCTGCTTGGACGTTCGAAGCGGCTGGGGTTCGACCTAAAAGGTTCCCGAAGCAATTCAGCTTGACGCGGTGGATCGCCAGAACTCGCCCTTTGCCTCGTCAAGACGTGCGCACCCCCACTGCACACTGGCTACATCCGGTACCGTTTGGACGATTCTGGACAGTTATCCCAGTGTAATAAATCACTTACGACGAAAATGAGTGGATTTTGGCGGACGTTACTAAATACTTTAGGACAATTATTATGGCTGCCCCCCAGGGATTCGAACCCCGATATGCTGATCCAGAGTCAGCTGTCCTGCCATTGAACGAGGGGGCAACAAAGGCCAAAAAAGGCTCTCGTAGCCGGGTTGGCGCGAACCCGCGGCGGACGCCGCACCCGCGCCAACTCCTTTATCATAAGGGCCTTTTCAGCAATGGGTCAATCCGGCACCGGCCCGGTACCAGTCTCGTGCGGGCATGGTTGCCGGGCATCACCTCCCCGAGGCAGGGTTCTGCCGATTCCGGACTCTGGTAAACAAGTCCCATGGCCCCCTTGTAAACTGCCCACGATCTCCGGGGGTGCAGCAGTCGATCTGGCCGCCATGGTCCGGATGCGCCTTACGACAACCCGCCTGCATTAGAATCGGTATCGGATGGAGTTGCTTCTCAATTTGGCATGGATGCTGGTGGCCGGCAGTCTGATGTGCCTGTGGCTCCGTGGCACGCGTGGAAGTGCGCCCGATCAGCGGCGTCAACTCATCGCCATCCTTGTGCTGATTGCGATCCTGTTCCCCGTCATCTCGGTCAGTGACGACCTGTTGGCCGTTCAAAATGCCTACGAGGCCGACAATTACCTGCGCCGCAATCACATGGTTCCCGGAACTTACCCGCTTCAGCCTGCAATCGCCATCACGGTCGCCTTCGTTTTTACTGGATTGGGGTTCGCTTTCCTGCGATTCGTCGCTCCCGGTGTGCTGCCGGTCAAGGCACTCGATCATCCCGAGTTGGCGGGCATAGCCAACCGCCCGCCTCCCGCGGCCTGATGCTATCCCGCCTTACCCGGCAATCCTCAGTCTTGCTTTTTCCGCAGTTCGCCGCGCCAATGCGTGCAGGGTTCCGTATGAAGAACATCTTCCGTTCTGTGTCTGGCTGGGCCGCCGCCATCGCTCTGGCTGCCGTGCCCGCGTATGTTGCAGGGCAGCAGGCTCTTACCTGGGACCAGGTCAAAAGCCGCTTCGAAGCCGTCAACCCCACGCTGAAGGCTGACGCTCTCAGCGTCGACGAGACGCGCGCTCAGGAGATTACCGCCGATCTGCGCCCCAATCCCACGGTCGGTCTGCTTATGGATGGTACGTCGATCGCTCCCAGTAATGGCACCTGGGTTCCTTTCCGCGGGACCTACGAGCAACCGAGCATCAATTACCTGCACGAGCGCCGGAACAAGCGCGAACTGCGCCTCCAGACCGCCCAGGAAGGCACGCACATCGCCGAATCCCAGCACGAAGATCTGAAGCGAACGCTTGAGTTCGCCCTGCACACCGCGTTCGTCAACACGCTGCAGGCCAAGGCCATCCTTGAACTGTCCAGGTCAGACCTCGAACAATACGACCACATTATCCAGATCGGCCGCGACCGCTTCCGGGCGGGCGATATCGCCCAGATCGATCTCGACCGTATCGAGTTGCTGCGGGTGCAATACGAGACGGAGATCCAGACTGCAATCGTCAATCTGCGGACTGCCAAGATCCAGTTGCAGCAATTGCTCGACGACCGCACCCCGGTGGAGCGGTTCGACGTCGCGGGACCGTTCGATTTCTCTGAGAGCCTGAGGCCGCTAGACGACTTCCGCCAGATTGCGCTGGATGGCCGTCCCGATTTGAGGGCGGCGCTCCAGGCCATCCAGCAATCGGAGACCAACCACAAGCTGGCCATCGCCAATGGGTCGACTGACCCGACGTTCGGCGCCTGGTATACCTACAATTCCTCCAATAACAATCCCAACGGAATACAGACGCTGGGTGCCAGCGTCAATATCCCGTTGCGCGTCTTCGACCACAACCAGGGCGAGAAGCAGCGAACGCTCATCGATATCGACAAGAGCAAGCAGGCCAGCGAAGCCACGCGCGCGCAGGTCTTCAGCGATGTGGACTCGGCGTATGCCACCGTGGAAAGCAACATCGCGCTGCTGAAACCCTACAAGGCCAAGTACAGGGACCAGGCCACCCGGGTGCGCGACACCGTGACGTATTCCTACCAGCACGGGGGCGCTTCGCTGATCGACATGCTCAGTGCGCAAAGCGATTATCGCCAGGTCCAGTTGGCCTACCTGCAATTGATTGGTGCGTATCTCAATGCTGCCGGGCAATTGAATCTGGCTGTTGGACGAGAGGTGCTTCCATGATCGCGCAATGCAATTTCAAACGACCGCCTCAAGTAGCGCTTCTGGTGCTGGCCGCGTGCGGCATGATTGTCTTGACCGGCTGCAAGGGCAAGAACGAGGAGAAGGCCGCGTCTCCCGCTCCGCAGGTGGTTCCGGTGCCCGATATGAACCTGCTTACCGTGGATCCCAACGACGCAGCAAAGTTTCCGCTGGTAACTGCGGAAAAGGTGGATGTCGCCACGGAAGTCAACGCCACGGGAAGCGTCAATCCCGATGTTTCGCGCGAGGTGCCGGTCATCTCTCTGGCCAACGGTCGCGTGGTCGACATCAAGGCCCGTCTGGGCGATGACGTAAAGAAGGGCCAATTGCTGTTCCGCGTGCAGAGCCCCGACGTCAGTACCGCTTTCGATGCCTATCTGAAGGCCGTCAACGATGAACAGTTGGCCAACAAAGCAGATATCCGCGCGCAGGACCTGTTCCAGCATGGCGCCATCTCCCAGGCCATGGTTGAACAGGCTGACGATGCAGAACATGATGCCAAGGCCGATCTCGATGCCGCCGACGAGCAATTGAAAATCCTGGGCGTGGACAAGGCTCACCCCAGCAGCGTGGTCGATGTAAATGCGCCGATATCGGGGGTCATCATCAGCCAGAACATCACCAATGCCGCAGCCGCCGGCGTTACGCTTTCGGGATCGGCGACCGCGTTCACGATCGCCGATTTGAGTGAAGTTTGGATCTTATGCGACGTCTACGAGAACGATATTCCCAAGCTGCAACTGGGGCAGGAAGCGCGCATCAAGCTGAATGCCTATCCTGAACGGCCTTTCACCGGGCGCATCAGCGATATCGGGCCGGTGCTCGATCCCCAGTTGCGCACCGCAAAGGTGCGCATCCAGGTCCACAATCCCGGCTTCTTGCGATTGGGTATGTTCGTTACCTCAACCTTCACCAGCCGCAAACCGGAATCGCATGCCGTCGTGCCCGCGGATGCGGTACTCCACCTGCATGATCGCGACTGGGTCTTCGTGCCTGCGGGAGACAACCACTTCCGGCGCACCGAAATTCATGCGGGGCAGATGTTCAGTGGCAATCGCCAGGTGATCCTCTCCGGCGTGGATCCCGGGCAGCAGGTCGTCGGCAATGCGCTCCTTCTGGAGACGGCAGGGAACCAGTGATTCGCGCGCTCGTCGATTTTGCGTTAAAAAATCGGTGGCTCATTCTCGGTGCAGTCGTGGTGCTCACCGCGTGGGGGGTGGTGTCGTTTCGCAATTTGCCCGTCGAAGCCTATCCCGACGTCGCCAATAACTACGTCCAGATCATTACCCAGTGGCAGGGACGTTCGGCGGAGGAGATCGAGCGGCAGGTCACCGTGCCCATCGAGATTCAGATGGCCGGGATTCCTCATCTGATGCACCTGCGCTCTACCACGCTGGCCGGCCTCTCCAGCCTGACGCTCATCTTCGATGACGACACCACCAGCGACATGAATCGCGAACACGTGCTTGAGCGCCTGAGCCAGGTCAACCTGCCGGCCAACCTCACTCCACTGATGGGAACGGACTGGAGTCCGGTCGGCCAGATTTATTGGTACACCGTTGAGAGCACCAATCCCGCTTACGACGTGATGGAGAAGAAAACACTTGAGGACTGGACCCTCGAGAAAAGCTTCAA
This sequence comes from uncultured Acidobacteriota bacterium, assembly GCA_963706455.1. Taxonomy (GTDB): domain Bacteria; phylum Acidobacteriota; class Terriglobia; order Terriglobales; family Acidobacteriaceae; genus Telmatobacter. Next base: position 25,337 of record CAVPNO010000106.1, on the reverse strand, counting down.
GAGTGTGAAGGGCGTGGTGGACGTTTCCAGCTTCGGCGGGCCCACCAAGGAGTACCAGGTCCGTCTCGATCCTGAGAAGCTTGTGTCTTACGGTCTGTCGATCGGCCAGGTCGAGCAGCAACTGGCCAGCAATAACTCCAACGGCGGCGGAAGCTTCATCGAAGAGGGCAGCCAGCAGATCAACGTCCAGGCCATCGGGCTTTTCACCACGGTCCAGGATATTGCCAACACTTTCGTGAAGGCGGCAAATGGAACCTCCGTCAAGATCGGCGACCTCGGCACCGTGCAGCAGGGCCCGAAGATTCGTCTTGGCCAGATCGGCCGCGCCTGGCATCGCATCGAGAACGGCAAAGACACGATTATTGACAATCCCGACACGGTAGAGGGCATCGTGCTTTTGCAGAAGGGCGATGCCGGGGACCCCGTCCTCCAGGGGATTCACGAGGAAGTCAAAAAACTCAACGGCGACAAGGACCACGCCGGAATCCTGCCCAAGGGGGTCAAGATCATTCCCTTTCTCGACCGCTCCGACCTGGTCAAATACACGGTCGAGACGGTGGAGAACAACCTCAGCGCCGGAATGATCCTGGTCTCCATCATTCTTTTCCTGTTTCTGGGCAATGTCCGCGGTGCCATAGTCGTGGCGCTCACCATACCGTTCTCGCTGTTGTTCGCCGCCATCTGCCTGGACCTGAGCAACATTCCCGCCAACCTGCTTTCCCTGGGTGCGCTCGACTTCGGCATGGTGGTCGACGGCTCCGTGGTGATGATTGAAAACATCGTGCGCCATCTTGCTCACAGCGGCGAATCGCGCACACCCATCCAGAAAATCCGCGACGCCGCCCACGAAGTGCAACGCCCCGTCTTCTTTGCCCGCGGCATCATCGTTACGTCCTATTTGCCCATCTTCACGCTGCAGGCGGTCGAGGGCCGCCTCTTCAAGCCCATGGCGTGGACGGTGAGCTTCGCGCTCATCGGCGCTCTCGTCTTCGCCATCCTGGTGGCTCCCGTGGTGGCCAGCATGTTGTATCGCAAAGGCGCCAAGGAATGGCGGAACCCCATCATGGAATGGCTGATCGTTCAGTACCGGCGTGCCGTCCGGGTCGCCATCATCCATCGCAACTGGACGGTCGGCATCTCTACCGTTCTGTTCCTGATTGCCGTCTATCTCACCGTGGGCGGCCCCATCGGCTCCGAGTTTCTGCCCCATCTGGACGAGGGTTCCATCTGGGTGCGCGGTACGCTTCCTCCCAGCGAAGGACCGACGACCAGCGTGGATTTCACCAATAAGGCACGCCTGGTGATGGCGGCGTTTCCTGAAGTTACCGAGGTGGTCAGCCAGACCGGCCGGCCCGATGACGGAACCGACACTGCCGGCTTCTTCAATACTGAGTATTTTGTCGATCTAAAACGCAAGGAACAGTGGCGCCCCATCTTCCACCAGGACAAGGAAAAGCTCATCGCCGCGCTTGACCAGCAGCTTACGAAATTCCCCGGTGTCATCTGGAACTATTCGCAGCCCATCTCCGACAACATGGAGGAGGCGGTTTCCGGCGTAAAAGGCGAACTCGCCGTGAAGCTCTACGGAGACGACTTGCGCCTGCTGGAGAAGAAGGCCGAAGAGATCCAGGCGCAGATGTCGACCGTTCGCGGAATCCAGGATCTGGGGATCTTCCGCATCGTCGGTCAGCCGAATCTCAATTTCCGCGTCAATCGCGCTGCCGCCGCGCGCTGGGGCATCAATGTCTCCGATATCCAGGATGCGATTCAAACCGCCGTGGGAGCGAATGCGATCACCCAGGTCCAACAGGGCGAGGCCCGTTTTGACGTAACCCTGCGCTATCAAAAGCAGTATCGGGATACGCGCGAGGCGATCGAAAACATTCGCCTTCTCGCTGCTTCCGGCGAACGCGTGTCGCTGGCCCAGCTGACCACTTACACCACCGATGACGGGGCGGAGCAGATCAATCGCGAGTCCGGCCAGCGCTATATCGCCATCAAGTATTCGGTTCGCGGGCGGGATCTGGGTTCCTCGGTGGAAGAAGCCATCGCCCGCGTCGAGCATAATGTCAAGCTGCCGTCGGGATACCACTTGGAGTGGGCAGGCGAATACGAAAGTCAGAAACGCGCCAACAAGCGCATGGCTATCGTCGTCCCGGTGACGGTACTCGCCATTTTCCTCATCCTGTACACCATGTTCCGTTCGGTGAAATGGGCCATGCTCATCCTGATTTCAGTCATCATGGCCTCTATCGGCGGCCCGCTTGCTCTCTTTCTCTCCCACACCAACTTTTCGGTTTCTTCGGCGGTGGGCTTCCTGGCGCTGTTTGGAGTTTCGGTCGAAACCGGCGTGATCATGATCGAATTCATCAACCAGTTGCGCGCCCGGCGCCGGGGAATGGAAGAATCCAACCGCGCTCACATCCTGGAAGCCGCCATCGAGGGCTCTGTGCTTCGCCTGCGGCCGGTGATGATGACTATGCTGGTGGCCACGCTCGGCCTGCTGCCGGCCGCTCTTTCCCACGCCATCGGCTCCGATTCGCAGCGCCCGTTTGCCATCGTCATTGTCGGCGGTCTTCTGGCCAACCTCGTCATTGGCGTGTTTTTGCTGCCGACCTTATATGTATGGTGGGCCAGCGTGGACGACGAACTGCCGCCGGCCGAGGCCTCCGAAGACTTCTGACCCCCTGGCATCCACTGAAGTCTTCCCCTTCAGGCGCTTGCGGCCACAACCTGACGCGTGCAAGCCGCGGCTGCGGCCGCATCCCGAATCGCCCAACCAGCAAGAAGGATGCTGGGCGCAGCGGCTGGTTCGGCCTCACCCAGCTTACCCAGAGTTGTCTGGTACACCTGCTGGTCGGGTTGCGCGGCGCGCGAAACCACGGCGCACGGAAACTCCGCGGGCAAACCTTCGGCCAGCCATTCGGCGGCCAGCGTTTTGAGATCGCGCCCCGGCATGTAAACCACGCGCGTGGCGCTCTCCCGATGCGGCAGTTGCGACTCGCTGTGCGATGCCGCGTGGTGGCCGGTCGAAAACGTGACCGCCGAAGCGCTGTTGCGGTCGGTAAGAGAGCAGGGAATTGCGGCCGCGGCGGCAAACGCCGCCGTGATCCCAGGAACCGCTTCGAAGTTCACGCCCGCCTCGCTCAGCGCCGCCATCTCCTCAGCCGCCCGCCCGAAGATAAGCGGGTCGCCGCTCTTGAGCCGTACCACGCGCTGCCCGTTGCGCGCGTGCTCGATCATCAGCACCTGGATCTCTTCCTGGGTGATGTGTTTCACCCCGCAGCGCTTGCCCACGTTGACCATCTCGGCATTTCGTCCGAGGTCGAGAATCGCGCGCGGCACCAGGTCGTCGTGCAGAATCACGTGCGCCGACTGGATCACCCGCAGCGCCTTCACGGTGAGCAAATCGGGATCGCCCGGGCCCGCGCCCACCAGCCACACCTTGCCGCCTTCCTCCGCCGGCGCTTTTCCCAGCGGAGCCAGCGCCAGCCTGCGCGAAGGACACGACTCGGAATCGCACACCTGCCTTTGAGCAAGTTGGTGCAACAGCGCCTTGCGCTCGTCCCCGCGCGGATGGATCTCCAGAACCTTGCGCCGCAATTCCCCTACGCGATCGAGCCACGGCCCCAGGTCCTGGGGCAACTGCGCATCGATTTCGCGGCGAAGACGCTGCGCCACTGCAGGGCTTTCTCCGGCGGTCGAAATCGCAATCTGCAGTTTTCCGCGGCTGACCAGCGAGCCGAAGAAAAAGTCGCAATTGGGAATGTCGTCGACGCTGTTGCAAAGAATCCCACGCCGCCGCGCGGCCTGGTAGACGGCGGCATTCACCTCCGGCGAATCGGTAGCCGCAATCACCAGGTCGAAGCCGTCCAGATCGGCGGGCTCAAACGCGCGGGCGCTCCATTCCAGCGAGCCTTCGGCTGCAAGCTGCCGCACCTCGGCTTTCGCCTCCGGAGCGATGACGTGCAGCCATACATCCGTCTTCAGCAAGCCGCCAATTTTGTCCAGCGCCACGGTTCCGGCGCCGACCAGCAGGCATCGGCGGCCTTCGAGCTTCAAAAAGATGGGCAACAAACTCATCGATGATCCTTAAAATCCGGGTGCGCCGGGTCCCCGGTTTTGGGACCTGGGAATTCCGCTCCGTCAGTCCGCCACCGCGTGCGGCACCCGCCCCGTGGGCAAGTCGCGTTCGGCCGCGGCAATGACCTCGCCTGCCAGGTGGGAGCGCAACTCATCGTTCGTGTGGCGCGCAAACCAAGCACGTAGATTCTCGCTCGCTTGGCGCGTCCCCATGTAGTGCCGCAGCAGCCGTTCGATAGCCTCCGGTACCAGGGGCGCCGCACAGCGATAGCCCACCGGCCGCGCCACCCCCGCATGCTTTCCCACCGCGCCGCCCAGGCAGAAGTAATACGCGTCGGTCAGCTTGCCTTCGTGCTTGATCTTTTTGCCCTCGATGCCGATATCGGCGATCCAGTGCTGCCCGCAGCCGTTGGGGCACCCCGTAACGTGCAGGCGAAGCGGCTGATCGAACTGCGGCAGCCGCTCTTCCATTTCTTCCACCAGCCAGCGAGCGAAGCCTTTGGTCTCAGTGATGGCCAGCTTGCAGAACTCGGTGCCGGTGCACGCCACGGCGCCCCGCCAGAACATCGAGCCCTCGACGCTTAGGCCGATCTGGCCCAGTTCGCGGACCAACTCGCCGGTCTTGGCGTACGGAATGTCGATGAACAGCAGATTTTGCGAAACCGTAGCCCGCAATCTCCCGGTTCCGAAGCGCTCCGCCAGTTCCGCCGCGGCCTCAAGCTGCTCGCCGGTCAGCCGGCCGCGCAGCACCGACGCCCCGACGCAGGCCAGCCCCGACTGGCGCTGCGGATGGATACCGGCATGATCGCGATACACGTCCTCCGGCACGATCTCGGGGACCGCCGGACGAAGCGTGAAATCCAGTCGCGATTGCAGCTCATCGCGGAAGCGCTCGGCAGTCCAGCCTTCTTTCATGAACAGATACTTCAACCGCGCGCGATCGCGGCTTTCCCGCAGGACCATCTGGTCGCGGAAAATCTCCGTCACTCCCCGTACCGCCGCGATGGCCTGGCCTGGTTCGAGGAACACATCCAGGCGCACACCCAGGTGGGGCTCGTTGGAAAGTCCGCCCCCCACGCGCAGCGAATAGCCTTTCTCGCCCTGATGCTCCACCGCCGTCAGGGCAATGTCGTTGATCTCCGGATAGGTACACCAGGTTGGGCAGCCGGTGGCCGAGATCTTGAACTTGCGCGGCAGATTGTAGAACTCGGGATTGGCCGAAAGTTGCCGCGAGATTTCCTGCGCAATGGGAGAAGCATCGAGAATCTCATCGGCCGCGATGCCGGCCAGCGGACACCCGGTTACGTTGCGCACCACGTCGCCGCACGCTCCCTTGGGGGACAGGCCGATTGCATCCAGAGCATCCACCACCTCGGGAAGCGACTCGATTGTCAGCCAGTGAAGCTGGATGTTCTGACGGGTAGTGATGTCGGCCAGGTTGCGCGCGTACTTGCGCGTGATGCCGCCGATGGTGCGGAGCTGGTGGGCCGAGATGATCCCGTTGGGGATGCCGACGCGCATCATGAAGTACTCCGTGGCCAGGCCTTCTCCGCCTTTGCCACCAGTAGCGCCGACGCCGTCGCCCTGGGTGTAGATGCCCCACCACTTGAAGTAGGCCGACGCCCAATCCGGCACCACACTGGCACGCCCGGCGCGCGCAAACGCGCGAACTTCGTCAAACGCTTCCCAAGGATTCTTCTCGCGCTTCAAGCGTTCGTAACGTTGCGCCTTGGTCTCTTTTCCCGGAACAGCTTCAGCCATCGTTTCCTCTTCGGTTGGTTCGAAATCTCGGGAGTGCCCCGATCCCGGGGTCCCGACGGTGCGGGTCTTGATTCATGGGGTGGACCTTCGCGACGCCTTTGTTTTGTCGCCAGGTGGGAACCCTTCCAGAAATAAAAACGCCCGCGTCAGCTATGGCTGTGTCGCGAGCGCTCGGAAACCTTGAAACTTGTCTTAAGGATGCAGGCTCAAGTCACCTCTGCGCGCGATGCGTGCGACAGCGGCGACAACATGAACGACCCTGCATAGGCTGATGATACCCACACACAAGGCGAAAATCAAAGGAAAACTGCAATCCTTGACCTCGATCAAGCACCAGGCACCGGCGTATGCGGTTGAACCAATGAGCTTTCCTCGTCGGAACGAAGCACGGAAAGCGGCAAATCCACCAAGATTCTTGCCCCGCCTCGGGGACCATTGAACGCCCTGATTTGCCCACCGTGCGCGCGAACCACTGCCTCGGCAAACGCCAGGCCGAGCCCCTTGCCCGTGGAACGACTGCCCTTCACATATTTCTCAAACGGGTGCTCGATGACCTCGGGCGGGAATCCCGGTCCGTCATCCTCCATCTCCAACCGCCCAAACTCGCGTTCCTCCTGGAGCTGAATGGAGACGGTGGTTCCGGGCGGCAGGTGCTTGAGAGCATTGTCGAGCAAATTGGCAAGCACCCGGTGCAGCAGGGAGGTGTCGGCCGAAACCATCAGCGCTGAAGAACTCCGCAGCAAGACCTTCAGTCCCCGCTCCGTAAAGCTGGGCTCGTACAGGTCCACCATCGATCGCAGCAAGTCGTCCAGATCCAGCGGCGCCCGGCGCAGATGCAAGGCATTGGCATTGGCCTCTGCCACGTCCAGTGACTTGGTAAGGAAATCAGAAAGCCGATCCACTTCCTCCAGGGCGGAAGCCACCGGATCGGTCAGGGAACTTTCATGATCGGCAAGCAGCGCCAGTTCCAGCTTGCCGCGAATGGCCATCAGTGGACTGCGCAGGTCGTGCGCCAGCGAGTTGGTGATGGTGTGCAACTGCTTCACCGAAGTCTCGATCCGATCGAGCATCCGGTTCAGGGTGCGCGCCAGTTGCGCAATCTCGTCCTTGCCTTTCTGTTCCGGGACCCGGCTGCGCAAATCGTCCTGCCCGATGCGGTTGGCCGTCTGCGTGATGCGATGCATCCGGTCCAGCATCCGTTTGGTGGCAAAAAACACCACGATGAATCCAAGGACAACGACCGCCAGGCAGATGGAGAACAGGCGTATCCGCATCCGGTGAAGCACGTGGTAGTCGTGCGACTCAGACAGTCCGAGAAAGATCCGATCCCCTGCCGGTGTCACGAAGCACACCACGCGAAAGGGATGAAAATAGCCGTGGATGGCAACATCTACTGGTTTGCCGGGAAGGATCGAGGTGCGCGTAATGGCCGCCACAAATGCACTGCTGTCGCCCTTTCCGACCACCGGCGGCAATTTTAGCCGATTGTCGGTTCCCGTTTCGAGGAAGAACACCGACTGATTGGGATCGCCGCCAGCCTGCAACTCCAGCGGGACCTCCTTGGTGGCCAACTCGGCCACCTCGTCCACGATGCGGTCGTAGAGGGCATTTTTGGGAGTTCGCTCGGCCACATCGCCCAGGGTTTCCACCTCGCCGCTGAGCCATGCGTCGGTGCGCCTCTGGATCTCCTGGGAGGCGAAGCGCTGCAGGAACATGAACAGGATCACCGACCCGGCGGCAAACGCGACCGTGCTCCAGAGTGAGATCCGCCAGGCCGCGGTGTGCCCCTCGGATTTACTTATCCCGAAGTACATAAACCAATCCTCGTTTCGACCGCTCTTTGGAGCTATTTGTCCCGGAGTACATAGCCCACTCCTCGAATGGTGCGAATCAACGGCGGCAGGCCGGCCCTTTCCACTTTGCCTCGCAGCCGGTAGATGTGCACGTCCACCACGTTCGTGTCCGGTTCTATACGCATGCCCCACACCTGGTCCAGGATCATCGAGCGGCTCACGATCCGCCCCGCGTTCCTGACCAGGTATTCGAGCAACGAGAATTCCTGGGTGGTCAGTTGAAGCAGCTCGTCCCCGCGGGTGGCCTCCCGCCGGAGCAGGTCCAGTTGGAGGTCCATCACCTTCAGCACGGTGGTTGCATCGGCCGGCGGCGCATTGCGTCGCAGCAGGTTTCGCAAACGCGCCAGCAATTCGGGCAGAGCATACGGCTTGGTCAGATAGTCGTCGCCGCCGATCTCCAGCCCGCGCACACGGTCATCGAGCGAACGCCGCGCGGAAAGGATCAGCACCGGAGCCCGCACCCCCTGCTGTTTCAGCCGCGTGATCAGCGAAAGACCATCGTCGTCGGGCAGGCCGAGATCGAGGATGATCGCTGCATGGTTGCCATTCGGGGCCAGACGCTCGGCGGCCTTTCCGGTGGGTGCAATGTCCACCTGGAAACCGTTTTGGGTCAGGGAACGCTCCAGGAAGTTCTGATTCGCTACATCGTCTTCAATGACCAACACCCGCATGTGCACTATCCCGCTTTCGAGCGAACATTCCGACGGTTCGACACCTTGTTTTGTCATAGTTCCGCTCGTCCTTCGGCTTAGTCTCCACTCCTGGTGGATCCTAATGCCTATGACGGTCGAGCGAGCAGCAGAGTCGCGTTTCCCCCACCCGTCAAAGCACCGCGTGCCATCCGGCCGGCTTTCTGGGAGTGAAGGGACCTTGAGATAAGTCTGCGCCCTGGACCGGCTGCTCGTCATCTTTGGCCCCGGCAGGGATTGTTACCCCTGTCACCGGTCGCCGCACCGGCAGTGACTTCGCCGTGAGGAGAATTCGGGGAATGTCGGGCAACGAACGAAGAATCGGCCCCGTTGCGTCATCCAAACTCCATCTGCAAGACTCACCCTTGATGGTGCTTCACTTCCTTATTCGCGGGCGCGTTCAGGGAGTAGGATTCCGATGGTTCGTTCATCGAGAAGCCAGCGAGCTTGACCTCCACGGCTGGGTGCGCAACACCGAGGACGGCGACGTGGAGGTGGTGGCCGCCGGTTCGGTCGACGACCTGGCGGACTTGCGCTCCAGCCTGCGGCGGGGACCGCGAGGCGCAAGGGTAGACCAGGTGATCGAGCACTATCTTGACGAAGGCGAAGCCGCCGGCCTCTCGTCCTTCCGCATTGAAGGCGCCTGGTGAACGAAACCCGATCCCCTTGACTCCAGGGAACCGCCGCCCCTCGGCCCTCGTATGGTTAAGATGGAAAGCGAAAGTACCCCAGCAGGCCGGAGTTCCGGCGAACGCGTGGTTTGTGGAGCTTTGGGAGGGTCTTCATGCCCGTCTTTTGTCATCACTGTGGCAGTGGATTGCCGTCAAGCGCCCGCTTCTGTTCCAATTGCGGCGCGACGGTGACGGTGCAGCCATTGGTCACCAGGCCGCTCGTCCGGCCGCACTTCGGCCGCCAGATTGCCGGCGTCTGCATCGGGTTGGCACAGGCCTACGGATGGGATGTGGCACTGGTGCGCATTCTTGCAGTGGTCGGCTTCTTTTTCTCCGGCGGCCTGGTCGCCGTAGGCTACCTCGCCTGCTGGATCGGCATCCCCGATGAGCCATATACCGCGCCAGGAGTGTATCCTCCCAACCAGATATGAGCGGCAGGTATGAATCCGGCGGCGCGCAACTGAGCTATCTCGATTCCGGCGCCGGTTTGCCGGTCGTTTTCCTTCATCCCACCCCCCTCGATCACGACTATTGGCGTCCTCTGCTGGAGGAACTCCGCAGCCGGCCGGATGTCATTCCGGTGCGGGCCATCGTCCCCGACCTGCGCGGGCATGGCGCCTCAGAACTGGGCGGCTCCCTGCCGGCGGGCGCGTTCGAGCGCGTTCCCGATGCGCCGGTCCTGGGCATGGAGCAGCTCGCCGCCGACGTCCTCCTCCTGCTCGACAGGCTGGGCCTGCTCGACGCGGTGTTCGTCGGCTGTTCCATCGGCGGTTACGTGATGCTGGAGCTCTGGCGCCATGCGTCCCAGCGCATGCGGGGGCTGGCCTTCATCTGCTCCAAGCCCCAACCCGACGCCGAGGCGGCGCTGATCAAGCGCGCTGCCAACATCGCCATCGCGCGCGAATCGGGCGTGTCGGCCCTTTTTGATGGAATGGCGAACCTTCTGGTCGGCGAAAGCTCCCGGCGGCGCCGGCCGGAGATCGTCTCTGAATGCCGGGCGCGCATGACCATCACTCCAAGCGCTTTCGTCGCCGTGCAGGCCGGCCTGGCCACGCGCCCGGATTCGATTCCCACCGTCGCCACCATCGAAAGCCCTGTCCTGGCGATTGCGGGGGGCGAGGACACCGCCATTGCGCCGGCCGACATGGAAGCGTTCCGCTCCGCATACGGCGGATGCGAATTCAGTCTCATCCCCGATGCCGGCCACTTCGCCGCCTACGAGCAGCCCGAGCGCGTGGCCGACCTGCTCGAACCATGGCTCCGCCAATTCGCGTCGTCGGATTAGGGCTGCAAACCTGATGTGGGGGTGTCATTGTGAGACGCGGCGCCGAAACACGGCGCGCGGGCGAAGGGCCTGCGGTTCGGGTGGGAGCCCATGCTGTAGGCTCAATGGAGCGAATTCTTTCACCAGGGACTGGTCTTGACTGCTGCCCGCGTTGTGTCATCCCGCCCGTTTAGCTACCCCAGGCCCGGAGGCTCACTCAGCTGCGGAAAAGTCTCCCTGGAGGTGCTGGCGCGACGCTTCGGAACGCCCCTCTACGTCTATTCGGCCGATCAGATCGTCGAACGCCTCGTCATGTTTCAGCAGGCGCTTGCCGGCCGCGACCACCTGGTGTGCTATGCCGTCAAGGCCAACTCAGCTCTGGCGATTCTCAAGCTGCTGGCGGATCGCGGAGCGGGCTTCGACATTGTCTCCGGAGGAGAACTGGAGCGGGTGATGGCCGCAGCGCCCGAGGCTGTGGATCGTGTGGTGTTCTCCGGGGTCGGCAAGACCGAAGCCGAGATCGACCGCGCGCTTCAGGCGGGCATCCTCGAGTTCAACGTGGAGAGCGGGGCCGAATTGGAATTGCTGGCCGCGCGCGCCCGCAAGCTGAAGCGCAGGACGCGGTTCGCACTCCGGGTCAATCCCGACGTGTTCGCCGAAACGCATCCCTACATCTCCACGGGCCTGCGCGAGCACAAATTCGGCATCGACATCCGGCGGGCTCTCGACCTCTATCGCAGCGTAAAAGGGAACCGCTGGATCGAGGCCCACGGGGTGAGCGTTCACATCGGTTCGCAGATTCGCTCCGCCGATCCATTCGGCGCGGCCCTCGAGCGACTCAACAAGCTTGTGCGCCAGCTTGCCCGGGAAGGAATCGAGCTGAAGTCAGTGGATGCCGGCGGCGGCCTGGGCATCGATTATCACGGCGGCGCTTTCGATCCCGCAGCCCACGTCCGCGCGTACGCAGCCGCGGTGGACACCGCACTTGACGGCTTTCACGGACAACTTCTGCTCGAGCCCGGACGCTTCCTTGTCGCGCAAGCCGGCGCACTGATCGCCCGCGTGCTCTACGTGAAGAAGAACGGGCGGAAAACGTTTGTGATCACCGACGCCGCCATGAACGACCTGATCCGCCCCGCGCTTTACCAGGCGTATCACGAGATCGTGCCTGTAAAGCGGCGCGGCGGGCGTGCTCGCACGGTTGACGTGGTCGGGCCGGTTTGCGAGACAGGCGACTTTTTCGCTCGCGACCGCAAGCTGGCGCCGGTTGAGCCTGGAGACCTGGTCGCGCTGCTCGACGCCGGCGCGTATGGAATGGCGCAGAGCTCGAACTACAACACACGTCCACGAGCAGCGGAGGTGTTAGTCGAGGGCAGGGAAGCGCGCCTCATCCGGCGGCGTGAAACCATGGCGGACCTGGTGGCGACCGAAATGCTGTAACCAGCGACCCAACGCGGCCCACCTTAGAACTAGGAACGACGAACTGACCATCGACCACTGTTCCTGAAACTCCCGCCCTCGCCGCCCCGTCCTGATAACGTATCTCCGGAGGAATTTCTGATGCGTTTTCGTTTTCAGGCGATGTGTGCCCTGGCGGCTTTATCGTTGCTGGGGATGCCTTTGTTTGCCCATGCCGATCCGCTCAAAGTCAAAACAGAGCAAGGCAAGGTTCAGGGAAAGAACATCAACGACGGCAAGGTCCGAGCGTTTCTGGGCCTGCCGTATGCGGCGCCGCCCACCGGCGACCTGCGCTGGAAAGCACCTCAGCCACCCGCGAAATGGAAAGGCGAGCGCGACGCTACCAAATTCGGCGCCCACTGCGCCCAGCTCCACGTCTTTGACGACATGGTGTTTCAGGACGCCGCGCCCAGCGAAGATTGCCTGTTCCTGAACGTCTATGCGCCCGCCGACGCGACCGACAAGAGCAAGCTGCCGGTGATGTTCTGGATCCATGGCGGCGGTTACTCCGGCGGCGCCAGCTCCGAACCACGCCACAACGGCGACTTCCTGCCGCTGAAAGGTGTCGTGCTGGTCACCATCAACTACCGTCTTGGCGTGTTTGGATTTCTGGCCACCGCGGACCTTGCCAAGGAGGCGGATGGCGCAGCAGGGAACTACGGCCTGATGGACATGATCGCCGCGCTCGAGTGGGTGAAGGCCAACATTGGCGCCTTCGGCGGCGACTCGGGCAACGTCACCATCTTCGGCGAAAGCGCCGGCTCGTTCGCCGTGTGCACGCTGATGGCCTCGCCCATGGCGAAGGGCCTGTTCCACAAGGCGATCGGCGAGAGCGGCGGCGCCATCGGCCGCGGCCCGCTCAACATGGAATCGCTGGCCGATCGCGAAGTCAAGGATGCCCAATGGGTGGCTTCCACCGGGACCAAGTCGCTGGCCGAACTGCGCGCCATGCCCACCGATGCCATCCTCGATGCCGTGAAAAAGAAGCAGGGCGTCGGCTTTCCGCCGAACATCGATGGCAAAGTGCTCACCGAGTCGGTCGACGATACGTATGCCGCCGGGAAGCAGGCCCACGTGCCGCTGATTGCCGGCTGGAATGCCGACGAGGGCAGCTTCATCGCAATGGGCGGAATGAAGGCGGACCAGTGGAAGGAAAGGGCCGACAAGATGTTCAAGGAGCGCGCGGTCGAATTCCTGAAACTGTATCCGGCCGAGGATGACGCGCAGGCCTTGCGTGCGGCCATCGATTTCGGCAGCGACCAGTTCATCGCGCTGGGCACGTGGCGGTGGATCGAGGCCCACCTGAAAACCGGCGAGTCGCCCGCTTACCGCTACCACTTCGAACTCGCAGCCACGCCCAGCAAGTTCCATCCCGGCAGTTTCGCGTTTCATTCCGACGACATCGAGTACGTGTTCGGAACGCTGGACACGCGGCCGGGATGGAACGTCCGTCCCGAGGACCGCACCCTGAGCGACGCGATGATGACCTACTGGACCAACTTCGCCAAGACCGGCGATCCGAACGGAGGCACTCTGCCGCCGTGGCCGAAATACACCGCCGAAGGCTATCCGCTCATCCATCTCAACAGCACCATCAGCTCCGGCCCCGACACGCTGCGCGCCCGCTACGAGTTCCTCCAGCAAGGCATGCCGCCCCTCCGCTTCGGAAACTGAACAACCTGCCCGTGCCCCATCCTCGCGACTTTTTCCTGTCGCGAGGGTGGAAGCCACGAATGCCGAAGTGCCCGGTATAATATCCCGTCCATTTCTAACGCATCCTGAAAGGCGCCAACATGGCTCGGAAGACGACTCTTGGCTTCGTAGTATTTCTAGTTTGCGCACTCCATGCAGTAGCGCAGAGCCTTCCCGCCGGGGTTCAGAAGGTCACATCCATCGAGGGCATCACCGAATACACGTTTCCCAATGGCCTTCATGTCCTGCTGTTTCCCGATAGCTCGCAACCCAAGATCACGGTGAATGTCACCTACCGGGTTGGATCGCGCAATGAGGGTTATGGCGAAACCGGCATGGCTCACCTGCTCGAGCACATGGTCTTCAAGTCCTCGAAGTCGGGCCGCGAGCTGTTCAAGGAACTCACCGATCGCGCGGGCGGGTTTTTCAACGGCACCACCAACTACGACCAGACGATGTACTTCGAGTCCTTTCCCGCCAGCGACGAGACGCTCAAGTGGGCGCTCGAGCTGGAAACCGACCGCATGGTGAACATGACCATGCAGAAGAAGGACCTGGACACCGAGATGACGGTGGTTCGCAACGAGATGGAGGCGGGCGAAAACAGCCCGACCGAGGTGCTGGAAGAGCGGGTCCTGGCCGCGGCCTACAACTTCCACAATTACGGCAAAACCGTGATCGGGGCGCGCAGCGACGTGGAGCGCGTGCCGATCGAAAACCTGGCGGTCTTCTACAGGAAGTACTACCAGCCGGACAACGCGGATCTGATCGTGTCGGGCAGGTTCGAGGAAGCAAAGGCTCTCACGATGGTTGCCGCGACGCTGGGCGCGATTCCCAGGCCGGACCGGGTGCTGGCTCCGTCGTATACCACCGAGCCCACGCAGGAGGGCGAGCGTGAGGTGGTTCTGCGCCGGGTGGGAAATATCCAGGGCGTGATGGCTGTCTATCACGTGCCTTCGGCGTTGCATCCCGACATGGCGGCGCTTCAGGTGATGGCGCAGGTCCTCGGCGCAGCCCAGACGGGCCGCCTTTACAAGGAACTGGTCGATACCAAGAAGGCGGTCTCAACCTACATGTATGCGCAGGACATGCACGACCCCGGGTACGCTGAGGCGTTTGCGCAGTTGAATCCGGAGCAGTCGATTGACGACGCGGCGCAGACGCTGCTGAAGACCGTCGAAGGCCTGGCCGCCAATCCGCCGACGCAGGAAGAAGTGGACCGCGCCAAGGCGCGCATTCTCAAAAACATTGAATTGTCGATGACCAACTCGCAGTCGGTGGCCATCATGCTGGGCGGATACGTCGGTGACGGCGACTGGCGCATGATGTTTCTCAATCGCGACGAGGTGGGCAAGGTTACGGCCGACGACGTGACCCGCGCCGCCAAAATGTACCTCAAATCCTCCAACCGCACCCTGGGCGAGTTCATTCCCACCGCCTCGCCCGATCGCGCCGAGATCGCGGCCGCGCCGGATCCGGCAACGCGCTTCAAAGATTACAAAGGCGGCGCCGCCATACAGGAAGGCGAAGCCTTCGATCCCACGCCGAAGAACGTCGAGGGGCGCCTTGTGCGCGCGTCGCTGCCCAACGGAATGAAGCTGGTGATGTTCCCCAAGAAGACCCGCGGCGGCATCGTGGTGGTCAACATGAATTTCCGCTTCGGCGACGAGAAATCGCTGTTCGGTAAATCGACTGCCGCAAGCATGGCGGGCGGACTGCTGATGCGCGGCACGAAAAGCAAAAACCGGCAGCAGATCCAGGACGAAACCGATCGCCTGAAAGCACAGGTCAGTCTGTTCGCCGGCGCAGGATTCGGCACCGTGCGAGGGCGCACCATCGAAGCCAACCTCCGCGATACCCTGCGCCTGATTTGCGAAATGCTGCGCGAATCGACCCTGCCGGAATCGGAATTCGAGCTCGCGCGGCAACAGAGCTCGGCCTCCGCCGAGAGCCAGAAAACCGAGCCCACCGCTCTTGCCAGCAATGAGCTCTACCGTCACCTGAACTCGGAATATCCGCGCGGCGACGTGCGCTATGTCTCCACTCTCGACGAGCAGATCGAAGACCTGAAGAACGTCACCCTTGACGATACGCGCCGGTTCTACCAGGAATTCTTCGCCCCGGCGGAAGGCGAGATCGCCATCAGCGGCCAGTTTGATCCGCAGCAGGTCAAGAAGCTGTTGAGCGATTTATTCGGAGACTGGAAGAGCACCAAACCGTACCAGCGCATCAAGGACCCGTATCAAAAGGTCGATGCGATCAACCACAAACTGGAAACACCCGACAAGCAGAACGCATTCTTCACCGCCGGCGCTCCGGTGAAGATGAACGACGACGATCCCGACTACGCCGCGGTGACCATGGGCGGAA
Organism: uncultured Acidobacteriota bacterium; assembly: GCA_963706455.1. GTDB lineage: Bacteria > Acidobacteriota > Terriglobia > Terriglobales > Acidobacteriaceae > Telmatobacter. The sequence continues at coordinate 9,496 of CAVPNO010000106.1, read as the reverse complement.
TGGTGCTGGGCGGATCGGCCAATTCGCGGCTCTTCCAGCGGATCCGCGTCAAAGACGGCTTGAGCTACGGCGCCAGCGGCACATTCCGAATACCCACCACTGACGACAGCGGCGGCTTCTTCGCATTCGCGATCGCCGCGCCTCAGAATATGCCCAAGGTCGAAGTGGATTTCCAGGAAGAAGTGGCGCTCATCCTGAAAGACGGCGTCACCGCGGACGAATTGGAGAAAGCCAAAAAGACCTGGCTCGATCAGCGCAGCCTGGTGCGCGCGGACGAAGGCAATCTCGCCGGCCTGCTCGTCCAGCGCGAGCGCTGGGGACGCACGATGCAATGGGACGAAAAACTCGAGACCAAGGTGGCCGCGCTGACGACGCAGCAAGTGAACGAAGCGCTGAAGCGCCACTTCGATCCCTCCACCATTTCCATCGTGAAGGGCGGCGACTTCAAGAAGGCAGGCGCTTACCAGCAGTAGTGCCTTCGGCACGAAGGGCCGCTCACCGCGGCCCTTCGAAATTCGCGGACAGTTCGGCGGCGATCCCTTATTGCGCCGGAACCGTCAATCCCAGCGCTTTCACATAGCCGGGATTCACGCGCTCATTCGCGTACCGGACCTTCTGAAGCAGATCGTCGAACGCCGCCTGCGCATCCTCGGGCGAGGGCCGCGCGGCGATCCGCTTTTCGGCATTGCTTGTTCCGCCGGGCATCTTGCTCAGCGCGATCACCGCATCCCAGTGCGCGGGCTGGTCGAACGTGACCACGCTGGACGTCGCATTCATCTTCTTGTACGGCCAGAAGCACCAGCCGATGTGATTCTCTTCGAGTGTTTTTGCGAAGGCGGCAATCCATTCATCCTTGTTCTCGCCCGATTCGCCCAGCCAGATCGGTACCTGGTACTTGTCGCGAAAATCCATGTACTCGCGGATCACGCTGGCATCGGGAGCCGTCCAGTATTTGTGAAAGGTGTACATCGCGTTGGCGTCGAACGGCTTTCCGAACACCTTGAAATCGCTGTCCCACTGCGCTCCGCCGAGGATCACCACGTGGTTGGGGTCCACTTCGCGAACCGCGCCAACCATCCTGCGATACAGCGGCTCCAGGTCGCCGTCAAAACGGCGCAGCTGGGGGAAATTCGGGATGGGCTCGTTGAGCAGATCGTACCCCAGCACGATCGGTTCCCGGCTGTAGTGCGCCGCGATCCGGCGCCAGATCGCGACCGTCTCCTGCTGCGCCTCCGGGCTGAGGTAGAGCCACGGATATCCAGAACTATCGTCGATGTTGGTTCCCGTCTGCCCGCCGGGCGCGCAGTGCAGATCGATGATGACGTAGATGCCATCCTTGCGCGCCCACTCGACCAGCCTGTCGAGCAGCCGGAATCCCTCGGCCTTGTCGCCGGTGAAGAATTTCCAGTGGATCGGTACGCGCACCGAGTTGACCCCCATCGCTTTCAGGCGGTCGATGTCGGCTTGGCTGATAAAGTTCTCGCGCCACGCCTTCCAGAACGCTTCGGCGCGCGCAGGCCCGATCAGTTCGCGGGCCAGGTCTTCGATCTCCCGCGGCGATTGCGCCGAATCGCCGAGGTGAAACATGTAGCCTTCCGGCTCCATCCAGTTGCCCAGGTTTGTTCCGCGCAGGATCAACGGCTTCCCCGAGCCATCCACCAACTGCGCACCGGAGGCATGGACGAAACCAGTCTGCCCCAGAAGCCGCGGCGCCATGCATGCGCACACCAAGAGCAGACAAACGGAGCGAAACATTCGATCGGACATAGCGAACCGATTGTAGCGGAGCCAGTGGAGCAAGCCGAGCCAGCGAAGGCAGGAGCGTCGGTTCTTGCACGCTCACTCCGCCGGCACCGCCAACCATGGCCGGCCGTTGCCGGTGCATCTTACCAGCGATATACGGCGAGATTGTCGAGGTAAATCATGGATGAGCCGGCGGTGCTGGTGGCGCCGTCCACCTGGAAATTCACCAGCAGCGCCGGCCCCCAACCGAGAGCAAAGGCCGAAGGCGCTGTCGCGTTGATGTCCTGTTCCACTCCGTCGAACCACACCGACTTGTAGGTGACATTGCCGGAATCATCGCGCGCGTAGCTGATCTGGATGTGGTGCCAGGCATTGGTGGTCCATCGGCGCGGATTGCAGGATTGCGTCGAGTGCAGCCATTGGTCGACGGGCTTCTGCGGCGTGCCCGCGTTCCTGGTGTAGTCCCATGTGCCGGACCACCCGTCGCACTGGAATCCGAAGATCACGGTTTGGCCGTTGGGCATTACCTGGTTCAGATCCAGTTCCACGTTGGCGATGTCCGTATTGGGGCTGGCCACGTAAATTCGCGTATCGAGGAGGAAGTCCGTCGACGCCGTGTCGCCGCCGAGATTGATGGAGTAGCGCTCGCCCCCGTAATTCGTGTAAGTGGTCAAGAACTCGCGCGCGGTGCCGCTCACCGAGGGCGAACCGACCAGGCTCATCCCTCCAGTGACCGGTCGACCGCGGTGTTGGCCTTCATTTCCGGAAAGTTCGACACGACGTTTCCGACCACGCTCACGGTCCCGCTGATGAAGAATGTTGAGAGCCAGATGCCGCAGGCGATATGCGAGCTGACGCCGAGCGGCGGCATCAACTGGCACCTGCTTGTTAACCGTGACAAGCCGCCCTTCGACAATCCCGACGTGCGGCGGGCAATGGCGCTGAGCCTCGACCGCAAGGCCTTCATTGACATCCTCGGCGAAGGACAGGGAGATATCGGCGGGGTCCTCCAGCCCCCACCCGAAGGTTTATGGGGCATGCCCGCCGACCTGCTGAAGCAGCTCCCGAGCTATGAACCCGAGGTGCAAAAGAACCGCGCGCAAGCTCGCCAGATCATTGAGAAGGTCGGCTACGGACCCGACAACAGGCTGAAGATCAAGGTATCAACGCGCGATGTCCCGAATTATCGAGACCCGGCAGTAATCCTGATAGACCAGTTGAAGGAGGTCTATATCGACGGCGAACTCGAAACCATAGACACGACCAATTATTTTCCGAAGATTCGGCGCAGGGACTTCACCGTCGGTCTCAATGCCCAAACAAGCGGGCCCGACCCCGACCCGACCTTCGACATTTTCTACGGATGCGGTTCGAACCTGAACTGGGACGGCTACTGCAACCCCGAGGTCGACAAGCTGATCGAGCAGCAATCGATCGAGACCAATCACCAGCGGCGCCAGCAACAGGTGTGGGAAATCGAACGCAAATTGGCCGAGGATGGCGCACGGCCTATCATCTTCTACTCCCGCGGCGGGACGTGCTGGCAGCCCTATGTCAAGGGCGTGACCATCATGGTCAACAGCCTCTTCAACGGCAATCGCCGGGAAGACATCTGGCTCGACAAATAGCCCTCATTCCGCAGGAGAGTCCAGCAAACGGGCCGCGCGACCAAGGAAGGGAGGTAGACGGAAATGAAGCGGGATCTGGGAGCCTTCGCAGTGGCGACGTCATTGTTCGTTGCTCTGTTCGCCGTTGAGCCGGCATTGGCGCAAAAGCAGGGCGGCGTTCTGAAAATGTACAATCCCGACAGCCCGGCGAGCATGTCGATCCATGAGGAGGCGACGATCGTCTCGGAGCGGCCGATGATGGGGGTCTTCAACAATCTGGTGATGTTCGACCAGCATGTGAAGCAGAACAGCCTCCAATCGATTGTGCCCGATCTGGCCACGAGCTGGTCGTGGAATGAGGAGGGAACCGAACTGACACTCCCGTTGCGTCAGGGCGTTACATGGCATGACGGCAAGCCCTTCACCGCCAAGGACGTCAAATGCACCTGGGACCTGCTGACCGGCAAGTCGAGCGAGAAGCTGCGCGTCAATCCCCGCAAGTCCTGGTACCGGAACCTAGCGGCGGTGACTACCAACGGCGATTACGAGGTCACCTTTCATCTCAACCGGCCGCAGCCGGCCTTTCTCGCGCTGCTCGCTTCCGGGTATTCCCCGATCTATCCCTGTCATGTCCCGCCGCGCGACATGCGCCAGCATCCGATCGGCACGGGCCCGTTTAAATTCGTCGAGTTCAAGCCGAACGAGTACATCAAGGTGACGCGCAACCCGGATTACTGGAAGAAGGACCGGCCTTATCTCGACGGCATCGAGTATACGATTATCCGCAACCTCTCGACAGCAATATTGGGGTTTGTTGCCGGCAAGTTCGACATGACCTTTGCCGTATAGCGTGACGGAACCACTGCTGAAGGACGTAAAGAGCCAGATGCCCGGTGCAATCTGCGAATTGGCGCCGATCGGCGTCAACCGCAGCCTGATCGCCAACCGGGAGAAGCCGCCGTTCGACAACCCCGATCTGCGGCAGGCGATGGCGCTGAGCTTCGACCGCCAGGCGTTTGTCGACATCGTCACCGAAGGACACGGCGACATCGGCGGCGTCATGCAGCCGCCACCCGAAGGGCTTTGGGGCATGCCGCCCGAGATCCTCAAAACCCTGCCGGGCTATGATCCCGATGTACAGAAAAACCGCACGGATGCCCGCCAGATCATGGAGAGGCTCGGCTATGGGCCCGATCGGCGGCTCAAGGTCAAGGTGTCGGTGCGCGACCTCCCGTTCTTCCGCGACCCGGCGGTGATCATGATCGACCAGTTGAAGGAGGTGTACATCGACGGCGAGCTCGAAATGATCGACACCACGAATTGGCTGCCCAAGGTCATGCGCAAGGACTACACCGTTGGGCTCAGCCCCGTGGGAGGTGGACCAGACCCCGACCAGAACCTCTACCTGAATTACGGGTGCGGCGGCGAGCTGAACTATAACGGTTACTGCAATCCGGCGGTCGACGAGCTGATCGATCGGCAATCGATCGAGGCCGACCAGGAACAGGCGCAAGCAACTGGTTTGGGAGATCGAAAGGAAGCTGGCGGAGGACGGCGCCCGACCGATCTTCTTTTACGACCGCCGCGCGACCTGCTGGCAGCCCTACGTGAAGGGCCTGACGATCATGGTCAACAGTATCTCCAACGGAGCGCGCATGGAAGACGTCTGGCTCGACAAATAGCAACGGGCACGGTCGAGAATCCCACGGGAGATAATGCGAGTGACGGTATATTTTCGGACCTTGGCGATCGCAGGCGGGTTGCTGATGGCGATCACGACGGCCGGTCCGTCATCGGCGCAAAAGCCGGGCGGCGTCTTGCGAATGCCGATCGGCAACAGCCCGGCGAGCATGTCGATACACGAAGAGGCAACGCGGATCGCGGTCACCCCGATGATGGCCGTTTTCAACAACCTCGTCCTCTTCGATCAACATATTGCGCAAAATACATTCGAGTCGATCCGGCCGGATCTCGCCGAGAGCTGGTCATGGGACGAGGACAAGACGGCGCTCACTTTTCGTCTGCGCACCGGCGTCAAGTGGCACGATGGAACGCCGTTTACCGCGAAGGACGTGAAATGCACCTGGGACACGCTGGCCGGCAGGTCGAGCGAGAAGTTGCGGGTCAATCCGCGCAAAAGCTGGTACCGGAACCTCGCCGAGGTCACAGTCGATGGTGACAACGAAGTCACCTTTCATCTGCAGCGGCCACAGCCTTCATTGCTGGCGCTGCTGGCGTCCGGAGCGTCGCCGGTTTATCCATGCCACGTGTCGCCCGCTCAGATGCGCCAGCATCCGATCGGCACCGGTCCGTTCAAATTCGTCGAGTTCAAGCCGAACGAAACCATCAAAGTGACGCGCAACCCGGAGTACTGGAAACCTGGCCGACCTTACCTCGACGGCATCGAATATTCGGTCATACCCAATCTGTCGACGCAGATGCTGGCATTCGCCGCCGGCAAATTCGACATGACGTTCCCGTTCGGGGTGTCAATACCGTTACTGAAGGATGTCAGGAGTCAAGTGCCGCAGGCGATCTGCGAGCTGGTGCTCGACAATGGCAGCCGGACAATGATCGTCAACCGTGAGAAGCCGCCTTTCGACAACCCCGATCTGCGGCGCGCGATGGCGCTGAGCCTTGATCGCAAGGCCTTCGTCGACATTCTGACCGAGGGCCAGGGTGCAATCGGCGGCGCGATGTTGCCGCCGCCGGAGGGCGTCTGGGGCATGCCGCCTGATGTGCTGATGACCCTCCCCGTCTATGCGACGGACGTGCAGTCGAACCGCGGGCAGGCCCGAGCTCTCATGGAAAAGTTTGGATATGGCCCGGCCAAACGGCTGGCGGTGACAGTGTCGACCCGCAACGTCCCGGCCTATCGCGAGTCGGCGGTACTGATGATCGATCAGTTGAAGGAAATCTATATCGACGGCCAACTCGAGCTGATCGAGACTGCCAATTGGTTCCCAAAAGTAATTCGCCGGGACTATTCCGTCGGCTTTACGGTCACCGAGACCGCGCTCGACGACCCCGACCAGATGTTCTACGAGAATTACGTGTGCGGTGCCGAGCGCAATTACACCGGGTATTGTAATCCGGAATTTGATAAATTAGTCGATCAGCAATCGATCGAGGCGGACACCGCAAAGCGTCGCGAACTCGTATGGCAGATCGAGCGAATGCTGGCCGAGGAAATGGTGCGTCCGGTCATCTTTTACACGCGCGCGGCAAGCTGCTGGCTGCCGCAGGTCAAAGGCTTGACGATAATGGTCAACAGCCTGTTCAACGGCTGGCGCTTCGAAGACATCTGGCTCGACAAATAGCACCCGCGGCTTCGCCGGCACGTCAACCGGGAGGCAACGCAAATGACAGGGAAACACACCTCGAGCGTACTTGGCCGCCGGGATATTGGCGGCTAATAGCATTGACACGGCCCGGCGCTCGCTCAAAAATCGGGCGGCGTCCTGCGGATGCCGATGATCACCAGCCCGGCGAGCATGTCGATCCACGAGGAAATCGACGATTGCGGCGCTCGGTCCGATGATGGGGGTGTTCAACAATCTGGTCATGTTCGACCAGCACGTGCCGCAGAACAGTCTAAAGTCGATCGTGCCAGATCTCGCTGCTAGCTGGTCATCGAGCGAGGACGGCAAAGAACTGACCTTCAAATTGCGCCAAGGCGTCAAATGGCATGACGGCAAGCCGTTCACCGCCAAGGACGTTCAGTGCACCTGGGACACGATCACCGGCAAGTCGGGCGAAAAGTTCCGGGTCAATCCGCGCAAGTCCTGGTACCAGAACCTCGAGACCGTGAGCACAAGCGGCGAATACGAGGTCACGTTTCACCTGAAGCGGCCGCAGACCTCGTTCATCGCGCTGCTCGCGTCGGGCTGGTCACCGGTTTACCCCTGTCATGTCTCACCGCGCGACATGCGCGCTCATCCCATCGGCACGGGCCCGTTCAAATTCGTCGAGTTCAAGCCCAATAAGTCGGTAAAGGTTGTCCGCAGCCCCGATTACTGGAAGCCGGGACGGCCTTATCTCGACGCAATCGAGTACACGATCATGCCCACCCCGGCCACTGCGATCCTCGCCTTTGCCGCCGGTAAATTCGACCGCAGCTGGCAGGGCATCATGTCGATCCCGCTGATGAAGCAGCTCAAGGAGCAGGAGCCGAATGCCGAGTGCACAATCGTGCCCTGGAACATCCCTCGCCAAATGCTCGTCAACCGCAGCAAGCCGCCTTTCGACAATTCCGAACTGCGGCGGGCGATGGTCCTGACGCTGGATCGTCAAGCCTTCATCGACATTCTGAGCGATGGGCAGGGCGAGATCGGCGGCGCCATGATGCCGCCGCCCGCGGGAAGCTGGGGCATGCCGCCCGAAATGCTGCAGACGCTCCCAGGCTACGGCTCCGACGTCGCTCGCAACCGCGCCGAGGCGCGCGAGATCATGAAGAAGCTCGGCTACGGCCCGGACAAGCGGCTCGCGGTGACCCTGACAACGCGCAACGCGCCGGCCTATCGCGATCCCGCAGTACTGCTGATCGACCAATTGAAGGAGATCTATATCGACGGAACCCTCAACGCGATCGACACGACGCAATGGTATCCGACCGTCATGCGCAAGGATTACACGATCGGTTTGACCGTCAGCGAGAACGGGCTCGACGACCCCGACCAGCAGTTCTATGAAAATTTTTCGTGCGGCGCCGAGCGCAACTACACCGGCTATTGCAGTGCCGAGGTCGATAGGCTGATCGACCGGCAATCGAGCGAGCCCGATATCGGAAAACGCAAACAGATCGTGTGGGAGATCGAGCGCAAGCTCGCGGCAGGACGCGGCACGTCCGGCGCTCTTCTATCCGAAGTCGGCGGCCTGCTGGCAGCCCTATTTCAAGGGGCACACGATGATGGTCAACGGCAACTACAACGGCTGGCGCATGGAAGACGTGTGGCTCGACCAATAGCGATAATGCGCAAGCTTTCGAGATTGGCGGCGGCGACTGCGCTGCTGATCGCGTGTCTGGCCGCCGAGACAGCATGGGCACAAAAGGCGGGCGGCGTTCTTCAGGTCGCCCATCGCGACAGCCCGGCCAGCATGTCGACCCTCGAGGAAGTGACGATCTCGACCGTCGCGCCGATGATGGCGGTGTTCAACAATCTCGTCATCTTCGACCAGCATGTGCCGCAAAACACATTGCAATCGATCGTGGCGGATCTCGCCACCGGCTGGTCGTGGAGCGAGGACGGCACAGAGCTGACTTTTCGTCTGCGCGAGGGCGTGCGCTGGCACGACGGGCAGCCGTTTACCGCAAAGGACGTGCAGTGCACCTGGGACATGCTGCTCGGCAAGTCGGCAGCCAAGTTCCGGATCAACCCGCGCAAATCGTGGTACTGGAACCTCGATCGGGTCACCGCCGACGGTGATCACGAGGCGACCTTTCATCTGAAGCAGCCGCAGCCGGCTCTGATCGCGCTCCTTGCTTCCGGATATTCGCCGGTCTATCCGTGCCACGTGCCGCCGCAGGAGATGCGTCAGCATCCGATCGGCACCGGGCCGTTCAAATTCGTCGCGTACAAGCCCGGCGAGTCGATCCGGCTGACCCGCAATCCGGATTATTGGAAACCGGGCCGGCCCTATCTCGACGGCATCGAATGGACGATCATCCCCAACCGCTCGACGGCGCTGCTGGCCTTCGTCGCAGGAAAGCTCGACATGACCTTTCCTTACGAGGTGACTGTCCCGCTGCTGAAGGATATCGAGCGCCAGGATCCGCAGGCGATTTGCGAATTGCGGCCGAGGGGCGTCAGCAGCACATTGATCGTCAATCGCAACGCGCCGCCTTTCGACAATCCCGATCTGCGCCGGGCGATGGCGCTGACCTTGGACCGCCGAGCCTTCATCGATGTGCTGAGCGGCGGCCAGGGCGACATCGGCGCCGCAATGCTGCCTCCGCCGGAGGGATTGTGGGGCATGCCGCCGGATCGCCTCCGGACATTGCCGGGGTATGACCCCGACGTGCAGAAAAACCGCGGGGAAGCCCGCGAGATCATGCAGCGGCTCGGCTACGGTCCCGACCACCCGCTCGCGGTCAAGGTGGCGGCCCGCAACATCCCGCTCTACCGCGATCCGGCGGTCATGCTGAT
>CAVPNO010000105.1:0-65709 GCA_963706455.1 uncultured Acidobacteriota bacterium | reverse complement strand
CCTACCAATTGCTATTCGGGTCTCTTCGACGCCAACAGCAATCTCAACGAGTCCAACGCTACGCTGCAATACAACTACGCGGTCAAGCACAACCCGATGGCCTTCTTCGACGACACCAATGGCGGCAACAACACCACCACGACCAACCGGGCACGCTTTCACTATGCGCCGCTGCAGCAACTGGCCTTCGACCTCGCCAATAACAGCGTGGCCGCTTACAACTGGATCACCCCCGACCAGTACAACGATCAGCACAGCAGCCTGAGCGCGGGCATTGCCGGCGTCACTGGAGATGAGGGAAACATCAAGCAGGGCGATAACGCCGTAGCCCGCCTGGTTCCCCTCATCATGGCGTCGCATGCCTACCAGGAAGGCGGAGTCATCGTGATCTGGTGGGATGAATCCGAGGCCGACGGCGAGACCGGGGATATCAAAGACGACTTCAACCACACCCTCGGCGAAATCGTCATCTCTCCGTTGGCTCACGCCAACGAAGGAGGACTTCCCTACGCCAGTTCCATCAATTACTCCCACTCGTCGGATCTTCGCACGTGGCAACAAGTCTTTCATGTGCGCGCGAAAGGATCGTCGCCGTATCTCGGCGACGCCGCCAACGTAACCGATCTGTCGGACCTGTTCGCTCCCGGAGTCATTCCCTCGCGGCCGTAGTCGCCTGGCCGGCGATCGAACTCACTCCTTCCGCATCGGCGCAGGGAACCGTTCCCTGCGCCGAACTTCTTTGCACGACAGCATCCACCCGCGGGGCTTTGCCTGGTCCATGCCGGATCGAAATCTAAGCGGGGTAATCCTACGACCTGCGAACGGCCAGGGCGATAGCGAGTCGGAATTCAGGCTCACCGGTCAGATAACTCACCGCTACTCGTCCCGCAACAACTTCAGCGGATCGACAGCCAGCGCCCGCCGCGCGGGGATCCATGCGGCCATCAGTCCCAGCAGCAGCATGGTCAGGGTCACGCCGCCCAACACCAACGGGTCCTTGGGTGTGGCCTGGTAGACGATGAACGCCAGTACACGCGTGGCAAGCAGGCCGAGCACAAGTCCCGCCACCGAGCCGATGGCCAGCAACCGGAAAGCGCGGCCCAGTGATGCGCTGAGGATCTGCCGTTGACTGGCGCCCAGCGCCATGCGGATTCCCAACTCGCGCAGCCGCTTGCTCACCACGTACGACGCCATGCCGAAGATACCCGTAACGGCCAGCATCGCGCCCAGCAATCCCAAAACGCCCAGAGCTACGGTGGCCACGCGCGCCGCAAAGAGCGCCGAGTCCAACTGTTCGGTCCACGTCGACACTGTGAGGGGCATTGCGGTATCCATGCCGTGAAGCGTTGTCTCCATCGCCCGGGCAATCTCCTGCGGATCCCGCTGCGAGCGCACCATCAGCCACGTGCCGCTCGCCTGGTGCTGCTGATAGGAGAAGAACATCGCCGGCATCTGGTCTTCGGTAAGGGAGCGATATTTTCCGTCTTCCACCACCCCGACGACCTCGGCGCGCTCGGTGCCGCCCCAGTACTTGAAATGCCCTCCGATGGCTTTCTGCACTGAGCCAAAAACCTTTTCGGCAAACCGGCGGTTCACGAGAGCTACCTTCTCTGCCGGCTTGTCGTCGCGGAAACTGAGATCTCGTCCGGCGAGCAACCGGGTCCCCGCAGTCTCCATGTAGCCCGGCGATGCTATATAGGTCATGGCGTCGGCCGCGTAATTGGTGGGGCGGAAATCGGTGGTCGTGTCGGAGTAGACGTAGGAGTCGCCGGCGCCCAGGGTCAGTGGCAGGCCGTCGATCATCCCCGCTGAGGTTGCTCCCGGAATGGCCGCGACGGCTTCCAGCATCCGGCGTTGCATCTGCGGCACGCGATCGCCCTCGTATCCCGACATGCGCAAATCGGTGCTGATCAGCATCACGTTCTGAGGATCGAAACCGATACTGCTGTGTAGGGAACGCACCAGCCCCCTGACCGCCACCAGCGACGAAGTCACCAGCACCGCACAAATAGCGATCTGGGTCACCAGAAGGACGTCGCGCAGGGAGAAGCGCTTCAATGCGTCGCTGCTCATCCCGGTGCGGATGATCTGCCAGGGATCCGCCCGCAAGACCTGTCGCACGGGAACCATCCCGAAGAGCAGGCCGCTCGCGAGCGCCAGCAGGAGCGCCACCGTGTAGGTGCGGAAATCGGGGTTCACCGGCACATTGATCGGAATCAGCGGCATCGGCTGCCATGCGCTCAGCCCGCGCAGGACCACGATGCCGCCCACCATGCCGGCGATTCCGCCGGCGATGGAAACCAGGACCGCCTCCGTCAGCAGTTGGCGCAGGATGAGCCCGCGCGGCGAGCCCAGCGCGAGGCGCAGCGCCACCTGCTTGGCGCGATCGGAAGCGCGCGCCGCAAACAGGCTGCCCAGGTTGGCACATGCCGCCAGCAGAATCAACCCGGCAAGGAGCATCAAGCCACCCATAAAGGCCTTGGCCGGCCCCCCCAGCATGTCGCCCATGAGCCCCGGATGCGCGAGCGAAAGTTTCAGGCCGTCGTCGTCGCCGGGATAAGCTTTGGAGAGCGCCGAAGCCAGGATGTTCAGGTCCGCAGTCGCCGCCTGCGGCGCGACCCCCGGCTTCAGCCGTCCGACCAGCATGCTGGAGTGATTGCCGCGGTACTGCAGATTATTCGCGCCCTGTACCATCGGCATCTCAACGATCGGAATCCACATGGCCGGCGCAAAGAACAATTCGGTTCCGCGAAAGCTCTTCGGAGCCACCCCGATCACGGTCATCGGGTGCTTATTGATCTGCAGGGTTTTTCCCACCACGTTACTGTCGCCATGGAAGTAGCTATGCCAGAACGCGTAGCTCAGCACCACGTACGGCGCGCTGTCGTAGCCCTTCTCGTCGGCTGCATGATAGAAGCGGCCAAGGTATGGCTGAACTCCGAGCCCGTCAAAATAATTGCCGCTGGCCATGTAGGGCCATGCGGTGGATGGATTGCCGCCGGCATCCACGCCCACCGGACCGACAATGTTGAATGCCATGATGATGGAGAATGTGTGGTTCTTGTCTCGCAGGTCCACGTAGTCCGGATACGACTGCGACGGCGTGCTTCCCCTTTCGAAGGCGCGCTGCACCATGAAGAGGTTGTCTGCATCGGGCAAATTCACCGGCCGCAGCACCACCGCGTTCAAAACGCTGAAGACGACCGCGTTGGCTCCTATCCCTAGCGCAAGGGTGATGATCGCGGTCAGCGCGAAACCGGGCGATTTCGCCAGTTGGCGAATGGTGTGCTTCAAATCGGTGAGCATAATGTCTTGTGGTACGTTGCGCGCGGGAATAGAGTTCCCGCGCTCCAGCGTGACGGGTCAAGCATGTGCCGCAGCAAGCACTCGCGCGGTATCGCAGGTCACGCTCCGGTGTGAGCCACTACACAAGATTGAAGCCGGGTGCCCCAGAGCCTGCCCTGAGCGAAGCCGGTTTCGGGGCCGGGAAGACCACGAGTCTACTCGGCCGCGACGCTTACTGCGCGCACTCCTGCACGATCTTTACCGGGCCGATCAATCCGGAGGGCAACAAGGGAGTGTCGGCCTTGTAGGTATTCCACGTGGTGAAGGTGTACTTGGTCGTCGCGTCGGGCTGCTTGTCGCCGATCAGGCGATTGACCCAGGCGTTGACGACTCTCACCGAGACGTTGTTTGCGCCCGGCTTGAGCGCGGCCGTAACATCGACGCGGTACGGCGCGTGCCACACGGTGCCTGATTCCTTCCCGTTGACGGTGACCACGGCGAGGTTCTTCACATCGCCCAGGTCGATCCACACCGTGGCGCCTTTCTTGAACCAGTCAGGCGACGCCTGGACGGTTTTGGCATACGTGCCGGCGCCCGAGTAGTACTTCACGCCCTGGTCGCTGTTCTCATTCCAAGGGGTGAGTTTGCCGAGCGTGATCGAGGCGGGCGCGCCGCGATCGGGCTGAAACGCCACGGGCCACGGCCCATCAACGGTGGCAAGGTCGATCTCCTGAAGTTTCGGAACGGTGCGCGATGTTTCCTTCGTGGGCTTGCGGAAGACGACGAACACCGTGCCCCACGGCTCAAGATGCATCGGCACCGTGGTGTGGCCGTCGGCGATGGTGAACGATGCCGGCGCGGTCTTGCCCGTTTCCGAGTGCCACAGCTCCGGCGCTTTGCCGGTCACGCGGAACGAGCCGTCAAAGTCCAACTCGCTGTCGCCGCGATTGTCCACGAAATACAGATCGCCATCGGCAAGCCTGCGATGCGCAAAGGCGATCTGCTGGCCGTTGGCGGGTTTCGCGTAGTCGAAATCAGGTGCGACATTCAGCGCCTTCAGAGCAGCCTCGGCATTTTGCCCCGCGTAGACCTTGCCCTTGCCGACCGTCTGGACGCCGCTGCCCGAGCCGAACAGAGCATCGCTGAGCTTTTTGAATTCGGCGGGATCATCAGCGAGGCTGGGCGTATCAGCCGGCTTGTCGCCCGCCACGACCGCGCCCTGCTCCACCAGCTTGTGAATCGCGCGCAGGACCGGCAGCGACATGTGCCGGCTGAACTTGTCGAGCGCAAGTACGCGATAGGTCATGCCGGATTTCGTCGTAATGTTGCCGCCGCTCACGCCCAGTTCGTGGATCAGGCCGTCGGCGTTGATGTAGTCGAAGTTGTAGCCCGCCGGAACCTCGGGATCGGAGCTCGCGAACAGCGCCGTGACGTTGGAATCTTCGCCGTAGAAGTACAGCACATCGGCCGCGAAGTGTCCCTGCTGCAGGAGAAACGAATTGCGCGCGAGATAGCGCGTCCAGGCGCCGGCCTGTTCAGCCCACGTCTCGTTGCGGTTGAACCACTGCCCGCACGGCCCCAGCGTGATTCCCGGAGCCTTGCCCACCAGCGCCTGGTGAGCCGACTCGTGAATCACGAAGCGGTTGATGCCGTTCAAAAATTCCTGGTCTGCTGTGGGCTTCAGCGTCGCCGGCGACCATGCCCACGCGGTCATTGAATCGCAGGACGTCATCGACTCCGCGGCCGCGATGTTCTGTCCATAGATATGCGCCACCGATGCCGACTCGCGGTCGTCGGCGTTGTAGCCGTAGGTCGGCTTGTTCACCCCCGGCTTCTGCACCCACATCGCGCTCATGGGAATGTCATCCAGCTTTTTCACTTCCATGCCATCCGCGATAAAGGCGCGCCCCGATTCATGCGACTCGCCGTAATGCCCCATACCGCGTTCTTTCAGCGAATCCTCTACCTGGCCGTAGTGCTCGTCCGCCGTCAGGTCGGCGATGGTCTTGCGCAGGTCCCACAGGAACTGGTCGCTGGCCTGCGCGCTCTCCACGATGCGCCCCGTCAGCACCGGCATCCAAGGCTTCGGGTCGTACCCGCGCCGCTTGATGAATTCCGCGATCATATTGTCGGTCCAGTTCTGCGCGCCCGCTTCCCAGCTATCGGTGACCACGTAACGGATGCCGCGCCTGCCCATCTCGTCGGCCCCCACCGTCTCCTTATAGCTGTCGAGATAGCCGTTCATGTAGTGGGTCACGTATTCGCGGTTGAGCTTGTCGACCTCGAGACCGGTAGCTTCTTTTGTCGCCGGATGGTTGGTGATCCCCAGCAGCGAGTAGCCGAAGCGCAGGACCACCCAATGACCTTCGGGAGGCGTCCAGTCGAGCGTGCCGTCTGCGTGCATCTTGCCCGTCAGCTCGATCACGCCGGTCTTGCGGATTGCATCCTCCGGGGTCACCTCCGATGTCGCGTAAGCGTAGACGTCGGGCGTGGGATTGAAGGCGGCCTTCTCTTCGAAGCGGTTTACGCGCGCGCCGGGATGCAACACCAGCTCGGCAATGGGAATATCCTTGGCTGGCGGAGCGCTCGGGAATCCCATCTCCGCGGCCATATCGCGTCCCGCCGGCATTTTCTTGAATGTCACCCGGAAATACTTCGCCGTGACCGGCGCGAACGCCAGCGTGTGCTCCGTCGATCCGCCCTTGGGAATATCGAGAACGACGTGGAAATTCTGGCCGTCGTCGCTGGCCTCGAGAGCCTTACCGCTCTCGCCCCCAGGAGGGGCAAAAGCGTCGAACGGCGCTTTTTTCCCGGATACGATGGTCAACGCACGGATCGTCTGCGGCTGCGGGAATTCATACTGGACCCACGCCTTCTCCCCGACATTGTCAGCCGTGGGCAGCGACACGGCCTTCACCAGATCGCCGTCGCTCAGCAGCGCCGGATCGATCGTTCCCCCGCTGGTGGTGATCCTGGCCTCGGGCAGCGGCACATCGTTCTCGGCTTCCCGGTAGGCAATCACAACCGAATCCGCGTAATACTCCGGCGGCTTGGACGCTCCGCCCAGCATGTCGCCCACGTCTTCGACCGGCAGATTCTGAAACGCGCCAGTGTTCGAGGGAGGGTGAGGCAGCGTGCCCGTGAACGGCTTGCCGCCCTCCACGCGGGTCTCGCTCCAGACGTATTTCTTCATTGCCTCCTGGGCCGGGACCCACGGGCCGCCGGTTTCACTCCAGCCCGGGGAGCCCGCGATGGCCATCTCGAGGTGGAGTTGATCGGCGAGCGTGGTCGCGTATTTGAACGCGTCCTTCCACTCCGGGGTCATATAGACCAGGCGGTTCTCGACCACTTTGGGCGTAAACAGGGCCGCATCGAAGTTCTGGAATCCGCCCAGGCCCGCGCGCTGCATCCATTCGAGATCGAGCTTGATCCCGTCCTTGGTGATGTTTCCGTTCATCCAATGCCACCACACGCGCGGCTTTGCGCTTTCAGGCGGGTTTTCAAATCCGCTGCGCAGCGCGTCGGTTGTGGTTTGCGCGGCCGCCAGCGAGGCCGACAGGCCGAGGCAGAACACAACCATGCGCATCCAGCGCCAGGCCAGCTGATGAATCATAGGGGGACTCCTCTCCAACGAAACGGCTCAGGCTCAATGGAGCGGAGTGTACTGAGACCTTCGCTATTGTGTCAAGAAATTATGTTTCTATTGAAATTCGCCGGGAATCATAACCATGCGAATGAAGATGCAGGCTCTTTCCTGATGGGTAATTCACGAGCCTGCGGTCACTCGCCAACTTCGAACAGCTTTATATCCGGGCACGAATTTCAGTCGTGCCACAAAGCCCCCCAATGCTGTTGGGCTTTTAGCCCCTGAGTTCATCCACCCGCTTCAAACCCGACTCACTCGTTGTCATCCTTGAGCCCAAGGATCTGCAGTTGCTCATCGTAACTTCCGGTTTGGCGGTCATCCTACCGCGACGCAAACCGGGGACGTTATTGATTGAATCGCCGGTGAGTGTTCTCGATTTTCAATCGCACAAACGGTTATGTTCCGGATCCGCCTCCCCTCTTTCCGGCCCCTTCCGTCGGCAAACAATCGTGCTTGTAGTCGCATGAGAGCAAGCGAGGCCGTTGAAGCGAAAACTGTAAAGAATTCGTATCGTTTCTCGACAAATACTCCTCACCGTGGCAAGAGGAGGTTTCATCAAATGAGATCTAAATTCAACCGGTGCTCACGTCCGCTTACTGGACGCTGACGGTGAAGGTTGTAGCAGCCGTGATATTTGCGTTGCTTGTATCCTTCCCCGTGACTGAAAAGGTATAACTGCCCGCGGTTGTAGCCAGGGTGGACGGACCCGTGGTGCTTGATCCCCCTCCTCCGCAGCCGGTCAAACCGCCGAATACGACAATCGATACAAGCGCAAGCATCGCCAACCAGTTTCGTCGCCGCGGGGAGACGCAGAGCATGAGCAGGCCGGCCAAGGCCGCTCCGTTGCCAAGCCTCCACAGAGAAGGCCGGGCCAATGCCCCGCTTGTTGCTGCTGTTGTCTTCACCGTTACAGCAGAGGTTACTGTCCCCCCAGAGGTGAAAGTCACGCTTGCCGGATTCAAGGCGCAGGTGGGAAGACTCTGTGCTCCCGCTGGTGAACTGCTCAAAGTGCAGGTCAGGTTTATCGTTCCCGAATATGTGCTGCTTGCCGTGAAAGTTGCTGTTGCGGTTGTGCTGGCTCCCGGCGAAACAGCGGGTGGAGAGGAGATTGTCATGGTCACGGGGGAAGCCGCGACGGTTGCCGTTCCGCTCGAACCTCCAAATGTGGCATCACCCGCATAAGTCGCCGTCAGGGTATTGTTTCCGGTGCTAAGGGTGCCGGCCGGGATGGTGAAACTGGCGCTTCCACTACTGAGCGGATTCTGTGCGCTGTACTGTCCACTGACGAGAGTGACGGTTCCGGTTGGAGTCGGTAAACCGGCGGTTCCCGTTACAGCAATCGTTACGGCAAGGCTTTGATTCTCACCGATGCTCGTTGCAGCTGGCGTGACGGTCACGGTCGACAAGGCTTTGTTCACCGTCAAACTTATCGCGGCTGACGACGAGGCCGTGTAATTGCTGTCGCCTCCGTAAGTGGCTGTGATCGAGTACGACCCAATCGTAAACGAGCTTTCAACAAACGAAGCAACGCCGGTGGTGTTAAGTATGGCCGTACCCAACTGACCAGTTGCTGCGGAAAAGGTGACAGTTCCAGTGGGCGTGAGGCCGGAACCGGATACAGAAGCCGTCAAGGTGACAGGTGCGCCGTAGGATGCGGGGCTCGGAGAAATCGCCAGTCCCAAGGCGGATGGACCCTTCGCCGCCGTAAATGCGATGAGATTTGAGGTGCTGGCCCCGTAGTTGCTGTCGCCCGCATAATCTGCTGCAACCTGATGAGTCCCTGTCGCGGGAGGCAGGTTCAATGCGGGCGTCGTGACAGTGGCGGTTTGATCCTCCGCCAAATACACCGAAACGGCACCCGTCGGAGAGGAGTAATCCGGAATGGCTAAGTCGGAAGCGCCGTCCCCGTTGAAATCGCCCGCGGCGATCGATAAAGTTTCAAAAGTTTCGATGCCGCTGGACGCTGATGTAAAGTTGCCGTGCCCGTCGCCGAGCAAGACGGTAGCCGGATAGGAGTCTCTGCCCAAACCGAATGCAACGGCGACGTCAAGTAAGCCGTCACGGTTGAAATCACCAACAGTGATGGCAGAGGTTGTCGGACCAGTTAGGGGACTGGTTGTCGTCGTCGTGAAGGTTCCATCCCCTTTCCCGACCAGCAGGGTTAACGTGCCATTCCCTCCGACTAACCCTCCGCTGCCGGAACTCGCCACGGCCAGATCCAGGATCCCGTCCCCGTTAAAGTCGCCCGCGGCGATGTAATCGGGGCCGGTACCCGCCTCTATCGCAGACGACGAAGAATTAAATGTTCCGTCGCCATTTCCCAGTAGAACCGTCAGCGTGGTACCGGCAGTATCTGCAGCGGCCAGATCGAGAATACCGTCACCATTGAAGTCTCCTACGGCGACAGAACGGCTGGGGATGACTGGACTTTCTGCCACGGCAGTGAAGGTTCCATCTCCCTTGCCAAGAAGAACCGTTATGGTATTGCCGTCGCTGTTGCCCACAATAAGATCTGCGTGCCCATCTCGATTGAAATCACCCACCGCCAATACGGAAAGAAGTGTTCCGGTCTGCGGGATAGCCGGGGCGGCGCGGAAGGTGCCGTCCCCATTGCCTAGCCAGACCTGCACCGTATCGGAAGCGGTAAAAGTTCCGGCCGCGATATCCGGGATGCCGTCTTCGTTGAAATCTCCGACCACAACCGATGTTGCAATCTGCCCTGAGGCGAGAGCGAGGCTTGTCGATTGGAACGTGCCATCTCCGTTGCCGAGCAGAATTCCGATCGCATTGTCGAAAGATTCAGCTACAGCAATATCCGTGATGCCGTCGCCATTGAAGTCTCCAATGGCAAGGGAAACCGCATCGGATAGCGCGGCCCCGCCGGTTCCCGAATTTATAAAGCCCAATGCCTGAGTGCCACTCTGGAGAGACGCGGTTCCTACGACGGCGTCGTTATCTGTCGTATCAACAAACGAGACCCTCCCGCCGGGTGCGCTCTTCCCCGATCCGTACACGGTAGCGGTACTTCCGTCATTTGCGAATACGGTCGATGTCGCCGAACCGCCTGTGACCGTCAACGAGGCTGTATTTGAGCTGCTGCCAGAGATGCCGGTTGTTCCGGAAAACACCGCCTTGAAGCTTTGGCTACCGACTCCCGGCCTGAGTTTGATTGCGGCGGTTCCTGCGCTCGTAAGCTGTGCCGTTCCGAGCAGATGAATGTCCGTGCAGGAGGCCACACTGGCGTCGCAGAAGTTCACCTGGCCCATTGCCACGGCTACACTTCCAGCCTTTACCGTGGCGGTTAGTGTCACCACGGCTCCGGAGGCAACGGTCATCACCACCACACCGCCGGAGGTTACCGCAAGAGTCGATGTGGTGGCAGTCCCGGCTGCCGCCGCCTGAAGACCGGCCAATGCCAAAATCGAAATAAGCGTCAAGTAAGCACACCGAGTATGTATACGGTTCAAGTACATTCGTGACTCCGCCCTAAAGCTGCGGGACCTACCGCCTTTTTGATTTCAGCAAGATTAACCACAATCGCAAAATGTCTGTGCTGGGTCGGCTTGATTATGCGCTTAGGACCAAATAATCTCAACCGGGAGTCTGAATCGCAGGCTCTGAATTGAGATGGACCAGGTGACCAGCTCGCGAGTGCGAGAAAACTTCATCAACCCAGCCGAGATGGCTTGAACGAGCGTCGCTGTTGCGCGGTCTTCGGTTGTGTGGTGGCCGATTCGGAAGTAATCCGGAAGGCCGGAAATCAGAAGCAGCCGCAGATCCTTCGACTGCGTCCGCCGCGGGGGACTCCTCAGGATGACAGCGCGTGCGGGAGGTGGAATCACACCTGCTTCCGAGCCGGGGTGACACGACCGCAATAAGCCAGGGCTGCCGAACCGCGGTTTCGAACCAGCTGCAGAAACGCTTGTCAAGGGCTCGAAATCCACTCGCGCGCCCGAAATCATTGAAAATTAAGCCAGAATTCCTCCACGCCAATTTGCAGATTGATTTCCCTGAGAAGCGCACAATAGAACCAGACTCATCTTGATCGACTGTTTCCTGCTTCTTTGCTTCGATGTGCCGTTCGTCAGTCCTTTCCGAAGAAATTCCACTCCTTTGATAAGAGGAACTTACAGCGATACCCCTGCCCGTAAACCACTGAAATAAGATAACTTCCGTACCGAGTCCGGGGGGGGGAGGGGGGTAGGCAGTAGTAGGTACCGTGAAGGCTGCACCCCGAAATTCTCTTGGGGAGTTGCCAATCGTGGCTCATCCGGCGCTACCAGGGCATTGCTTGTGCAGTTCGCACTGGCCCGGAACCACTCAACTTGCAAGGGATGGCGCGGGGCTCCTATGGTCTACAACAAGACAGGGTAATCCACTCAGACATGAAATCTGCCGATGACTCCGGCCAATTCCACTGCATCGTTCCCGCCGGCGATTGGTGCGGCGAGAGCCCGTGTTGGGATTCCATCCAACAGGCAGTTTTCTGGGTGGATATTAACCGCCGCCTCATCCATCGATTCAAGCCGGACAAGCATGACCTGCGCACCTGGGAATTCGAGGAACCGGTCACGGCCCTCGCACTCACCCGACAGGAAAACATCCTGATCGTCGCCCTGGCTTCCCGGCTCCTCTTCTGGGAACCCGAGTCCAACTCGCGCACCGAAGCCGGGTTCCAGCTCGAAGGCTGGCCGCGGCTTCGCTTTAACGACGGACGCCCCGATCCACGCGGGTCGTTCTGGGTAGGAACCATGTGGAACAACGTGCTTGCCGACGGCGCAGACGGGAAAGTCGGCGGGCACGATGGCGTCCTTTACCGCTTCGACCCGGATGGCGCCGTCAGCCAATGGGAAAGCGGCATCGGGATTTCCAACACCGTTGCCTGGAGTCCGGATGGATCAAAGTTCTATTTTGCCGACACGCTGGCCAACGAATTGAGTGTGTACGACTATGACCTAAAAACCGGCGCGATCGCCAACAAGCGTCCGTTTCTCACCGGGTTTCCTCGCGGCAAGCCCGACGGATCCGTCGTCGATTCGGAGGGATACCTGTGGAACTGCCGGTCGGAGGGAAGTTGCATTGTCCGCGTAGCTCCGGACGGCGTGATCGACCGGGTGCTTGAATTCCCCACCCCCAAGCCGACCAGCTGCACTTTCGGCGGGAAGAACTTCGACACCTTGTTTGTAACGTCGATCGGCCTCGGCGCCTCCGGCCATCCTCTCGCCGGCGGGCTCTTTGCCTTGAACACCGGCGTCCGCGGCTTGCCCGAGAATCGCTTTGCGGGCGGCCCTAACCCATGATCCCTGTTCCCTGCTTTACTGGTCCGCCGGCCGCGTATACGGCTTCTGCAGATCCTGCCGCGCTTCGTTCAATGCGCCCTGGGTGTTGTCGTTGGTCTGGATGGCCAGCCGGTACTCGTTGACCGCGCGATCCCTCTGGCCGGTGATGTCGAAGATGTTCCCCAGCCGGATGTGAGCCCAAACCTCGGTCCAGCGCGGGTCGTCGTCGCCGCGCAGCGCGTCGCGATAGGCATTCACTGCCGCCTGGTAATTGCGCTGGGTGAACAGAATCTCGGCGATGCGGTAGCTGGCCAGCGAACTCTGCGAATTGGCCTCCAGCGCCTTCTGGTACTCGGCCAACGCTCCGGTCAGGTCTCCCTGCGCCACAAGTTGCTGGCCGCGGAGAATGGAAATGCGCACCTGCAGATCGGGCGACGACTTGAGCACCCAGTTCAGCGGATCGATGCTGATCCGGCGCGGCCGCCCGAACGTATCCACCACATACTGCGAATCCATGCCCACCACGTCAACCTTTTGGGTCTCGGTCTTGCCGTCCGTCTCCACCCGCAGTTCCACCGGCATGCGGAACAGGTCCAGATCCTGGTTGATCTCGCCGATGGTGCGAAAACCCTTGTTGTTGCCTAGCCGGTAGACCGCATATTTGTTGGTGAACTGGGGCGCCCCGGTACCGTCCACCCACTGCGCAAAGAACGGGGTCAACTGTTGCTGGCTTTGGGACTCGGCCACCTTCTCGAAGTCCAACGTACGGATGCCCTGGTCGGTGTATTGACTCAGCGCGCCCTTCAGCGTCGCCAGAAATGCCTTGTCGCCGATCTCGCCGCGCAGCATGTGGAAGATCATGGCTCCCTTTTCCAGCGTCATCGACTGGAACTCCGGCGACAAGGGGCCGAGCCGGCTGGAGCTTGACAGAGGGATCGTATCGTAAGCGAGCGCGCCGGCGGAAACATCCATCAGAGCGGCGCGCATGGCATTCTTTCCGCTCTCGTCTTCCATGTACATCAGCTCGCCGTAGCGGGCCATGCCGTTGGTGATCCAGGCATCGTTCAGCGTCTTGGGGCTCACTTCCGAGCCCCACCACTGGTGCGAGATGGTGTTGGCAAGCAGACGGATTCCCGACTTGTCGCCCACGCGCGCGCCCATCATTCCCGCCAATTCCGGGCCCCAGACCGCCGGCAGCGTGTCGTCCGGGATCTCGACGACATTCAGGTGAGTCGATTCCGGGGCGCCGAAGCTGTCGGTGAAGAAATCGTGCTCCTTGGTCGCGGTCTGGGCCAGTTCGTTGGCCGCGGCCTGGTGCGCGACGGTGAGGTAGACCTTTACATTCCCGGGTCCGGCTACCGCCGGATTCACGTAGCGACCCGCAATCACCGTGCCCGGGAAACCGGGTTTGGTCCAGTTAAAGTCGTATTCGTCGGCAGGCTTGCCGCTGGCGAGCTTCGCCGCGTGCGACGGCCCCGTGCTCCCGCTGGCGAAGACACGCATCCCCTGCGGCACCTTGATGTGCATTTCGGCGGTAAACCGGTCCGTCATGAATCCGGTGGTTGGGAACCATCGCGCCGCATACAGCAGGTACGTGATCGGCTCCTGGATGGCGGCCAGTTTCAAGCCCTCCACGGGGCCGTCCTCGCTTCCCGTGATTACACCCTCGTACTCGAAGTTCCAGCGATAGGTCTGCCCCTTCGCAAAGGGCGTAGCGGGAGACACGCGAATGGCACCGTCCGCGGAGCGATCCCCGGTCAGGATCTTGCCGCCGTCGTCGCTGATCTTTGTGACCTTGAGTGCCGGATGGAACCCAAAGCTCACCATTTCGGCATTCTCGGGCGCGGTGAATGTCACCACCGCCTTGGCAGCAAGGTGGTGCGTCTCGGTATCGAGTTCGGCATCGATGACGTATCCGGTGATGTTGAGCGCCGGCCGTTCCGGTCGCTGCGCCGAAGCCATCGCGCCCGTCAGCAGCGCCGCCGCCAACAGACCGAGGGTCGCCGCCAATCCAAGCAGTCCTGATTCCAGTTTCTTCATTTTCTGTGTTTGCATCATTCCTGTCTGCACCAGTTTATCTGCCGGACACGCGGGCGCACGAGGGCGCTGTTTTTCAGGTATGGACGGCCTCCGGCGCCGTTGCCGAAACTCTTGCCGTCAGCAGGTCCAAAGTAATCGCAGCCACCCGATCGATGGCTCCGCTGCCGGACCTGCCCTCCTCCGTCCGGGTCAACAGGAGACTGCGGATGGCGGCCAACTCCTTCATCATGGACTGCCGACCAGGCCCGTCGGGTAGCAACGAGTCCAAATGCCTGACGATATTGGATGCGGTAAATTCCTGCTGGATCAGTTCCGGAACCACCCGCTTGCCGGCGATCAGGTTGGCCATGGCCACGTGGGGAACCTCGACTACGCGTTTGGCGATGGCATAGGTCAGCGGGGACACCCTGTAGACCACCACGAAGGGGTTGCCGGTCAACGCGGCCTCGACCGTCGCCGTCCCGCTGGCCACCACCGACGCCCGCGCATGAAACAGGGCTGCCCGGGCGTCCTCGACCAGGCGGACCGTGAGCCCCTTGCCGCGTTCTTCGACCAGTCCTTTGACGAATGCGCGCTGAGCGGAATTCAAAGTCGCGGCCAGCGGCAGAACGAATTGCAGGGTCCCCCGGTCGTGCCGCCCGGCCAGTTCCCGCGCGGCCTTCAGCATTTCGGGAAGGTTGTCGCGGATCTCCTTGGCGCGGCTTCCGGGCAGCAGGCCGATCCAGGTCTTTCCTTCATCGAGGTGGTTGCGGGTGGCGAATTCTTCGCGGCTGAGGTCCGGCCGCGGAAGCTCGGCCAGCGGATGCCCCACGAATTCAACCGTGACCCCGTGCTGGCGATAGAACGGCTCCTCGAACGGGAAGATCACCAGCATCCGGTCGACGAATTTCTGCACCAGCCGGATGCGGTGCTTTTTCCACGCCCAGAGCTGGGGGCTGACGAAAAAGATGACCGGAACACCGAGGCTGCGCAACTCCCGGGCCAGTTTGAAGTGGATGTCGGGGAAGTCAATGAGCACCGCTACGTCGGGCCGGCGGTCATACAACGATTGTTTGAGCTTGCGGAATTCCCGGTAGATCCGGGGCAGGTGGCGGACCACCTCGGTGATGCCCATGACCGCCATATCTTCGGCGCGGACCACGCGATCCAGGCCCGCGGCGGCCATGGCCGGGCCGCCCATCCCCAGGAAGGAAGCGTTGCGGCCATCCCGCGCCAGTCGTTGTTTCAGAGCTTCGATCAGCAGGGCGCCGTAGCGTTCGCCGCTCGCCTCCCCGGCCGAAATGAAGATGGTTGCTGGCATGGAACTCGCGTCGCCCGGCGCTGCCTTCATGATAGAAGGATTTGCATCAGCGCACCGCGCCGGCGGCGTTCTCCAGCCTGACATTGGACAGCACCGCCGTATCCACGGTCGCCGGCAGGTGCGAGCAGAACCCGATGCCGACATAGAACGGCTCGTCGAAATGCAGCGTAATCGGTGGACCGAACTGGTGCATGGGCTCCCCCTCGAGGCTGACGAAGATGGCAATCGAGTCGCCGTGCTTCTCGATGCCGATGCGTTTGGCCAGCACGCCGTTCAGCCCGCCGCCGAAGCGGTATTGCATATCCGTGATGCTGGCGCCCTTCTCCGCCCGCTGCGCCAGATGAATCATGCCCGTGCCGTGCTCGCCGATCATGGCTTCCCTGGCGTCGTCGTCGAGGCTCTGGCGAAAGATGAGCACCACCTTGCGGTCGCCGTACCTCTTGGGCTGAGGGAAGCTCACGTCCGCCGCAAGAGAAACATCGCCGGACATTTTCTTCCACAGAAACCGGAATTCGTCGCGCGTGTACCAGATGTTGTACCCGGCCGATTGGATGGTGTACTGATTGCTCGCCGGGTCGAAGCTGGCGCTGCCCGGGACTACCGCACTGCCCACATCCGACTGGCCGTCGAAGGCGCCGATGGGCTTGTCGAAGGTCGTGCTGGGGCGGTGGAAATCCGCGGGCGGCGGCACCTGCTGATGGGTCGCCGATCCGGGCTGCGCCCAGTCCGGAACCTGCGGGGCGGGCGCCTGCGCACCCAGGTAAACCGCCGCCCACGCGACAAGCACCCACGCTGATTTCAAAGCTTTCATAGCCCAGAACTTTAGCAGACTAACCGGGGTGCGCCGTCCAGGCTCTGCTTGGGCGGGGATGGATCTCGACCCGCGGACTTGCGGTCCGTTACACCCCGGAAACACTCTGCGGCCTACGTCCAGTTACACTGAAATTGCCATGCAATCCCGGTCAGGAAACGAAATTCGCGAGCTTTTTCTGCGCTTTTTTGAGACGAAGGGGCATCGTCGCGTGCACTCATCGTCGCTGGTGCCTGCCAACGATCCCACGCTGCTGTTCACCAACGCGGGCATGAACCAGTTCAAGGACGTGTTCCTGGGCGCGGAACGGCGCGACTACTCGCGGGCCACCACCTCGCAGAAATGCGTGCGGGCGGGCGGCAA
Source organism: uncultured Acidobacteriota bacterium (assembly GCA_963706455.1). Taxonomy (GTDB): domain Bacteria; phylum Acidobacteriota; class Terriglobia; order Terriglobales; family Acidobacteriaceae; genus Telmatobacter. Next base: position 48,985 of record CAVPNO010000105.1, on the reverse strand, counting down.
GCACAATGACCTGGAGAACGTCGGCTTCACGCGGCGCCACCACACGTTCTTTGAGATGCTGGGCAACTTCAGCTTCGGCGACTACTTCAAGCGGGAAGCCGTTCAGTACGCCTGGGAACTGGTGACCAGCCCGGAATGGATGGGCATCCCAAAAGACCGGCTTTACGTGACTATCTTCGAGGGCGCGGACGGCGTGCCGCGCGATGACGAGGCCGAGAAGTACTGGATGGAAGTCGGCGTCCCTCGCGAGCGCATTTTTCAATACGGCGCGAAGGACAACTTCTGGCAGATGGGGGAGACGGGGCCGTGCGGGCCGTGCTCGGAGATCTTCTACGACATGGGCTTAGAGGCCTCCGAGACGGGGAAGGACTTGCCCTTCGGCGAGGATGATGCCCGGTATGTGGAGATCTGGAACCTGGTCTTTATGCAGTTCGACCGCTCGGCGGTGGTCGATCCGCTGGGCAAGACCACCAGCTACGTGTTGACGCCGCTGCCCAAGCCTTCAATCGATACGGGCATGGGCCTGGAGCGCGTGGCGGCGGTGCTGCAGGGTAAGCTGTCGAATTTCGAGACGGATCTGTTTACGCCGCTGATCGAGCGTGCTGAAGAACTGACCGGAAAACGCGTACGTGCCGCAGCCCTGGAAAAGGAAGCCCGCACCGCCGACGAAGACGCCGCCAGCCTGCGTATCATCGCCGACCACGCGCGGGCGGCCACGTTCCTGATCAATGACGGTGTGCTGCCATCGAATGAGGGCCGCGGCTACGTGCTGCGCAAGATCATGCGGCGCGCGATTCGCCACGGCCGGCTCCTTGGGCAGGAAAAGCCGTTCTTGTACCAGATGGTGTATGCCGTCCGCGATTTGATGCAGGACGCTTATCCAGAACTGAAAGATTCGGCCGATCGTGTCGCCCGCGTGGTTGAAGCGGAGGAGAAGCAGTTCGACCGGGTGTTGAAAATCGGGCTCTCGAGGCTGGACGAGGAGCTGAAAGGAAACTTCTCCGGCGCAAAGGCGTTTCACCTGTACGAGACCTTCGGCCTGCCGCTCGATTTCATGGTCGATGCGGCACGCGATGCGGGTATCCAATTCGACGAGGCCGGCTTCGAGGCGGCACGGGCCGAAGAGCAAGCCCGCGCGCGCGCCAGTTGGAAAGGCGGCGCGCAGAAGACGGCCAGCCCCGCGTTCCGCGATCTGCCGAAAACCATCTTCGAGGGCTATCGCAGCCTTACCGCGAACAACGCCGAAGTGCTGGCGATCGTGAAAGGCGGCCAGGGTGTACCCGCCGCAAAAGCCGGCGAAGAAGTCGAGGTCGTTCTCGATCACACCAGCTTCTACGGCGACTCCGGCGGCCAGGTGGGCGACACCGGCGTGTTCACGTCCACCGATGGCAACGCGATCCTCGCGGAAATCACCGGCTGCGTTCTGCCCGTGCAGGGCGTGCGCGCGCACAAGGCTCTGCTCAAGCAGGACCTTGCCGTCGGCGACCTGGTCCGCACGGTTGTGGATGGCGAACGCCGCGATGCCATCAAGCGCAATCACACCGGCACCCATCTGCTGCACGCCGCGTTGCGCCAGGTACTGGGCCCGCACGTGAAGCAGGCGGGCTCGGCCGTGCACCCGGAGCGGCTGCGCTTCGATTTTTCGCATTTTGCCCAGGTGGCCGAGGAAGACCTTAAGGAAGTCGAGAACATCGTCAACCGGGAAGTGCTCGCCAATGCCAAAGTGGAGACGCTCGAGGATGTGCCGATCGATGTGGCCGTAAACGAGTATCACGCCATGGCGCTGTTCGGCGAGAAGTACGGCGACAAGGTGCGCGTGGTGAAGCTCTCCGACGGCTTCTCGACCGAACTCTGCGGCGGCACGCATACCGCGGCTACGGGCGAGATCGGCCTGCTGAAGCTGACTGGGGAGACGTCCGTCTCGTCCGGTGTGCGGCGTGTGGAAGCGATCAGCGGCCTGGGATCGCTCGATACCTTCCGGCGCGACTTTGAGCTGGCCCAGTTCGCCGCGCAGATTGCCGGAACCGCCGGGGACGGCAGCCTGACGGATAGCCTGCGCGCGCAAATCGGCGCCAAGGACGATGAGTTGAAGCGCCTGCGCCGCGAGCTGGAAGAGGTGCGCATGAAGTCCGCGGCCGGCGCGCTTGACGAAGCCATCGCGCAGGCCACCGAGGTGAAAGGCGTGAGGGTGGTCCTGCATCGCGCCGATCAGCTCGAACGCGGACAGTTGCGCACGCTGGTGGACAATCTGAAAGGCAAGGTCGGCGAGGGCGTGGTGGTGCTCGGATCTGCGCAGCCGGAAGGCAAAGTGGCGCTCATCGCCGGCGTGACGCCCGGACTAACGAAGCGTATCCAGGCGGGCAAGCTGGTGGGCGCGGTGGCAAAGCTGGTGGGTGGTTCCGGCGGCGGAAGGCCTGACCTTGCCGAAGCGGGCGGCAAGGACCAGGCGCAAATTGCCGCCGCGCTCAACGCCGCTCCGGGTATCGTCGCGGATTTACTCGGTTAGATATCCGGTTCGAGTCGATCTCACTGAACCCCACCCTGGCAAGCCAGGATGGGGCACGCAAAACTCCCCATTCAGTGCGGGTTCGGAGCCGTAATCGGGCTCTGAGGAACATTGCCCTGAAATCCCTGCCCGCTTGCCGGTGAGGGTTGCACTGAAGGTGCGGGAGGCTGGTCTTCGGAAGTTCCTCCAGGCGCCTGTTCCTGAACGCCGATGGCATTGCCGGAAACCACCAGTTGCACGCGCCGGTTTTCGGCACGCCCCGAACTGGTGGAGTTATCGGCGATCGGGTGCGTCTTTCCGTAACCTTCCGCGGTGATAACGGCGGGCTGCACGCTCTGCGAAACCAGGTAATCGCGGACGGTATTGGCGCGCTCCTCGGAGAGTTTCTGGTTATACTCGTCCGACCCGATGTTGTCGGTATAGCCTTCCACCTGCAGCTTCAGATTTGGATAGGCAAGCAGAATTCCCGACACCTTGGCCAGTTTCTCGCGTGCTTCCGGCTTCAGGTTGTACTTATTGAAGCCGAACAACACGTCGTTCATGTTCACGATCAGGCCGCGCGCGGTTTCACGTGTCTGCAGAACCGCGTTCAACTGCTGCTTGAGCTGTTCGCGCATTTGCTCTGCCTGTTGCGTGGCCTGCTGAACTTGCTGTAAGGCCCGCTCGCGTTCCTGCTCCGCCTGTTGACGCTGCTGTTCTGCCTGCTGGCGCTGTGCGTCAGCCTGCTCCTGGGCCAGTCGGGCTTGGTCTGCGCGTTCCTGGGCCTCGCGCTGCTGAGCTTCAGCCTGCACGCGCCGCTCCGCCTCGGCCTGCGCAGTTTGCTGGGCCTGCTGCGCCGCGTGTTCCGCATCGGCACGGGCCTGGCGCTGGGCAGCATCGTCTTCTTCCTTCAATTTGCGGATGGTGATAATGCGCGCGTCTTCGGCGGCCTGCACGGCCTCGCGCGCATAGGTGACTTCCTGCTTGCGGTCGCCCTTGTGCTTATCCATGTCCTGAGCGTTCTGGAGGTCGTTGCGCGCCGTAGCCATCGTGTCCGCAGCATACTTGCTGGCCCCGCCCGCGTCGGCGATGTTGATAGCATTCACGGCTTCATAAAGCTCGAGCGGCGAACGGTCATCGCGGGTTACGGGGTGAATCACGCTATGCCTGCCCGCAGTCTGCGCGTAAGCTCCGCGCGGAAGCAGCGTGTAATGCGCATTCACCTGCTCGATCACGCCGGAGGTGCTTTTTTCAACCACGTTCTGCGCGACAACAATATCGCTGGGCATCGTCACCGAGAAGTAAGGTTCCGCGGTGACAATCAAACCGAACGCCTGCAGGTTGGTGGTGACCGACATGTCGCTGCGATCCTTGCCTCCCGTCGGCAGCACTTCTCCCAGGTTGACCGGACGTCCTTCAGGGGTGATCGCCCATAACACGTAGGTCATATACTCGGGGCCGAAACCATTCGCCGGCGAGAGCCGCGACAGATGAAGGTCGATCTTGGTCCTTCCGTCATCCTGTTTCACTTCAGCCCAACCGTGCGCGTCGGGGAGAAGCTGTGTCCCGCCAAAACCGATCTTCGTTTCTTTAGTGCGGTGAAAATAGTTAATCGCGGGAATGTCGCGGGCCACTACCTCGATCTTGTACAGCGGCTCTCCTCCGTTGAGTTGAATCGGGGTCTGCTGCGGTGCATCCGGCGGCTGCTGCCTCTCGGTGGGATTGGCTTCCTGGGCACTCAACCAGCCTGACACGCCCAAAAACAGAACTAAGACCGTGCCCATTCGGTGACCGTTTGTCATCTCTTTGACCTCTTCTCTAAAGGACAGCGGCGGTCCCTTCGAGCTGGCGTGCATCGTGTTTTACTGGGCGAGCCAGCAATGAAGACCGCTCTGCCGCCACGCAGATGGATGCCTTGCCTACCCGGCAAGTTGTTCTGGCGACAGAGTGCACACGGGAAGATATCTCCTTCCGGCAAACCTACTCGCCAAGGGTTGCTTCCAGTTAGAAATAGCGGTGGCCCGGTGACTCTCCGCGGATTAGTTTCGTGGGTGCAACTTATCTTTCCCGGCGAAATTGTTCAATTGTTGGGATGATCAACGAAGGTGCTGTTATTGCGGAACGAAGGGAACAGCATGGAGGACGGTCAGAGAGATGGCCGGTCGCGGAGGGCGCGAAGCGAGGCGCGGCGTGATTCCCCTTTTTTCACGAATGAATTCACGCGGTCAGAGATTTACAGCCACACTACCGCGTGTCCCGGACAAAGCTTCTCTGCAGTCGCCGCCAATTGGTCGGCCAATTCGAAGCCATAACGCGCGAAGTAATACGCCGCGCCGTGGAGGCGTTCCTGCAGATTACCCTCGGGGTACAGCGCATGGGTAATGGATTCGGCGTGGCGGGCCAGCGAAGCTTCGCGTTGCAACTGGAAATTCGCTCCCAGGCGCCGCAGGCGGTTCATCTGGTAGCGCATTTTGCTGGCCGCGGTGTCCGCCGATCGGCCCAGTCCCGCATCAAGGCTGTGCATCCATTGGAGCAAGTCCTGCAACTCGGCGTCGAGCGCGCTGCCGGCCGCAGCCAGCTTGCGCTTGCCTTCGACGGGGATGGCTCTGGCGGCCAGAAGTTGCGTGAGGGATTCCCGGGTCTCAGAGAATACCCGCTCGGGGCTCAGGTCGTGCTTGCGAAGCAACTCGGCGATGGCAGGTTCGACCAGAGTTGCGGACAGGCGCGGATGCACCGGCGTTTTGCGCCCGAGGATCCGTTCGAACAGAACTGCGGACTGGGCGAAATAGGCAATCTCCGCAGGGCCGCCAATCGTAAGCGAGGTGGAAAGCAGGTAATCCTGAAAGACGGGTCGCAGCAGAGCCGCCGGCGAGATACGTTCGGGTTCCGAGGCGAGAATCCCGACCAAGTCGTCGGTCGATAGCTTTTGCCTTCCTGCCTGCCACAGACCTGCGGGCTCGGCGGGGATTGACGCAATGCGCTTGAGGGCCACGCGGGCGCCGGTCTGGGGGTCGATGAGGAATAACAGGCTCGACTGCGAAGCCACGGCAACCTGGGCGTGGTATCCGGCCGTTTCCAGTTCGCGATTGCGAGCCAACAAAGCCTCATGAAGCTCGTCGGCCTGCTCCATCGCGGCGCGCAGAACCGGTGCGCCCAGGCGATGAATCTCCCGCGACCCGGCATCCAGGATCAGCAGTCCCTGGGCCGCAAACACCTTTGCATAGAAGTCGGCAAAGGCCTGGGCAAAGGTGCGCCCGGGCTTGTAGGCCTCGGCGAGAGCATCCATGGCGTCGGAGGGGCCGAGCAGTTCCCAGGCCTGCTCGATCAGGGGATGGATGGATTCATTGAGCACAATTCCGCCGACGGGCCGGGCTTCCGGCATGGCCGGGTAGATCAGCTTGCGGAGTTCACCGCGCGCGGGAAAGGTGATGTGATTCATTTCCGCGAAGTCGTGATCCTCGCTTGCGAGCCAGAAGATCGCTGCGTGAGGATGACCCGCTTCGCTCGCCTGGCGCGCGCGGGCAATGGCCGTGGCCGCTTTGAATGGCGTAAAAAGCGGTCCCCCGAACAAGGCCACCTGCTGCCCGGTGACGATCGTTCCGGCGCCCTGCCGCAGTGCGCGGATCGCCTCGGTCCGGCCGGGGTTTTGAGCGGCAAGCTCTTCGACCAACTCCGGCCAGTGCGCGGGAACGCGCGGACGCAATTGCCAGTCCGAAGAGAACGATGCCGCGTAATAGGGCCGTACTGAGTCGGCTCCGTCACAATAGTCGAGAAACAGCCGGCTAAGACCCGGCGCCGTGGTGACGGGATAACAGTCTGCGTTGAGCAACGCGGTTCCTTCCGGATTCGAGATCGACAGCAAAGGCATGCGCTAGAGAGACGTGCGGCTGAGTTAAGGATGCCATGCCGGGCTGAATCGATGCACGAGTGTGACGGATCGCCTCGGTATACTCGGGGACGAGGGACTAAGGGATTAGCGATCCGGGATCAGGAGAGACAGACGCACGATGGCCAAGACAGCGAAGAAGGTCCGTTCCGGGGATAAAGAAGCAAACTCCGAAACCGTGAAACGCCTAAAGAACAAAAAACCGAAAAAGGGCAAGGTGGACCGAAAAATTAGCGGCCTGGCCGAAGTGCTCAGCTCCGAGACAGTTTTTAGCGGACCCTTGTTTCGAGTGACACGGGACAGGCTGGTCGAGCCGGGCGGCAGAGAGGCGGTTCGCGACGTGGTGCGGCATAACGGCAGCGCCGTAATCCTGGCCGTGGACAATTCGAAAAGCAGGAAAGATCCATGGATCGTGATGGAGCGTCAGTACCGCCATGCCGCCGGCCGCTTTCTGTGGGAGGTGCCGGCGGGCAAGCTCGAGTCCGGGGAGAATCCGCTGGAAGGCGCCAAGCGCGAACTCGAAGAGGAAACCGGCTACCGGGCCCGGAAATGGTCGGAGATGGTGGAATACTGGGCGAGTCCCGGATTTCTGGGTGAATCGATGAAGGTGTTTCTGGCCGAGGGTCTCATCCCGGGGGATTCCCGTCCCGAGGAAGACGAGCTGATCGAAATGCGCCTGGTGAAGCTTTCGGAGTTGTTAAAGAGCATTGACCGGGGAGACATCCTGGACGGAAAGACGCTGTCGGGCGTGTTGTTCTATGCGCGAATGCTGGGAAAGAAACGCGGGAAGCGCTGACGCCTGGCGCGTTTGTCTGCAAGATTACAAAAGTTTACAAAGCCCTGGGCCGATTTCCCACGTTGTGGAAGCTTGGCCCCGAATTCTAATCAACCTTTCCAAGGCTTTGACCGTCATAGCAGGTAGAAGCGAACGATTCCCATGCTTCACCCCCTCCGTTCGCTCTTAACTCAAGTGCAAGGAAGGCGGGAGCCTGTGGCTCAGTACAAAGGTAAGGTCAAGTGGTTTAACAACGCCAAGGGCTACGGATTCATCGGGCGTGAAGACGGGCCGGACGTATTCGTTCATTACTCGGCAATTCAACTGGACGGATACAAAACTCTGAAAGAGGGCGATGACGTGGAGTTCGACATCGTTCAAGGTCAGAAGGGGCCTCAAGCCGATGCCGTGGTACGGCTCAGGGACGCCGCCCATAACGCAGCCTAGGCAGGACCGCTGACGCATAGTAAGCGCAGGAAAACCACTTCCGGTGGTGGGCTGGTGGTGCGTCCGGAGCGGGTTTGGTTAAGTTACAAAGGCCCAAAGGGTTGAGGCCTGAACCCTTTGGGCTTTGTTGCGTCTGCACGGGTTTCCTTCGCATACTGGAATGCGGAGCCCCTGGCCAAATGGACAATGCGACCATCGCCCGTGTTTTGGAGCAGACCGCCGACCTGCTGGAGGTGGACGGCGCGGATCGCTTTCGCGTGGGCGGCTATCGCCGCGCGGCCGAGGCGGTGCAACAAACCACCGTGGAATTGGTGTCGATCGCGGACGATATGGCGCGCCTGCTGGCCATCCCCGGGATCGGCAAGAGCATGGCGACCGCCATCCATGCAATCATTCAAACGGGCACCATGCCTCTGCGCGAAGAATTGCTGGCCAAGTATGGCGGCGCGGACTTGTTAGAGTTGCTCAAACTTCCCAGCATGGGGCCCAAGACCATCGCCCTCCTGTGGTCAGCGGCAAAAATCAGCAGCATCGATCAACTGGCCGACGCAATCGATCACGGCCGGCTGGCCGAGTTGCCGCGCATGGGGCAGAAGCAGCTGGAAAAGATTCGCAAGGGCATCGACGATTACCGGCGCAGCGCGGGCCGCTTCCGGATCGATCAAGCTGCGGAGGCGGCAAAGCGGATCGAGTTGTACTTGCTGGCGTTTCCCGGATTCGAGAAGGTCACGCCCTCGGGTTCGCTGCGCCGGGGCCGGGAGACGGCCGGCGATCTCGATTTGCTGGTGACCGGTCCCGCATGCGCCCCGGAGAAGACCTCTTCGGCGGTCGAGTACGTGGCTGCATTCCCCGGCATTCACGACCTGATTGCGAAGGGCGAGAACAAGGTCAGCTTTCACCTGGCGGACGGCATGCAGGTGGATGTTCGCCTGCTGCCAACGTCTTCGTACGGAGCGGCGCTGCAGTACTTTACCGGCTCCAAGGCACACAACGTGACGCTGCGACAGCGGGCGCTCAAGATGGGCTACACGCTGAGCGAATGGTCGCTGGCGCGCCTGGACGACGATTCGGTGGTTGCGGCTGCGACGGAGCACGACATTTATTCCGCGCTGCATATGGACTGGATTCCGCCGGAGTTGCGCGAGAACCTGGGCGAGATCGAGGCTGCAGTCAATCATTCCCTGCCCCGGTTAATTGAAGAAAAGGACATTCGCGGCGATGTGCACATGCACACCCCCGAGTCCGATGGACATAACACCATTGAGGAGATGGCGGAGGCGGCGCTTGCGCGCGGGCTGCAGTATATCGCCATTACGGAGCATTCCAAGAATCTGGCCATGGCGCGGGGCCTGGACGAGAAGCGGGCCCACGAGCACATGGCGCGCATTCGCGAAGCCGACCGCGAAATGGAGGGCCGTATCCGGATCTTCACCGGGATCGAGGTGGACATCCTGGCCGACGGCGCGCTCGATCTCGACGATGAAGTGCTGGCGCAGATGGACGTGGTGATCGCCAGCGTCCACAGCCGTTTCGACCAGACCCGGGAGGAGATGACGGCGCGTGTGCTGCGGGCCATCGAGAACCCATACGTGCGCATTCTGGGCCATCCGACGGGACGGCAAATCCTGCGCCGGGAGCCGTTCTTCATTGACCTGGCGGCGGTGTTCAAGCGAGCGGCGGAGCTGGGCGTGGCCATGGAACACAACGCCGCGCCGGCGCGGCTGGACCTGTGCGACCGCGACCTGCGGCTGGCCAAAGAGCTAGGCTGCAGGGTGGTGATCAACACCGATGCGCATGATACGCGGGAATTGGGGTTCATGACCTATGGGCTGAGGCAATTACGCCGCGCATGGCTGACACCTGAAGATGTGCTGAATACGCGCGGGCCGGAGGATTTTCTTGCCGCCCTGCGACCGAAGCCGGCGGGCGCGGCCGCAGGCCTCGACGCGGCCAAAGGCACGACACGCAAATAGCTGCCGTATGTTAAGCCGGTACGGTTAACATGACGATACCTGGGGCGGCACGTAGGGAGAAGCCGCTCGAACGCATCGAATTTCAGGCCCACAACGGATCATCACAGGAGGGAGCAATGCTTCTACTTGGACACTGCGCACCCCGGGTTTTATGTGCGATGGGGCTGATCCTGGCGGGAGCGGCGACGGGAAGCGCCGAGACTCTCCGCGGCTGGGTTTCCGATGAACAGTGTGCCCGCGGACGGGCGAGCGACGGAACCTATACCGGCACGAATCCAGATTGTGCCAAGAAATGTATTGCCAACGGTACCAAGACCGTGTTGATCGACAGCGATCACAAGAGAATTCTCGTGGTCGAGAATCCAGCGGCCGTGAAAGAAAACATTGGGGATTATGTCGAAGTGCAGGGATCCCTGGAGTCCGGCTCGGACCTGGTGCGTGTGAGCTCGCTCAAAATGATCGAGAAGGGCTCTGCAATGTGCGGGCGGACAAGCCATCGACCCGCAAAGCCGAGCGGGAAATGAATGCGCGCCCGGCTTTGAGGTACAGCGGCATCCGCGGGCGAAGTGTCCAATGATCAGCGTCGGGTATTAAACCCAAGACAACGGGGAGCGAATTGGGATGCATCCCACGCAACTGCCGCCGCCACGTGTGCGTTCGAAGCGCACGGGGCCTCCGGGGACTGGTCTTTGTCCGCGGGGTGAGAGAAGCGGCATTTCCAGGAGCAATCTGATGGCAAATGATTCTGAAAATCGTGGCAGCACTTCGGGCAATCGTGAAAGCCAGTCCGGCAGCGGGTCGCAACAGCAAATGAATCGCGGAACCCAATCCGGAAGCGACAGTCAATCCTCAACTCAGCAGAGCGGCTCGAACAAGCCGGGCCAGAAGGGCGATCGGCCCGAGGACAAGGCGCGGAACCAGCAGGGCGGTCCCGGCACGGGCAGCAGCCAGTACACCAACGCGGGCAGTACCGGAACGGGGAGCGGGCAGATTTCGCCGCACAATCCGGCATCCGGACAGTCGTCCAGTTCAGGGCGGTCTGGCTCCGGCGGTTCCGGAAGCTCCAGCGGATCAGACCGCAACACGTAATGGAATAGACCTGCAGTTTTCCATCCTGAGACCCACGCCGGCAACGGCGTGGGTTTCGTGTTTTCGTTGGGCTAACAGGGTGGGACCCCGGTCGCTCGGTTGTTTTTTGCGGCCAGATAAATAGCCTTTCGCCTCGATGCCCGTGACATTCCTTTGGATTTGATACGAATGATTTGCATGCTTGCCGCGCAGCTCTCGTGCGTCCTGCTGACAGCAGACTCCGAGGTTCTCCGGCCCGTTGAGTCCGAGATGCTCGCAGCCATTCGTAATTCAACAGCCACCAAGTTCGTTAACGATCCCGTTTTTGACAGTCGGTCCATGAGTGTCCGCACCGTACAGCGTTCCTCTTCGCGATCTCTGAGCTCCGAGTAGTGGATCACAGCGAATCGGAAGTTACGAGAAGCAATCGCAGATGCTTCGCTGCGCTCAGCGTGACAGCGCGTAGGGAAGTCCGAAGCGGTCCAATCACAAACTTTTGGGATGCGTTTTCGGCACGACTGAAAATCGTGCCATGTGACAAGCCCCTCCGACGTTCGCGATTCAGAAACAGATCGAAAAACAACCGCAGTCGGGCATGGAGCGTTTCCCGTACCCGAAACAATGAAAATGCAACTGCGGATCCTTCGCCTGCGGCTCAGGGATGACAGTACCAGGGGTGGGCAAGAGTTATGGTCAGGGCAGATTCTCAGGTCGAATGCGTATGTGAGTGTTGGTCTCGCTTAAGGGAGCGGACAGGCCGTAACTCACCGGCTCAAGATGCGCGGTGAAGTGGCGGAGGAAGGGAGCCTGCCAGGTGACGCGCATTCCGCGGATGTTCCTGCGATTGGCCCAGACTTCGAGGATGACTTCGACGACGTAGTCGATGTGGCTCTGGGTGTAGACACGGCGCGGGATGGCGAGGCGCACTAGGTCCATCTGCGCCGCGGCTCCGAACATCAGGCTTCCGATCTCGACCGAGCGGACGCCGCCTTCGAGATACAACTCGCAGGCCAGGGCAACACCGGGAAATTCGTCGGCCGGAATGTGGTCCAGAAAGGCGCGCGCGTCGAGGTAGATGGCGTGGCCTCCGGGCGGCTGGACGATGGGAACTCCGCGCGAGGAGATGTGATCGCCGAGGTAGGCGGTGGAGGCGATCCGGTAGCGGAGGTAGTCCTCTTCAAGGGCTTCCTGAATGCCGACGGCGATGGCTTCGAGGTCGCGGCCGGCGAGGCCGCCGTAGGTGGGATAACCCTCGGTGAGAATGAGCAGGTCTTTTTCCTGCTGAGCAAGCAGGTCGTCGTTGGTGCAAAGAAATCCGCCGATGTTGGCCATGCCGTCCTTTTTGGCGGACATGGTGCATCCATCGCCCAGGCGGAACATCTCCTGCGCGATTTCTTTCGGGGTTCTGGAGGAGTACTCCGGCTCACGGAGTTTGATGAACCAGGCATTTTCGGCGAAGCGGCAGGCGTCGAAATAGAGAGGGATGCCGTGTTTGCGGCACAAGGCGCTGACCCGGCGGACATTCTCCATGGAAACGGGCTGGCCACCTCCGGAGTTGTTGGTGACGGTGAGCATGACCAGGGGAATCCGGTCGCGGCCGACGCGCTCGATGAGGGCCTCAAGGGCCGCCACGTCCATGTTGCCTTTGAAGGGGTGAGTGGAGGCGGGTTGCCGGCCTTCGGGGATGACGAGATCGACGGCCTCGGCGCCGACAAATTCGACGTTGGCGCGGGTGGTGTCGAAGTGGGTGTTGTTGGGGACGACGTCGCCCTTTTTGCAGGTGATGCCGAACAGAATGCGCTCGGCGGCGCGGCCCTGGTGGGTGGGAATCACGTGCCTGTAGCCGCAGATGTCCTGGATGGAATCGCGGAAGCGATCGTAGCTCGGGCTGCCGGCGTAGCTTTCGTCGCCCTGCATGACCGCGGCCCACTGGTGGGTGGACATGGCGCCGGTGCCGGAGTCGGTGAGCAGGTCGATGAGCACGTCGCCGGCCGGAAGCAGAAAGAGGTTGAAGTGCGCGGCCTCGAGGAGGGCGAGGCGCTGGGCGCGGGTGGTCCAGCGGAGGGGCTCAACGCTCTTGATCCGGAAGGGCTCGATGATGGTCTTGATGGGCATGTAGAAACTGTAACCGGCGCTTTCGGGTGAGGGTGACAGGCTCTTGGTCAATGGGTGAGGCAGGTCACTTCAAGGGTCGTTGGGTGGGTTATCTCACCGAGGAATGTTGTGCAGAAGAACTGTGAAACTGTGGACGACCTTTTCTGTAAGTCATTTATTAAAAAGGGAGTTAAATGGCTTCACAGTTTCACAGCTCGAAAAAAGTGTTGACGGCAGCGGGTTTTGATTGTTACCCATTGATTCCATAGCAACTTAGCCACGATTTGCATGGTTCCTGAATGGCGCAAACCCCGGTTTGAATGGCGCCTGAATGGCTCTTCGCAGTGATCCGGACATGGGAGGTAAATATCCATAAAAATTCTGGATCAGAACGGGGCAATTTTATGCAAAGGTAAATCTTTTCGATTCAGGGGCATGAAGCTTAATGGGCTTGACGGGTCAATTTTGCGTCGATGAAGGGCGAAATGATAATCGCGATATGAAGCAGATGGTTCCAGGGGCGCGGCTGGTCGTGATTTGCGGGTTGCCAGGTTCGGGCAAGACGACCCTGGCCAAGGCCCTTGAAAAGAGGCTGGGAGGGATTCGCTTTTGTCCAGATGAGTGGATGGAGGCTCTGTCGCTGAATATCTGGGACCAGGAACGGCGCGCTCGGATCGAGGCGCTGCAGTGGAGGCTCGGCCAGGAACTGCTGGCGCGCGGGCTGGTGGTGATCATCGAGTGGGGGACGTGGGGCCGGGCGGAGCGCGATTCTCTGCGGGAAGGGGCAAGGGCGCTGGGGGCAGCGGTAGAGTTGCGTTACCTGCCTGCGACCGAAGAGATGCTGTGGGAGAGGATCGGGCGCCGGGGGATGGAAGACCCGCCGATTACCAGGGCGGCGCTGGCTCAGTGGATCGAGGCGTTCCAGGCGCCGACGGAGGACGAGATGGCACTGTTCGACCCGGTGCTGGTGGGGGATGCAGACCTGGACCCCTAAATTTCCACCTGCCCCGGAAAAGCCAGGGCGGCGCAGCCGGCTTCTGCCGCGCCTGCGGGGGCTGGGCCGACTTTGATCCACCCGGATCCCCCAGGCTTGCGCCTGGGGCTACCTCCTACCGAGCGTTGCATAGGCTTTACTTGCGGTGGGAATACCAGTGGATATCCATAGCAATCGCTCCCCTGAAAGGACTAATATAGTGGCGCCATGAGTCTGTTACAGCAGAATTCCCAGGAACAGGATGATGCCGCGCGGGGCGAGGAGTTTACCAAGGGTACCAGCCACGTGCTTCTGGCGAGCGTGATCGCGGTGGTGGTGGTGAGTATCGCCATTTTCCTGTACGTGAGGCTGGGCGAAAAACCCATGCCGGCTGCCGGCGAGGTGACCAACATCGCGGCGCACATGATGCACCGGGAGACCCCGGGCGTGGATGCAAACGGGGCGCCGATGGCGAAAGACGTGTTCGACCAGGTGCTGGTGTTCGCGCACGCCAGGCTGCAGAACAAGAGCAAGCAGCCTCTGTTCCTGCACGAGATCACAGCCAACCTGACCATGGATGATGGGGTACACATCAGCTACGCCGCCCCGCCGAGCGATTACGATCGTCTGTTCAAGGTGTACCCGGATCTGGCGTCGTTCCACGGCACTCCGCTGGCGAGCGAGCTGACGCTCGAGCCCGGACAGAGCGCGGAGGGGGATTTCGTATCGTCGTTCCGCATGACCAAGCAGGAGTGGGACGCGCGCAAGGGGCTGGATTTTGCGTTTGACTTCCGGTACCAGCCACAACTGAAGGTGACGGCGACGGGAGCGGTGGTGGACAAGTAGGATTGCTGAAGTTGTTGATCGAGGCAACTGCGGTCATCATGCCGCTTTACGGCGCCCAGAAAACATGAAAATGTGCCGTGAAGGGCATCCCTCAGGGTTAAAGCTCAAGTATTTTCGAAGCCCTTTTTGACACGACTGAAGCCGTGTCCTGTTCAGGGCTGTTCGCGCCTGGATTGAATTCTCACGGCAGATTCTTCGCACTGCGCCCGTCGCGTCAGCGACGGGCTCCGCACAGGACGACAACGTCCTGGGTGTGCGTCATTGGCCGGCGGGTGGGGCGGGCGCGCCCTTCGGAGTGGACAGATACCCGGCGATCTGGTTCTTGGAGGTGATGGTGTTCACCACGATCTCGAACAGGGCCCGATCCTTGCCGCTGTAGAACTGCAACGGCTCGTTCAGGTTGCGGTCCTTCTTCTCATACTTATTGTCGTCCGCGTAGACGATGAGCGTGAACTTGCTCTTTTTGGCGTCGGTCTTCTTCAGTTCAAGGCTTACGGTGCCGACGGGCTTGCGGCTATTCCTGTCGAGGGTGAATTCGTAGTAGGTTCGGTCGCCTTTGTGCTTTAGGATCTCAAGCTCGTCTTTGTTGCGGGCGATGAGGCTCGAGTGATCGCTGAGGTCGCCCTTTATGGACTGCAACTGGGTCACGGCCTGGGCCAGGTCGTTCTGGGTCTTGCCCAGATCGGTCTTCACGCCGCCCACGTCGGTTTTGACTCCGGTGAGGTCAGTGGAGACGGCGCTGACCTGCTGCGCGGTCTGCTTCTCGGCGGCTTCGAGCCGCTGATTTTCTTCGCGCTCGCGAGCGATGATCTGCTGGGCACGAGCGTCCATCTGTTTCTGGGTCAACCCGAGAGACTTGCCCAATTCTTCCGCGGTGACACGCAGCCGGGCATCGGTTTCGCGGAGGTCGGCAGCCAGGCGGGTATTTTGCTGGTTGGCCTCGGCGAGGGCGGCTTCCTGGTGAGCGAGGCGGCCGCTGAGCATGTAGCTCCAGACGAGTCCGCCGATGGCGCACAACAGGGCGAGAGCGATGGCGCCGAGAAGGGCGCCGGAATAAGTCCTTGGGGTTTCTTCGATTTCACTCATGTTCTACCTCTGTTCTCCTTGGTGGCCGCGATAGGGCGCGGGCTGCTCCAGAATGCGCAAGACATGCCGGGCAGGAAGGCTTTCCTACGGGGCCGAAACATTGCCGGGGTCCTCGTATTCCGTTAGACGGAGGACGAGGGAAAAGCACAACGCGAGAGCCGGATTCACCCTGCCATCAGGTCATTCGGGTGCGCGGGGGTAAAAACTGCTTCGCTCGGAAACTATAGATTACCGAAACCCGGGCCGGGAGGGGGAAAAAAGCCGAAGTCTGAGACACGCCCCCCGGCTGCGGGTCCGTGACAAGTATCGAATGGCTGGTCTATAAAGGACTTTACTCTTTTTTCGGGCGAGGGCACTTCGTTTAGCCCGCTTACGGCCGCCGCAGCCATTCAAAATCAAAGGGGAGAAACCGAAGAGCCATGTCCACAGCTGTCGCTAGCAAGGGTTTGGAAGGAATTGTTGCGGCCAACTCGGGGATTTGCTGGATTGATGGAGATGCGGGGGTCCTGGCGTACCGGGGCATCGACATCCACGAGCTGGCGGAGAACTCGAGCTTTGAGGAAACCACCTATCTGCTGTGGAATGGACGGCTTCCCAACGCGCTCGCGTTGCGGGAATTTTCCAGTCAACTGGCGCTGGCGCGCTCGCTGGACAAGCGCATTATCGAGCTGCTGAAGAGCTTTCCCACCTCGGCAACGCCGATGGAGGTTCTGCGCACAGCGGTTTCGGCCTTGAGCTTTTACGACGCGGACGAAAAGGACAACTCCCACGACGCCAATGTCCGCAAGGCGTACAACCTGACGGCGCAGATTGCGATGATCGTGGCCATCTACGACCGGATCCGCAAGGGCAAGGAGATTGTGCCGCCGGACCGTTCGCTGAGCCACGCGGCCAATTTTCTGTGGATGCTGAACGGGGTGAAGCCGTCGGAAACCGCGACGCGCACGCTGGATATCGCGCTGATTCTGCATGCCGACCACGAGCTGAATGCGTCCACGTTTGCGGCGCGGGTGATCGCGGCGACGCTTTCCGACATTCATTCGGCGATCACCGGGGCGATCGGGGCGCTGAAGGGGCCGCTGCACGGGGGCGCGAACGAGGGAGTGATGCGCCTGCTGCTGACCATCGACAAGGCGGGCGCCGATCCGGTGGAGTACGTGAAGGGGATGCTGGACGCCCGGCAGAAGATTTCGGGGTTTGGCCACCGGGTGTACAAGACGGAAGATCCGCGCGCGACGCACCTGCGGCGGATGAGCGAGCAACTGGGCAAGGACGCCGGGCAACCGAAGTGGTTCGAGATGTCGCGGGCCATCGAGCTGTATATCAACAAGGAAAAGAAGCTCAACGCCAACGTGGACTTCTATTCGGCGTCGACGTACGCGACGCTAGGCATCGACATCGACTTGTATACGCCGATCTTCGCGCTGAGCCGGATTTCCGGCTGGGCTGCGCACGTGATCGAGCAGCTGGACGACAACCGCCTGATCCGCCCGCGGGCCGAGTACATTGGCCCGGAGTATCCCCAGCACTGGGTGGCGCTGGTAGAACGGACGTAGGCCAGATCCAGATTCTCTGACGCTGATTCGTAGCTTGAGGATCGTGGTGCCCAGGCCCCAAAACCGGGGACGTGGGGCACCCATGGATTGGTTTTAATCCTTCGGGCGAGATGAGGCTGGGCGGGCTCAGATGAGGCCGGCGCGACGGAAAATGGCGCGGGCGATGGCCATGAGCTCGGTGCGGATGCGCTGCTCGCCGCCTCCGGAATAATTTCCCATCAGAGCGTAGGCCGCGGCATAGGCAGCCAGCACATCGGCGGCGGGCATGACGGCCGACATCGGGGCCTGGTTGCGCAGAACGCTGTTCACGCGCTTGATGTGCGCGGCCTGGGGCAGCAGCACCGTGAGCTGCTCGGGATACGGCGGAAATTTATTGGCCACTCCGAGGCGGTCGAGGTCCTGGGATTCGACGACGTGATGGGCATGCCATCCTGCGTAATGCCGGTCGACCCTGGCAAAGCGCGACATGGCTGTGTAGGAAGCCATCAGCTGGTTCCCGGCCGTGAGCCAGATGGGGAATGGAGAGTTGCAGCGGTATTCGCGGAAGCGGATGCGCGCTTCTTTCAGGATGGCTTCCGCAGAATTCGCACCGGCTTCCGCCGCGCGACCTGCAGGGACGGCAAAGCCGGGCTTTCCGGACGCTTGCGGGGCTCCGGGCCTCAACGGCTGGAGGTTTCCCATAACAGCTATCTCCAAGGCAAATCTTTTTTTTTGGCTTTGCAGTAAGGGGAGGGAGATGATGCGAGTCGATAGTACAACGGCGCGGAAGGCCGGAAAGAAAATTATTATGCGGAAAAGCGCGGGGAGAGTTTGCTTTTCAAGGATGGCGTTCGCACTTTCGCGATAGACACAAATCGCGAGGATGGGGCGCGGATTCTTGTTCTGGTCAGGAAGATTGGCGGGCTTTCCCCATGAGATAGAGCGCCCATGCGGCGAGCGTGCAGCCGTCGCGAACTACGCCGTCGAGCATCATCTGCTGGAACTCGGCGATGGATACGTGGCGCACCAGCAGGTCGTGTTCCTCCTCGTCGGGATCTTTCTGGGCCTGGCGCAGGCCGCCGGCGAGAAACACGTGCTGCTTCTGGCGCGTGAAACCATAGGCAATCCAATAGGCGCCGAGGCAGGTCATGGTATCGGCCAGGAGCCCGGTTTCTTCGCGCAGTTCACCGCGGGCCAGGTCTTCGGGGTTGTCGACGGTCATCTTCCAGGCACCCTGGGGCAGTTCGAGCGCGCGCTCCTGGATGGTGTAGCGGAATTGCTCGACCAGCCAGATACGATCGCCGTCGATGGGCAGGATGATGGCCGATTCCTCCTTTTCCACCACGCCGTAGATGCCGCGCTTGCCGTTGGAACGCAGGATCTCGTCTTCGCGCAGGCGCATCCAGGGGTTGCGATAGACCTCGCGGGTGGAGAGGGTGGTGATGGAGGGAGGGAGGTCGGGCGGACCGGGATTCCGGGACTGGGTCACAGCAATAGTTTGCCACGAGGTATCTGTGGGACATGGCGCGCGGGGGCGGGCGAGGCGGCCGCGTAAAGCGATGACAATCCGCTGACGCATGGATGACACGCGGCGATTCCGCACCCGATAGATTGATCCGAAGCCAGGATTGTGTCCTGCGGGCGCGCTGCGGCTCGAGCGCGCACCTGTGTGGTTCTGGCGGCGCAGGCGGATCGCAGATGAGGACAGCCGTTGCCAATGCGTTCTACGGAGTTCTCGACTACGTCGCCTGGCCGGCGGGGATGCTGGCCGTGGCTCCGGTGGCGGTGCGCGCCATGGGGATCGAACGATACGGTGTCTGGATGGTGGCCAACTCGGCCATCAGCGTCGGCGCCATCCTGGCATCGGGATTCAGCGACGCGAACATTCGCTACGTGGCCACGCAGCGTGCGTCGGGCCATCACGACGCTCTGTGCCGCGCGGTGCGCAGCACGATGGGAATTCATCTGACGCTGGGGAGTCTTCTGGCGGTTGCGGTGTGGCTGCTGGCGCCGGTGATGACGGGGCGGCTGGTGGCGGCGAATTCCGGATTGCGCGCCGACTGCCTGGGTGCGCTGCGACTCGCCTGCCTGCTGCTGCTGGTGCGGGCACTCGAGAGCGTATGCATCAGCACACAACGTGCATTCGAACGCTATGGGCCGGCAGTGCGGGTGAGCGCCGCAGGGCGCCTGCTGAGCCTGGCGGGGGCCGGGATCATCCCGCTGGCGCGGCCGTCGGTGACGGCGGTTCTTGTGTTCGCGTCGGGAGTATCGCTCCTGAGCCTGTGGCTGCAGATCGCCAAGGTGGCAAGGCTGCTGGATATCTCGTGGGTGGTTCCGGGGTTCGATCGCGAAGCGATGCGGGCGCTGGTGGGATTCGGAAAATTCACGTGGCTGCAGGCTCTTTCCGCGCTTCTGCTGGGTCAGGTGGATCGCCTGGTGATTGGCGCGGCGCTGGGGGCGGCAGCGGTGAGCTCATATGTCATGTGCGTTCAATTGGCGCAGCCGGTGTATGGGATTACCGCGGCCGGATTTCATTTCCTGTTTCCGCGCATTTCGATGCAATACGCGAGAAACGACGAGCGAAGCATGCGGCGCACGACGATCACTGCGGTGGCAGTGAACTGGATCGCGGTGGCGGCAGGGACCGGGCTGCTGCTGTTCTTCGGGCACTGGATCCTTCGGGCGTGGGGCGGAGCCGAGATCGCGAGCCTGGGCAGGCCAGTGTTGCCCATTGTGCTGTGCAGCACGGCCATATCCGCGCTGAGCATCACGGGATCTTACTCCATGCTGGCCATGGGCCGGGTGCAGCTGGTGACCTGGCTGAACGTGGCCGCGGCCGGACTGATGGTGGCGGCCATGTTCCGCCTGGTGCCGGCATTCGGCATCCGCGGAATGGCGATCGCGCGGCTGGCTTATGGCCCGATTACGCTGGGCGTGTACGTGCCATTGTTCCTGCGGTTCGTCCGCGCGCAGCCGGGTGCGAAACCGGCGGCCGGCGCGGCGGTGCTGGAGGATGCGTGATGGGTGAGCGGCGGGCAGTGGCCAACGTGCTGGGCGTGATGGTGGATTCGCTGGACCTGGAGCGGGCGCTGGCTCGCATCGCGGACATGATGGGCCGGCGGCAGAAGGGATATGTGTGCGCGGTGAGCGTGCACGGGGTCCTGGAGGCGAGGCGCAATCCGCGCGTGGCGCGGGCGTTCGCCGAGGCAGCCATGGTGACGCCCGATGGGACGCCTATGGTTTGGGTAGGAAGGCTCGAGGGCTGCCGAGAGATTGGAGCGGTCACGGGCCCGGATTTGATGGGTGAGATTCTGAGCCGGCCGGAGTTCGCCGCGTGCTCGCACTTCTTCTACGGGGGCAAGCCGGGGGCGGCCCAGGACCTGGCGGCTGCGTGGAAGCAGAGGTTTCCGGCGACCCGCATTGCCGGTACGTGGACGCCGCCGTTTCGGGATTTGACCGACGCGGAGGAGGCGGAGCTGGTGGCACGGCTGCGGCGAGCGAAGCCAGACATTGTCTGGGTGGGCATCAGCACGCCGCGCCAGGAATTATTCATGCAGCGGCTGCTTCCGCATCTCGATCGAGGGCTGATGTTCGGCGTAGGGGCGGCGTTCGACTTTCATACCGGGCGGATTCGCGCATGCCCGCACTGGATCAAGCGCATGGGATTTCACTGGCTGCACAGGCTGGTGCAGGACCCGCGGCGCCTGTGGCGGAGGAATTTGTTCAATGCGACGTTTCTGTGGCACATCGCTTTGCAGTTGACGGGGGTGAAGAAGTACGAGGCATTGGGGTGGGTTCCTAACGGAAGCTGCGAGCATGGCAGGGGTTAAAGCCCGCATGTTTGTTGGCTTTTTCGGGACGACGGAAGTCCCGGTTACCAAGCGCTGCAGGCGAGATGGCAAGTCAGCGACTGGCAGGAACATCTTGCACACATGAGCAGCGATTCAGCGCCGCTCCGCAGCGAAGCGAGTCGGCAAGCCAGCCCCTAAAAATTACTTTTCTCACGCGAACACTTCAGCCGGCTTCGGCGGGGTCGAGCTCGTCGGCTGACGAGTCGCAGTAGAAGGCCAACTCACTGGGCGAGGTGCGCCGGGCGGCGAGCAAACGCGTGTAGAAGGCCAGGTACTCGCGCGCAATGACGGACGGCGCAAGGCGGGGCAGAGCGACAGGCGTCGTGCGAGGCTCGGCGAGGGTGACGCGGATGGCATCTTCGTAGCGGGCATGAACGTTGTCGCCGAAGGGGACATAGCAGCAATGACCGGCGCCAATTTCGCGGAAGGCGGGAATGTCCGCGCAGACGACGGGACATCCGGCGAGAAGCGCTTCGACAATCGGTAAACCGAATCCTTCGATGCTGGACGGCGCCAGAAGCAAATGGCAATTCAGGTAGCACCATTGCAATTCGCCTTCGCTGATGCCGCTGAGGAGGATGACGTTCCGGTCCAGTTTCGACGCTCGGATTTGCGCGTGGATGCGCGGGGTTTCGGGGCCGGGGATGCCGATGACGAGCAGCTTCGTGTCAGGGTGGAGGATGCGCCGACGAAGAAGATGCTCAAAAATCTGCACGGCAAGCGGAATATTCTTGTTGACCCGGTGTTGTGCCATGCAGAGAAGGAAGGTGCGATCCGTGGGGATTTGCCGGGGGCGAACGGGCGCGGACGCAATGGGCTCAACCGCATTGGGAATGGTGACTGCTTTGCGATGGAGCGCGGGTGAGAAGCGGCGGCGCAGACGCCGGCGGGTGCTTTCGGAGACGCATGCGATGCCGTCAACGTTGCGAAGGCACTGCGACATCAGCTGGCGATTGATGGCGCCCTTGATGAAGCCGAAGTTCCGTGGAATGTCGAAGGGATACAAGTCATGCAGGCTGACGCCGGTGGGACAGGCGAAGGCGCGCCTGTCGATGGGCATGGTGTAGCTGAGGTGGACGACGTCGGCCGCGAGCTGATTTGCGATGTGCGGGAGATCGCGGTAGTACCAGCGAATGCGCGCGAGATTGCGATGGGCAATGGAAACGGAGTGGATGCGAAGGCGCGGATTGGCCGATCCGATAGCCTGGGCGAACATTTCCGATTGCCATTCGCCGGCAAGGAGGTGGATCTCCAGCTTGTCGGGCAGCGCGAGCAGGCCGCGCACGATGTTGGCGGCATGGCGCGAAACGCCGTTGAGCTGACTGGGCGCGGAGACGCCGGCAATCACGATTTTCATCGCGGGGCGCTCCGGGCGTGTGCACGCCTGGCAGGGGCTAAAGCCCCAACCAATTCTGGCCCGCGTTTGGCACGACTGAAGTTGTGCCCGGTTACAAAGCGCGATTGCATTGTCATAAACTTTCACGGGCCGCGGGGCGATCGACGGCACGACTGAAGTTGTCCCCTGTCAAAACGTGATCCTTGCCTTTGAAAACCGCGTTATCCCGGAGTGCGGTGTCGACCATGGAACTGACCAGGGTGATCATCCAAAGCGGAAGCAGGAGATCGAAAGGCTCGGCTTCGGCGAAGCCGCGCACAATGGTGTAAAGCATGATGCCGATGAGGACGGCTTTTGAAGGTCCCCCGGGCAGCCTGAGAATTCTCCGGAACGAACTGCCGTAAAGGCCGACGAGGAGGAGCACGCCGGCGAAACCGTAGGCGAAGAACTGCTGCAGCAATTCGTTTTCGGCGTGGCGGGCTTCGAACTGTTCCCTGCCGAAGGGGGGAAAGACCTTCCACATGGCGTCGATGCCGTTGCCGATCCACGGCTTGTCGAGCGATTCATTGAGCGTGTAAGCCCAGATGGCGGTGCGCCCGGTGAGGGTTTCGGCCTGGTTGCCGGTGGTGGTGTAGACATCAACATAAGCAGCGATAAGGCCTCCAAAGGCGACGATGAGCAGTACCGCGGCAACAAGGATGAAGGCCTTTTTCCTGCGGGAGAGGGTTCTGTCGTAGAGCAGCAGGAAGGCTTCGGCAACCACGAAGGCAACAATGGTCGCCTTGCTGAGGCTGCGCAACAGGGTGATGGTGAGGAAGGCGATGACAAAGCGCCACTTTCCCTCTTTGCGGCTGGCCAGGCACTGGGCCATGAAGATGGCGAGGGCGCAGAGATTGCCGATCTGGTTGGTGTTGAAGTAATCCTGGTCGCCGAGACGGAGGTCTTCCTGCCCGGGCATGATCCAGGCGATGAGGGCCAGCAGGCAGGTGCTCGCGATGAAGCCGCGCATGAGGGAAGACGCGATGTTGTCGACGGGCCGGGAGCGGAGCAGCAAGGCAACGATGGCCACGTCGGCGGCCATTGCGCACCAATAGAGGAAGGAAGCCGAGGGCGAGACCGTGGCGCTCCAAAGCAGGCTGCAACAGGAGAAAGCGAGAAACAGGACCACCCAGCGGACGGGAGCCTGGCGAGCGATCGAGCGGAGGGGAAGAGCCGCCGGACCGAAAGCGGAAAACGCAATGGCCGCGAGAAGGAGCAATTCGGCGGCGAGGCCGGCGGCCACTCCCGGTTCGGTTCCGATATTCAGCCAGCGCGCAGCAACCATCGCGAGGATGGAGCGAAAAGAAAACAAGAAGCCGGCGGCGGCTGCCGTAAGTGAAACGGTGGCAGCAAGCCGAGCATGACTTCCATCGTAGGCGGTAACGCGGATACTGCCGGGAAACGCTCCGGATTCGATCACGCGGGCCTCCGCACAAAGCGCAGGGGCCAGTGCCGCTTGAGGTTCAGTGTCTCGAGGACTTCGGCGGCGAACACGCGGCGCGGATCCTGCGCGTCGAGGCAATTCCAGTGGTGGCGGAAGATCAGCCACGCGGACGTGGCGGCGAGAATCAGCACGGTGACGATGAGAGTGGTGAGCTTGCGCCGGGGGAAGGACTTCTTCTCCGGGATGCCGGGCGCATCGATGATGCTGACGACGGGGATATCTTTGGCTTCCTGGATGCGGGCGATCTCGTATTGCTGCGTGAGCAACTCGAAGATGTTCTCCTGCACGCGGACTTCGCGATAGAGATTCGCAAAAGGAACGGCAAGCCGCGGGAGTTGGCGCAGCGGAGGATAGGCGGCGGGATCCGCGGAGGGAGAGGCTCCAGGCAGAGGGTTGTCGGCGGTGTTGGACGCGAGGTCCGCGGACGTGCCGCCCAGCTTTCCCATTTCGTGTTTCAGGTTGGCTATGCGCGCCTCGGCGGCGCGGACGCGCACATTCTGGTCTCCATAGATCTGCTGGATGGATTGCAATTCGCCCTGGGTAACGATGAGTTCCGCCTGTAGCTTGGCGGCCGCGTCGACGGTGGCGCGGGTCTGTTCGCGAATGTCGATGGTGGAATGGGTGCTGGAGAAATCGCTCATGGCCTGCTGCGCGCGTTCCAGGTCGCGGCGGACGCCGTCGATGCGGTGCTCGATGAAGACCCTCTCCTGGTGCGCGGAGGAGGCGCTGGTCCGGTTGACGAGAACGTTGAGTTCGTCGAGGTATGCCTGGGCCATGTCGCGCGCACGGCGGGGGTCGGTATCGGTCACACTGACAGTAATGACGCCGCTCTTTTTGTCCTGCACAATCGCCGTCCGGTGCAGCAGGCTCTTGGCCGCATCGACGCGATAGCGCGTCCCATAGACTTGCATCAGTTGAAAGCGATCGACGATGTGGCCGGTGACGGAGCCGCTGCGCAGCAGATCGACGAACAGCGCCCCGGTGTTGTGGGTGCCCAGCAGACTGGCGGCGAGGCCTCCCAGCATATCTCCGCCGAGGGCGCGTCCGGCGAGGGCGGCCATCATGGCGGTGTCGGATCCGGAATGCTCGGGCGGCATGATGCGGGCGGTGGCCTGGAATCGCTCGGGGATGAGGAAGACGAGGCCGAAGCTGACGACCAGGGAGATGAGCGCGACGCGCAACAGGAGCCCGCGGCGGCGCCAGAGGACCTGCGCGTTGGTGAGCCAGTTGGGAACGGGCGGGCCGACTGACGCAGCGGCCGGCTCCGGATTCGCGGTGACGGGGTCGAGTTGCGCGGCCATGGATGCCTACAATCCCGCTGCGAGCGAAGCGGCGATGGCCAGCGAAGCCGCGACCTGGGCGCTGCCGAGAAGATTGCGCCAGACGACCGAAGTCCCGATGATTTTTTGCGGAACGACGATGACGTCGCCGGGGTTGAGGCGGGTGGACAGGACATCGGGTTCAAACCATCCCCCCGAGCGGCGGCCGACCACCACGCCGTTGGCGCGGATGACGAAGATCTCCTTGCGATTGGCGATCCCGGTGGCGCCGCCCGCGCGCTCGAGGTACCAGGAGGCATTTTTTCCGGGAGCGTAGGTGATGGCGGAGGCGTTGTACACCTGGCCGCTGATGAGCACGAAGCCGGGGCGCTTGGGGATGCGCAGGACGTCGCCGTTTCGGACTTCAATGTCGGCAGCGGTTCCGGCCCAGCCGGCCACGTCGTTGCCGATGTGAATCACCAGGCGCCCGCTGACCGGCTCGGATTTAAGGCGCGCCAGCACCTGGTCCTGCTGTTGCTGGATGAGTTGCAGGGTGTCGGACTGGTGCTCGCCGGCGGCCGCCGGAGAAAGGCGGGCAGCCGCGGAACTGGTTTCGATCTGGCGGATGAGTTCCTCGCGACTCTTCTGCTCGAGCGTAGCGACCTCGAAACGGGTGAGAACGGCGCCCTCGGGATAGGCGGTGGAACGGAATCCTCCGGCACGCCCGAGAACGTCGCTCAAATGCTCGCCTTGCGTGAAGCCGTAACTGCCGGGATGGGCGACTTCGCCGGCGACGGTGATGGAGGCGCCGATGTCGTCCCACCCGGTGAGTTGATGAATGGTCAAAACATCGCCCGGCTTCAGGGGGGCATCGGCATCCTGATCGTGCTTCAGCACTGCCGCGCCGATGCGCAGGTCGCGGCGATCGAGGGTGACTTCCGTCCCGTGGTTGACGCTATAGCTGATCAGGTCGGCGTTGTCGAGCAGAGCGTCGCGTTTGAATCCGCCCGCGGCGCGGACCAATTGCGCGGCGGTCATGCCCTCGAACATGGGATAGGTTCCCGGGCGCAGGACTTCGCCCTGGACGGAGACGGTGGGCGCATCCTGCTCGTAGCGTCCAAAGACGCGAACCGTATCGAAGGGCTGGAGGGGAAGGTTGGCATTCCCGATGAGCACATCGGGAAGGTTGAAGGGAATGGTTTCGGGGTGCAGATCGGGGGAGACGAGGCGCACGATTTCGCCGCGCTCTGCGGGTTCGGGAAGCAGGTCCTGGTAGGTGCGGACCACGTCAGAGAGGCGCAGGCCATCGCGAAAAGCGATCTTGCCTGGACGGGCCACATGGCCCTGCAGATAGACGGCACGCTCGCTGTAGGGAAGCACGGCGGCGACGCGAACGCGGTCGCCGTCCATTACCGAGAAGCCGGCTATCGCGGCGGAGGCAGCGGCGACATCCTCCTTATCGGCGCTGGTGAGGCTGATCTCCTCGCGATGCTGATTAGCGACGATGCGGTCCACGGTGATGTGGCCGAGGGCAGCCGCGACAGTGAGACCGCCGGCGTCGTCGAGCACGGCGGTCAACGTATTTTCGCGGTTCAATTCGTAGATGGCGGGGCGTTTTACGGCGCCGTAGACGGCGACCTGCGGGCCGACCGGCGGAACCAGCAGCGTATCTCCGCCCTGCAGGCGGTCGTCGATGCCGCGAACCCCATGCAGCAGAAAATCGTAGATGTCGATTTCGCCGATGAGCCGTTCGTTGCGATAGTGGCGCATCACACGCAGGGAACCGATGGCGTTAGGCCCGCCGGCGGCAATCAGCGCGGTGAAGGGAGAGGCGAGAGAGCTGATGTCGTAAGCGCCGGGACGCTGGACGTCGCCGACGACGTAGATGCGAATGGTTCGCAGGCGGGCCACGGTTACGGCGACATGGGCATTGCGGAACTGAGGCTGCAACGCGCCGCTCACCGCATCCTGGGCTTTCTCCAGGGTCAATCCGGCTACCTGGATCTCGCCCGATTCGGGCAGAGTGATGCGTCCCTGGCGGTCGATGGTGCGGTTGATCGACTGGGAGACGCCGCCCCACATGCTGATGTTCAACTCGTCGCCGGGCCCGAGGACATAGTCGGGCCCCAGGGGGATATCCAACGGCATGGAAGCGGACGACGGGCTGAACAAGTTGGCGGTAGGGATGGTGGTGTGACTGCGGAAAAACTCGGAGCCAAAACGGCGAAGGCGTTCCGGGGAGTCAGGAACCTGGGTGTAGAGATCGCGCAGGGAGAGCAGGTTGTAAGGCGCGGGGCGATGAAGACCTTCGGGCTGATCGGTGAGGTTATGGGTGTTCTCCGCGGGACGCTGCGCGGGGAGCGGCTCGGCCGGCATGCGCGGTGGCGGACGGAATTGGGGAAGGTTCGCAGCGCCAGCGAGATCATTGAATTCGGTCGCGGTGCCGGCGGCGCCGAACAACGGGTCGTTCGAATAGGAGATGTCCGGGGAGAACTGGCCTGATAGAGCGCCAGCTCCGCGTCCCTGGAGGGCGCTTGTGCCGGCATTCGATGCGGCGCGGAGGTCCTCGTCGGAGAGATAGCCGCGGGCGCGGAGGAAGTAGGTGATGTTGACCCGTAACTCGGGACTGGCGACGATTTGGGAATAGAGCTGTTCGTCGGAGATGGAATCTACCTGGGTGGCAAGCCCCTTCTGGCGAAGGGCGTCGGCAAAGAGCGATTTCACCTCGACGATGGCGTCGGGATTCTGCTCGAGCACGGTGAGAATCTGCGCAGCCGGCAGCGCCAATGGGCGGGTCTGGGCGGTGTCGGCTTGTGATTCGGGGCTCGCGGGCTGGACGGAAGCATTGTCGGCCGCCCGCGGTTGCGGGGCCTGGCCCATGTCGGAGACGGCCTGTGATTTGGCCGGCGGCGCGGAGACAATCGAGAGCAGGAAGGCGACGCCAAGAACGAATTTCGAATTATTCCGCAGTGGCCCCACGCTGGCGACGATAACCACCGGCGTTGGTGGAAGTGTCATGTGGGTGTCATGCGATTGTCAGAACTTTGTTGGCTGGTGCGCGCGGGGAGTGGAAACCGCGGCAGGAAGGGCGCCGCAGCGACAATGTTCTTACATTGACGAGATGAGGGTCTGACAAGTTCACGCCCGAAGCGCGCCAAGCTGGACTGGAGTAGAGCGGCGTATTCGGGGGAACACGTGAGAACGGAAAGAGCGGAGCCGGAGCACGGCGGGGCGTGGGCGGGGAGCGAAATCACGACATGGGACCGGGCGGCGCTTCACGTGGTTCCCGCCACGGTGAGCCGATGGACGCGGTCCATGGCCAAGCGTGTATTCGATGTGGTGCTGGTGCTCGCCATGCTGCCGGTGGTTGCGCCTCTCTGCATGGTGATCGCTATCGCCATCCGCGCCGGTTCAACCGGTCCCGCGCTTTTCCGTCAAAAGAGAGCGGGGACCGGAGGGACGCTATTCTCGATCGTGAAATTTCGGACGATGGTGCATGGGGGCCAGCCCCGGAGGGGCTCCATCGCGACGCTCGACGACGAGGAGATCACTGGCCTGGGGCGGGTTTTGCGGTACTGGAAGCTGGATGAGCTGCCGCAACTGTGGAATGTGCTGCGCGGGGAGATGAGCCTGGTGGGACCGAGACCCCGCGTGCCGGAGCAGCAGACCGCCCCTCTCCGATGCCGCCCCGGCATCACCGGCGCGGCTTCGCTGGCGTTTGCGCGCGAAGAAGTGATGCTGGCCGGGATCCCGAGGAATCGTCTGGCACGCTATTACGCGAGCCGGGTGCTTCCGCTCAAGCAGCGCCTGGATGAAGAGTACATGGCGAAGGCCACGTGGTTTTCGGACGTGAGGCTTTTGGGCAGAACGGTGGCCGCGGTGTGGAGGGCCGGTGAGACAGTGGATTTAGCGAACCACCTGAGCGCCGAGCCGGGTGGAGTGCCGGAAGCGGTGGTTGGGGAAGAATGCGGCGATTGAGCCCGATGTCCGGCCTTTATCGCTTGATTGATTATCGCCGCTCGAATGCAAGCTACAAGCCTTCAACCGCGGGAAGGGCAAAGGAGCATAGGCAGGAGTTTATTGCAAGTTTTACACGAGTGTGCGGTGAGCCCTGGCGTCCAGTAGAGACCGCCTTCGCTTTGAGTCATCTCGGTGTTCTTGTCTGTATCGGGCACGAAGTAGATCTCAGACATATGGATCTGGCTGACGTCGATTTGTCCTCGAGACTTTATCTTGTCGGCAATGTACTGCTGGATCAGCTTAGGCGCCGCGCAAGAACCCGGCACGTTATCCACCCTGGTATTTTCGTAGAGCTGCTTGGAGATATTGACGCCGCTTATGCTGGGCGTGTCGCCCTTCGTCGTCTTGTCGCAGACCTTATAGCCCAACTTCTTGGCGACGTATCCGAACAGACCATTCGTTTTAGCGGCAAAGGTTCCTGCCGCGGAAATGTAAGTAGATTCAGGAGTGGTGAGCAGACCGAGCATGCCAGCCCAATCCTTTCGGCTTCCTTGTTCCTGAATGGCACTGAGGGTCTGCACCATGTTTTTTCCGTCAACGAGTTTCTCAGTGGCAGGATTCCAGTAGCGGGTCTCTTCGAATTCCGAGGTGACGGAAATTTGTATTCCGCTCGGCGGCTTAGGTGTTTTGATCTGGTATGGGCTTTTCGCCAGCTGGGACTTGAACACCGCTAATTTGGCGGCGGCAAGCTCCTCTTTCGAGGGTTCGTTGACCCCTAGCTTTTTTATCTGCGCCTGGACGCCTTGCGCAAAGCCCTGCGACCGATTCGTATCCTGAGTCTTGTCGATCGTCGCCAGCTCGGCGGCGAACTGAAGCATTTTGAAACGGCTTTTGCCCGATTCCTCAATCCACGCAGCTTTGTCGTGAACTTTGCCGCAAAGCGCGCACATCTCAGAGCCATAGGATGCAAGTTTGTCGCCGTACACGGGTTCCTCCTCCGATGGAGGGTCATTATAAGCCGGATCGACCCAGCGCGCGTCGACCCAAGCGGCAAAAGGAATTCTCGCACAGGTCCTGCGACTCCGCATCGTTCCGGCGTGCCAAAGACGGAAGACGTACCTTGTTAGCAAGCAGGTTTCGCTGCGAGGCTTCCTGCAGCTTGAAAGGTCTTGTGCGGCGACAATATTTGTTTTGGAAACCCGCTCCAGGTATTTCAGCTAGGAGGCGGTGGTCAGCGATGGGCGGGAGGCGCATGCGGGCTCGGCGATGCGGCGCTGCGCATGGATCTGGCGGAAGATTTCGTCCATGATGCGGGCGGTGAGCAGGATTTCGCGGTAGGGGATGGGCGGCTCGGATCCGGATTCGATGGAGCGGTAGAAGGATTCGATGAGGTGCTTCATCCCGGCGCGAAGATGGAAGTCGCGGCGCAGGAACAGGCCGAGATTGATGCGCAGGTTTGTGAAGCATTGGCGCGCATAGACAAGTGGCGGCAGGAACATTTCGGCGAAGCTCTTGAAGCGGCGTCCGCGCAGCCTGATGAGCAGTTCCTGGTCATAGTCGACGAACAGGCCGTTCTTCTCGCCATAGAGGCACAGGGTGTGCAGCGAGGGGCGCATCTGCGTGGAGAAGGTGAAATAGGCGGTGGCGCCGCCGGGTTCGACCAGGATGACGCGGAGTTCGTCCACGATCTCGGTTTCGCCGCGCGCGGCCAGGAAGGGGCTGGTGAAAGCGTGCACGATCACCGCGGGCGAGTCGCAGGTTAGATATTCGGCTACGCGCGCGATGCCGTGGCTGATGACGTTGTGGAGCAGCATGCCGGGCAGGCGGCGCACCCAGTGATCGGGGTCGGAGAGAAATGCGCGCACATAGGCGTTGTCGCCCAGTTCGTAGCCATAGTAGCTCTCGATATGGACCGGCTTGCCGCCGAGGTACCCATCCCGCACAAGGGACCGCATGCGCAGCGCCACATGCTGAAACTGATTATCGTGGCCGGCGGTAATTTTCAATCCGCGCGCCGTGGCCAGGCCGATCAGCTCGCGCGCCTCATGTTCATAGAGGGTGAACGGCTTCTCGACATACACATGGGATCCGGCTTCGAGGCATTTGCGGGCGAGGGCGAAGTGACTCTCGGGCGAGGTGGTGATGTGAACCACGTGGGGCGCGGCTTCGCGAAGCAGCGTGTCCACATCGTCGTAGACCGCCCGGACGGGAAAGCGGTCCTGGAGCTGGCGGGCCATGAGGATTTCGCGATCGCAGACGGCGACGATTTCGCATCCCGGAATGCGCACGATCTGCGAGGCGTGGACATCGGCGATCTTACCGCAGCCGACGATGGCAACCTTAAGCACGGTTGGCCTCCGCGCGGCACGCGGCGAAGTAACGCTGCAACGCATCCGCCGTGGGGACCTTCTGCCGCCACCCGGCGCGGGATTTCAGTTTCTGATTGCTGTAGGTGGTCTTCTTCCAGAGGGCGTGCCAGCGGCTGAGGTTGAAGCCGGGCGGCAACTGGCCCTCGGACCAACGGCTGTATCGCTCCCACAGCCAGCAGAGCAAATAGCTCGCATGCTTGGGCACGTACCAGGAAGGGAATGGGTGGACGTTGCGCTTGTAGAGGCGCAGGAAAGTCCGGCTGGTGGGCAGGTCGTCGTCGACTACGTTGAAGATTTCGCCGTCGATCCCGGGGACCAAGCCGGCCTGCACAATGGCGTCGGCACAGTTGTCGATATAGCTGAGCGGAATGAAGCTCGATCCGCCGAGGTGAAGGAAGATGCCGAAGGTATCGATGCCGACGCGACCGGAGATATTCAGATTGCCCGGTCCGTAGACGGCGCCCGGCCGGACGATGACAAAAGGAAGGTTGTGCTTGCGGCCGTACTCGAAGAGGATATCGTCCTGCTTGACCTTGGCGAAGCAGTAGGCCTCGCCGCGCGCCAAGCCGGTCGGCTCAGTGGGGCAGGTTTCGTCGAGGAGGCGAAATTGCGGCTTGTTTCGATTGGTGTAGACGACGAAGGAACCGACGTTGACGAATCGCCGGATCTGGCCGGTCTGCACACAGGCGTCGAGGAGATTGCGGGTGACGACGACCGAATTGAGGTAGGCGTCGGGGTAGGACTTTTCTCCCCGGCCCGCGGCAAGGTGGACGACGAGTTTGGCGCCGTCAGCGGCGGCGAGGCAGTCGCCGGGCGAAAGCAGATTGCCGCGAAGCAACTGCAGTCGATCACGGGACGCGAGCGCCGAGAGAGCGGCGATTTTTCGGGGTGAAGTGGACGGCCTGACCAGGCAACGGATATGGCGAAAGCCGCGTTCGAGGAGGGAGGCGATGACCGCGCTGCCGATGAAGCCCGCACCGCCGGTGACCAGCACCAGGTCGTCCTTGCTAACCACCTGACCTGTCTCGCACATGCTCGACCTTTTCGTGTGGCACTCGTCCCGGCGGCGCCGGTCGCGGCCGCGCGTCCCCTCGCGTAGCGGAATGACCGTAGAAGAGTGAATCTAAAGGAGACTATATCCCGGGGCGGGCGGAACGTCTCTCCGCCTTTTGTGGGAGGGGATGGGAGGGGAATGGGAGGGATCAGGGAGCAGGGAAACAGGCGCGGGGTCACCCGATGGCACAGATCTTAGCAAAGAAGCGAAGAAGTGAGAGTGGGGGATTGCCCGCCCGGGTTCACTTCTTCGCTTTCTTCGCGGTTACTCGCGAGTTATGAGCTCGGGGTGGAGTGCTTTCCAGGCTTCACTTCCAGCTCGTTGACTACCTGCTGCACGTTGGGCACCTCTTTTGCGAGGGTCTCAACTTCCTTTTTCTGGGCGGCCGTCTTCACGCTTCCCGTGATCTTCAGGGTGCCGTTCTTGGCGGATGCGTGAATGCTCTGGTCGTTCAGGTTCTCATGGGCTTTGATGGCGGCCTTGAAATTGTCCTCGATGGCAGAATCCAGATTGGAAGCGACGGAGCCGGCATTGGCTTCCTGCGGCGGACGAACGCCGATCTCGTTGGCAACGGTGTAGTCAGGAGCCGCCTGCTTGGCCAGACTCTCGGCCGACTCCTTGTCGTTGGCCGAGGCTACGTCGCCGGTGAGCGTCATGACGCCCTTGTCCCGGTCCTGGGAAATGCTGACCGAACCAAGGTTGTTGTTTTTAAGGGCGTTGGCAACGGCGTCCTTTTCGTCGGGATGGGTCTTGTTCTGACAGCCCGCGATAAACATGGCGCTGCCCAGGATCAGGGCCGAGCCAAGCGCAAACGGGCGGTGGAAATGGTCCAGTTTCATCGCCTGTGATCTCCTTCTGGCGTGGGTTGGTGGTGCGTAACCCCCACACTCCGGGTGAGATGGCGGAACCGGGGACGGCGGTTGTTCCCGGAACTGGATTGAGCGCCCTAGCGGCTCGGCGAGCGATCAAGGGCAACCTTTGCGGGTGGTTGAGCAACCGCGATGAAGATTATTCGCTGGTGGTCGGATCGATGACCGTACGCACCTGCGAAACCCGGTTGGCCGGGAATCCTCCCATTTCGGCATGGCGGCGTACGGCGGCCTCATCCGGGGCGATGTAGAGGCAGTAGATCTTGTCGTCGGTGACGTAGCTCTCGAGCCACTGGACCTGCGGTCCCAATTCACGAAGGACGCCGCAGGATTTCTGAGAGATCGTCTTGAGGGTCTCCGGCGACATTTGGCCGGCACCGGGAATTTCGCGCTCGATCACGAACTTGGGCAAGGGGAAGTTCCTCCTGGGGGAAATTCGATTTCGCCCATCATCCATTGTCAGGCCCAGGAGATTCAACCTCCGCGAAGCACGAATGCTTTGAAGTGCCCACTGTCGATTTCGATCGCAAGAGGTGAAGACCGCTGTCCTGGCGGGCCGGGACCGGGCGCCCATGTTGTTCAGGTCAGGTTCGAGGGGGCGACGGACGGGCAAATTTCTCGACGAAATAGGCGATGAGGCCGGTGGGAAAAAGGCGGGCGGCAAAGGCAGTCGAGCGGCCGGTGAGGTTGGTAATGGCGGTGCGCTTTCCGCGGGCCAGGGCGGCGATGCCGATCCGGGCAACGTCTTCGGCTGACTGGACACCGCGGCGGAGAAGGGCCGCGCCGGCCACGTCGAAGAACTCCGATTCGGTTGGTCCCGGACAGAGAGCGGTGACTCTGACGCCGAAGCGGGCAACTTCGTGGGCCAGGCCGATAGCGAAGAAGCGGTCGAATGCCTTGGTGGCGGCGTAGGTGGAGAAATACGGCAGGGGCTGAAAACTCGCGGTGGAGGCGGTGATGAGCACCCATCCGCGGCGGCGCTCGACCATGCGGGGAACGAAGAGGCGTGCAAGGTGCACGACGGCTTCGCAATTGACGCGGACCTGGCTCAGTTCCTGGTCGATGGGGGAAGTGGTGAAGGCGCCAAACTGGCCAAGACCGGCGTTGGCGATGAGGATGTCGGTGGGGATTCCGGCGCCCTCGGTGGCGTCATAAATCTGCTGCGGAGCGTCGGGATGGTTGAGGTCGGCAGCCACGGTGCGGACCTCGGCGCCCTTCGCCTTAAGTTCCGACGCCAAGGCGTCGAGACGGTCCTGGCGGCGGGCGGTAAGGATGAGCTTTGCGCCGTGACCAGCCAGCTCGCGGGCCAGGGCCACGCCGATGCCGGCGCTGGCCCCGGTGATCAGCGCCCATCTGCGTTGGAAATCTTGGGTGCTTGCCATCGCGGGATCATGATAGCGGAAGGACGAGTGAGGAAAGTGAACGGAGTGAAATAAAGAACCGGGTGATTGCGCCAGCGCATTCCCTTCTTCACTTTCCTCTTCGTTCATAGTTTGAGCAGCTTGAATGCATGGGTCCACTGGTTGCGCAGGAAGCCGGGGATGCACCACAGCATGCAGAGCGGCTCGATGGCGCGCGCGGCCTCGGCGCTGCCCATGTCCGCGGTTTCCCAGCCGAATTGATCGAGGATGCCGGTGACGGCCTTCTTCGCGGCCTCGTCGTTGCCGCAGATGAACATGGTGGGCTTGCCGCCGGGGAATTCGGGATCGATCATGAACGGCGCGCCGACGGAGTTGAACGCCTTGACGAAGTGCGCATGGGCGAACTGGCGCTGCAATTGCTCCATCAGGGATTCGTCGAGCGTGGTGAAGAACTTGAGCACGCCATTGGACGGCGGCGCGTCGGCGATGGGATTGCAGGAGTCCATGACGACTTTGCCGGCCAGGTTGGTTTCGCCGGCGAGGCGAAGAGCCTCAGAGGCTGCCGAGCCCTTCACCGCCAGCATGATCAATTCTCCAAAGACGGCGGCATCGGCAAAGGTGCCGGTCTTGCCATTGGGATTCGCGGCGGCCCACTCTTTCAGCTTGTCGGGGGTCCGCGATCCCATCATGACCTGGTGGCCGTGCTTGAGGAATCCGCTTGCCAGGGTATTTGCGACTCCGCCCGATCCTAGAACTCCTACCTTCACGCTGACCTCCATTCAAATGCAGGAAACAGGGAATAAGGAACGCCCGGCCGCTCTCCTGGTGCCTGCTGCTTCGAGCTAGAGATGAGTGGGCTTGCGCCGGGTTGCTTTCTTTTTTGAAGACGCTGTGGAGGCCGGCTTGCGGCGTGAGGTGCGGTTCTTCTCGACGCGGAGTTTCCAGGCGGTTTGAAGGGCGCCGTACACCAGGTCCTCGTGGGCGGCAGAGAGCTTGAGATGGGTGGCGCCGTTCCGGCCCCAGCCGCCGGGGATGGGAATGAAGATATCGGGCGCCTCGGCAACGAAGGCGGCTTGTAGCTCGGGTGTGAGCATGAGGTTGCCGTAGCCCTGCGCCTGCGCGGCCAGAGTGGCGAAGATGCGGCCGCCGACGCGGAAGTCCGGCGAACCCATGTGCGAGCCCTCTTCGGCGCCTTCGAGGCTGAGGGCGATGCGGCGAAAGTCGTTGGAAGTCATAAAGAACAGGGGTCAGGGGTCAGGGGTCAGGGGTCAGGGGTCAGGGGTCAGGGGTCAGGGGTCAGAACCAAATTACGTTGCCGGGCAGGGGCGGAACGAGGCCCAGTCGATGGACTGCTGGTAGGCATCGTCGGGGTCGAAGATGGATTTGAAAGTGAATGCGAATTGGGTGGGGCCGTGGGATTCGAGGTAGGCGAGGCGGCGTTTGGCTTCGTCGATGCCGGGGATGTGGCCGGCCGGAACCCACCAGAGCGCCAGGTAAAGCTGTTGGAGTTTCTCGAACCATACGTGGCGCTCGCGGAGCAGTTCGCGGTGCGCCGTTTGGTAGACGTAGTGGCGCAAGGATTCGACGTCGGTCCACACCGACATGTTGAGCAGCAGGCGTGTGTCGTTGAAGGGGCGGAAGTAGGTGGCGTTGCACTGGTTGGTTTGCAGGCGCCATACGAAGCCCGGGCTGATGTCTGCCAGCGCATTGATTTCGTCGAGCCGGTTGACGAAGCCGGCCATGATGGGGTCGTCCAGTTCGGCGCGGATGCGGCCGATGTTGATTTGGGCGATGTGGTAGCGAGACATGGAACCCTCGGCAGTGGACAGTTTACAGGGAATAGAGCTGGTTGCATCAATCCCCTTGAGAAGCAGGAAAAATGTCCCCAGGGCTATAAAGCCCGCAGTTTTGCCGGCTCTTTCGGCACGGCTCAAAGCCGTGCACTTTCAAAACGGCATTTATGCAACCAGTTCTCGTCCCCATGCAGGGACATCAGAAGCAGGTCCCTTTCTGGCGTGAAAGCGTCGTCGCGTCCCAGGTCTCAAACATCGAGAGCTGGGGCACCCGGCTATGCTTTTGCCGCCAACTCGCCCTCAAACTCTTCGTTGAGCCAGCGGGTAAAGGCCTGGAACTCTTCATCGCGGCCGAGGAAGTCGCGGACCATGGCGCGGCCGGGTTTGGAGCCGCCCTGTTCGAGGACTGCTTTGCGATAGCGCGCGCCGGCATCGCATCCCAGCGGATCGGCGGGGTCGAACTGGCCGAAGAAGTCGAGAGCGATCACCTTGTCGAAGGCATAGGTGTAGTAGTTCGACGAGTAGCCGGTGAGGTGGCCGAAGCTCGCGTACATGCGATTCCCATCGATCCACATCCAGGGCTGGAAGCGTTGATAGAGGTCCCGGATGATGAGGTCGAGATCGATGGCCTTGGGGTCCTGGTCGTGAAGGTCGAGCGATAGCGTTGTGTAGTAGAGCTGGGTGCGCATGCCGTCGGCGCGCCCGAAGGCGCTGGCGCGCTTCAAGTTTCGGATGATTTCGACGGGAAGGACGGCGCCAGTTTGGTAATGGCGCGCGAAGGACTGCAGGATCTTCTCGTCGCGGAAGAATTCCTCGAGCATCTGCGAGGGGACTTCGATGAAGTCGCCTTCGGTGGCGAAGCCGGAGATGCCGGCCCAGTCGGTGTGTCCGCCGAGGAGGGCGTGCATGAGGTGCCCGAACTCGTGGAAGAACGTGACCACGTCGTTGTACTGCATCAGGCCGGGGTCGCCGGGTTCGCCTCCCGGGAAGTTGCAGATGAGCGCAGCCTCGGGCAGGTAGCGGCCGCGGACTCCGGTGACGACGGGGTGGGCGGAGAACCACTTGTCCTTGCCTTCGCGGGGATGCATATCGAGGTAGAAGCGTCCGACTAGATTCCCTGCCTCGTGCACTTCATAAACGGAGACGGCGGGGTCCCATGCGGGCGAGGAGGATGGCCGGAATTCGACCTTGAACAGGCGGGCGGCGGTCGAGAGTACGCCGGCTTCAACGCTGACGTAGGGGAAGTAGGGGCGCACGGACTGGGAGTCGAAGTCGTAGGCCGCGCGGCGGAACTGCTCGTACCAGTAGCCGCGGCCGGCCATGTCGATGGACGCGAGGCCCGGATCGCGCCGGCGGGCGAATTCCATGACTTGCGCGACTTCGCGGGCGGCCCCGTCGCGGCTGGCGTTGTCGAGCTTTTCGAGAAATTCGCGAACGTTGGCGGCCGAACCCATCATCTGATCGGCGGTGGCCAGGTCGGCCCAGCTCCGGAATCCCAGCACGTCGGCGATTTCCTGGCGGGTGGCGAGGAGTTGTTCCAGGAGTTCTTTGTTGGCGGGGTAGGCCCGGGTGTTGTACGCGAGGAACATGCGCTCGCGGAGCGCCGAGCTGGACGCGAAGGTCATGACCGGCTGCATGTCGGGCTGGTCGGTGGTGAGGGTGATGCGGCCGTCAGCATCAGGCTGGTGGCGATCGAGATAGTCCTGCGGAAGGCCGTCCAGCTCGGTTTGGGTGGTGGCGATGGTCTTGCCGCCTTCCTGGATGTTGCGGCCGAATTGCAGGGCGAGCACGGTGGCTTTTTCGTGGAGCTTCTTGAGGTGTTCGCGGGTGGGCTCGTCCTTGTCGACGCCAGCCAGACGATAGCCGAGCAGGGTGCGCTCGACATAATGCGTGGTCGCCGCGCCGCAGTGGTCGATTTTGATGGCGGCAAGGGCGTCGTAAACGCCGCGATTCAGGCTGAGTGCCGAGCCGGCCATGGCCACGCGCTGCGCCTCGAGCTGGGCCTGGTCACGAACGGCTTTATCGGCGGCGACGGAGTGCAGCACGCCGGCCTGGGAGCCGGCGAGGCTGAGCTGCTCGATGGCGGCGTCGTAGAGGCGGAGGGTGTTCTCGGGGGTGCGCGGCGCATCGATGGCGAGCAGCGCAGCCAGAGCGGCTTCGTGGGCCGCCAGCCGGGCAGAGACCCAGGACGACAGGGCTTCGGCGGACTGGTGGGCGCCGGATTCCCAGGCATGGAGTTCACTGCAGACCGAGACGGCGGCGAGAGGATCGAGGGTCGGCGAAAACTGGGGATTCGAGGACATGACGGGAAAAAGCTCCTTCAGAATCTAGGGTGCCATATGCGGGCAAGGGCATCACCCGGTTCAGGGAAACGAGTGAATGAGCGAAAGAGGGAAGAAGCGGAGGATCCGGAGGCCGGTACCCGGGGGTTCTCCTCTTCGACTCATCTACTTCGTCACTTCTCCACTTTGATCCATCGCATGGATGCGTATTCTTGGATTGGATGCGGAACCAGACGGGTGCGCGGGGCGTACCCGACGACAGGGAACACCTGCACAGGAGGCCGGCATGGGAACCCTAAGCCAGAATCTTCGCTATGCGCTGCGGCAGCTGCGGCATAATCCAGGATTTACCGTCACGGTGATTGTCACGCTGGCGCTGGCCATCGGCGCGAACACGGCGATCTTCTCCATTGTGAACGCGCTGCTGCTGAAGAGCTTGCCCTACCCGCATCCCGAGCGCATGGGCACGATCTTCATGCGGGTGGAGGGCAGCGAACCGTTCGACGGCCACCACTGGATCGACGGCTCGCAGTGGGAGTCTCTGCGCGACAACGTGCCCTCGCTGGTCTCCGCGGTTTCGAGCGGGGGGACTTCAGGGGTGAACCTGCAGGCCGGCGAGCAGGTGGAGTATGTGCACCAGGGGCGCATCTCGGCACACTACCTGGATGTTGCAGGCGTGCGTCCGTTGCTGGGGCGGAATTTCGTGGGGATGGAAGATCTTCCGCACGGGCCGCCGGCGGTCATCCTCAGCTACGGTTTGTGGCGGAATATCTTCGCATCCGATCCCAGCCTGGTGGGGCGCACGATTCATCTGAAGGGCCAGCCGTACACGGTGATCGGCGTGCTGGGGCCGAGCGCGGCCACCCCGATCAACGCCGACCTCTACACGGCGCTGCAACCCAGCCGGACGGGCGAGGGCAGCGGAACGAATTACGAGGTGATCACGCGCTTGAAAGACGGAGCCACGTGGCAGCAGGCGGATTCAGAACTGAACCGCGCGTGGGCTGAACTGTCAGCGGGTTACTCCCACCGTCATCCGGGCACCCGGGTTGTCTTTTATTCGGTGCCGCTGCAGAAGGGCGAGATGGCCGAATTGCGGC
Source organism: uncultured Acidobacteriota bacterium (assembly GCA_963706455.1). Taxonomy (GTDB): domain Bacteria; phylum Acidobacteriota; class Terriglobia; order Terriglobales; family Acidobacteriaceae; genus Telmatobacter. The sequence goes on along the minus strand of CAVPNO010000105.1, from coordinate 9,100 downwards.
CCAAGGCGCTGGCCCTGATGGTGGCGGCGGGATTCATTCTGCTGATTGCGTGCGCCAACCTGGCGGGGCTGGCGGTGGTGCGCATGGTGCGGCGCGCGACGGACGTGGCGACGCGCCTGGCGCTGGGCGCTTCGCACTGGCAGGTGCAGAAGCAGTTCTGGATTGAGAGCCTGGTGCTGGGGATAACGGGCGGGGCTGCTGGAATCGGGGTGGGGTTCGCGGCGCTGCGCGGGCTTCTGTCACTGCTTCCCAAGGACTACCTGCCGGTGACGAACGTGCCGCTGGACTTGCGGGTTCTGGCGTTCACGCTGGCGGTGTCGGTGCTGACGGCGGTGTTGTTCGGGGTGCTGCCGGCGCTGAGCGTGCGGCGCGTGGATCTTCGGTCGTCGATTGCGAGCCGGGGAGTGGCCGGCGGAGAACGGCTGCGCCTGCGCGACGAGCCTATCATGAATGAGGCGGCGGCGCGCTTGCGTGGAACGAGCGGCGGAGTAGGGAATGACCTCACCGTGGCCCTTCCAACAAGGAGGCGCGAAACCCCTCTCCCTTTGGGAGAGGGGCAGGGGTAAGGGGACCGGCAGGAGAAGGATCAGCCTATGGCCTCGGAGCGCCGCGAATTCGCGCGCAAACTGCGCAAGCAGACAACGCGCGCGGAGGACATTCTTTGGGAACGGCTTCGTGGTTCCCGCTTTCACGGCGCGAAGTTCCGACGGCAAGTCCCGCTCGACCGCTTCGTCGTCGATTTTTATTGTCACGCCGCAAAGAAGCCCGTGGTCGAACTCGACGGAAAGCAGCACGAATGGTTTTCGGGACTATGACGCCGGACGGACTGAAGTTCTCGAGCGCGTCGGCCTGCGCGTCATCCGGTTTACGAACGCCGAAGTCTGCGATGATCTCGATTTTGGCGCTGTTGCGGATTTATGCGGAATTGCGCCTGCCCTTCGACTGAGGCGCGGTCCCCTCACCCCCGACCCCTCTCCCCGTCGGGAGAGGGGGGCGCACGCGGGAGAAGGTGGCCCGAAGCGGGGGATGAGGGCTCGCGCCAACATCCGGAAGGGGTAGAAAAATGGACGCCTCCTCAGCCGCCTCGAACCCCTCGTCATCGACGAGGCTGACGCGCCCCTGGACGGTTGGGACGATCCCGTGAAGGGGCGGATTCGCTGGCGCACGCTCTTCTCCAGGGGCGGCACGCCGACCGACGGCATCACCTGCGGCGTCTGCGATCTGGCGCCGGGCGGCTGGCTCGGCCTCCATCGCCATGCGCCACCGGAAATCTATTACGTGCTCGCCGGCGCCGGCGTGGTGACGCTCGAGGGCAAGGAGGTCGCGGTGAAGGCGGGCAGCGCCGTCTTCATTCCCAGCATGGCGGAGCACGGCGTCCGCCAGACCGGGGCCGGGCGCCTGCGGTTCTTCTATGGCTTCCCGGTCGATTCGCTCGGCACGTCGAGTACCTGTTCTCGGCGGCCTCGGCCGCCTGATCGCAAGTGGAAGCGGAGTCGCCGATGTCCCTTCATCCTCGCGTCGCGATCGTCACCGGCGGCGGCCGCGGCATCGGCCGCGCGATTGCGCTGGGCCTCGCTAAGGTGGGCGCGCGCGTGATCGTCTCGGCGGCGCGCGAGCGCGACGAGATCGAGGCCGTGGCTGCCGAGGCCGAACGGCGCTTCGGCGAACGGCGCGTTGCCGCCGAGCTCGCCGACGTTTCGCGCGAGGACGACTGCGCGCGGCTCGTCGCCGTCGCGCTGGAAAAGTTCGGCCGGCTCGACATTCTCGTCAACAATGCCGGCCGGGGCATGAAATATGTGAGCGAGAGCTTCATAACCGAGCCGACCCGTTTCTGGGAGGTCGCGCCCGCGACCTGGCGCATGGTCATTGACACCAACGTGGTCGGGCCGTTCCTGATGGCGCGCGCCGCAGCGCCGCACATGATCGCGGCGGGGTGGGGACGTATCGTCAACATCTCGATGAACCACGAGACGATGCGCAGGCGCGGCTTCTCGCCTTACGGCCCGTCGAAGGCTGCGCTCGAATCCGAGACGATCATCTGGGCGCAGGACCTCGCAGGGACCGGCGTGACGGTCAACGCGCTCCTGCCCGGCGGCGGGACGCTGACCGGAATGATTCCGGACAACGTCTCACCGGAGCTCAAGGCCAAACTCATCGATCCGGCGATCATGGCGCCGCCGCTCGTCTGGCTCGCCTCCGAGCGATCGGACGGCGTGACGGGCCGGCGCTTTGTCGCCCAGCGCTGGCGGGCGGACCTGCCGGAGGCCGAAGCCGCGCTCGCCGCCTCCGACGAGGCAGGCTGGACGGCCGCATAAGGAAGCGACAGAGGGCCGGCCTTGCCAGCGCGGGCAGGCCGCGATAGGCGAAGCCCATGCCCATGATTTCCGGCTCCATGTCCGTCACGCCTTATGCGGCCGCCCCGGGCCGCGAATGCGGCAGCTGCGGCTGTGCTGCAAGGTCTATACCTTCCCCGAGATCGGCAAGCCCGCGGGCGTCTGGTGCAAATATTGCGAGCCGGGCAAGGGCTGCAAGATTCACGACGCGCTGCCCGATCCGTGCCGGGAGTTCTTCTGTCTGTGGATGACCGACGCGACCATGCCGCCGGAGTGGCGGCCGGACCGCGCGAGATTCGTGCTGACGGTCTATCCGACGAACGGGTTCATCTACGGGCAGGTCGATCCCGGCGCGCCCGGCGCCTGGCGGAAGGCGCCCTATTACGACCGGCTCCGCGCGATGGCGAAGATGCTCCTCGATCAGCGACGCCACGTCATCATGTTCGCCGGCGACGAGGCGACCCTCATCATGCCGGATGACGCGCTGCCGCTTGGCAAGTGGACGCCACAGGACAATTTCCGCGTCGAGCAGGTCTTCGGGCCGAAGGGCCCGACCTGGCGCGCCGCGAGGGTCTGAAGCGGACGACCGCCGGACGGGGCGCGGACTCTGGACGCAGAATTGCGGCAAGGGTATTTTCGCGACGCCGGCCCGGCCGGCGCTTGAGTCGTCAACAGCCAAGAGGATGGGGATTTTGAGACGTTTTCTGTTAGCGGCGGGCCTCTGCGCCGGCATCGCCGCGCCGTGCTTCGCGGAGCCCGCGATCACCACCGCGCCAGCAACGATGCGCAGGGCGCCCAGCCCGCATTCGCACATCGTGCAGACCATTCCGCCCAACGCCCAGATCGATCTTGAGCATTGCTCCAGCGGCTGGTGCTACGCCTCCTGGCGCAACCTGTTCGGCTATATACCGGCTTTCACGGTCGCTGAGGCAGGGCCGCCGCCGATGGCCCCTCCGCCTCCGCCCATCGTGGTCACGGCGCCGCCGATCGTCGTCGCTCCGGCCTTTGGGTGGGGCGGACCCTATGTCGGCGGGGGCTGGGGTTACGGCTGGCGCAACTGGTAGACGCGGCGCCCTGGCGTTCGGCCGGCGCCTCTACCATTGTGCGCGCTTCGGCCCTATATGGCCTTTCGACCCCCAAATCAGGAGACGAAGCGCGTGACCCAAAGCCACGAGCCCGAGAAAATTCCCGTCACCGTCCTCACCGGCTATCTCGGCGCCGGCAAGACGACGCTCCTGAACCGCATTCTCAGCGAGCCGCACGGCAAGCGCTATGCGGTCGTCGTCAACGAATTCGGCGAGATCGGCATCGACAACGAACTCGTCATCGGCGCCGACGAGGAAGTGTTCGAGATGAACAACGGCTGCATCTGCTGCACCGTGCGCGGCGACCTCATCCGCATCATCGAAGGGCTGATGAAGCGAAAGGGCAGGTTCGACGCGATCATCATCGAGACGACCGGCCTCGCCGATCCCGCCCCGGTGGCGCAGACCTTCTTCGTCGACGAGGATGTGCAGAAGGCCGCCCGGCTCGATGCGGTGGTGACCGTCGCCGACGCCAAATGGCTGGCGGCGCGGCTCCGCGACGCGCCCGAGGCCAAGAACCAGATCGCCTTCGCCGACGTCATCATCATCAACAAGACCGACCTCGTCACGCCCGGCGAACTCAGGGAGGTCGAGGCGCGCATCCGCGCGATCAACCCCTACGCTTCGCTCCATCGCGCCAACAAGTGCGACGTCAAGCTCGCCGACGTGCTCGAGCGGCGCGCCTTCGATCTCGACCGCATCCTCGATATCGAGCCCGACTTCCTCGTCGCCGACGACCACGATCACGAGCATGGTCACGATCACGGCCACGATGACCATCATCATGGGCTCAAGCACTATCACGACGAAGACATGCAGTCGGTCGCGGTCAGGCTCGAGGGCGAAGTCGATCCGGCGAAATTCATGCCCTGGATCAACCGCGTCACCCAGGAGCAGGGACCCAATATCCTGCGCTGCAAGGGCATCGTGGCGATGAAGGACGATCCCAAGCGGTTCGTGTTCCAGGGCGTGCATATGATGCTCGACGGCGATTCGCAGCGCGAGTGGAAGCCGGACGAGAAGCGCGAGTCGAAGGTCGTGTTCATCGGCCGCAACCTCGAAGAGGAGGACATCCGCCAGGGGTTCCTCGCTTGCGCGGCTTGACGGCGTCTCCCTTTTCATGACCGACGCCCAGGGCGCCACCTCCCTCGCCCAGCACGTGCGCGAGCTCGAAGCGGGCGCTGAAGTCGTAGCCGCGGCCTTCCTCGACGGAGCGCCGGCGCTGGCGCTGGCCGACGGCGCCGTCCTCGTCGGTGAGCCGGACGAGCAGAAGCGCGTCCTCTCCCATCCCGACGCCGTGATCCTGACGGCGATTTCCGACGGCAAGACGCTGCTGACCGGAGGCGACGACGGGCGGGTCGCAGCGATCGGCGGCGACGCGGTCGCCCACGAGGTCGCCGACGAAAAGGGCCGCTGGATCGACGCGCTGGCGCTGCGCGGCGGTTCCTACGCCTGGAGCGCCGGCAAGCAGGTCAGGGCGCGCGACGAGAACGGAACCGTCCGGACCTGGAGCGCCCCGACGACCGCGCGCGGCCTCGCCTTCCAGCCGAAGGGCTATCGTCTCGCAGTCACTCACTACAATGGCGTTTCGCTCTGGTTTCCCAAAGTCGAAGGCCCGCCGCAGACGCTCGAATGGAAGGGCGCCCATCTCGATACGGCCTTCTCGCCCGACGGCCGTTTTCTCGTGAGCTCCATGCAGGAGAACGCGCTGCATGGCTGGCGGCTCGCGGATTCGCGCAACATGCGGATGACCGGCTATCCGGGCAAGACGCGCTCCATGTCCTGGTCGCACGACGGCGCGTGGCTCGCCACGTCCGGCGCGGAGGCCGCGATCGTCTGGCCGTTCAAGGACAAGGATGGGCCGATGGGCAAGGCGCCGCGCGAATGCGGCGTGCGCGAGGCGCGAGTGACCAAGGTCGCGTTTCATCCTCGCGCTCTTGTCGTCGCCATCGGCTACGCCGACGGCCTCCTGCTCCTGTGCCGGCTCGCCGACGCGGCGGAGATCCTGGTCCGCGCGCCGGGCGGCGGGCCGGTGAGCGCGCTCGGCTGGGACGCCGCGGGCGCGCGCCTCATCTTCGGCCTCGAATCCGGCGAGGCTGGGTTCCTGAACCTGCCGGGCTGACTGACCAAAATGGCACGACGGCGTCGACCCGCGCGGAGCCAAGGCTCTGTCACCGTCCGGCGCCAGAGCGCGCCGAAATCCACGGGGCCGCTTCGGTCTCCTTGCCAGACCGGTCGGAAAGCCTGATTCTGGCGCGAGCGGAGACGCGCGAACGCCATGATCGAGGCCTTTATCGGAGTGGATGTCGGCACGGCCAGCGCCCGCGCCGGCGTTTTCGACGAGACGGGGAGGCTCGTCGCCAGCGCCAGGCGCGCCATCAAGATCTGGCGCGATCCCGGCGCGATCGTCGAGCAGTCGACGCGCGACATCTGGCTCGCGGTCACGGAAGCCGTGCGCGAAGCGGTCGAAACGTCCGGCCTTCCGCCCGAGGCGTTCGCCGGCGTCGGCTTCGCCGCGACCGCTTCGCTGAGCGGCGCTCGACCCAGGACTTGCGGCCGCTGTCGGTCAGCCTTTCCGACGCGCCAGAACGCGACGTCATCGTGTGGATGGATCATCGCGCCGCCGAGGACGCCGAGCGCATGACCGCCGCTGGACATGAGGCTCTGCGCTATCTCGGAGGCGCGATGTCGCCGGAGATGCAGCCGCCGAAGCTCGCCTGGCTTGCGAGGACGAAGCCCGAGACCTTCGGCAAGGCCGCGCATTTCCTCGGTCTGACCGACTTCCTGGCCTTTCGCGCCACGGGCTCGCTGACACGCTCGCTCTGCACGGTCGCCTGCAAGTTTGGCTATCTGGCGCATGAAAAGCGCTGGCCGGGCGAGTTCTTCAAGAGCATCGGGCTTGGCGCGCTCTGCGTCGACGGCTTCGCTCGCCTCGGCGCGGACATCGCAGCGCCCGGAACGCCGCTCGCGGGCGGGCTCACGGCCGAAGCGGCCGCCGCGATGGGGCTCAATCCGGGAACGCCGGTCGGGGCGGGTCTCATCGACGCGCACGCCGGCGCGCTCGGAACGCTGGGCGCGAGCGTCGACACAAAGACGGCCGACCCGCGGCGGCGTCTCGCGTTGATCCTCGGGACGTCCTCGAGCTGTCTGGCGCTTTCGGACGAGCCCCGATTCATCGAGGGCGTCTGGGGCCCGCATTTTGCTGCGCTAACGCCAGGCCAATGGCTGATGGATGGCGGCCAGTCGGCCTTCGGCGCGGCGATCGACCGCCTGCTGCGAATGCATCCGGCTTTCGGCGAGGCGGCGGCGGGCGGCTTCGAGGGGCTGGAGGAGCGGATCGTCGTGCGCGCCGGCGGACTGTCCGAGGCAGCCTTGATCGCCGAGCCGCTGCATGTCCTGCCGGCCTTCATTGGCAACCGCGCGCCCGTCGCCGACGCGGCGGCGCGCGGAGGAATTGTCGGACTGGATCTGCGCGAGGACGAGGCCAGCCTCGAGGAGCTTTACGTCGCAGGTCTTTGCGGCCTCGCCTATGGCGTGGCGGAGATCATCGGCGCGTTCGAGAGGGCGGGCTACGATTTCGATATGATCGTCGCTTCCGGCGGCGCGTCGCAGAGCCGTCTCGTGCGCCAGATCGTCGCCGACGCCTGCGGCAAGACGGTGGGAGCGCCCGGAACGGCGGAGCCGGTGCTCCTGGGCTCGGCGATGATCGGCGCTGTCGCGGCAGGACGCGGAACGATCACGTCGGCCATGGCGTCGATGTCGGCGCTTGGCGAGCGCGTCGCCCCGGCGGGCGGCGCCGTCGCCGAGTTTCATGACAGCAAGCGCCGGGCGTTCGACATTTTGAGCCGGGCTGAGCGGGAGTCGCGCGCCGTCATGCGGAGGGCGCGCTGGCCGGACATCGTCATCTTCGATTGCGACGGCGTGCTCGTCGACAGCGAGGTGATCGCGCTCGCGGTCACGCGCCGCATGCTGGGCGAGGCCGGCCTTCGCCTCAGCGACGAGGAGACGCGCGAGCGGTTCCTCGGCATGCAGCAGGATTCAGTGCTGCGACGGGTCGAGGCCGAACTCGGAGCGCCGCTGCCGAAGGCGTTCCCCGACGATCTTGCCCGCGAAATCCTTTCGACCTTTGGACGCGAACTCAAAGGCGTCGAAGGGGTGCGCCAGGCGGTCCAGGGCTTAAAGGCGCGCGTCTGCGTCGCCTCGTCGAGCGCGCCCGACAGGTTGCGCTTCGCTCTGCGCGTCGCCGATTACGAGACGCTGTTCGCCCCGAACATCTTCTCGGCCGCCGAAGTTTCGCGGGGCAAGCCCCATCCCGATCTTTTCCTGTTCGCGGCGCGCGCGATGGGCGCGGCTCCCCGGGATTGCCTGGTGATCGAGGACAGCGTCGCAGGCGTCGCCGCCGCGCGCGCCGCCGGGATGACGGTGTTCGGCTTTGTCGGCGGCAGCCACTTTTCCGGGCCGGAACAGGCGGCACAATTGACGGCGGCGGGCGCCGACCTCATTTTCGACGACATGGCGCGGCTGCCGGAGATCCTTGCGGGAGGATACAGGCCGGCGCACTCGAGGGGAAGCTGATGGCCCGCAAGGCGGACCAGGACGGTCTGAGACTGGACGAGGCGGCGCGCGCGGGCTGGCTCTACTACGTCGCGGGCAACACCCAGGACCAGATTGCCCGCAAGCTCGGCATTTCGCGTCAGGCCGCGCAGCGCCTGGTTTCGCTCGCCATGAGCGAGCGGCTGATCAAGGTCAGGCTCGACCATCCGATCGCGCGCTGCATGGAGCTCGCGGCGGCGTTGAAGATCCGCTACGATCTGCGCTTCTGCGACGTCGCGCCGACGGATCCGGATTCGACCTCTTCGACCCTCGGCATCGCCCAGGCCGCGGCGGCCGAATTCGAGCGCTGGCTGCGCAGGCCCGAGCCCGCGGTGATCGGCATCGGGACGGGACGCACGATGCGCGCGGTCGCCGATCAGCTGCCGGCGATGGAATGTCCGCAGCATAAGCTCGTCGCTCTGGTCGGAACCACCAAGACGGACGGCTCGGCGTCGTTCTATGACGTCATCATCCGGGTGTCCGACACCGTGCGTGCGCCGCACTATCCGATGCCCCTGCCGGTGATCGCACGGTCGGTCGAAGAACGGGAGCTGCTGACGAGCCTCGCTTCGGTCCGGAGCCTCTTCGGCCTCGTCGAGCGCACGGATGTTTGCTTTGTCGGCGTCGGGTCGGTCGGCAATTCCGCGCCACTGGTCCAGGACGGCATCATCACGCGCCAGGAGGCGGAGGCCCTGCGCCATCTCGGCGCCGTCGGAGAAATCACCGGCTGGGCGTTCGATGCCGGTGGCCGAGTGCTGACCGAAGGTTCGAACCAGAGGGTCGCGGGCGCGCCTCTGCGGAAGGCGGGAAACCGGCTTGTCATCGGCGTCGCCATGGGTCCATCGCGCCGCGCCCCGCTCAGGGCGGCGCTGACCGGCGGGCTCATCTCCGGGCTCGTCACGGACGAGTCGACGGCGGAGCACCTTCTGCAACGGTGAACGGCTTCGTTCGCCCGAATCGCTGTTTGACCCCCAGCCGGCCGATCCCTCGGTCCAATGACCGCCTACATCGGGATCAGAGTTCGGCCGTCGGCGGTGGGGAAGCGGACGTCGAGCATCTGGATGGCGGCGAGCTGGTCGAGCACCGCCC
>CAVPNO010000104.1:0-90721 GCA_963706455.1 uncultured Acidobacteriota bacterium | reverse complement strand
TCTAGTCTGATCTTAAGCATTTAATCCTTCAACGCACGATGTCCTATTGGTTATTAACTACACTATAACTTCCAGGTAGGCCACCATGCTTCCATCGGGACTTGGGATGGCCAAACCTGCACTTCAAGCCGAATCCCGACCAGCGGTCCTTTGGAGAACAACTTCTGCACGCGGCCGTGAATGTGAACTGCTTTGTCAATCACTTGGCCAAAGGCATGAAGCCGCCAACCTGCGACGTGAAGCCTGCTGACTACGCGACCAATGCGGCGGTGGTCAAATACGTCAAGAAATCCTTTGCCGAAGGCGCTGCGCTGATCAAGAGCAAAGGCGATGGCGGGATGAGCGACCTATGCATCGATCCGTTCGCCAACCAGCAGGACCGATTCTCCGACCTCGCTTGGGGCTTTATCGAGCATTCCGGCGAGCACTACGGACAGCTTGTGGTCTATTACCGAGTGGCCGGGATGGTGCCACCGGAGTCGCGCCCGAAAAGATAACCGCGCGAGCGCCGAAACCGAAACGTGATACCCAATCATAGGCAATCTATGGTCGCGCTTGAATTACCGTCCAACCGTCAATTACTCATCGGTAACCACATCCACACCCGTTCATCCCTGAGTTAGAGCCCCCCCAACAAGACGCAATCGATGGGGATCGGCTCATTCCAACCGATCCTCTCGATTGAAGCTGTATGGCTGTTTGCCCGCCTGTCTCGAATGCGATTAGAATTTCCGCTGCGCAAGAAGAGAACAGAAGCGTCGCGCTTTCTTAACGCAGGTACGCCGAGTAGCGCGCTCGATATCGATAAAAATGTACTGTCCAGATCGGCGTCGTTTTGGAGCTAGGATGCAAAACTCAAGACGGAATTTCCTGAAGCAGGCAGCCGGCCTCTCCGCCGTATGCATCGCCGGGTTAGAGAATGCGGCGCCGGTGAAGGCATCCGCGCAGTCCCACGATGAGGCAATAGCAAACAACCCCGGGACGGGTTGGTATGATCGCCCGATGCGCTGGGCCCAATTGAGTTTTGTGGAAGACGATCCGGGCAATTACGATCTTGCTTTCTGGCTCGACTACTTCAAGCGGATTCACGCCGATGCTGCGTTACTCGATGCCGGCGGATGCGTCGCCTTCTATCCGACCCAGGTACCGCTGCACTACCGCAGCAAGTGGCTAGGCAAGATGGATGCATTTGGAGAGATTGCCTCTGCCTGCCGCAACTTTGGCATGAATGTGGTGGCAAGAACCGATGCGCATGCGTGTCATCAGGACGTCTACGATGCTCACCCAGACTGGCTCATGGTCGACGATAACGGCAACAAGGTCCGGCATCCCTCTGACAAGGACTTCTGGTTGACCTGTGCGCTGGGGCCCTACAACTTCGATTTCATGACCGCCGTCCACAAAGAAGTCATGACCATGTACAAGCCGGATGCGATCTTTACCAACCGCTGGGCGGGATGGGGCATGTGTTACTGTGAGCACTGCCGGGAAAACTTCCATCGGTTTTCAGGTCTCGACCTGCCGCGTACCCGTGATCCGCACGATCCTTCGCAGCGGCAGTACATGGCTTGGCACCAGCAACGCCTGTTCGAGTTGTGCCGCGTCTGGAACTCCGCGATTCAGGCAATCGATCCCCACGCCTGCTACATCGCCAACGCCGGCGGAGGCGCATTGAGTGAACTCGACATGAAGACCTTCGGCCGGCTTGCGCCCCTGGCCATCGCCGATCGGCAAAGCCGTCGCGGCCTGATGGCCCCGTGGATGGCGGGAAAAAGCGCCAAAGAATATCGATCCACCATGGGCATGAATCCAGCCGTCGGACTCACCAGTGTTGGCATCGACGACAAAAATCGGTGGAAGGACTCCGTCCAGAACGGCGACGAAATCAGTCTTTGGATGGTGGATGGCATCGCCCACAACTTCCGCCCCGCCTTCACCAAGTTCAATGCCAAGCCGTTTGACAAGCGCTGGTTTCCAGTCGTCGAGATGACATTCGATTGGCACCACGCAAATGAACGATATCTTCGCAACAGGAGATCCCTGGCGCGCGTAGGTATGGTTTTCTCGCAGCAAACCGCGGCCTGGTATGGCTGGCCCGACCCTGCATCGCGCGTCGAAGATCCGATTCTCGGCTTTTACCAGGCCCTGATTGAAGCCAGAATTCCGTTTGAGATGGTGCATGACGGCCTGCTCGAGCCCGAGCACGTCAGTCAGTTCCGTACGCTGATACTGCCCAACATCGCGGCGCTCTCAAACCGGCAATGCGAGCAGATCAGTGCATTCGTCCGCGATGGTGGCGCCATCGTCGCCACCCACGAGACATCTCTCTTTGACGAAGGCGGCCAACCGCGCACCGAGTTCGGCCTAGCCGAGTTGTTTGGCGCCTCCTTCACAGGCAAAGTGGAAGGCCCGATACTGAACTCCTATCTCAACGTCAAAAAGGACCCGAGGACAGGCGCATATCATCCGCTGCTGGCTGGGTTGGAAGACGCAGGACGGATCATCAACGGCACCCATCGCGTTCATGTGGAAGCCCGCGACCCATCGATGCATTCGCCGCTGGAGGTGGTCCCGACTTATCCCGATCTGCCCATGGAAGAGGTCTTCCCGCGCGTGACGGACATGCACGATCCCGGAGTCTTTCTCCGCGAAGCAGGCCGCGGACGTGTGGTCTACTTTCCCTGGGATATCGATCGCACCTTCTGGGAGGTGCTCACTCTCGACCACTCCAAGCTGCTGCGAAACGCCGTGCTATGGGCAACCAATGAGCCTGCGCCGCTCGAGGTTGAGGGCAAAGGCATTCTCGACATCTCAACCTGGATGCAGAAAAACTCGATCACCGCGCACTTGGTGAACCTTACCAACCCGATGATGCTGAAAGGGCCCATACGCGAAATAATCCCGATCTCGCGCCAGGTGGTGCGCATCCGGCCGCCCAAGGATGGACGCCGTGTGACGAGAGCACGCTTGCTTGTCTCGGGCACAGATGTTCCGTTTAGCGAGGAATCCGGTATGATCGAGGTCGAAGTGCCAACAGTGGAATTACACGAAGTGGTCGCCCTCGATCTTCAAGTCTGAACGCCGTCTGGACCCAGTGTTTTCGAACATGTTCACTTCACTTGGACGAAAAACCGCCTACTGGTCACCTGATCGAGAGGTGAATACCAGCAGACACTGTGCTCAATGACCCATTAACCTCATGATCCGCCGCAGGGCGGCAATCATGAGGAAAACTTCTGCGAACAAAGCAAAGGGCAAGAAGAACCGACCCAAAACCAAGCTCGGCATACCGGATCTGGAACACTCGAAAACCGCAGCCCTCCGGAGCCTTGATTCTCCCGACTCGAGGCGCGGATACCAGCATGCTATCGATGAGTTCGTGGCCTGGTACGGTTCTGAACCTCGATTGGCCTTCAGCTTCCGATCCGGATCGTCGCTGGTGTGAAAGAGCCACAGACCGTTGAGCACAGCCATAGGAACCCGCTCGCGCTGTAGGTTAAAGTCCTGCGCATGCGTTGAAGCCGCCACCGCGAGCAGGAGCAGGATCAGACTGAAGTCCCTTGGGCGCACGTACCCCCGGAGATGAACCGAATTCGTGTGATGATTTCACGAGCCTGGGAAGTGTGCAAATAGAATTCGTCTGAATCTCGGATTTGCCCGTGGTGATGTGATCAATCTCCGTGCCGGCCAATCTCGCTCAGGAGTTAGCTATCGTGATGCCATCGTGAGCGATTTCAATGGACTCGACGGCAACCTCATCACCGTTGGACTTCAAGTCTGTCCCGGTGATCTTGGTAGGCCACGCGTTGGAAAGAGTCCACACCATGGTCGCTGACCCCGACTCGTCGAGCAGGCTAATGGTGACAGGGACGCGCTCGATGGTGTTCATCTTGATCTGGTTGAACCAATCCCAGAACTTGTTGTCGGATTTGAAGACGCCCTTCTTCATGGTAACGTTCCCTGTCTTCTTAATGCCCGGCATCTTAACCGTGGAGAAGTGTTTGCTGTCTCCGCTTCGGTATTCAATCGGCTGCGCCTCGATATCGAGCCCCGACACTTCCTGGAAGGCCATGACATTGGAACCCCACTTCACCTGAAAGTTAAACTTGGGTAGCGGCCAAATGGCTTTGGATTCCGCCGATCCGTCATCAGCCATCAGTCAACTCCTTTTGCATTCTTGTTGGTTTGTGAGGGACTACGTCGTTTGCATCTGGTGCTGGAAGGTAATGTCAATGTACTCAGCAGGGTGGGTAACCGCGACGCGCACCGTGACACGGAGAATCCCTTCAAGGATGTCCTCGGCAGTCATGGTTGCACCCAGGCCGCAAGTGACGCTGAAGGCGTCGTCGGGCGACCGGCCCGCCAGGCCGCCGCGCTTCCAAATTCCGCTCAGAAAGTCGCGAATCATGGTCGTGATTGTGACCCAAGTGGTGGGATCGTTGTTTTCAAAGACATAGGCCTTAGTGGCGAGCATGATCGACTGCTCCAGCATGATGATGGTGCGGCGCACGTTGATATACCGCCAGTCATAGCTGTTGCCGTCGAGGGTCCGCGCGCCCCAGACTAACACGCCCCGGCCCGGGAACGAACGGATGGCGTTGACTGACTTTCCATACATAACATCGATGTTGAGGCTCTCTTGCTGCAGGTCGGAGAGGGTCACGGATGGAACAGTGACGCCATTGAGACCGACATTTGCGGGAGCTTTCCAGACGCCCATGGTGTTGTCGACCATGGTGCAGACTCCGGCGATGGCGGGGGAGGGAGGAAGCCGGTTCAACTGCCGCTTGATGTCGGCCAGAGCCTGGGCCACGGCGTGGCTCCCGGTAGAAAGAGTCCTGTCGAGCAGACCGGTATTGTCCTTCAAGTCAGCGAAGACGTTGGGGTCAACGATGCCCTCATTCGTGACGAGAGCGGTCAGATCGGCGGTCGAGATGTACTTCGATGGGGTGATCAGGTCGTCGCCCAAAACGGTGGTCTCGAGCCAAGGATAGTAGGCGGCCGCCATATCCAGATTGTTGATGGGGATATTGTCGCGGAAATTGCTGACCGGAGAATCGGCGAGTTCTTTGTATCCCTCATAAATGTCGAGAATGGCGATGCGGCTCCGGATCTCGCCGCAATGGCGCACGGCATGTGCCTGGACCCGGGTGAAGGCGTCGATATCGGCGAGCCGAACCGCGTCAGGGATCACCACCATGGTGGGCTCCTGCTCCTTGGTGAGCAGGTCGATTCCAGCCGTGAGTTTGTCGGCGTTAATCTGATCTTTGTAGCTTCCCACGGAGACGATGTAGCAGTTGCCCCCTCCGTTCTGGAAGAAGAGCAACATGCTCGAGTAGAGAAGGTAGAGCGTAGTGCCAGGCGCCGGAAAAACGAAGTAGTCCTTGTGCGTTTTACCGTCCTTGCTCGTAACCGTGAACACCCTGGCGGGGGCGGGGCTTATTGTCGGCGCCGTGCTCGATACCCTGAAAGTAAGCGGAGGTGTGATGTTCAACGCGGTGGCGGAGGGCGGTCCGCCAAAACAGGCTAAGTACTCGCCCATGGAAGAAATGCGCCACGGCTTGTTCGTCAGGTCCTGACTCTCGTAGGTCGCGGTTTCGGTGTAACCGATAAATGCTGGAACCGCCGTGGCGACTTCTACCACATGGTTGGGAAATGCAGGTGTGTCGTCCAGATACCCCCCAGGGTGCTTTATGAATGCTGTCATCTCCATCTCCGACTCGTCCAGGTTTTGGTTTTGCCCGCTGGAACAATCTGCGGTAGTCGGGGTGTCGCCGAGACTCGGAGTGCCCGGATGTGTTGAATTCCGGAAACAGTTAACGCATAGTTCGGCCGCGTCAATGCTCCTCCCGCCCCGCTGCGCCCCTTCCCCACAACACCGATGTTTTTGAGTGATGTTCCCGCCGGCGCCTCCTGCGTGGCTTCACGATACACCTCGCCATGCACGATATAGGACGAGAGGATCGGATGAACTAAAAATTGTTACGGCGATTAACTCCCACGTTTATGCATGCCTTCTCAGAGCGTTAACAAGCAGTACCCACAACTACTTACACGACGTGGGATACGTAGAAATACGCCGAAATAGGTGTAAGAAGGGCCAATCATCGGTGGGAATCGCGGGTGGAGATTCTGTTCTATACGATTGAAGAAAACCGGGCGTGACTTCATCGAGCTCCACCAGGTCAGCAATGCGACAACATCACGCCCGTTAGCTGAGAGTCAAGAGGAGCTTCCCCTGTCCTCGATTGACTCTGCCCCCTTTGGGAAGGGAGATTGAGGCAGTCTCTACCTGTCCGGCAGCTGCTGACTGTTCCCAATTGCTCACATTGCGGAAACAAGTTGATCTCTGAGTTATGAAAAGGCTAATAAGTTCGCGGGGGTGAGTTTCAACTTCGATGGCAACCCTCACAACGCGCATTCGACGGTGCAGGACCAATCCAGATTTCACTACGGAAATGTACGCTTGGCGTTATGCGTGCTAAATGCGTTCCCTATCATTTCCATTTCCACGTCTCCCGTCGATTGATATTCCCCATCTTTCTCTCAGCCCTCAGGCTTCTCGCCCTTCAGCCGGAATCGAGGTCGGAAAACCGGGAGCAAGCGCGACAATTACCCACAGTTCGGCTCACAACTTCACGAGTGATGTTTCTTCCGACCTTTGGGTTTCCGCTGCGGAGTGAGTATTTTTCTCACTTGCCCGTGAAGGCTACGCGCCAAACGCTACGCGAACCGTCATCGCGCTGGTCGCGATCCACCGAGGTAATAAATTCCCACGCACGCCGCGACATGGAGCGCAAATCCATACGTCAAGGTTCCTTCTAGGGGAGTATAAGGCAAGCCAGTATATCGCAAATATCGCTCTGACGCGCAGTTGTCCCATTGCGACCGTAGTACGATATTTGCAACTGGGCGATCGGTGCCCGTCCTGACGATTTCCTGGATTCTTTGGCACTTTTGTGATAGAGCAATGGATCAGGCATTCATTTCATGCTGCAATAGAGGCAATACCAGGGAACCTCCAAGTTTGAGCAAGTCTCGTGTTGCAAGCCGTGTCATTCTTGGTGCTATGGCCGACTTGAGTTAGGACTGATGCTGCGATTTCAATGAGCCGTAAGCGGGGCGGTTTGTATAAGCTTGCCTTTAGGGGGCTACCTTCTTAAAATGGCTGCCCAGAAGGGCCTTGCTGTGATTCGTTTGTCTTCGGAGACAACTCGATCGCGATGTGGCAGGGGGCCACGACGGAACTCTAATTAATTGATGATCAGCCCTGCTCCATTCCCAGCCAAGCCCCGGTCCTTTCGCCTCAGTGGGAATTCCCGACTAGGCTTGTGGATTGCATCGTGTGGAATTACGCTGCTGTTCATTGCAACAGCCATTATGCAATACCGCTGGAATCAGCAGATCAGACGGGCTGCCGAAACGGGATTGGGCGCCAGTCTGGAATCGGTAATGGTGGAATGGCATCTGAATTTGTACCGCGAATTATCTACCATCTGCATTGCCCTCCAAGTCGGGCCTGATTCAGGAGCCCACAATCATTGGAACGACTACTTGCTGCGCTTCGAGGCATGGAGACTCGCTGCAGGCGGCAAAGGAGTTGCCGAAAACATCTATTCGAACCCAGACGTCGTGAGCGATATCTACCTGTACGAGACGAGTGCACATAGCGCACGCATGTTTCGTCTTGATCCAGATGCCAATCAGATTGAAGCCTCCGCAACATCCATGGAGCTACGGCCATTTCTTGATTATCTGCGGATGAAATCTGGAACGCTCCGCCTCGCCTTGCACGCATGGGATCCGAATAGCTCAGCACAAACTGGCGCTTCTGAAAGTGACTTGAATGAATTAGAGACAAAAACGACTACCGGATGGCAGTTCGAAGCGAGCATCCCTGCTATTGTTCACCCGCTGGTGAACCACGGCCCGAGCCGGAATCGAAAACCTTCGGTTGATTGGCTTATCGTTGTCCTTAATAGGGATGCGATCACCAGAAGAATTCTTCCCGCACTCGCTACGCGGTATTTCGACGGGGAGCATGGGTTGGAATACAAGTTGGCGGTAGCGGCTGTGGGAACGACATCGCGGCTGCTTTACTCTTCAGATCAAGGATTTGGACTTCGCGATCTGAGCGATTCAGACTCTGTCATGACAGTTTTTGGTCCTCCGCCTGAAAGCACGGAAGGTAGTTTCTGGCAAGTCATAAAGAGTAGAGAGTTACTTCGCGGCGGTGAGTGGCGCAATTTCGCTGGACCGGTATGGTTTCCGGTATTCCAGCAGACGGGTGATACCCAGCAGTGGGTGCTGTTTCTAAAACATCGAACCGGCTCCCTTGAAGGAGCAGTCACAAAAGTCTGGCTTGCCAATTTCTTCATCGGGTCGATCATGCTTCTGCTTCTGGCTACCGCCTTCGTTCTGGTTTTTGTCGCGTCACAACGGGTACGAACTCTTGCGACCATGCGGATGGACTTTGTAGCGTCGATCTCTCACGAACTTCGTACGCCGCTCGCCGCCATTCTGGCTTCAGGACAAAACCTCAGCGACGGCTTCGCGTCAGATCAGTCTTACTATGGGTCCCAGATCACCGCGCAGGCTCGCCAATTGATCGATCTCGTGGACCAGGTTTTGCTGTTTGCGTCAATGAGGGACGGCAAGAAAAAGTACTGCCTGTCGCCGGTGGCTATCGACGATGTCTTCGAAAGCTTACGAAAGTCGTTTCTCGCAATTCTCGGAAATGCCGGATTCCATTTTGATTGTCGGTTGGAGGACAACTTGCCACCGGTTTTGGCAGACCCCCAGGCGCTTGCCCGATGCCTTCAGAATCTGATTGAAAATGCAGCCAAATACAGCGGCGACAGCAAGTGGATCGGGGTGTTTGCGGAGCGTGATGATTTTGATCGCAAGAATGCGGGAATCAAGATAACGGTGGCTGACCATGGCGTCGGAATCGCCCCATCAGATTTACCAAAGATATTCGAACCCTTCTATCGCAGTCCGGCTGTAATCGCTGCTCAGATTCACGGCAACGGCCTGGGCCTATCGGTCGCAAGAGATATTGTAAAGGAGATGGGAGGGAGATTGTCCGTTACAAGCGAGGTCGGAAAGGGTTCGGTTTTCACTTTGCACTTGAGGGTCGCATAGAGCCATCCACGGCAACAATAACACGCAGAAGGGCCAAGGTTTGGTATGAAGGCTAGCATTTTGGTTGTTGAAGATGACGAAACTCTGCGAATCGCTCTGCGTGATAGATTGCGAGGAGAGAAATATGTTGTCGAGACGGCAGGCGATGCCGAGGAAGGCATGGAAAAGATCAATACTCTTCCGTTCGACCTACTCATCATCGATGTAATGCTGCCGCACCACAGCGGATTTGATCTGTGCCGTGATATACGACAGTCCGGCCTGGTAACTCCAATCATGTTTCTTACCGCGAAGAGTGGTTTGGTCGATAAGGTTGTGGGCCTGAAGCTTGGCGGGGATGACTATGTAACAAAGCCGTTCGAGGCCGAGGAGCTCACCGCCCGTGTAGAGGCTTTACTGCGAAGAGCTCCTGCCAATACGGGACGTGGCGTTCACCAGATTGGCTCCCTGCGTATAGACGTTCATCGAAGGGAAGTAACGCGCGGGGGATCGCCGGTTTCCCTTACGAACCGTGAATTCCATTTGTTGTGCTATCTGGTGGAGCGTGCCGGACAGACGGTGTCCAAGGACGAGCTTCTGCGCGGCGTTTGGGGATACGACGCGAAGTCGTTTAGCCGCACTGTGGATGTGCACATATTTACCTTGAGAAAGAAGCTGGAGACGGACCAGACACAACCTGAGCTCATCAAGACTGTGACCGGAGTGGGATATAAGTTAGTCGCAAGTTAGAGCTAATCCGGCCTATGCATTCGAGCCAGGATCCGACGTCCAGCACTTAGCTGGCTGCTAAGTCCACAACTGCTCACCCTGAGTGAGTCGGGGTACCGAGTAGCCGGACACGCTCGTCCGCCCGCTTTACTATCGATAATTCCTGGAACCAACAGACCTGTAACTGACGGCATCCGTTGCGGATAATCATCCAATCGGCTGTGTCCATTTGACGCGGATGGGAGTCGCGGCGTTAAGTGCTGGCTGCCGATGTTAAGGATATCAAATCTCTATCAAATGCTTTATTAACTTGCATTTGATCAAACTTGACACGCAAGGAATACGAGTAACTACAGTCCATACGACCCATGGGCGCCGAGGTGGCGTTTGCAAAAGGGTATGGAGGGTAGGAGCGCATGAGAAGCATGCACGCTGTCGGTCTATCACTGCTTGTGTTTGTCATTGCGAATGGGACAGCGATAGGCCAATCGTTCCGTGTTCAGTGTCCAATAAGCACAATCACGCACCCATTAACCGGGGCCAATTGCAGCGCGAACCCGACGAACCCGGGGTGCAACAATACGGAACCCCCGTACAACGGCCCGACCCAATTCCACCCCGCATCGCTCGGTAACCCCGCTGGGACGAGCGGGGACTTTGTCTATCCGGTCACCAGCGGGACAGGCGGCAACACGGTGAACGGCGCGATCAAGTGCCAGCAGATCTCGGGCGGTGACGGCTACATGACCGAGGCCGACGGCACGCAGACGTTCATGTTCTCGTTCGGGCCGCTCTCCGGCCTGGCGGACGTCGCAGCCGGCCGCCCCTCCACCCAGTTCCCGAACATTTTCAATACCCCGTACAGCGCCGTCAGCACTGTTCCGCTGACGCGCGGCGACCCGGCGACGACCGACGGTGCGATCAGCGGCGCAGCGCCCTGGCCGACGGCCAATAACCCGGCCACGAACCCGTTGTTTACCTGGAACGGTGCGGTTGGGCTGATGCCCGATGTCACGAACACAGTGACGGTGAGTAACCTCGTCGAGGGTCCTGTGACTGCCGCCCTTTACCCTGGCGCGACAGTCCCCGGTTGCCCTAGCAGCACCGCCGGGGCTACCACGGTCACTGCCTGGACAGACGCTCCATTCGGCCAGGCTGTTGGATCACAGGTAGTCATTTCCAACGCGACGTCGTCAGGCGCTGCAACGCCGACCGGCTATGCAGGCACCTGGACTATCAGCTGCGTGGCGAATGCCGCCGCCCTCACTCCGGACGGATTCAGCGAATATGCCTTCCAGTACGTCGCTACTACCTCAGGACTGGCGTCCGATACTGGAAATGACCTAGCTGCTGTTGCATCTACGCCCGCGGTAATCGACGGCCACGTGGATCCTCGGCCGATCATGGATGTCGGCGTGATGAACGGGAATATCCCCGCGCCGCTGGCCGCGTTTGACGAGGACGACGAGTTCTTCCTCACCCTTACCAACGTGGGCATGATCATGCGTCCGGACCTGTTCGAGCAACACACGGTCCACTTCCACGGCTATCCCAACGCCTCCTCGTTCTATGACGGCGTGCCGGACGCATCAGTGGCCATCAACATCGGCGCCAGTTTCACTTACTACTATCTTGCTCCCGACGCGGGAACGTATTTCTGGCACTGCCACATCACGCCTCCCGAGCACCTCCAGATGGGCATGGTGGGGCAGCTCTATGTGCGGCCGCGGCAGGATCGAGTTCCTACGGGCGGCAGCCTCTACTCGTATCTCGGATTCCAGAACGGGCCCACCATCAGTGGCGGGGGTGGAACAGTCGCCGAGCCTGCAGGACACACAGTGGTGGATCTGCGCACCGTCTGCAATCCAGCGTCCGACATCCTTTGCAGCGCCACCATGCCGGCGGTTTACCTCCGGCGCTACCCGGCCTGCGGCCGGCAAGCTGTGCAGTGGAGCGGCGGTCACCTCGGGAACCGAGGGGACGACGCCGGAATATGTGTACAACGACGGCGACGGCTCGAGCTGCTATGACGTCACCTACCCCATCCAGATGCACGGCTTCGATCCGAACTTCCACTTTGTGGGCATGACCTTCAACCCGGAATTGTTTGTGGACATGAAGGACAAGTACTTCCTGCTGAACGGGCGCAGCTACCCCGACACGGTGGCCGCCCGGTCCGCAGGCCAGCATGGCGAGCGACGGCCAGATGCACTACTCGCAGCCGCTGCCGGCGATCATCAACATTCCGGCGGGCGGCAAGGCTTCGCTGCGCCTGGTGAATCTGTCGGTGGCGGAATACTTCACCCTGCAGAGCGTGGGCGTTCCGATGCACGAGGTCGGATTCAACGCCAAGCTGTTGCGCGATCAGGACGGCAACAACACCGAGTTCTACGCCAACTCGATCACCCTGGGTGGCGGTGAATCACTGGACGTGATTCTGGATGCCAGCGACGATAGCTGCCGCGCCTACCTGGGTACGGGATGCGCCGCGAAGCTGTACCCGGTGGGCAGCACGTTCTATGTGTACAGCGCCAATCTCGAAATGCTGTCGAATGATGCGGAAAACTTCGGAGGCATGATGACCGAGGTTCACATCTGCAACAGCGTGACCAGCGACACCTTCGGCAACACCTGCAACTAGGAGACCAGCGATGAGGCGGATGAACATGAAAAACGCGACATTGAAGACACAACTGTTCCTGGCGCTGGTGGTGGCCGTAATGCTGTCGCTTGCGCCGGCCGCTTTCGCTGCGGTTCCCGGAATCAGCGGCACGGGGACCGTGGGGACGTTCAATCTGACGGCCCAGGACGCGTACCTGAATCAGCCGGACGGAAATGCAATTTACTCGTGGGGCTACGGCTGCGTAGCGGGCACGTCGCCGACGTTCGTTCCCGCGGCGACCTTTGCCTTCACGCCCACCTGCAACAGCATGCAGGTTCCGGGGCCCACCATGGTGGTCACCGAAAACACGGTGGTCACGATCCATCTGACCAATAACCTGCCCACGGCCGCGGGCAACACCTCCCTTCTGTTCCCCGGCTTCAACGTGACGAGCAGTTGTACCGCGGCCACGCCGACAGGCACGCAGGGCTTGCTGACCTCTGAAGCGGCTCCTGGATCGACGGTGACCTACACGTTCACCGCATCGGCGCCGGGCACGCATGCCTATTACAGCGGAACGCAGGGCGACCTGCAGATCGAGATGGGGCTCTATGGGGCCATCGTCGTGCTGCCGTCCGCGGTGCCTGCCAACTGCAACACGACCGTCACCAACCTGTACGGAAAGATGGATTACGGGACAAGCACTGGCATCCCGGGTTTTCCTGAACAGGATTTCCGCCTGGCCCACGCCGCCTACGACCACCCCAAGAGCTGCTACGACCGCGAATACCTGTTCCAGTGGGCAGAGATGGATTCCCGCATTCACAAGCAGGCACTGGCCGAGGTTCAGGCCAAGGCGGGCTGCACTGCGGGAAGCATCGGATGCAGTCTCGATGTGCAGACCGAGCCGTATCACCCGGCCTACTTCCTGATCAACGGGCGGTCCATGCCTGACCTGATGGATCCCAACTACGCGTCGGAATATCCGCACCAGCCGTATAACGGCAATCCCCACATGCATCCAGGCGAACTGACGCTGATCCGGACCATCGGACAGGGCAGGTGGCAGCACCCGTTCCACGAGCATGCCAACCACGTGCGCATCCTGGCGCGCGACGGAAACCTGATTCTGAGCCCGACGAATCCGACCAGCAGTCTGGCGGGCGTCCTGATGTTCAACACCGACACCACCCCGGGCGAAGCGTTCGACGGCATCTTCTACTTCACCGGCAGGGGATTGAACTGGGATCCGTATGCCCACCACCCGGCGGGCACCGGCAACACCACCACACCGTTCACGATCAGTGCCATCAGCGAGTCGGGAAACACGGTGACCGTGACCGTCGCCGGCACGCTGCCTGCGGCCTTCGTTGCCAATTCGATGGTGACGATTTCGGGTGAAGCGACCTCGGCCTACAACGGGACGTTTGTGGCCAACGCGGTCACTCCCGGCGCCACCACGAGCACGTTCAGCTATACCGATGGGACGGCGGGTCTGGCCGCAGGAACGACCGGAACGGCGACGGTGAATATCGGCGCCGAGAGCGCAAGCTCGTTTCCGACGGATCCTCTGGCGTCGTTGACGTGCACGCCTGACGCCAACGGCTACAACACCGGCAATCCGGCGGCCCTGAACTACTACGAGTGGTGCCAGGACCATAACAAGCCGGTGCAGGTGGCTCCGTTTGGCGATGTGGCCCAGGGCGGACCGGCAACGTTGCCCGATCCCAACGTGCTGACCAACGGACAATGGTACGGCGGTAGCCCGTATCTCGGTCCGGATGCCAGCCTGCGCGGAAATATGCCGGCCTGCGACACCACTACCAACGCGGGCTGCACGCCCCTGCTGCCTTCCAACACCCAGGCCAACCCTGCCAGCGAGCGCGGCTGGGCGTTTATGTGGCACTCGCACAACGAGCGCGAGATCACGACCAACAACGTCTTCCCCGGCGGCATGCTGATGATGATGCTGGTGGATTCACGCGAATTTCCGATTGATGAATCGCAGTAAGGGCGGGTGGGGAGCCCACCAGTGCAGGGCCGTCCGTTCGAGCCGCCGGCCGGCGGACGGCGCATAAGAATTCTATGTCCATGATGGAACCAGAGCGAGAGGCGAGAACCATGATCCGGATCAACGATTCCAAGTCGAAGACTACACTGAAGGCCGCAGTTCTGATGACCGCGCTGTTTGTGCTTGCGGTCGCGACGGGCTTTGGCCAGCAGGTAGTCAACTTGACGGCGGGGCCGACAACCACCACCCTGCCGGATGGCACCGTGATGCCCATGTGGGGCTATTCCTGCGGCGCCGCGGTTACGGGCTCAACCGCGACCTGCGCGCCGTTGACCGGAACGAATGCCACGACTCCCAGCCTGGGGTCCCCGGCAGCCATCGGAGCACTGGGCGGCATCTACGTGCTCAATGGCGGATCGGGCTATACGACGGCGCCCTCGGTCACCATCAGCGCCCCCACCGGCGCCATTCCCGGCGTGACGAACGTGACCGCCGTGGCGACCGCGATCGTGAGCGGCGGCCAGGTGGTGGGCTTCAGTGTGACCAATCACGGGTCCGGCTACATCGCGCCGCCTACTATTACTCTGGGCGGCCCGGGCACGGCGGCCGTTGCCGCAGCGGCGCCGGCCTGGTCTCCGGTGAAGATCACGGTTCCCTTTGGGGCTACCGGGGGACTGCAGATCAAGCTGACCAACAATCTTTCGTTCACTCCCACCGGGGCCACGACGGCGAATAACATTCCCACGTCCATCGTGATTGTTGGCCAGGTGGGCGGCGGCCTGGGCGGGGCGCCGACGACCACGCAGAGCCCGAACCACGCCAACGCGCAGGGATGCCCCAGCTGGTTTATCGCCAGCCAGGCTCCAGGCCAGCCGTGCACGACCCCTGTTAGTGGTGCTTCCAATACGCCTCCGACACAGGCAAATCGCGTGCAGTCGATGGGGACGGAAGTGGCGCCGACTGGCGCGACTCTTACCACAGGACAAGTTGCGTCGGGATCCGCACTCACGTGGACCTACCTGAAGCCCGGAACCTATCTGCTGGAATCCGGCACTCATCCTTCGATCCAGGTGCCCATGGGCCTGATCGGCATGCTGGTGGTCACCACCGCGCCCGCGGGAACTACGGCGGGCACCGCGTACGGAGCGGTCGCTGCTCATCCTTTAACTCCAGCCGAACAGGCGGCGAATGCGGCGGTTACGTACAACGCGGAAGTTCCACTCGAGTTCAGTGAAATCGACCCGGTGCAGAACAGGGCGGTTGACATAGCGGTGAGGACCGCCGGATTCAGCGAGACCAGGGTTTGGTCTGGATTGCCCACTGATCCGCAGGGTAACCCCGGCTGCGGCAACCCCCAGTCCACCACCTATCACACGTGCTATCCCCCGGCGGTGAATTACACGCCGTTCTATTACCTGATCAACGGAATCGCCTTCGACAAGGCCAATCCGGCGCCTTCGCTGATCGCGGCGACCGCGGGAACCTCGACAGCGTCTCCGATCACGGGCACCGTGCTGGTACGCATGGTGAACGCCGGACTGCGCATGCACGTACCCTCGATCGTCAACTCGCTGACTACGGGCTTCAACGGTGCAGGCGCGTCGGCAACGGTTCAGGGCTTCACGCTGAAAGCTGAAGACGGCAACCCGCTTCCGAACCTGGCGGCACCCCGTGTGCAGACCGATGTCTTCATGGCCGCGGGCAAGACCTTCGACGTGATGGTCAATGTGCCGACGGCGTCGCTGCCGGTTTACGACCGCGAACTGAGCCTTTCGGCCAATTCTTCCGTGCGCGACGCCGGAATGCTGGCTTACATCAGCGTCAACGGCTCGTTGCTTCCGGTGACGGCAGGGACGGGTGTGTTCGGAGCCGCGGTAGCCAATCCGGATACTTACGCTTCTCTGATCCCATGCGCGGTCGCGCCGTGCACCCCGCTGGTGATCACCGACCCATCGAAGGGCGTGATCGCGAATGACGTCAATGTGTACGGCGTCGCGCTGACGGCTTCGCCCACCAACGGCACACTGAGCTGCACGGCGGTCCCAGGCAACCCGGTGGCGGGAATTTGCGCCAACGGCACCTTTACATACACGCCCAACGTGGGCTCGACCGGCACAGACACCTTCGGATATTGCGCCAACGGCGCGGCCGCGGGCACGACCGGCATGTGTACGACAGTCGCACTGAGCCCGTCGGCGCTCGCCAGCGGAGTCCCCCTGGTGAACGCCATCACCTACACCTCGAAGATGGCGACGTTCCTGAAGATTCCGTCACCCGGTGTGCTCACGGTGGATACGGACCCCAACAAGCTGCCGCTGACGGTGGTGGCGTCCAGTGTTACACCGACAGGGGTGACCATCAATATGGACCCGCAAGGCGGGTTTACGGCAACCGCACCCGGCCCCGGCACATACACGTTTACCTACCAGGCGCAGAACTCGCTGGGGACGAAGAGTGCTGCGGCAACGGTAACGCTGATCTTCCCGCAGCCCAGCAATCTGAAGGTCAACGTGCTGGATGCGCAGGCGTATAACAACTGCAACGGGAACGCCGCCTGTATCGCTGCATTGGTGCCGTTTGCCGACTATCGCTGGATCATCGAAGAAGACAAGACGTTCTGGATCGATCCGAACTGCACCACCAACACCAGCATAACCACGCCCGGCTGCCCCAGTATTGTGGGTCCTGCGGGGCAAAGCACCATCCCAACTTTTGCGGTGAATTTCCATACGAGCACCGCCGATTTCGTTGCCCAAGGCTGCACTGGCCCGCTGTCGTGCGAGGGCGGCCAGACCATGTTGAACCCGGCGACGGGATTGCACGTCCCGGCGGTATGCGACGTGGGCAACGGCGCCTGCCGGCCCGATACGACGGGGAATGGATTTACCGCGGTGAACCCGAGCCAGGTTGCTTTGGATCCATCGAAGCGCTACTACATTTCGGTGCTGCCTGGGGATGCGGCGAACCCATTTCCTACCTACCTGGGCCAGCCGGTTTGTCCGGGCAATGGGGCTGAGGCAGCTGCAGGTGACACGACATGCGGCCACACCATGAGCGGCGCTCCGGTCGCGCCGGCCTGCAACATCCTGGGCGGGCCCAATGCATGTAGTTCGACTTCCGCGTTCACCCAACCCGTTACAGTGCTGGCGCTGCCCACACCGCTGCCCACCTCAAAACTTTCGCTGGTCGTGTTCGAAGATGACTACCCGCTCAATGGCGAGCAGGATAGCGGCGGCGGAAACGGTACGGTTGCGCCTATCGAGCCTGGCCTGGGCGGCTTCAACATCGTCTTGTGGGATACCTACGGCGGACTCGGCGATGTGACCGGGCAGGATACCTATGACGAGTTCAACCAGCCCTTGTCGAACAGCCTGGCGGGAACGGTGGATCCTGTCACGGGCTTCGACGCCTGCCCCGTTTCAGCGACTCCTCTGAGCGGTCCGGCCGGTGCGGGGCCGGCGCCGGCGGTCGCAATGACGGGGATGATCGTGACGTGCCCGAAGTATGAATCGGACGGGCACACTCTCTCGCCGCTGGCGGGCCAGGCGGTGATCGCCAACCTGATGCCGGAGAAATTCAGCGTCCAGGCCTACCCCGGGGCGGACCGGATTGCGCGCGGCGAACAGTGGCTTCAGACCAACACCCTGGACGGGCAGCATCCCCATGATGCGTTCATCCGCATTGGTGAGCCGAGCTACTTCCAGGAATACGGGCCGGCCGGATATCACGTGGCCATCGGCTTTGCCAACCCGGCGATCATCAACGCTCGCCATAACGATGTCTGCAGCGGCGCCGGCAGCCCGGGTGCTGTCGGGCCGTGCACCAACACCATTGACGGACAAATCGACGTCCAACGCATGAGCCGGACACCGGATGAACGACTCTATCCCAGCGGTTCCCGCGATGCCCTCGCCTGGACCCAGTGCTGGGTCAGCCTGGGCGACCCCGACGGCGAGGATTTTCAATTCACCTTCTGCGACGCCAATGGGAATTTCCGGTTCACCAATGTGCCCGGCGGCAACTGGAGACTGACCATCGGCGACCAGTGGAACGACCAGATCATTGACGGTCTGTCGACGCCGGCCAACGTGGGCTGCGTGCCCGCGGCCGGGGCCACCACGTGCACGGGCGGACTCACCGCCCTCCACATGGGCGGTATCCAGGTTCCGCAATGGCAGTCGAATGTTTACACCCGCACCTTCATCGACGACAACAAGAACGGAATCATGGACCCCGGGGAGATCGGGATTCCGCTCATCTACACCATGGTTCACTACCGGGATGGGCACAACTCCAACGCTTTGACGACGGACTTTAACGGCGTTGCCAATTTCAATGAGACGTTCCCGCTGTTCAACTGGTATGTCGTGGAGGCCGATTCGACCCGCTACAAGACGACGGGCATCCACACCGTTTACGACTCAGGGGGCCCCACCGATGGCTCAAGCTACTGCGGGCCAGGGAATGGCGCCCGGTCATGCGGAACGTCCACTGCCTATAACTTTCTGGCGAACACTTTCGAGGCGGTTCCGCTGCCTGCCGATCTGTCCGTACCCGGCGCGGTGTATTGCGCCAAGGCAGATTGCACCGCGGAGGCGGCTTCGTTCGCAGCCGGAACGGCCATCCCCAGTTCGTCTACCGCATCCACCGGCCGGATCGATCCGCCCTGGGTCTGGGCGGAGGGCTGGTCGGGCCTGATGGGATCGGCGAACTATATCGATTTCGGTAAAGCGCCGTATGCGGCCTGCAACCCGGCGCTGCCGGCAAGCGCAACCAATTTCTGCGCGACCGTCACCTATACTCCGCCGGGTGCCACGACGCCTACGACCACGCAGGTGGGTGAGAACGGCGGCATTTACGGAAATGTCACCTATGCATCGACGCGCCCGTTTGATGATGCGTCGCAGATGATCCAGCAGCCGTGGGAGCCGAATATTCCTGGCGTTACCGTCAACCTCTACCAGGAAGGCTTTGCCGCCGATGGCGTGACGCCCACCCTGACCCTGGTGGACACGACCGTCACCAGCAGCTGGGATAACTGGGCGCAGGGCTACTATCCCAGCGGTACGGCAGGAACGGGGAGCGGCGCTGGTCAGAAGCCGTACATGAGCTGCCCCGGCCAGGGCACCTCTACAGCCGGCAGTCCCAATCAGGATCTTTTCTTCTTCACGTTATATGACCAGCCGCAATACCTTGACTGGTACAACTCTTTGCATAACGGCGGCACGCTGCACACGCTTCCGTATAACTCCCAGTACAAGTGCTACGACGCGATGCACATCTGGAACCAGGTGCAGCCGGCGCCTTACGACGGCCGGTACTACTTCCCCAGCTCGCTCGGCATCAACGCGACGACCGGAAAACTGCTCACCACGATCGGAGCCACCAACGGGGTTACGGCCTCGATGGCGGGCACCAACTGCACCATCTGCGTGGCCAATCCCGACTCGACGGACAAGTATCGCTACGGCACCCCGATGCTGCCCCCGGGCAAGTACGTGGTGCAGGTGGTGATGCCGCCGGGCTACGAAGTGTACAAGGAGGAAGACAAGAACCTGCTGATCGGCGATAACTTTATCGCGCCGGTGACGCAGCAGTTCGGCGGGCTGGGCACGGACATCTTCATCATGCCCGACCAGGCCTCCGTGGCTTCGATGTACGACGAGAGCGGCGCGGGCTACAACGGCACCAATTACCAGAACTCGACCACGGCCACGGGGTTGGCGAATGAAATGTCCGGCGTCCCGGGCTTCCCTGGTTATACCGATGAAACCTGGCCGTGCGTCGGAGAGATGCGCATCGTTCCCGATTACCTGAGCCTGTTCCCGCAGGCGAAAGAGACGGCTCCGTACGCGGGAGCGAGCCGGCCGCTGTGCGACCGCAAGGAAGTGCTCCTGAACAACCAGATGGCGGCGGACGCGAGATTCTTCATCTTCACCTCGACCCACATCGCCTCGAAATTCACCGGCGTAATTACCGACGACTTCACCTCGGAATTCGATCCGTTCGCTCCAATGTTTGGCGAGAAGTTCTCGCCGCCCAACCTGCCGGTTTCGACCAGGGATTATCTCGGGAACGAAATCTCGCGCGTGTATTCCGACCACTGGGGAATCTTTGACGGGCTTACCTACTCGAGCTGGGATGTGAACCCGCCCAACATCACCGGGTATTCGCCGACGATGATGGTGCAGTGCATGAACGATCCGGGTCCGATCCTGGACACGCGGACGCAGATTCCGAATCCTTCGAATCCGGCCACCTTTATCACCAACCCGACCTACGGGCAGGTGATTCAGGATCCTCTGTTCAACCCAGCGTACAGCGATTTCTGCTACGAGCTGCCGTATATGCCGGGCTTGACTTCGTACCTCGACACTCCGGTGGTGCCCACGCAAGCCTTCATCGGCGCCGGATACAACAATCCGGATTGCAGCTACCCCGACGCCACACCGGGGATCGCGGAAGTGGACGGCAGCGGTGTTGGCCCATGGGTCAGCACTGCGAATACGACCCTCACCATCACGTCGCTGGGAAATCAGCAGGTGAATAACAACGCTTACGCGGGTCCATCAGGGAACACGGCTCCATTCAATTTGAAGACCATTACCCGCCACTATGGCTTTGGCGCGCAGTGCACCAGCCCCACGGCGGGAAGCGCGACCTGCAACACGCTGTCCGCGGTGACCATCGGCGGAAAGAATGCAGTGATCGACAGCTGGTCGGACACGCAAATTCAAGTTACGGTGCCCTCCGGCGTTCCCAACTGCGCGATCCAGCAGCAGGCGCAGTACGGAGGCTCTACGGCGCAGTGCGGCCAATTGGTCATCATCGCGGGCAACGGCAAGCAGTCCATCGATACGGTGACGGTCACCATCGGGGGCAAGGCTCCGACCCACGTCTCCGCGAACCAATCCATCCAGAGCGCGATTGACGCTGCCGCGCCGGGCGACTTGCTTATCGTCGACCCGACTTGCACCACCACCGGCGCTACTCCGGCGGTAACCACGTGCAGCTCCTCCGCTCTCCATACTGCGACACCGACGCAAGCCGCTTCGGTAGCAGCCCATAGCGAAATGCTGCTGATGTGGAAGCCCGTACGGTTGCAGGGTGTGGGCGCGGTTTCGTCCGTCATCAACGCCAACGCCAGTCCGGCGGGCAAGCTGCTCGATCCCTGGCGCCGGCATATCAACTGCCTGTTTGGCTTGACCCTGCAGGGTGTGCCCTACACCTCGTCAACCGGAGGGACTCCGTATGATCCAGCCGGCGTCTACAGCTGCCCTGACGCAGGTTGGAATTACTTCAGCGCTCAACCCAATGTTCCGCAGGTTGATCGCCTGCCCCTGGAAGCAACCGTGGGCTGGGACGCTACGCTCAATGGCAACCTGGCCGAGCAGTTGCAAGAGCCCTCGCTGATGGGCGCCTTTGAGGGAGCGGGAGTTACCGTCCTCGCCAAGGGCCTCGAATTCCACGGAGCGGCTCCCTGGAGTGACGGCAGTGAGGTCGGAGCGTTCCCGACAACTACCACTCTCCTTTCAGGTGTGGTCAGCAATCCTGCAGGGGTCCCCGGATCTACCGGCGCTTTGACTGTGGGCGATGCCAACCCGATGTGCCATACCGTGACTTACGGCGGCACGGGCGGCGTGACGATCACCAGCCAGACCAACCCATATCCGAGCAACTTCAGTTGCAACCCGTCAAGCATTGATGGGTTGTCAGTGGCCGACAGCTCACAAGGCGGAGGCGGCATCTTCGTTCACGGCTGGGCCCACAACCTGCAAATCGCCAACAACCGGGTCTACAACAATGCCGGAACGCTCACCGGCGGCATCAGCGTCGGCCAGGGCGAATTCCCGACCCCGTATGTTCAGGCAAGCACCACCAACGCTGCCCCGGGCTCTTGCAGCGATGGTACGGGATTCGTCACGAATCAGCATCTGCCGTACTGCTTGCAGTTGCAGGTGAACGTACACAACAACTACATCACCAATAACTCCTCGTTAGGCGATGAGTTGTTCTCCGGCACCCTGGCGGGCGGCGGCGGCGTAACGTTCTGCACCGGCAACGACTACTACAAGTTCAACTTCAACTGGGTGTGCGGAAACATCAGCTCGGGTGAGGGCGGCGCACTCGTTCACCTCGGCGAAATCCAGAACGGCGACATCGAGCACAACTCGATCGTATTCAACCAGGCCTCAAACCCCACCATTCCTACGAACGGCGGTGGCATCATGATCCAGGGCACGCCGGATACCGATCCGGTTTGCGGGACTCAATCTGACGCCGATTGCCCGCCGGGACTGAGCGACGGTGTCGGCCACAACCTGGTCATCAACGCCAACCTGATCCAGGGCAACTCCGCGGACAGCGGCAGCGGCGGCGGTATCCGTCTGCAGCAGGTCAACGGGACCGAGGTTTCCACGTTCCCGACGCAGCCGAAACTCTGGAACAATGTTTCCATCACCAACAACATGATTGTGAACAACCTGGCGGGCTGGGATGGCGCCGGTATCTCGCTGCAGGATTCGGTGAACGTTGCCATCATCAACAACACCATCGCCAGCAACGATTCGCTGGCCGCGTCGGGCGTGCTGACGCAAAGCATTGGTACGCCTGCCGCCAGCGCTCCGGCGGGGAACTGCGTGCAAAACGGTCCCTCCGGACCGATGACGGCTTCGTGCCCGCAAGTTGCAGGCGTGAGCAGCACGCAGAACTCCCCGGCGTTCATCACGTCACTTACCGGACTGACGCTAACTTGCCCAACCGGGCAACCCAGCTGCGCGGGATTCTCGAACCCGTTGCTCGAAAACAACGTGATCTGGCAGAACCGCTCGTTCTTTATCGGTGTGGGCAGCCTGGGTGCAGGGCCCCTGAACCAGCAGAACGTCGTCGCGCTGTTCACCGCGTTCACGGGAACAGCCGCACCGGTGCAGACGGCCTTCGGCCAATGCACTCCGAACGTCAGCTACTGGGACATCGGCGTCCGCGGCGACACGGGGCCGAGCAACCACGCGTCCGGATTCACACTCAACCCGACGTATTCGTTCCTGGACGACCCGGCCGACTATTCAACCGGTTCCAACATGGGATCGAATCCGAGCATTGCCAGTCAGTATTGCAACGGTACGCGCGTGCCGCCCACGTGCACGGTGGCAAATGGCTGCGGAGGACCCAGTGGGTATGGCGTACCTCCCGGGATTGCGGACTCGTTGACCCCCAACCCGGTGTTCAGCCTCACTCCGGCCGCCACGGTGGACGAGGGTAACAACTGGATCAACATCAGCTGGGGTCCGCTGGCGCTGAGCGACGATTCGGTGACCGGCGGCGTGAACGCCAACTACGGTGGCGGGAATCCGTTTGGCAACTACACCCTGGCATCGGGTTCGCCGGCCATCGACTATGTGCCGCTGAACGCAACCACCCTTCCCACGGCAACGATCCCGGCTCTGTCCATGGACTTCTTCGGAAATCCGCGGCCTGATACCGCCAATCCGACCCACTTTGATGTGGGCGCGGTCGAAGCCCAGGGCACCAGTGGCGTGG
Organism: uncultured Acidobacteriota bacterium; assembly: GCA_963706455.1. GTDB lineage: Bacteria > Acidobacteriota > Terriglobia > Terriglobales > Acidobacteriaceae > Telmatobacter. The sequence goes on along the minus strand of CAVPNO010000104.1, from coordinate 66,716 downwards.
CGGTCCTCGCTTCCATCATCCCCAGCTCCGGTGCGCAGGGCACGGTCGTGCCTGTGGTCATTACCGGCACGGGTCTGACGGGTGCCACGGCAGTGAATGTTCCCGGCACCGGTATCACGGTCGGTGCGTTGACAGTCACGGCCACAAGCATTACCACTACGTTCACCATCTCGCCGACCGCCACACTGGGAGCGCGAAACATCACAGTGACCACGCCCGCAGGCACTTCGAATGCTGTCGTGTTCACGGTGGTTGCACCGGCGGCGCCGACGCTGACGTCCATCTTGCCCGCATCTGAGGTTCGCGGCACTTCCCAGGCGGTGGTCCTCACCGGCACCAACTTCGTCACCGGGTCGACGGTCGCCACCAACCCGGCGGCCACCGGTGTCACCGTAAGCGGAGTGACAGTGGTCAGCGCGACACAGATCGACGCAACCATCACAAGCACCATGGCTGCGGCGATCGGCAACGTCAACATTCAGGTAACAACGGCTGGCGGAGCAACCGGTACGCTTCCGTTTGCCATCACCGGTCCGACGCTAACCTCCATCAGTCCTGCCACGGGCAACCGCGGCACCACCGGCCTGGCGGTAACGCTGACCGGAACGGGCCTGACCGGAGCTACGGCACTCAACTTCTCGAATACCGGCATCACAGTGAGCAACTTCACGGTCACCAATGCCACCACCGCGACTGCAACGATTAACATCGCGGCGGGTGCAGCAGCTGGAGCCGGAACTGTATCAGTCACCGGCGTAGGCGGCACCAGCAATACGGTCACCTTTACCGTCGCGGTACCGCCGATCGGTCTGACCTCGATCAGCCCGACCACCGGTGACGCGGGCACCACCCAGGCCGTGACCCTGACGGGCATCAGCTTCCAGGGGACGGTGGCGTTGCCGGCGCATAACGCAACTTCCATCGGTATCACTGGTGCGGGCATCACCGTGAACAGCTTCACGGTGGTCAACGACACAACCATCACTGCCAACTTCGTCATCGCGCCAACGGGCGCCCTTGGCGCGCATAACATAACCGTGGCCACCACTACCGGAGCCACCACACCCGTGACCTTCACGGTGGTGAATCCGGGAACGCCGGTCATCTCCTCGCTCAGTCCGTCGTCCGGCCTGCGCGGCGGCGCCACTCCGGTGACCATCACCGGCAGCGGCTTCGTAACCGGAACGACCGTTAATGTCGTCGCGCCAGCGAACGGCCTCAGCGTGAGCGGAGTAACAGTGGTCAGCACCACATCCATCACGGCGACCCTCACCAGCACGACCACAGCCGTCATCGGTACGGATAACATCACTGTGACCAATGCGGGCGGCACCAGCAACGCAGTACCGTTCACGGTGCGCGGACCGGTGCTCACTTCGATCATTCCCACGTCCGGCGTTCGCGGAGAGGGAGCGATCAATGTGAGTATCTTCGGCAGCGGTCTGACAGGAACTACGGCAGTCCTCGTGGGAGGCACGGGGATCACCGTCGGTCCCATCACGATAGCGAGCGACTCGCAGATCATCACCACGTTCACTCCCTCGGCAACGGCGTCGACCGGCGGAAGAACCGTCAACGTGACGGCGCCGGGCGGTACCAGCAACGGGCTTATCTTCACGGTTACGTCCCCGACGACGCCAACATTAACCTTGTTGAGCCCCAACTCAGGCGTTACCGGCTCGACGGTACCGATCTCGCTGACCGGTACGAACTTCGTACCGGGTCAGACGACCATTGCGGTCACGAATGGTGGCATCACCATTAGCGGCTTCACGGTCACGAGCTCGACAACGGCCACTGCAACCTTCACCATCGCTGCGAACGCCTCAACTACGGCGCCGCACAACGTGACGGTTTCGGTGAACGGCAATGCCGCTGCCAGCAACGCCCTGCCGTTCACGGTGCAGGGAGCGACGCTGACTTCGATCGCTCCGAATGCGGGGCTTTTGAACACAACCGTTCCGGTGACGTTTACCGGAACCAACCTGACCGGAACCACGGCGGTCACCGGCCTCTCAGCAGGAGTCACCCTGGTGAGCGGCAGCCTGAACGTGGTGAGCTCGACCCAGGTCACAGCCAGCCTGGCGATCGCCGGCACGGCGACGACAGGGGTCAAGAATCTCGGTCTGACAACACCGATCGGAAACACCAACACAATCGCGTTCACGGTACAGGGCGCGGCGGTGACCATCTCGGCTCCGACTCCGACACTGGCGCCGACAACACCCAACACGGTGAACGAGACCGCTACGATGACGGTGAGCAACTCGGCTACCGCGAATGGATCGCTTACCATGACGGCCGCTCCTGCGGTTGTCAAGGTAGGCACTCCGGGCGGGACGTTCTCGATCACTGGCGGAACCTGCACCGCTACTTCGGTCGTGGCGCCGGGCGGCAGTTGCACAATCATCGTGCAGTATGCGCCCGGAACATCGACGGCCACCGCAAACGCACACGTGACGATCACGGGTACCGGAATGGGCACCCCGACTCTGAACAGTGCCAACTTCACGGCTAACTAAACTGGCCCGGGGAGTGGCCGGACATCCGAATCAGGATGTCCGGCCACTCCAGGCCTTTTTACCTTTTACTGACATGCTCCGCACCGAAGGCACGCGGGCGGCATTGACCAGGTGAGACGGAGATTAGATTCAAATGCTAAAAGAGACGTTCTTTCACACGTATCGGGCTTCGGTTGGAATCCTGCTGGCGTCGAGCTTGGTTTTGTCCGGCGCGCAATCGGCGTCAACCCAGACAACCACGCCGGCGCAAGCCGCTCCCGCCCAGCCCAGCGCACCGGTTGCCAAGCCGGGACCGGTTTGGCAAGGCGCTCAGCTCAAGCGCCTTTCGCGCCGGGCGGAATTGTATTACGAAGGGGTTTGGGGTGTGGGCGAACTCCGTGTCAAGGTGGCGGAATCGGGCGAAATCATTCGCTTCAACTATCAGGTGATGGATCCGAGCAAAGCCATAAGCCTGAACGACAAGAAATTCGAGCCGGAGTTGTACGACGCGCAGGCTGGGGTTAAGCTTTCGGTTCCGCAAATGGAGAAGGTGGGAAAGCTGCGCCAGGAGAGCACGCCCAAAGCGGGCATGACGTACTGGATGGCTTTCTCCAATCCGACGCTGGCGGTCAAACGCGGTCACCGGGTGGATGTGGTCATCGGATCATTCCGGGCCAACAACCTCGTCGTGGAATGACGAAACTCGCCCGCCTGAGGAGTGCAGCCAAGGAGTCAGGGAAACATCGACCACGGGAGAGGAGCAGATACCGCGCCCAGACCGCTTCACCGTTGGCGAATGAAGGCACTGGCGGAAAGTGCGCTCGACAATCGATGTTCCCTGGAATTTGTTGTGAGGGGTGCTCTTGAACATTATGTCAACGATATTAGTGGTTTTACAGCCCTTGCAATTCGGAGTCTTGATGAGACCTCCCTGTGCCAATAGTGCCGACATCTCTTGATAAAACTTACGGTACCTGATACGGACGAACTTGAACGCTCCACGTCCTGGAGTTGTGGCAGGTCCTGTTACCCGCAAAGCTGTACGGATACATCCGCCGAAGATACTCACGAAATCAGCCTTGTCCTTGAATCCACAATTTGGATCAACGAATTAGCTGCATACACTTAGTGTTAAATACATCAAATCTATATCAAATGCTCATCCACTTTGCAATTTGTCAAACTAGGCATACGATTAGTGCGAGTAACTACATTCTATACGACCCGAGGGGCGTTGCCCGACATACAAGGATCCCATCATGCATACGTCAATCCGATCTATCCACAGCCGTTTAGTCGACGCGGGCCCAGGCAGCATGGGTGTTGGCCTGCAGCCGTCTGCGCAGAGAAATTGGGTGCTATCGGAAGCCTTCGACACTAAAACCGCCAGGGACAATCCAATCGTTCAAGATCCAAGAATGAGCTTCGCACTTTTTGTCCAAAGAAAATTCATCCCTGAACGCGTGGAGCAGAAGACGCTCTCTGGCCGGACGCACTATCGATCCATGCTCAAACATTTGCTCCGGCCAGAGACCGTGAACCGAATGTTCAATCCCGGGGGAATCCTGAATGCCCGTCTCAAGAGTGTACCCGGGTGGCCCTATCTGGATGAGGTCCGTCTCTGCGACATCACGATTTCAGACCACGTCCGTCCCCTGATTGCAGCCGCATCCGCGTGTGGATACTCCTCGCAGACCGTCAAGCACATAAAGAACGTATTCTTTGCGATCATCTCGCACGCCCAGCGGGAGGGATATTTTGCCGGCCCAAACCCTGTCAGCCAGGTGAAGTTACCTCCCCTGATCCGGAAAATTCGGCACAACGTCACGATGAGCCAAACGAAGGTCATTCTAGATCTCTTGCAATACCCGGACCAGGAGATCGCTCTTTTCTCCGTTACAACAGGCATGAGTATCGTGGAAATCTGCGAGTTGCAGTGGAAGCACATAAATCTGAGTAATTCGGAAATGTATCTGGATGATGAATTGATGCCCCCACGGTGTCTCGTGGTTCGGCCAAGGAGGGCGCGATCCGGGTCAGGCGATGGCCGGGGCGAGCGGAGCCGAATTATCGAAATCCAGAAGCCGTTACTTCAACATCTCAGAGAACTGAGCAGGCGCCGCGGCAACCCAAACCGGAATGATTTCGTGCTGGTTTCGGAAAGCGGAGGCCCGATTCCTCCGGAGAGCGTTCGAGCGGGGAGGCTGAAGGCAATCGGGAAGACGTTAGGTATACCATGGCTTTCCTGGCAGGTTCTGAGACGCGCCCACGTGTCTCTGCTGGCAGACTATCGGGCACAATTTACTGCTCAAATGACGCGTCGGCTGTCAAAACCGAACAGAGAGTGGGTCCGTGATTGTGATTCGGTTGAATGGACGGGGCACACCGATCTGCACGACGGGGGGAGGCATGTATGCCGTACGTTCTGCTTTGGACATCGGTCGGGGTGATTGCGTTCGCTGCCCTCGCTGAGAAGCCAGGAGGTAACGAGCCTATGTCAATCGAATCGCTAGCCATTATGTCAACTTAAGAGATTCTGAAGTCTCTAAGACATTGCACAGTCAGGCGGCGTCGAAGTTAAGCTCTTGCGTTTTCAGCTGCGGTTTTTGTCCCGTTCTTCGCTGTGGGTTCTGGGTCATCACGGCGTCTCCGGCACCGTCGATTCGTTGAGGCTATCATGACGTCCAGACCGACATAGACTTGTGATAGCTTTAGGTCACGGCGTTTGTGCTCCTAAGTCTGACCGCGGCCCCACAATAACTTAAGCTTCAATATCAGTCCGCAAGGCACGAGTCCATCGCCTTAGGAAACATGCTGGCTATCATGCAGATATTGATCATCGAGGACGAGCGCAAGCTGGCGGATGCTATCGGGGCCGGGCTAAGAGGGAACGGCTATGAGGTGGTGATTTCTAACACTGGCGAGGAAGGACTACGGCATTTGCGCGATAATGTCGTCGACCTGGTTTTACTGGATATCATGTTGCCGCGAGTGGGAGGGTTGGAGGTATTGAGGGAGATTCGGGGAAGCGGTTTCAAAATTCCAGTGCTCATCCTGACGGCTAGAGATTCCGTTGAGGATCGAGTCCGTGGACTTGATTCGGGCGCCGATGATTACCTGACCAAGCCCTTCGCATTTCCGGAACTTATCGCCCGCCTGCGAGCGTTGCATCGACGGGCAAATTCCGAGTCGCCTTCGATCCTGCGTCTGGCCGACCTCAAACTCGACACGCGGGGACACATTGTGCTTCGTGGCTGTTCGACACTAGACTTGACCGGCCGGGAGTTTGCGTTGCTGGAATACCTGCTGATGAATCGTGGCACGGTTGTCTCCCGGGAAATGCTCGCACGCGATGTGTGGAAGACAACGGTTCGCTATACCTCTCTGGATAATGTGATTGACGTTCACATAGCACACATACGTCGCAAGATCGACGACCCGTTTCCCGTAAAGCTTCTTCATACCGTTCGTGGCGTGGGTTTCGTACTCAGGGCAAGCCCGGAGTAATAGTTGCGCATCAGCCCGGCATATCATGACCAGACAAAACAGAAGACCGGACCAACCTGAGAATCGATTACATGATCGTGCTCCTCCGAAATGACACACGCCCGCTCAACCGCGGTAGCGGTGCGCAGTGAAGAGTTTCGCAGTTCAGCTTAAGGTTTCCTGAAAGGCGATCGGAACCAACCTTATCCATGTTCTTGCGGCCCGGTTGGCCGCAGGTCGATCGCCGCGCTCGCAGCGTGAAAGCGCCAATGCCGCTCATTTGTCGGTTGTCTTCACGCTCAGACTTCGACAGAGGCGATCCACTTCTTCGCGCTCCGGCATCGAAGTTGCAGTGCCCGGCCGGGTGACCGAGAGTCCAGCCGCGGCACAGCCAAACCGCGTCGCATCGATGATGCTCATCCCTTCGGCGAGACCCACAGCGAAGGCCCCGTTGAAGGCATCTCCTGCTCCGGTCGTATCAACGACTGTTCCAATCTGAAAGGCCTCAACGTGTTCAGCGATATGCGGGCCGAGCACAAAAGCTCCACGAGCTCCCAGGGTCAGGACGACATGTCGTGCTCCCCGCGCCAGGAGTGCGGCCGCCGCGCGCTCAATCTGTGACATCGTGTCGACCGGCATCCCCGTCAGCGCGCTGGCTTCATGCTCGTTGGGAGTTACATAGTCGCAGAGTTGGAGCAAATCGTCGCCGCATTCACAGGCAGGCGCGGGATTCAGGATGGTAGCCACTCCCAACGAGCGCGCCAGCCGCAATCCATATTCGACCTGAGGCAACGGTAGTTCGAACTGGGTCAAAAAGCAGGCAGATTTACCGATGGCCTCTCTCGCGAAATCAATGTCGCTGAAAGTCAGCGCGTTCGCAGAGCCCGGCGCCACAACAATTGCATTCTCACCGGAAGCTTCTTCCACGACAATGGCGGCGGCTCCGGTTGGTTCGTCCGAGGTCGTGAAGAGGTAATCCAGATGCACGCCGGCATTTCGGTGAACGCTCCTGGCAAGCTCTCCGAAAGAGTCGGTCCCCACTTTGGAGATAAAGTTGACCGTCCCGCCGAGACGCGCGGCGGCGATGGCCTGATTGGATCCTTTTCCTCCCGGTCCTAGCCGAAAAGCGCTCCCCATGACGGTTTCTCCCCATCCCGGCAATCGTTCCGTTCGAAAACTCAGATCTGCGGCGAAAATACCCATCACGGTGACAGAACGCGATTTCAAAGGCATCTCCATGCGGCTTTTGTCCTAGTGCGACGTTACTATCTCTCGGCGAAGATTCGTCGAGCCCAGATTGTTCATCAACCTGTCATAAATGGTATTGCGTGGCGTTTTCCACGTGTGTTAGCTTTCACTGCTGCAATTTATTTGCGGTCTGAGGGTTAGTCTGCTCAATCTCGTTCTCTTGCGCGCCCGGCTGGTAGACGCCGCAAAACATCGTCCCATTCCCGAGCAAAACATTGTCCCATTTCCGAGTTGAAGGAGAGGTCATGCAGCGCATTACAGTGCGTCGTACCCCGTGGGCCTTTTTGCAGTGTTTATCCCTGTTACTCTGCGGACTCGCAACTCCAGTGCCCGCCCAAGACCAAGGGGGGTCCATTTCCGGATTGCTGACCGATCCCGCCGGCGCCGTCTTGAGGGGAGCGCAGGTGTCCATTCCCGCCCAAGGCCTGAATACCTCCACAGACCAGCAAGGCCTGTTTTTCTTCAGCGGCTTGACAGCCGGCAGCTACACGCTTTCCGTCAGCTATATCGGCTTCGAGAACGTGACAAAGACGGTAGCCGTAGCTGCTGGGAAGACATCCACGGTGAACTTGCAACTCCAAGTCGAATCGCAACAACAGACCGTACTGGTCACGGCCGCAAACGCATCGGCTGAAGTGGAGGCCGTAAATGAAGAGCGCGCCGCGGACAACATAATCCAGGTCATGCCGGTCCAGACCATCACCAGTCTGCCCAGCTCCAACCTGGGCAATGCGATCGGACGCCTGCCCAGCGTCAGCCTGACGCGCAACGAAGGCGAAGACCAGTTTGTGCAGGTGCGCGGAACCGAGCCCCGCCTGAACAATACCACCGTCAACGGTTTTAATATGCCTTCGGAAGATCCCGGGACCCGCGAATTCGATTTCTCCGCCATCCCGGCGGGAATCGTGGATTCGATCCAGATCAGCAAGACTCTCCAGGCCAACATGGACGGAGACGGGATCGGCGGCTCAGTGGATCTGGTCACCAAGACGGCGACCGACAAACCGACGTACGAGATCAGCGCCCTGGGCGGCTACACGCCCATCGAAAATGGCCGTCCGAACACCGATAATTACGGAACATGGGGCAGGCGCCTGGGAGCCAGCAAGAAGTTCGGGCTCGTCATCGGCGGCGAATATACCTGGGAGGGAACCGGGATCAACGACAACGAGCCCACCCCGGATATTGCTACGCTGGCCAACAACCAAAACGTACCCTGGTTTGACGCCGAGGACATGCGCACCTACGAGTTCCACCGGCCTCGCTGGGGAGTGGCGGGCAGCCTCGATTACCGCCTCAAGCCCGGCTCCGCCATCTTCCTGCGCTATCTCTATTCGCGCTACCGCGACAGCGGCGACAAGACGGTTTACTCCTTCCACGACAACACGCCCGGCGTCCAGTTGCTGCTTCCGGGCAACAGCGGATGCACCGGAACCCCCACGGCCAATGGGGTAACGACTCCGCCCTGCAACACCCCGCCGAGTTTCTACAACCAGGCTGAGAATGCCCTACTCTATTCGGGCAACGTCCAGCTCAGCGGCAACCACGTGTTTAACAAGACCTGGTATTCCTGGAACGCCGCCATCGGGACCGGCTTTTATGGCGATGAGCCTTTCAACACCGCCAACTTCAGCGACAACCTCGCTACCAGCGCGTGCCAGTTCAACCAAAGCGCGACCAGGGATCCCCACCTGCCGCAATGGACGCCGGCCTGTGTTGACGAGATCAACAGTCCGCAGAACTACACCCTCACCCAGACGCAGCGTGAGCCTGGCCATAACCAGCAGATCAACATCGGCATCCAGGGTTCGGGCGCATTTCGCTACCACATGGGCAGCACAAACGACACCTTCGAGTACGGCGCCAAGTTCCGCAGCATGCACGAGTACGCCGACACGTATAACATCTTTGCCGTTGCCATGAGCACCGTTCCGATGACGACCTTTCCTAACGGCCTCAAGCAATCGAACTACTACAACGGGTCGTATAAGGATGGCTATAACGCCTTTTATGGTCCTGTTGGAGCCTACGTTAAACAGAATCCAGCCCAGTTCAGCTTTTCCAACGATCAATGGGTGGATCCCTCGGACTACGGGATTGTGGAGCATATTCCCGCCTTCTACTTGATGAACACCACCGACTTCGGGCGCGGCGGCGTCCGCCTGGTCCTCGGTCTGCGCGCAGAGTTCACCACGGACAGCATCCACAACCTCGCGTTCAATAAAGACACCGGCGCCGCTTCGCCGAACAAGTTCTCAGCCTCCTATACCGACCTGCTGCCCAGCGCATCGCTGCGCTTCAATGCCGGTCCCAACAGCTTCCTGCGCCTGATCTACGCGCGCGGCGTCTCCCGCCCCGAAGAGGCGAGCCTGGCGCAGCCAATCAGCTGGACCCAGAACGGAAACGGTTCCTACAAGTACCAGGCCACCTTGGGCAACCCCAACCTCAAGGCTGAAACCGGCGACGATATCGACGTCCTCTACGACCATTACTTCAAGACCTTCGGCGTTCTCTCGGCCGGGTATTTCTACAAGCATCTGGGACTTCCGATCGTCAGCACGGAGCACCCTGTCCCCAACTTCCAGCCGGCGGGCGGCCCGCTGGGCACTTACCTTGTCACCCAGCCCATCAACGCCGGCAGCGCCTGGGTCAGCGGCGTCGAATTGCAGTACCTGCAGCACTGGACCAGTCTGCCCGGCTTTCTTGGCGGCCTGGGAATGAACGCCAACTACAGCCATATTGGATCCCAGGCTGCCGCCATCGCCGGCCGCAGCGACAAGCCGCGCCTGCTGGATAACGCCCCCAACATCTTTAACATCGGTCCCACTTACAACCGCGGGCCTCTCTCGATGGGTATGACCATCAACTACAACCAGGCAAGCATATTCGCTTACCAGTACGCGGACGGGACCCCGGGCGGTATCAGTGGCCCGCTCGGCGACATTTATTTCTTCAGCCACATTCAGGTCGACGCCCAGGGCAGCTTCGCGCTTGGCCGCGGTTTCCAACTGGTGGTCCAAGGCCTGAACCTCAACAACGAGGTCTTCGGCTTCTATAACGGAAGCGAGCCCTACTGGATTCAGCGCGAGTACTACCACCCCACCTACACGGCCGGCTTGCGCTGGTCACCAAAGCGCGAGAAATAGTGCGGCCGCAATGGATCACTTCATCTGAGCCCGGCGCCCTGTGTTGCCAATAGGAGGACGTTAGTCAGGAATCCCGAACGGGCGATTCACATTGCATCCTTGCGAGAAAGACAACATCGCGTGAAGGGAAACATCGGTTCGGCGAAGCTGCCCAAACGAAGAGCACTCCCCCGAAAACGCAAACAGCGTCTCATACGGCGATTCGACCAATACCACTCCTACAGCGGCACTAGTATGCAGGCAAGGAATTCTGGGTGCGACCAATCCGTCAATCATCGATAACTGGGGAAAACCCTGAGCGGGCTATATTTGTTCGCGAAGGCGGAATGAATGCAGACTGAGCTCCTGGCTGCTCTCCACCTGCAAAACCGGGCGGACCGCCTCGAAGCCTCAATCAGGCACGCCGATTGGCACCCGCACTGTGACAACCGTGCCATCACCCGGCCGGGAATGGAGAAGGAGGGTTCCATTCACCAGCCGGGCTCTCTCGTTCATGTTCAGAATGCCCAGTCCGCCCTGGAGCCTTATCCTGCTGAGGTCAAAACCCGGTCCGTCATCGCGGATCGTAAGGTGCACCGAGTTGTCCTCTGTCCCCAGGGTGACATGAACCGGAGAGCCTGGTGCATGCTTAAGGGCATTTCTGAGCGCCTCCTGGGTAATGCGGTATATCGCAGTGGTTGCTTCGGCAGGCAGCGCAGGTATCTCATCAGGAAGTCTGAAACTGATGTCGATCCCATCGTCACGGAAGCCTGCAATCAGGCTCCGCAGCGCGGCGATTAGACCAAGATCCTCAAGCACCGAAGGATGTAATCGGTGCGACACCTCACGCAGTCCCAGGCTAAGCAGTAAAACTTCCCCGCTGATGCTCTGCAGAATCTGCTCGGTTTCCTTCGGATTCTCGTGAAGCTGTTCGATGGCGCGATTCGTGCGCATGCCTAAAACCGCCATCCGTTGGCCGAAATCATCGTGCAGCTCCCGCGCAAGCCACCGGCGCTCCTGTTCCAGCGCATTGATGAGATAAGCGGACAGTGCCCTCAGCTCAGCGCGTGTTTGACCCAGTTGGTCCGTTGCCTGGTGCACCACTTCCTGTAAACGATCGCGTTCATCGTCCTGCATCCGCTCCTGGTGCAGTCGCGCGGTAATGTCCGCCACGGTCGTAACCGCTCCTTCAACCTGGCTTCCAGCCAGAATGGGCGATGCCACATCTTCGACCGGCGTTGTCTGACCACCACGGGAATGCAAGATGTAGCGCTCCTTGCTGCCAGGGGACGTAGCCGAAAGCGCCTTCAGAATTCGGGTTTGCTCCATAGGCTGCCCGGTCATGGTGCGCCGGTCATAGATTTCCCCGATCGCCTTGTCTTCAGCCTCGGATTGCCGCCATCCCGTCAGCAGTTCGGCCGCCGGATTCAAGTAGCGGACACGCGCCTGGGCGTCGGTAGCAATGATTCCGTCGCTCAGGCTGTCCAGCACCGTCCTCAGCCATGCACCTTCGGCGAAGAGTTCGCGTGCCGAGGCACGAAGAGCGTCTTCGGCTTTCTTCTGGGAAGTAATATCGATGAAGGTAAGCACGATGCCTTCGATGCGGTCTTCCGTGCTGCGGTAGGGCAGAACGCGCGTCAGGTACCAGTGCCCGGTATCATCCTCGATTTCGCGTTCAACCGGAACCAACCGGCTCAGCACGGCCTCAGCGTCGCCGCGTAGCTGTTCATATCCCAATCGGTGAGTGAGATCGGAAATCGGACGGCCACGGTCGGTCACTCGCACGTTGAACAGCTCGGCTGCTCGGGGCGTAAACCGCAGGATACGCAGGTCACGGTCGAGAAACAACGTGGCAATGTCCGTTGCGGTAAGCAGGTTTTGAAGGTCGCCTGAAAGTTGAGACAGCTCCTCGACCTTGTGGCGATTCTCCTGGTTTACCGTCTGGAGTTCCTCGTTGATGCTCTGCAATTCCTCTTTGGATGTTTCCAGTTCCTCCATGGTGGAGCGCAGTTCTTCGTTCGAAGATTGCATTTCCTCGTTGGACGCCTTCATCTCTTCGCGACTGGATTCGTACTCTTCGATGACGGCCTGCAATCGCTGATGGGCGACACTTAATTCGTTTTCAAGTTTGGCGACTTGCTCGGACGGGTGTCCTGGCTCGTGAGCAGTGCCCGGCTTTGCCGTGTTGTCATCCTCTTTGAACTCCGTATGCTCAGTGAAGATGACCAAGACAAACCCCTCCTGCTCCATCTCCCGTGCCGGCCGCACGTGCATCGTCACCAAAACCGGGTGGCCGTTGAAACGTACGGGGATGGGCCTGGAATCGAGAGGTTCGCGTTTATCCCTGGCCTGCTGAAGGATAGACCGCAACTCAATCCGAAGCTCTTCGCGAACCAATTTCACCACACTGGACGTGACCGTCCCGCCAGGAAGAACCAGGTATTTTCCGCCGTGATCGGAAAGGTGAACCAGTTTGTCGTCCGGACCCACCAATATGCTCGGGGGAGCATATCGCTCGAGCATGATCTGGTGAAGTGCCTGGTATGGAACCGATCCTTGCAGGTACCCGGGCGGTGAAACTGCTTCTCCTCCGATGCTCAGCCGGGTGAGGGGAAAAACGGGCAGGCGCGGCTCCGGCCCCGGCACATTGCGCCTGCGATATAAACAAGTCTTCTTGTCTTCGGTTCTGAACAGTTCAGAAGAATCCACCGTCTCCGACGATCCTAAAAGCAGATATCCATCGGGAGACAACGCGTAATGAAAGAGATCGACAACATCGCGTTGCACGGTACGATCGAGATAGATCAGAAGGTTTCGGCAGGAGACCAGATGTATCCGTGAGAACGGTGGGTCGCCGAGAAGGTTATGCGGAGCGAAGACCACGAGATCTCGAACTTGTTTGCTGACGCGATAACCGCCATTTTCCTTTTGAAAAAATCGCTTCAGCCTTTCGGAGTTCACGTCGGCTTCGATGTCGCCCGGGTATATTCCATCACGAGCGGAATCCAACGACCGCTTGTGCAGATCGGAAGCAAATACCTGCATTTGAGGGGGAGCCTCCCTTCGTCCGGCCTCCTCGATCAAAAGCATCGCCAGGGAGTAAGCTTCCTCGCCGGTAGCGCAGCCCACCGACCATAGGCGCAGGATGTCCTTGGGACCCTTGCCTTCAAACAGCTTTGGCACCACGTCCTGCTCGAGCTTCTTGAACACTTCGGGATCGCGAAAGAAGCTGGTGACGGTGATAAGCAGATCGTCAGCCAGCGCACGGGCTTCCTCGGGATTCTCTCTCAACCGTTCGACGTAATGATTGAAGTCCTCGAGATAGCTAAGTTGCATCCGCCTGGCAATGCGACGCAGAATCGTGGCCGGCTTGTACCGGCTGAAGTCCCGTTCCGTCCTGGTTTTAAGGATGGCGAGTATCTTGGGCAGAAGGATCCGCTCGTTGTGTTCGCCCTTTTTTCCATCGCCGGGCAAGCTCACGCGAGGATCCGTTTTGACATATCGGAGCAGGGCTTCCGGAATCTCGGCCAGCGGCAAAATGCGGTCCGCCATTCCGGTGGCAATTGCACTTTGCGGCATCCCGTCGAACTCGGCCTCATTCGGGTCCTGGACAATGATCAGGCCCCCCTTCGCCTTGATCTCCTTCAGTCCGAGCGTGCCGTCCGAACCCGTGCCGGTCAAAATGACGCCGATGGCGTTGCCGTCGTGACTACTTGCCAGCGTCCGGAAAAAATGATCGATGGGGGCGCGCCCGCGGCGCAGTTCTTCCAGCTTCGAAAGCCGCAAATGGGTATCGATCGCGCTGATGTTGGCGTTGGGAGGAATGACGTAGACGTTGTTCGCTTCGAGCAGGGTGTTTTCCGTGACCTGCCGGACCGGAAAGCGCACCGTGGGCTGAAGCAGGTCGGCGAGGTAGCTCTTGTGTTCCGGTGAAAGATGAACCACAACGACAAACGCCAGACCGCTATCGGACGGTACGTGCTCGAACAACTGCTTGAGGGCGTTGAGGCCCCCGGCCGACGCTCCGATTCCAACCACCGTAGGTTCCGGCTTTTCGCGAAGCTTTTTGGAATGCGGCTTACCCTGGTTTTTCGGCTTGACGCTGTTCACAGACCACCTTCCCGACGGTCGGGAACCGCCTCGATCGCACATCCAGCCGGGGTTTCGGGTGGATGGAACTTGCGGCGGGGATTAGCCTTGAATTCTAGCATCGGAGTGCCCGAAAAATCAGGGGATCAGCGGTCTCGAAGATCGGGCGTACTGGTCCGTGAAGTGGCTGTCCATGAAAAACTTAGAACGTCAACAGAATCGATTTTCTGGGGCGATTGCTCTTAAGGATTGGCGCTCATGGGCACGGGGAAATGGCGAGCAGAGTCACGGCCCCGCTTGACACAACACTGTTAGCAACCATGGGCAATTTCGATGATCGTGAACTCGGCCGGCGGGAATCGGCAAGCTCTTCCCGGGCCCGCAGGGACTCCGACCTGGCAGCCAGAAAAAGCCTGATGGTTAAGGCTCTTGATCCCGACCTTAGGTGCAATTTCTCTGTAGCCGCAGGTCCTCGGATCATAGGAAAATAGGAAGCCTTGACTGCGTGTCCGGCGCTGGGCCGCCACGCTTTCCGGGTGCAGCCAGCGCCGAGTTGTTACAGTGGGCGCGATCAGGTTCTGACTTGACAGGCGTTATAGGCATGAAGACAGTACTCATCGCTGACGATCATCCCCTTGTTGTGGAAGGGATCATCAGCTTGCTGCGATCGGAGTTCAATATCCTGGGTAGCTGTTCGAATGGGCGCGATCTGCTGGTCGAAGCGGAACGCCTTCATCCCGATCTCATTACGATCGACATCGGGATGCCCGGGCTAAATGGCATTGATGCGGCGACCCGCCTGAAGAAGTCTTGCCCTGACAGCACACTGGTGTGTGTTACCCAGCAAAATGATATCGAGTATCTACTGGCGGCTTTTCGCGCCGGGGTCATGGGGTATGTGTCCAAGCAAGATATTCCTACCGAGCTCGCGGCGGCCCTCAGGACTGTGTTGCAAGGAGGCACTTATATCACGCCTTCGCTGCGCGAGGCTTATAACAAGCTTGTACTTGCAAATCCCGACAAACCAAGGGCAAGCGGCTCCCCACTCACCCCGCGACAACGCGAAGTACTCCAGTTGATCGCCGAAGGTCAATCCACGAAGGAAATTGCCGCCGCTCTCAACATATCGGCCAAAACTGTCGAGTTTCATCGGGCCAGCATTGCCGAAGTACTCGGCTTGCGGACGGTTGCGGAGTTGACCCGGTATGCGCTGCAGCATGGCATTTCCGGTCTTTGAGGAACGTCTTCCTTCACAAACCGTTGCCCTCGGCTTCATCAGCTTGAGCCCCGCTAAGAAGCTGGCTTTCTCGAACGCGGAATGAGCTAAACCGCGGCGACTCCATCCTGGCGTAACGTACTTTTCGCGAGTACGCGAAACTTCTTTGCCGTAACAGCCAGAGTCCTTTCGATCTTCTTAAGATCGTTTGTTTCCTCGGGGGAAGCAAAAGTTGAGGCCATTCCATGGCTTTCGGCCCTGCCGGTTCGTCCCACTCGATGCACGAAGTCCGTGGCTTCCCTCGGCAGGTCGTAGTTCACCACGTGAGCAACATCGGAGACATCGATGCCCCGCGCCACGACATCGGTCGCGACCAGCACGCGGTGACGGCCCTCGGCAAAGCCGCGCAGAGCGGAAGTTCGCTGTGACTGCGACCGGTCCCCGTGAATGGGAGCTGCCGCAAACCCGGATCGCAATAAGCGGCGCGCTACCTTATCCGCTCCGTGTTTCGTTCTTACAAAGACCATGAAGCTGCCTTTGTTCTCATGCAGAAGATGTTCCAGCAGTTCCTGTTTCTTCTCGGCTGGAACCTCAAAGGTTTGCAGCTTGACATTCGGGGAGGGCTTCAGTTCTGAGCCAATGTCGATGCGCACGGGATTGTTGAGATACAGGCGCGCTACTTCGCGGATCGCCGGGCTCACGGTCGCCGAGTAACACAGCGTCTGCCGGCTCCGCGGCAACACCGACGCGATCCGCCGGATTGCCGGTGCGAACCCCATGTCCAGCATCCGGTCCACTTCATCCAGCACCAGCGTCTTGATCTCGCTCAGGTTCACAAGTCTTCGCGATAGATAATCTTCCAGGCGCCCCGGCGTGGCCACAATCATGCGCGCGCCACGCCTTATCGCCGTCAGCTGAGGTTCTTCCGCCAGCCCGCCGCACACCAGCGCGGCCTTGACCCGGCCTTGGGTCAGATCGCGCCAGGCCGCCAGCACCTGCATCGCGAGTTCGCGCGTGGGCAACAGAATCAGCGCCTTTGTGTCTTTGCCCCCCGCGGCCATGTGTTCGGCGATGGGAACCAGAAAGCTCAGGGTCTTGCCTGTGCCTGTCTGGGCCGTCGCCAGCACATCGCGCCCCTCCAGCGCGGGAGGAATAGCCGCCGCCTGGACGGGTGTGGGATGGATGAATTTGGCATGCGCAAGCTGCCGCTGCATTGCCGGCGAGAGTTGTAATTCAGAGAAAAGTGTCAATTTGTTCCTATACTGCTTCCCGGCCCGGCGTTCCATCATCCAGAATCATCCATGGATTCACCGCGGCGGATACAGTCGCTTTATCCCCGATGCCGGCTCAAACGTTCCTGAGCCTCGCGGGGAATTTTCAGTTGAATGCAGAAAACCTGGTGAGCGCTTGCAACATCTGCTTCGAGATTCGCCACACGTATCGCGTCTTCGACCGCGAACGCATTGCGTCGCAGTCTGGTCCGGTCAATCACCTTGCACGGTGGGAACCTTGACTTCAATGGACCATTACGCTGAGGGCCTGGGGAATTTACGTGGTGAACGATCTTGCGGATGTCGGCGAGAACGGCTCACAACCAAACAACTGAGCGTGGTTCCATTATAGCATGACGGCGTTTTCTCCTGAGCCGGCCCCGGATCGATTCCGCATGGCTCTATTCCTGATTGACGAATGAGTCCCCTTGCCAGGCAACGTCAGAGCGCGCCTGTTTCTCGCGGCCGCGAATGTTATGTATCAGACAACGCAGCCCCTGAAGGAACAATTTCCTGCTATGTGGAATATAGTCACACATGGACGAAAGGATTTCATGACTGGAGATCTGCTGCTGACCTGTGCCGACTGCGGCCAGGAATATACGCTCTCAAGTAAAGATCAGGAATTCTTCCAAATGCGCGGGTATTCGATGCCAAAGCGCTGTACCGCATGCCGCCAGGCAAAGAAAAATGAACAGGGGGCTACGCGCGAAAATCAGACATACGAAACTCAAGGAACAACGGTCACATGCTCCGATTGCGGTAAGCAAACCACGGTGCCGTTTGAACCGCACGGCGATCGCCCCGTTTATTGCCAGGACTGCTACCAGAAAAGGAAGAGGGGCCCGGACGGGCGGGGTCATCGAAGAAGTTACCGTTAGAGATCCAAGCTACGCATTCGTATGGTGAAGCAGTCCGGATCGCCGAATTAGGAGAAAAACGAGCGAGAGCGTATGCTCATGACAGGGAATCTGGAACTTCAGCCATTCTCGTCCACTTCTGCACCTGGTCTGCAATTGCAGGCCTCCAATTCGCAAGACCAGTTGACCGGTGCAAAGCCTCGAGCCTGACTTGGTAGCAAACGCTCCACCACCGGCAAGTGAGGCAAAGTGCGCTCAGAACTCGTCTACGCTGCGGGGCTTCAAATCGAGAACCGCTTTCTCCTGGCATGTACAGCCATGCGAGCCGTCCGCAAGCTGCACGTGGCGGCGACCCGGACTGAAGACACAATCAACCAAATCTTCACTGAAGTGGCAAACGGTCGACCGATGGTGCACAAACTCCCCGAAATTGAACCACCACCCTTGATCGATGCCCTGCTTATCGCTCCGGCGCTATAGCGGCCCACGATCTAACCCGAAAAGATGAATCGCACTGACTCTCGTTCAAGATGTGATTCAGTGGCTACCCTCCTGTTGCTCCCTCATAGTCAGTACCAGGTTTGATCACCTTTTTGCGTCCGTCGGCCAGCGCACATTGCGGACTGCCGCCTGAAAAAGCGGTCCGGTGTACACTGAGATAGATCGAAGAATCCGATCTGGTTTTTTTTGCTTGTTCCGCATACCGCTACTCGCAACCAATTCCAAATTGTGTTCGGCGGTACATCATTTCAAAAGGAACAAGCTCAATGGAACAAGGAACAGTTAAGTGGTTTAATGACGCAAAGGGGTTCGGCTTCTTGAGCCGCGCCACCGGCGAGGACGTCTTCGTACATTTCTCGGCAATTCAGAGCGAAGGCTTCAAGAGCCTGCAGGAAGGCCAGGCCGTGACGTTCAATGTCGTAAAAGGCCCGAAGGGCTTCCAGGCCGAAAACGTGCAGATCGGTCAATAGGAAAGGCATTTCAAGCGGGGCGGTCTGTCGTACCGCCCTTCCTTTCTCCCTGCCCCCGGAGACCCCATGAAAAAGCCTCCTGACCCGCGAGGCAAGTATTTCCTGCGAGATCTTTATCAGGAAATCACCCTGTACAATCGCAAGATTGCATACCTCGATCGGTACGGAGCGTTCGCCTCTCCCCAAGACCGGGAAGAAGCCGGGAACAAATGGATAGCCGAGAGAGCGCCTCTGGAGAAGACCGCCCGCCAATTTGCGGCTTCCGGCGTTGAATATCGTGATGAAGAGCTGC
Source organism: uncultured Acidobacteriota bacterium (assembly GCA_963706455.1). Taxonomy (GTDB): domain Bacteria; phylum Acidobacteriota; class Terriglobia; order Terriglobales; family Acidobacteriaceae; genus Telmatobacter. The sequence goes on along the minus strand of CAVPNO010000104.1, from coordinate 47,657 downwards.
CACAAGTGTTCCGACCGGAGTTTGAGCGCCAACACAGGGTCGAAAGTCAGGGGCTTCAGGGTGCTAACGGGCGGGTTCATCGCTTTCTCATCCTTTAACAACGCGCTCCCGCTCCACAGTCCCAATTCGAGATGGATTACCATTCGTGAGATCCAGACCACAATTCTCGCCACTCTGCGATGTGCACCACACAGCGATGCAAAGAGTGATGCTGGAGGAAGAGTCCGAGGAAACTCGCTCGTACCACGTTTGCCGGCGGCAGGATTGTTCACGGGTATTCCGCGATTCGATGGGATACTCCGACTGGCTTAGAGGAAGATTCGATCAGTCGCGGTCTTCAGCAAAGAAATGCCCGACATGTGGTGCGATTCTATATCTAGCGGAAGTGGATCACCTTCGGAAGGTCGAGACCTGGGAGTGTCCGCACACCGGATGCGAGTTTTGCGGAGAATTCCCGTCGCCTGCCGCCCAATGAGTGCTGGGGCACGATACGCAACGGACTGCGGAGCAGGCATATGAGGGATCCGCGGGAAGACGTGCCCCTTTCCCCGCCGCTCTCGACCCCCCTTCAGAGCTTGTGGATGGCGGGCTGAAGTTTCGCAACCAACGATTTCACGCCGGGATTCGTCCAAGGAGTTACCGTGATTCGGCGGAATTCCGCCGACCGGTGGACATTGACAAGCGTTCCCCCTGGTTCCATCGACTCTCCGGGCTTGGGTCGGGGCGGCTCATGACGCTCCGGTGCATCCTCAGTGGGTTTTCTAACTTGGATCGGGTCAGTCTTTATCGGAGAGGTCATGAAAGCATCTGAGGTTTTCGGTGCGTGGGCCAGCATTCTGGCCGGTCGCGCTCCTTCTCTTTCTATTGAAATCACGAAAGAGTGCCCCTTGCGGTGCCCGGGATGCTACGCGTTCGATGGGTCGCATCTGGGTGGCCAGACACAACTTCGCGATCTCTCCGACTTTCGTGGAGACATCCTGGTCGCGCGGGTGCTTGCTTTGATCGACGAGCACAGACCGGTGCATGTCTCTCTTGTGGGTGGCGATCCGCTCGTCCGCTATCGCGAACTCGACTCGCTGTTGCCGCAGATTGAGAGCCGCGGCGCATATACCCAGGTTGTCACCAGCGCATTCAGGGTGATTCCACCTGCGTGGATGGCCCTCAAGAACCTGAATGTCGTGGTTTCCATCGACGGCCTGCAGCCGGAACACGATGCGCGGCGAAAACCGGCCACCTACGATCGCATCCTCAAGAACATCAAAGGCGCGCAAATAACCGTTCACTGCACGATCACCTCGCAGATCGCGGGGCGCCCTGGCTACCTTGACGAATTCCTGAGCTTCTGGACTAGCCAGCCTGAAGTGCTGAGGGTGTGGTTCAGCATCTTCACTCCGCAGCGCGGCGCGCACGATCCCGAGATACTCACAAGATCGCAAAGGGCCGCCGTAATCGATGATCTAAGAAAGTTGCGGCTGAAATATCCTGCTCTCGAGATGCCGGAAGAACTCATACGAGAATTTGAGTCGCCTCCCAGAAATCCCACCGAATGCATATTTGCGCGGACCACAAAGATACTCTCGGCCGACCTTCTTACGGACATCACACCATGCCAGTTTGGAGGAAATCCTGATTGCGAGCAATGTGGCTGTATCGCATCGATGGCTCTGGCCGCGGTGGGCCACCATCGCGTAATCGGCCCACTTACTGCCGGAAGTCTTTTCAAGGCCTCAGACCGGTTAGGAAAAGGATGGAATCGTCTCTGCCGAAGTCTTTCGCGGAATGGCTCCAAGCATCCCAATGCTTCACCATTCAGAATCCTCGAACGATAGCAGCCAGTTCGATTTTCGTCCGATTTCCCGCCAACGTCGATCATGGACGTAATTCCCGGGTGACCGGTATTCGACCAGGGGAAGGTCGGTTACCCTGACCGCAAATCGATTGCGTCTTCCAAACCCACCTTTAAAAATGGGCAAGATCCTTCGCTTTAATTTAGGCGCCGTATTTAGAGCGCACGTATCCAAGGGTCGCGACGTAACAATTGGCCGCGGCCTACATTGTTTTTCTAGGAAAGCCTGGCAATAAACAAAAGAGTGCTTGGACGCAGCCTTCCGCTTCGGCGTCCAAATCTAGGAGACCTGTACGTTTTCGGCCTGCCAGCCTTTCGGTCCCTTCACCACATCGAACTGGACTGCCTGACCCTCCTTGAGGGTACGGAATCCATCGGTTCTGATTGCCGTGTGATGAACGAAGACATCATCGCCGTTGGCGCGGCTGATAAACCCGAAACCCTTGGCGTCGTTAAACCATTTCACTGTTCCCTGCTCCATGCATATTCCTTTGTTGCTTAATGTATCGCAGAACGCACTGTGGAATTGTTTGCAAGTAAAGCGGAAGAGCAGAACAGGCAAGAACACCAAGTCGGATTCGACGACCGTACTAAGGATAGCACCTTTGCGCAAAAGCCAATCGTTAATTTGCCGAAAGCATCGGTTCCGGCGCCTTTCAAGAGCTAAGTCAGGAGGAGCTGTTTGGGTTGCGAACGCTTGACTAAGATGAGATCGGGAATCTCACCTCTTGCGATCAGCAGCGCTTCTCAAATCAGGCATGACCGTACTGCCCGGACGTGAATGGTTAGCAAGTCCCTATACTTCTGCTTTGGAAGCAGGGGGATTGACGGCGACTGGGAGGGTCGGTAGCTCTACGCATTCTGAAAGTTTGCGAGTCATTACTTGGAAGTGGTATCCCATCACAGCCAGCGTCATGGCCGCGCTGAAACAGCTGCGATAGCGTGTCGCCGCCGCCAGCAGAAACTTCCAGTAGCTCCAGCGTTGCCGGCCAAATACGCCCTGCCGAAGAACGGAAGTGACCAAGGCACGCGCATTGCTGGGCGTGAGCATCCGCTGCCTATGAGTCCGGTCACCCGGATTCTGCAGGGTGCGATTCAGATAGAGCTTCACGCGCTCATAATAGGCCTCGCAGCTATAGATCCGCTTCAACACTGAGCGATAACCTTCGACCAGGCGTGTCGCGTCCATGTGAGGGAGGAAATTCAAGTGCTCGCTCGTATTATTGCCGTGTCCTGCATCTAAAATGCGGCCCTCTCCCCACAAGCGCCGAAACAGTTGCGTCCCCGGCATGGCCTGCAGCAGCCCAACCATCGCGATCGGAATACCGCTCTTCTGAATAAACTCCACCATGCGATCGAAGACATCCGCGTGGTCCGTGTCGAAACCCAGAATGAAACCGCCCATCACTTGCATCCCAAAGCTCTGGATGATTGCGACGCTATCCAACAGGCTGCGGCCCGTGTTCTGCAGTTTGTTGCTCGCAATCAGACCCGATTCATCCGGCGTCTCGATGCCAAGAAAGACCGATTTGAACCCAGCGTCTTTCATCAACTGCATCAGCTCAGGGTCGTCTGCCAGGTTGAGGGAGGCTTCAGTGATAAAGTCGAAGCGCGTCTTCGCATGCAGTTGCCACCGCCCCAACGCAAGGCACAGTTCCTTGGCCTTCGCCTTGTTGCCGATGAAGTTGTCGTCCACGATGAAGACTGATTCCCGCCAGCCTGCCAAACGCAACTGGTCGAGCTCGGCAAGCACCTGCGCTACCTCTTTGGTGCGCGGACGCCGGCCATAGATTTCGATAATGTCGCAGAACTCGCAGTTGAACGGGCAGCCGCGCGAGTACTGCACGGTCATGGTGGAGTAACGTTTCATCTTGATCAGACTTAAATCGGGGACAGGACTGGTTCGCATTTCCGGCCTTTCGGCGGCCTGATAGACATTCTTGGCTGTCCCGCGCTCCAGGTCCTGGGCCAAGCCGGCGATCAGTTCCTCAGCTTCGCCGATGACCACGTGATCCGCCTTGAGGTCGGCTGGCGCCAGGCTGCTGGTGATCGGTCCACCCACAACCGTCCTCACCCCAAGGACGCGGCAACGCTCCACGATCTCCGCCAACGCCTCGCGCTGGATGTGCATGCCGCTCAACAGAACCACGTCCGCCCACTCCAGGTCCCGATTGCGGAGCCGCTGCACGTTCGTGTCGACCAGGCGCTTGTTCCAGTACTTCGGCATCAGTGCGGCTACAGTCATCAGGCCGAGCGGAGGTTGCGCCGCTCGTTTGCCAAGGAAAGAAAGCGCGTACTTGAAACTCCAGAAAGTTTCCGGGAATTGCGGGTAAATCAGAAGAGCGTTCATCGGCGTCTCGGAAGGCAAAGCCGCTGCACCGGCGAGAATTGGGTGTCCTGCGCTGTGTTGCCCAGAAGAGCGGCCACGCTGGTGGCTCCGGGCCAATCCCGCATCTGGTGTCTTACTGGCGAGGAGTTGCGATGAAGTGAGACTCTGGGCCTTCACGTCCCAAGCGAGGCGAAGCATGCGCAGAATCCAGATTCCATACCAGTTCAGGTCGAGTTCGTACCAGGCCAGTCCGTGACGGGCTGATTGAGGAAAGGCGTGATGATTGTTGTGCCATCCCTCGCCAAATGTCAGCAGAGCCACCCAAAAGCTGTTCCTTGAATCGTCCCGAGTACGAAAGCGCTGTTTCCCCCACATATGCGTTGCGGAGTTGACCAACCAGGTCGAGTGGAGCCCGACCACCGTCCGAAGAAAGATGCCCCACAGAACGTACCGCCATCCGCCAATGGCAAGAAGCAGTATAGCCAATAGAGTAATCGGTACCCAGTGCCACCGGCTGATCCAAACATGAAATCGGTCCTTACGAAGTTCCGGAACGTAGGGTAAAAGTTCCGCAGAGTTATGTTGCATGGTCTGGCCGGTCAGAACCCAGCCCATGTGCGCCCAAAAGCCGCCATCACGAGGAGAATGCGGGTCTCCCTCTTTGTCTGTGTTCTGATGATGCTGGCGGTGGGTCGCAACCCAGAGTAGCGGGCCGCCCTCCAGGGCCAGCGTGCCGCACACGGCAAGAACATATTCCACCCACTTGGGGGTCTTGTATCCGCGATGCGTGAGCAGCCGGTGGTATCCCATCCCGATTCCGAGGCTCCCGGCGATCCACCACAGCAGCACGGCGAGAATGAGAGCTTTCCAACTGAAGACGAACAAGGCTGCCACTGCGCCGGCGTGAAACAAAACCATAAAGAAGGTTGTTATCCAAATGATTGGCTGCCTGAACGTCCGGTCACGCTTGAGAAATTCTGTTATTCGCATAATTCCGCCGGTAATGGATGAATCTTCTTGTTCGAAGTCAAGCTTTACCTGCCACTCACGTCGCTGCAGTTTCGTTTGGGGAACCGCATAAAGAAGCTGAATGGCCAGATAAGCTAGCGCCGCCGCACAGACGCTATTCTGATGATTTCACTGCTCGATTTCCGGTGTTGGTCAATTTTGAACAGGTCGGACGATTTCCTGGAACGACGGGAAGGCTTCATGGGAAGTGGAATCCCCATACGGTTTGGGCCGTTTGTATTCAACCGGCATTTCGGCGGGCGCCGCCCGTTCACCCACGGCGCTGTTGGATGGAGCACGTTGAACTCCAGCTACAGGAAGAACTACTGTGGAAGGGAAATTACTCATTGCAGCTCTATAGTTCCTTGTCTTTGGATATCGCAGGCTTTTGAGCGGTGATGCGACCGATCGAGCTGGAAATCGGCACGGATTTTGACGGGGTGCTATTCTCTTCTGCGGAGTCCGCAAAAAACACCGACGGTTTTATCTCCGTTTCGTCGGCGGCGACCCCGGAAAAACCAGTTGCATCCGGAACACTCGCTGGCTTACACAGATTTATGTCTCTGCGGTGGCGTTGCGAGTCAGTCTTTTCAACGATGGTCATCTCGGCTCCGGTACGGGTTTGCCTGCTTGGAAGGTGCTCGTCTGGAGCGAAACGCGGATGCTGAAGGCGAGAAGGCGAAACAGACTGGTTCTGATCATACCATTCTCGAGATCCCGCTTGCCGGCAACTCACCGTCAATCGGTGATGAAGAAGTCGTTCATGCTTCACTCTAAGTTCCTGACGGTATTTCCATCATGGTTTTCATTCTGTTGTGATACTGGTCAATCGAGTACAGTTTGCAGCGATAGCATTCTTTATGGTTAGAAATTAGAAGACCACATTTCGGGCTCCGCGCCCGGGCGAATCCAACGAACTGGCCTCGCTCCCAGCGAAAAGCTCAACCCATGCGAAAGATGGATCCGACCATTCAAAGTGATGAGGAGTAGAGCGAGTCTTTAGCTGGAGAAAAACACCGCGAAGCACCCCGGGGGTATCTTCGGGCCACATGATCGATCCCCGCAAACTCGCCGCGATTCACGTAGCAACCCTGGGCCCCACGTTCGCCATAAGTAACTTCGCGGGTAGTGCGCTCCTGTGTCTGTCTCTCGGAGCAGTCATCCTATGGCGCGCCAATTCCTTTCAGCTGTTTACGTTCGGTTTCTACTTCGTCTCGCTATGCATCAATTACGCGGTTATGTTGCACTACGCACTGGAACTCAATACTCGCGAAAGCGTTCATTCCGAAATCAGCGTCGAATTGAACAAGGAGCGTGGTGCAATGGCCGAGTATCGCAGGCAATCGATATATCTCCTGCTACCGATCGTCGTGCCGATCGTCGCCCTAGGGCGACGATACATGTCCAGGCCGAGGCGCTAAACCTGTAGAAATCGTCTGGATGCGAGCCAGATTCCATCCTTGGGTCCAGACCGCCGCTTCGGAGCCAATTTGCGACAGCGATCATTTTTGACTAGGCCGCTTGATTTTGGCGGATTTGCGTCGTCTGCGCGGCACGTCGGGGATATCGGGCTTGGTGGAGTCATCATCCGGTAGTTGATCGTGCAGAATGACATTCAGCAGGGACTTGTGCACCCGAATGCGCCCATCGTAATCAACGAAGCCCAGCTTGCGAAAGCGATTCATAAAAAAGCTCACGCGCGATCGGGTGGTGCCTATCATCTCTGCCAGCGTCTCCTGCGAGATCTTGGGAATCAAGGTTTCCGGCTCGCCGGGCTTGCCGAATTCCGCCATCAGAAGGAGTATCCTTGCCAGGCGCTTTTCACTGGAATTGAAGAGCTGGTCCACAAGGTCCGCCTGAATACGCATGCTGCGGGCCAGCAAAAACTTCACAAACACGTCGGAGAACTCATGTTCTTCGCGCATTACGCGGACCATATCTTCACGGGCGATCTTGAGCGCGGTGCACGCGGTGATGGCAGTGGCTGATGCCAGACGCAAGCCCGGCACCGCGGCTAACGCTTCCTCTCCGATAAAGTCTCTCGGCCCGTGCAGGGTGATGGTAGCTTCCTTGCCCACCTTTGAAACTACTGTGACCTTCGCGCGACCCGTCTGGAGGTAAAAAACTGCGTCGGCGGAATCTCCCTGAGAAAAGAACCTCTCCTTAGACCGCAGTTCCACGATTCTCGGAACAATGCCGACCTTTGCGAGGAAGGCCGCTGGGTCGAAAGTGTTTGAAGGTGCAGGGTCCATCCTTTGGCCTCCTTTCGGCCAAGGGGTCGAGTCCCAATCAGCGCGAATTGCGTTCGTCGGTCTTGCCTCACCATTGTTTCATGGGATGCGGAAAGCAGTTAGTTACATCCTTTTGTTACCTACTGGACAAAGCGGCGTCGGCAAGGCGAACGGCTACTGCACAAGGATCTCCACTAGGCCCGAGTCGACACGATTGACCCGTTTATTGCTCCGCGGGCCCTATCGAAGTGAAATTAACCTCGACTCGAATGACCTTCATACCCCCAATGTGAGCGGAATTGATCGGAATGGAAATGAAGTCTGTGGTAGACTGAGACGAATCGAGAGGCAACCACGCATCTAACCCCCGCAATGCCCCTTCGTCCGGGACGATCAGCACATCAAACCCCGCCTTGCCCTCCCTCCTTATGCCTTGTGAAAGGGCTTTTCGGAAGATAAGCCAGGTCCAAATACGCCGTTAGCGAAGGGCCAACTTACATTTAACTGGCACTCTGACTTGTTTTTCTTCAACTTACCTTGGTGAATCAACATGGCAACCGAAATATCTTGGGGCGCAGATAGGTATTCCCTCTACGGAGGTTCTTCTTCTATCCAGCCCAATCTTGGTGAACACCTGCTGCTGATGTGTGCTTCGGCGCTGTTCACCGGCCTCACCGAACAAGAGTGCAATCAGATCGTTTCCTGCGGACGCGCCCGTACGTTCGTGCGCAATGAGCTTCTGTTTGCACAGGGACAGCCGGTACGAAGTCTGATCTTCCTTCAATCCGGGAGCGTAAAACATACGCAGCTCAGCGAAAGGGGCGCAGAGGTGCTTCTTTGGATGAGCGGATCAGGCGAGGCCCTGAGCGTGCAAGGCGCCGCAACATCATGCAACCATTCGTGTTCTGCGCGAGCGATGGAGCATTGCAAAGCGCTGGTCTGGGACTATGCGCGACTCCAGGTCTTCTTGCATCAATACCCGCAGATAAGGAAGAACATCAGCCAAATCCTTGCTGGCCGCCTGGAGGAACTCGAAGTGCGCTTCCGCGAAATTGCCACCGAGAAGGTAGCAAAGCGACTGGCTCTGACGCTCCTTAGGCTGTCGAAGCAAGTCGGCAGACCGTCTCACCAGGGAACACAGATATTCCTGAACCGCGAAGAGCTTGGCCAGATGACCGGCACAACACTCTTTACAATCAGCCGCATCCTGTCACGGTGGGCTGAACAAGGTTTCGTCATCCCCCGCAGAGAGGCCATTCTTGTCAGCGATCCCAAGGGATTGGAATCGATTAGTAGCCACGATTCTGAATAAGTGCCGATCGGCTGTCTGGCAGGGTCATTCATCTGGAGTAAACTGAGCAAGATTGCTCATCCGAACCGGCTAAGTTTGATGGAATTTGCTGTTTTGCCCCACTTGGAAATTGAGAAGCCGGGTAAAATATGATCAATTTTGATCAGATTTCCTCGGGATCAGGTTCGATCCTTTTACAGGCTGAGCTTCACGCGATGCAGCGGCATCGGCGAAGCGCCGCCGACAATTTCCCCTTCCGCGGAATACACAGAGACACTCTCTGTACAAAGCGCCGGTATGAGGAGCAAAACCCATGAGAGTGCATCTCGTCAACCCAAGCGACAATTCCTTTGGCACGGCCGTTATCACACCCCGGTGGCTATTTGTCCTTGCAGCCGCTACACCTCAATCGGTTGGAGACCCTGTTCTGGTCGACGAATCGCTTGAGCAAATTGCGCCTGAGAGCATCGCTCCCGGCGACATCGTCGGCATCAGTGTGCACACCGGCAATGCTCTGCGCGGCTACACGGTGGGACGGATGGCCCGCGGCCGTGGCGCATGGGTCGTTTACGGGGGCATTCACGCCACACTGTTTCCTGAAGAAGCCCTCGAACGTGGCGGTGCTCATGCAGTCGTTAAGGGGGACGGCGATGTTGTCTGGAGCAAGGCGGTGACCGACTGTCTTGCAGGCAAACCGGAACGAATTTACGACGGTGGCCGAATCGGGGGTCATCAGTTCCTGGCGGCGCGATGGGATCTTATGCGGCCCGACAAATACATGTGGGCTTCAGTGCAAACCATTCGCGGCTGCCCCAAGCACTGCTCTTTTTGCAGCGTGTGGCGGACCGATGGGCAAATACCCCGGCAGCGGTCGTACCAGTCCGTAATCGACGAGGTCATTCAACTCCGCCGCATCGGTTTCCGCTTTATTGCCCTCGCGGACGATAACTTTTACCCCGTAAGCCTGACCGACCTTCGTCTCGCACGCCAGCAGAACAATGTGGCCAAACTCGAGGAGCTCGAGTCGATTCGCGCAGAACGTTTCGAGCTGATGAAGGAGCTTGCCAGACTTCCGAAGGACATGGTGTTTTTCACCCAGATCACCATGGAGGCAGGTGAGGATAGTGAATATCTGAATGCCATGCGCGAAGCCAATATCAAGGGAGCGCTCGTAGGAGTGGAAGCCGTAACACCGGAGGGACTCAAAGCGGTGTTCAAGGATTGGAACTTCTCCGGGGAAGCTTTGGTCAAACGGCTGAGAACATTCAGAGAGCATGGCGTTCACGTTCTGGGTTCATTCATCTTTGGACTGCCCACCGACAGGCCGGCGACCTTCGAAGCCACGGTGGAGATGGCCCTGAAGGCCGGTATCACTTTTGCTCAATTCGTCATGATGACCCCATTCCCCGGCACGGTGGATTTTGGGCGCTGGGAAAAAGAGCAGAACCAGAACCCTGCAATGGTGGACGGCGTGCCGCTCACCCGATATTGGCTCATCCCGATTGAAGTCCGTCCCAAGATGTTTACTCCCCATCCCACCATGAGCACCGATGAAATTCGCGAGCGCACACAGCGGGTGTGGGATCGGTTCTATAACTGGCGCTCGATCTGGAAGCGATCTGCATGTACGCCCAATCTAAGTGCCAGAGTCGCCTTTGTGTTTCTCTCCAAGCTATATCGCCAGATGTATGCGGGTACCGGCATATCGACTGATAGCGCCAGAAGAAAAAAGTCCAAAGCGTGGGCGCGTTGGACGGCAAGGCAGTGCAAAAAGCTATTCCGCGCAAAGCCCATGCCGTCCCTGTCTTCACCGGTTTGGACCGGGCCACTCACTGTGGCTTCTGGGCAGTCTCGGTCATTGATCTCGATTCACCGGAACGCAGCCGATTCCCAGGCTCAGAGTTGCGACTAGGTTCTGACTAGTTCAACCGGTAATATGCATCGCGCCGGCCACGACTCGTTGTGGCTTTGGTGATGTCAGCGAAGTACGCTCGTAATTCTGCGAGACGCCACGGCCACCGACCCCCGCCTATCGATGGACAGAGTCCCAGGCGAGATATGTTGGATAGCTTAACGGGTCCAATCTTGGAAGCGTTCAATTTTCCGTGTCGACCATGGAGCAGCGCATTCCTGGGTCGCGCCGAATGGAAGATTCTTCTGCGGCGGCTTATGGTAAAGCGCTCCAAGTCAACCTTCTTCTACCACGTTATTGCCCAACGTGGGCAAAGGCATCGGGTGGAACATCTGCCCATGCCTGGTCTCTTTTTCGCCACTCGAAAAGTATCTGACCGCCAATCTTGATCGCCTCGGCCTCCTTTGACCGGCCCATCGCATCCCAACTTCTAAGTCCAAGAGAGGAATGCAGTCCGATGACTCTTCGGTCTCTGCGCGACACCGTCAAGTCGCTCCGCATCGTCCTTCGGAAGGTGGAACAGACCGCTGACCCCGGTCAGGACGCAGCTGATGTTATCGACTTGAAGCGAATCCTTCGGAAACGCATCGCCGAGATCGAAGCTTCTGAGGACCGCATCCGCGAACACCCGAAGGCCGCCGCATAAAGACGCCCGGGTATGCGCTCGCGTGCTCCAGGCCCCGACACTGAAGCCTTGATTAGAAACGGCCTGACGTGTAAAGCGGCGCGATACGGAGTCATTGGAATTTGCCCGGTTCGTCAGGCGAATCAAGCCGCTTCGAATAAAGAGCTCTTTTCCAATTCCCCCATGACGGATGGACGACCTTCCATTCTTCGGCCTCCTTCGGGGTGCGTTGCAGTTGCCGCTACAAGCGAATCAAAGGGGTCACGCAGGATCACAACGCAAAAGCGAATCCTTCCGTTGCGCAGTTGATGGTACGTCTGATGGACCCCCTGAACAATACGACTGTGCCCAAAAAGCGGAACTATCACTGATAAGGCTCGTGCCACCTGGGTCAGCGATCGTCCGCGACATCGGGCCTCTCCCCGTAACCTGCTTTCACAGCCCATTACACCGGACCACTGGTACAATTTCCTTCCACCGCCCCTGGCGGCCTGAACCCAATTTCCGCATCCAGCCTCAACGAGGTGTAAGCGAGATGCTTTACCGATTCCCACCGCGGACTTTCATTTTCGTCCTGCTCCTGGCATGCTTCACAGCGCACGCCGCCGATGGCGAGACCGCGCTCGAGGCCTACGTCCGCGCTCCCGACAGCCATTTCCACTACCAGTTGGTCGAACAGACGCGGGTTCCCGGCTGCCGCGACTTCCTGATCCACATGACCTCGCAGCAGTGGCTCAGCCCCGCCCAGGTAAGCCACAGCGTCTGGGAGCACTGGGTCCGGATCTACGTCCCGGACACGGTTTCGAGCACAACCGGCCTGCTTTCCATTCGCGGCGGCTCGCTCGAGGACCCGCAGCCAAGCCCCGATCACGGCCTCGAAACCCTGGCTACACTTACGCATAGTGTTGCCGGAGAGGTCTTCGACATTCCCAATGAGCCGCTTACATTCAGCGGCGATGCGTTCGGCCCCCGAAGCGAAGACCAGATCATCGCTTATACGTGGCGCAAGTTCATGGATACCGGCGACTCTGCGTGGCCTCTCCGGCTGCCCATGACCAAAGCCGCTGTGCGCGCCATGGATACCATCACCTCGTTCGCCGCCAGCAAGGATGGCGGTCTGCACCGAGTCGATCACTTCGTGGTTACCGGCGCCTCCAAACGCGGCTGGACCACGTGGATTACCGCCGCCGTTGATCGGCGGGTCGTGGGCATCGCTCCCATGGTCATCGATCTTCTCAACGTGGTCCCGTCGTTCCAGCATCACTATCGCGTTTACGGGTTCTGGGCGCCCGCGGTAAAGGATTACTACAACGAGCACCTCATGGACGAACTCGATGACGAGCGTTTCCGGAGATTGATGGACCTGGTTGAACCCTACTCCTATCGCGACCGCTATACTATGCCCAAGCTCATCATCAACGCCGCCGGCGATCAGTTTTTCCTGCCCGATTCGTCCCGTTTCTATTTCAACGATCTTCCCGGGGAGAAGCATCTGCTCTACGAAGCCAACACCGACCACTCGCTGAAGGGAACCGACGTGAATCAGAGCATCGCGGCCTTCTTTCAGTCGGTAGTCGAAGGGGGCAAGCGACCTAAGCTCGACTGGACATTCGAACCCGACGGGTCGATCCGCGCCACCACCGATTCGACGCCTTTGTCGGTGACCTTGTGGCAGGCGGTCAATCCAAAGCACCGCGACTTTCGCGTGGAGGCAATCGGCGAAGCCTACCAGGCGAGCCCGCTCGCGGCCCAGAGCCATGGCATTTACGTGGCGCGCGTTTCCAAGCCCCAAGAGGGATGGACAGCCTTCTTTCTCGAGTTCGCCTTTCCCGGGCCAGGAAAGTACCCGCTGAAGTTCACCACCGCGGTTCGCGTCCTGCCCGACACCGAGCCTTTCCCGCTGCCGGAAAAGGACAAGTCCCGCCTTCAGCCTAAGTCCGAGGCCGCGCACTATTGAGAGGGCGGAAATGGAATGCATCAATCACAGCCACTCCCTCTGCGGAAGGGAAATCATAGGAACGCATTAGTCGAGCCAATGGCCTCTGCCAAAAGCCCAACGATGACTGCAATTACAACTGACCATTGGATCACCACTGACGCAGGCAAGCTGTTTGCGCGCCAATGGACTCCATCCAATGCCTGCCGGAGTCATCGTGAGACCATCGTGTTGTTCCATGATTCTCTGGGCTGCGTGGAACTCTGGCGAGATTTTCCACAGAACCTCGCAACTGCGACACGCCGATCCGTAGTGGCCTATGACCGCCTGGGTTTTGGGCGATCGGATGCGCACCCCGGCATATTACCCAAAACGTTCATTAGGGATGAGGCGTCACTCGTTGTGCCCCGGCTTTGTGAATCGCTCGGCCTGGGCGCAATCATCCCCTTCGGGCACAGCGTCGGAGGAGGAATGGCGATCGCCACGGCGGCTCATCTGCCCGCAAGTTGCGCAGCCGTCATCACGGAGTCGGCCCAAAGCTTCATCGAGGACGCGACCCTCTCCGGCTTACTGGCCGGGAAAATGAAATTCGAGGCACCGGATCAATTCGAGCGGCTGAAGCGATACCACAGTGAGAAGGCTCGCTGGGTTCTGGATGCATGGATCGATACGTGGCTTGCTCCGGACTTTGCGGATTGGTCGCTCGATCATGATCTGCCCGCGGTGAGCTGCCCGGCGTTGGTGCTGCACGGTGAGCGGGACGAGTACGGGTCGCGCCGGCATGCCGACAGAATTGCTTCCCTGACTTCGGGTCCGTCGCAGACCCTGATTCTCGAAGGATGTGGTCATGTTCCCCACCGCGAGCAACCAGCGCTCATCTTGAAGAGTGTCGCACTGTTTCTGAGCCAATACGGTTCGAAAACGGATGCAGGTGATTCCGGCACGGTATAACGCGAATCGAAGGCCATGGCTCGTTGCTCGCCGGGACGCTGATCAACAAGGAATTGTCATGAGAGTCGGATTTCTGGGACTGGGCAACATGGGAACACCGATGGCGCTGCGATTGATCGCCGCGGGGCACGAATTGTCGGTGTGGAATCGAAGCGAAGGTCGCACCAAACCGCTGCTCCGCGAAGGCGCAATCGCAGCGGGCACCCCGGCCGAAGCGGAACTCGGCGCGGATGCGGTGATTACCATGCTCTCCGACGATGAAGCGTACGAGCAGGTAGTCTTCGGCCCCAACGGACTGGCTGAAGCGCTTTCAAGGGGCGGGCTTCACATCTCATGCAGCACCATAAGCGTTGCGCTCAGCGAGCGGCTCGCGGTGGAGTATGCGAATCGAGGCGTTGATTTTGTGGGAGCGCCGGTGTTTGGCCGCCCGGCCGATGCCGGGGACGGCCGGTTATGGGTTATCGCCGCCGGCGCCGCAACGGCGGTGGACCGGGCGCGCCCGCTGCTGGCGGCAATTTCACGAGGGATAACGGTAGTCGGCAACGACTCGGGGCAGGCGCACGCCGTCAAACTGGGAGGCAATTTCCTCATCAGCGCGATGATTGATTCGCTGAGCGAAGCCTTTGTCTTTGCCGATCGGCAAGGAGTCGCGCCGGAGAGATTTTTCGAAGCGATCAACAATGGCCTGTTCCAATCGCCTTGTTACGCCGCGTGCGCGAACCTCATGCTGCATCCTTCGGAACACAACGCGGAAAGAATCGAAGCGGGTCCGAAAGATCTGCGCTTATTGCGCGAAGCGGCGGCCCGCCGCCGGACGCGCTTGAGTCTTGCCGACCGGGTCGCGGAGATCTTTGCGGAAGGCCGACGCATCGATCCGCCAGGCCAGGATTGGGCCGTCACCCTGTACCGGATGGCACAGCGTCGTGGGATCAATCGTGAATCGTGAACCGCTTTACATACAATCCGGCAAACGATCAATAGACGATCTCCTTGTTCGAGAAGTATCCCGGGGAGTCGAATCCCATTTCTTCGCTTTCTATCTTCTCCTGGTCCACGATGAGCCCCAGGGCCTGCCGTTCAAATAGCCGTTTGTAGGTGCCGCCTTCGCGCCGCACCAGGCCCTCGTGTGTGCCCTCCTCGATAATCTTTCCCTGCTCAAAGACAAGAATCCGGTCGAGCATCCGGACCGTGGAAAGCCGATGCGCGATGACAATAGATGTCCGGCCGGCCATGAGACGTTTCATCGCCTCCTGGATCAGTGCCTCGGACTCCGAGTCGAGGCTTGACGTTGCCTCATCCAGAACCAGCACCGGGGTGTCTGCCAGAAACGCCCGCGCCAGGGCCACGCGCTGCCGCTCGCCTCCCGAGAGCTTCACTCCGCGCTCACCTACCAGCGTCTGATACCCCTTGGGCTGGCGCACAATGAAATCATGCGCATTGGCCAGCCGTGCCGCGTGTTCGATTTCAGCCATCCGCGCATTCGGCCTTCCATACGCGATGTTCTCCGCCAGCGTCCGATGAAACAGGATCGGTTCTTGCGGCACCAGCGCCACTTGCGCCCGCAGCGACTCCTGCGTTACCCGCGCGGTTTCCTGCCCGTCGATCACAATCCGCCCGCCGCTCACGTCATAGAGCCGATGCAGCAGCTTTACGAACGTCGATTTGCCGGATCCCGAATGCCCCACAAGCCCCACGCGCTGGCCTGCCCCGATCTTCAGCGAAAAGTCCCTGAACAATGGCTCTACCTGCTCGGTGTAGCGGAATGTCACCCGGTCGTAGACAATCTCGCCCTGCTGGACGCGGATCGGCTTCGCATTTGCGTGATCCGCCACTCCCAGCGGCTGGGAGTGAAACTGCACCATTTCCTCCATCTCGTTGGCTGACCGTTGCAGGTTGCGCACATGCTGGCCGACATCGCGCAGATATCCGTGCACGATGAAATAGCTGGTCAGGACGAATGTAATGTCGCCCGCCGTTGCCCGTCCCCGACCCCAGAGCCATACCGCGTAGAGCAGAACCATGGTTCGAAGTCCCTGCAGCAGCAGTTGCTGGAGGCTGCTATTGCGCGTCGCACGCGTCCAGGTCCGCCAGGTTCGCTTGTGCCATTTATCCAACACTTTTCCCAGGCGGTTATCCTCCCGTTCTTCCGCGCCGAACGACTTGACCACGGTGTTGCAGGTGATCGAATCGGCCATGGCCGCGCCGATCCGGGTATCCTGCGCATTCGACAGCCGCGCCGCGGGAGCAACATAATCCAGCGAAAGCCAAACGGACACGGCAATATAGGCCACCGCTCCCACTGCCACCATCATGCCCATGCTCGGCCAATGGAGTCCCAACAGGAGCGAAGAGCCCACCAGCACCATCAACGCGGGCAGCATGTCCAGCAGCAGAATGTCGTCCATTGTGTCGACGGCCCACATCCCGCGCGTGATTCGCCGCACGATCGCGCCCGCGAAGTTGTTGGCGTGCCAGTCGGTGGAGAAGCGCTGCACGCGCCAGAATGCATCCGCCGCAAAGCGCGACATCAGGCGCAACGTTAGCCGGATGATCCCCGCCAACGCCACGTACCGCAGCACCGTCAGCACAGCTCCCAGGATTGCCATCATCGCGATCGCACTCACGGCGCCATGCACGGCCAGCCTATGTGCGGCAGCGTGCATGGCCAGCGCATCCACCAGCCGGCCCGAATACACCGGCATCAGCAGGTCTGCGGCGGTAGCCACAATCATGCTCGACGCGGTCCACACCACCAGCCACTTCTCGCCCCGCCAATGGCGAAAGAGAAATATCAGCACCTCGCGCATCGCGCTTTTGCCCGAACGTTTGTTCATAAGTGACTCGCTAAAACCAGGGAGGCCTCGGAAACAATGTCCGCAGGGTTAGCTATGAAGAGGAAGACAACGCAGCGAAAGGCCGCCCTCAGGCTGCGTTGAAGACCTTCATATCGAACTGAAGAAGGAAGCTAGCTGCGCGGGACGCCGGGAAGGAACACGGATCGCGTTTTAGGATCGCCGGGGAGGAGAAATATCTTCATCGTTCCTTCCTTTCGCAAAGATAGAAATAGCTTAGCAGAGTCTCAACTTTTGCGCACCTCGTCGGAACTAAAGCGATTCTTCGCGCACATCCCGCTCGCCGGGCGATCCGAACGATTCGTCACTTATTCAACCGCCGCCATGAATTGGCCGTTGTTTTCATGTTCGGATGCGCTGTTCCAGTAAGTGGCGGATCTTCACGCCTTAAGCGCGTCAGGCCGTGCTTCAGCGAGATGCGCAATCAACTCGCCAAACAGCGTGTTGGCCCAGGCAAACCAAGCCCGGGTGAAGTGTTTCGCATCATCCTTGAAATAGCTTTCGTGGATAAAGCCGCTGCCCGCTGATCCCGCTTTCAGCATTTGCAATGCCTCGCGAATTTCACCCGCCGAACTGCTCGTGAGCGCATAGATCGTCTGCGACATCGGCCAGATCATGCCCGCTCCTTCATGCGGCCCTCCGACGCCTTTGCCTGCCGTACCGCGAAAGAACCAGGGATTGCGTTCGCTCCATACGAAGGCCCTGGTACGCGCATACAGTGCTGGATCCGGGGCGCTGTTCAGATATGGCAATCCGAGCAGACTTGGCACATTCGCATCATCCATCAGCACTGCGCCACCAAATCCATCCACTTCGTAAGCCCATATCGTGCCGTCCGGCGTGGCCGCGATGGCATGCTGACGCAGCGCTATCTCTACCTCGTCGGACAGCGATGACGCATCCTGCGCCAGCACGTGGTCATGGAGGATGGAACTCGCCATGGCAGACAACTGGCGCAGCGAAGTGACCGCAAACAGGTTCGCCGGCACCAGAAAGGGAAAGATGCAGGCATCGTCCGATGGCCGGAATCCGGAGGCAATCAGTCCGACCGGCTTCACCGGGTTTCCAAATCCCTTTTCGCCAAGAGTTTCGGTCGGGGTCGGAGCGGAGCGCTGAAAGTGGTAGGGTCCGAGTTCATGCTTGCGCTGCTGTTCGCGCATGGTCCGGACCGCCACCCGCATCGCGTCACGCCATTGCGCATCGAATGGCTGCGTTCCCCCGGTCTTCTTCCAGTAGCCGTGCGCCAGTCTGATCGGATAACACAGCGAATCCAATTCATACTTCCTCTCCCCCACGCCCGGCTTCATCTCGGTCTGGTCCTGACGGCTCCATTCGAGGGGTGGAGCATTCAGGTCCGCCATGAAGGCATTGGCATAGGGATCGATGAGGATATGGCGGGTTTGCCTCCGTATGACGCCTTCAATGAGCGACCGCAGGCGTTCGTCTTTGCCGGCCAGTTCCAGGTACGGCCACACTTGCGCGGACGAATCCCTTTGCCACATGGCAGCAATGTCGCCGGTGATCACAACGGTGTCGGGCTTGCCCTCGAACGCGCCCGGCTCTACGGTCGTATCGAGTGTATTTGGGAAGCAATTGAAGAAGAGCCGGGCTAGTTCGCGATCGCCAATGAGCTCGCGAATATCGGCAAGATAATGTTCGACAACATCGGACCGGAAGCGCCGGTCTGCAGGCTGAGGCCGCTCTCCGCCCGGTTCCGGGGCGATGCGGCTCGCGGCATGCACCGCGGGTGGGAGAATGCCGGTGAGCAGGCCAATTCCCGCAGCCTCCAGCAATTGTCTCCTCGACAGATGTTGTTTGCTGTTTTCCATTTTCAAGCCAGAAAAGCCACGATCGACGGTGTTCCAACGGCAGTATACGTGCCGGAAAATGCAAGCCGGCCAGTCTCGCGGTGCAGCCTGAAACAGGTAATCGCATCGCTGCGCTGATTGCACACGTAAAAGAAATTGCCGCCGGGATCGAAAGTACAATGCCGGGGATAGTCGCCCATGGTCGAGACTTCCCCCAGCCAAGTGAGCCGGCCACTGCTATCGATGGCGCACAGTGCGATCGTGTCATGCAGGCGGTTAGCCGCGTAGAGAAACCGGCCGTCTGGCGATAGGACTACTTCGGAGGTGAAGTTGGTCCCGGCGAAACTTTCCGGCAGCGATGAGATGGTTTGCTTCAAGCTCAGCGTCCCCTGCCTGGCATCGTAATGGAAAAATGTGATCGTGGAGGATTCTTCGCCCAGCACATACATCCAGCGGCCATTCGGATGAAACACAAAATGACGCGGACCATTGCCCGACGGCAACGAGACGAAAGGCGCGGCCTCCGAAGGAATCAGTTTCCCGTTGTTCGGATCGAAGCGATACACGTATATCCGGTCTTGTCCCATATCCACCGAAAGCACGAATCGATTTCCGGGGTCGGCTGCGATCATGTGCGCATGCGGCGCATCGTGGCCGCTGATGGCGAAGCTTCCCGGTGGCGCATTGGTTGCCTTCCTTGCGCCCATCGAGCCGATGTCGCGGTGAACATCCACGGCGGCTCCCAGCCGCCCTCCTTCCAGGATGGGAAGCACCGCGATCGTTCCGCCCGCGTAATTCGCGACAAAGGCGAACTTGCCCGAGGCATCGAGACTCATATGCGCCGGTCCACTGCCTTCCGAGGCGACCGTGTTCAATGGAGTTAATTCCCCGGTGGCGGGCTCAATTGCGAATGCACTCACCGTACCGCCTTCCTGGCTGACGATCTCGTTGATTGCATAAAGGTATTTCTTCGAAGGATGAATCACGATCCATGAGGGGTTGGGAACTTTGGCGACCAGTCTCTGCCGGGTAAACGCACCGGTGCGGGAATCCATTTCGAAACAATAGATTCCTTGTCCGTTTGCACCTCCGTCGACTGCGCTTGTGTAAGAGCCGACATATGCGAAGACTCGATTGTCTTCCGCAGTGCGCGCCAGTCCCGCTCTGGCAGCCAACTGAGCGACTGCCATCGACGCAGCGGCCTTGATGAAATCGCGGCGTAACGAGATTGTGTTGTGATTTGCATATCCCATAGCGCCGATCGACTCCAGGTTTTGTGAATTGACTCGTTCGAGACCTTAAATATATCGGGTGAAGGGTGGAGCTCGAAAATCTCCGGAATCAGAGCCATCCCATCGCGCAATGACGCTCTCTCCGCCCGGCTGAATCCCCTGTCGGCATCACCTTGGGAGGAGACATGGAATACGAGAGCGGCCCCGGTGCGGTGACGCCGATGGTGTCGCGAGCGCTAACCTAGGAATCGGTGTATTCATTGCGCTTTTGCTTCCCGGCCGCAACGCGAATCGAGGGGTGCCCGCTCCGGGTGTTGCCCTCTCTACAATGGTGTGCACGCAAAGCCGGGAAATCTCCCCAACCCGCGCCCACTTTTTCGACCGCTCATCCACAAAAAACGAAATCGATTCGGGCGATCGGCAATGGCGGATCAGTATCCGCGGATTGCCTTTTGCGCCGCGCGCCGTGGGGCAGTGAAGAATAAAGCGATTTATCGTGCTTGTTTGCTTCAGGTCTGGCTTTGTATAGTCGAGAATTCCACGGAACGCAGCAGTTCGTGCGTTCTCGCCGTGAACAGCAAGTCGTGTGCGCCGCGGCATGGCGCCGAAAAGCGGTACCATTCAGCCTCGAACACCAGCAAAACGATCTGCGGTCGAGCCGGCGTAACCCGCCCATTCAAACCTCAACCTGGAGAAATTGTATGAACAGCGGCGTGATTGGAATTGTCGGGCGGATCGTCACATGTACGGCAGTGCTAGTCCTTGGCTCAACCCTGCAAAATGGAATTGCCCAGGATTCCGCGAATCCTCCGTACCTGAATCCCCAGCTTTCCCCCCAGGAGCGGGCCACCGACCTGGTGCACCGCATGACCCTTGAGGAGAAAGCTTCCGAGATGCAGAACAACTCCGCGGCACTGCCCCGGCTCAAGGTCCCGGCGTACCAATGGTGGAGCGAAGCCCTTCACGGAGTGATCAACGAAGGTGTGACCGAATATCCCGAGCCTATCGGGCTTGCCGCTACGTTTGACGCGCCGGGAATCCACACCATGGCGGGGCAGATTGGCGTGGAGGGACGCATCAAGCACGTACAGAATTTGAGCGAAGGGCACACCGGCATCATGGGAGGCCTGGATTTCTGGTCGCCCAATCTCAACATCTTTCGCGACCCGCGCTGGGGCCGTGGTCAGGAGACCTACGGCGAAGATCCATTCCTCACCGGCCGCATGGGAGTTGCCTACGTGACCGGATTGCAGGGCGAAGACCCCAGATACTACCTCGCCATCGCCACACCGAAGCACTATGCCGTGCACAGCGGACCGGAACCAACGCGCCACTTTGCGGATGTGGACGTCAGCAAGCACGACGAGGTGGACACCTACGAGCCCGCGTTCCGCGCAGCCATCGTCGAAGGCAAAGCAGGTTCGATCATGTGCGCGTATAACGCCATCAATGGCGAGCCGGCATGCGCCAGTCAGTACCTGCTCGCAGGACCAATTGCGCGGCAAGTGGGGTTTCCAGGGATACGTCGTCTCGGACTCCGACGCGGTAAGAGACGTTGCCGCCAACCATCGCTACCGTCCCACGCAAGCGCAAGGCGCGGCCATTTCCGTAATTCGCGGCATGGATAACGAGTGCGTCACCTTCACTTCGCGGTTTGGCGATCCGGTCGATAAAGCCTACGTCGATGCCGTTCAACAGGGCTATCTGCCGGAAAGCACCCTCGACACCGCGCTGATCCGCCTGTTCACCGCGAGGATCAGGCTCGGCATGTTCGATCCTCCCGACATGGTTCCCTACACGAAGATCGACGAGAAGGAACTTGATAGCGTTGAACATCGCCGCGAGGCGCGCAAGCTGGCGAATGAGTCCATGGTCCTGCTGAAGAATGACGGCCTGCTTCCGCTTAAATCGGAAATCCGGAAAATCGCGGTGGTTGGGCCGCTTGCCGATCAGACCAGACCGCTGCTCGGAAACTACGCCGGACAACCGACCCACATCGTGTCGATCCTGGACGGCCTGCATGGGGAGTTCCCCAACGCAACCATCACCTTTGTCCCCGGAACGCAGTTTCTCCGCACCGATGGTACTGCGGTGCCGGATGCTCTTCTGACCACTCCCGATGGCAAGCCCGGCCTCAAGGCCGACTACAACGAAGCAATGCGCCGGGGACAGCCCGCCCAGGAACCCAGCACACCGCCGATCGTCAGCCGTACTGAGCCCAACGTCAAACTCACCGAAAGCGATCTGCCGGCGGAAATTGCCGCCCGGAAAACGTTCGGTGTGCAATGGTCCGGATTCCTCACCCCCGCCGAGTCGGGCGACTTCCTCATCGGCATTCGGTCGGAGGGATTCGGAAGGCTTGCGGTCGACGGCAAGCAGGTAGCCGCGGCGATCGGCGGGGGCACCCGGGGACTCGTAGCGGCCGTCGGCCGCGTGCACCTCGAGAAGGGACGCAAGGTCGCGCTCGAAGTCTCCTTCGGAACCAGGACCGGCAAGCCGCACGCCGAGCTGATATGGACCCGGGTCAATGACGCGCCTTCAGTTGAAGCCATTGCCGCCGCGAAAAATGCCGACGCCGTCATTGCCGTCGTCGGAATCACCAGCCAGCTTGAGGGCGAAGAAATGCCGGTCAGCGAACCCGGTTTCCTGGGCGGCGATCGCACGCGAATCGACCTGCCCCAACCGGAAGAAGACCTGGTGGAAGCCGTAGCCGCTACGGGCAAGCCTCTCGCGATCGTCCTCATGAACGGCAGCGCCCTGGCGGTCAACTGGATTCATGACCATGCCAACGCCATTCTGGAGGCGTGGTACCCCGGCGAAGAGGGCGGCGCGGCAGTGGCGGAAACCCTGAGCGGGAAAAACAATCCCGCCGGCCGATTGCCGGTGACGTTCTACACCGGCGTCGACCAGTTGCCGAATTTTGAAGACTACGGAATGGCGAACCGGACCTACCGCTACTTCACCGGCAAGCCGCTGTATCCGTTTGGCTATGGGCTCAGTTACACGAAGTTCAGCTACAGCGACCTCAGCGTTGCCCAGTCGGTGGCTGCGGGACACGCCGTGGGCGCCGATGTGACGGTGACCAACACCGGCAAGGTCGCCGGGGATGAGGTTGTCCAGCTCTATCTCAAGTTCCCGCCGGTCAAGGGAGCTCCCGGGATCGCTCTGCGCGGATTCGAGCGGATTCATCTCGATCCCGGCGCAAGCCGGAAGGTTCATTTCGACTTGAATCCTCGCGACCTGGGGATGGTGACCGAGGATGGCGATCCGATCGTAGCTGAAGGGGAGTACACCATCAGCATAGGTGGAGGCCAGCCTGACACCGGGGCGCCCGTTGCGACCAGCCATTTTCACATTGACGGTCAATTTGCCTTGCCGGAATAGGTGAGTGAGCGTTGCATCTCGCCCGGGGGCCGCGCGAGCCGAAGGAGCTATACCTGAACAGCGTTTCTCGACTGCGCGGCTGAGCCCGCGATGGTCGCGCATCGGCAACGCCAACTTGCCGTTTTCTATTGAAAACCCGCCTTGATTCCTCAGCCTCGCCCGTAAATCTTCGTACACGCTCTTCAGTCCGCGAAGGATGCCTTTCTCTGCATTGGCATTTTCGGGTGAACCTCCGCACGTTTCATCAGGCCCGCGGAGGCAATGCCCGTCCCCCCATCGGCCGCGCGCCTTCGTCGGTCTCCAGAAAAGCCAGCCACGAATCATCCTGAGCGAGCACATCCTCCAGTTCCGGCTCGGCCAGGACCATGCATGCCGTGGAAAGCGCGTCCGACTCGGCCGCCGTATCGGCGAGGACCCAGGTCCGGTTTTGCCTCATTGCCGGGCGGCCGGTCCGCGGATCGAGAATGTGCTGCCCCTTCACCGCCAGCCCGGAACCGCTCAACGAACAATGCGTCAGAAAAAAACGCTGCGGCGCATCGTCTTCGCCTAGGCCGCACGACCAGCCGGGAGTCTCGCCCGGCGCATCGCCGGCCAGAATGCTGCTCCCTCCCGCGACCAGCAAGAACGCCGGGCAATCCCATTCTCCAAGCAGTTCCGCCATGCGGTCGAGCGCAAACCCCTTGCCGATGGCGCCAAGATCGAACTGGAGCTTGCCGCCCAGGCAGCGGATCGAGAATTCCTCCGGCAATAATTCCCATTGCGGCAGGGATGCTTGTGCCTGCATTGCGGCGGGCGTGGCTGAAAACGCGCTGCGCGTGACCTGTTCCATTTTCTTCGCGATTTCCAGGCAGGCGAACGCCGGCTCGCCCAGCCGCATCTTCTCCCCCGGCGCAAGGTGGGCGGCTTGCGCAATGTCGCTGTCGGCGCGAAAGCGGCTCAAATGCGATTCCATCCGATCCGCAAGATCGAATGCCGCCTGTGCCGCCTGCGCGGCATACCTAGGTTCTTCGTTGGCGATGCGCACCTCGAAATGCGTCGCCATCGCGCGGTGGTTGAATAGATGGATCTCAGCCATACAATTTCATTTGGGCTCTGGCGACCACAACAGAATGAGCACACCTGGCCGAATACCAAAGAATTCCGGACGAAAATTCTTCAACCGGTCGTGGTATAGTTCCGCGGCATCCGTGGAAGTGATATAAAAATCCGCATCTCCCGCCTGTTGACCGGGCTGCCAGAAACCGACTTGCGGATCATGTCGAAGGTACCAGGGCAGCGGCCATGGATCAGCGGCGATCACCGCGATCCGCGGCCCGGCGATCGCATTCTGTCGCGCCAGTTGTTCGATTTCCGCCGGCAGGCCGAGAAGGTCTTCCGACGTGTGGGCGTAAGCGTACGGATTCGCCTCGTCCGCTGGATGGAGAAAAACGCGCTGCCGCGTGTCGTGCAGCATCAGAACCGCAGCGAACGCGCACGCCACCGCAAAGGTGGGGATGACGGCTTCCAGACCGAGGTGTTTTGCCGCTGTGCGCCAGAGCGACTCGACCGCCAGCCCGGCGAACAAAGCGAGCGGCAGCCAGAAATTCAGTGCCAGCCATGGTGTCTTGTACGGGATCAGGTTGTAGATTGCGGCGACGAGGACCGCATAGTATGCCATGAATCCAAACGGCGAACGGTCGCGCTTTCTAAGCGTCAGGAAGAACCCCAAGCAGGCAAGAACCAGCAGCAATCCCCCTGACCATCCGCCGCCGAGAAGCTGGGCATAGTACAAAAAAGGCTTTTGATGCCCTTGTCCACTCGCCCGCGCAACAAAATGTCGTCCCCCCTGCAACAGAACGGCGAGCGCATTCCAGTTTCTGCCGAACCAGGTGAACAGCACGATCGTGAGCGACAGAAATGTGAACATCGCGGCCACCGCCACTTTGGGCCGCACCCATCTGCTCATGCCTTTTGGGCGCAGATTCCAAAACCGGAACACCAGCCCCGCGCCGGCCAGCGCACAAAAGTGAAGAATCGCCGTTTCCTTCGACGCCAGCATCACCGCGCCGCATGCGCCTGCTACTATTGCCGCGACAACAGAGCCTCTCCCGCAGGCCCGCCAGCCTGACAAGATCAATCCCAACGTCGCACTGACAAAAAGGGGCTCATGAATGAAATACCGGTCGTAATAAACGGGCAGAGACGCACCGGCGAACAGCAGTGCGGCGATCAGGCAGGGCCCAAGCCCAAACATTTCCACCGCTGCGCCGAAAAGCAGAATCGTGACCGTTCCCGCCACGACGGACGTCAGGCGCACATCGGATTCCGTCAGTTCGGAGAAAGTCTTCGCCCGCTCGAGCCGGCTCAGCGGCAATGCGAGCGCAGCCAGCGCCGGGCCATGGCGGTCCTGCGGATCGTAGGTGAAAGGCTCTCCGGAAAGTACTTGCCCGACGATGTAAGCGTTGACGGCTTCATCGGTATGCATTGGTCGCGTGCCCAGTTGAGGAAGGCGAATCGCCAATCCGGCAAGCGCGATCAGGAGAAAAGCCGGCCAGCGAGTCCAGTGCAACCCAGGGGAGGGGCGCTCCATCACCGCATTTTCGGATTGGCCGGACTCACGCCGCAGGCTTGCCCCACACTTCCACCTCGATGTAGTCGTTCAGCTTGTTGGTCGTGTTCCCGTTGCTGTACAGGCGTATATAACGGCCCTTCACGCCCTTGGCGTCGATGAGCTTTCCCTGGTATGTCTCGACATAATTCAGATCCTTGCCCGCGCCCAGGCCAAGCTCGTCTTTGAAGTCATTGTTGAAAATAGTCGTCACGCCCGACTTGAACGCAGGGTCATCCGCGACCTGCACTACCACATCGCGATAGACGCGCGCCTGCGAATGGAAGTGCCACACCAGGACCGCAAAGATATTCGCACTCTTCGCCAGTTCGATCTGTACCCATTGCTTGCCGGGCCCCAATTCCACCCACGAGCCCTCGTCACCCGCCTTGTCGCCATCGGTCACCAGGTCCAGCGTCCCCACCACGGGACTGTTGTCGCTGGCCGTCACCTTCTTGCCCTTGGCCAGGTTCACCGTGCCGGCCGGAACCATGAAGTCGGGGCGCTTGCCCTTCATCGGCGGCTCCAGGTTGGGCACGTTGAGGGGCACCGGCGTTCCCACGAACAGCGGCTTCGGTAATTCGGTCTTCAACGGCACCTTGTCCTGCGCCAGTGCGGCGGCCACAACCAGCGACACTGCTACGATAGAAAATTTCTTCCCCGGGATTCTGCTCATTGAATTCTCAGGCCCTCACTTCTTCGCTGGTGATTTCAATTCTCTTCTCGGCGGCAACCGCGTCGTTGGCTCTGTGGATGACATACTCGCTCGAGAAGGCTTCATCGCCCGGGCAATGCAACTTGACCGTGCCGCGGATGGCGTTGAAAAAGTTTTCCAGGTGCGGCTGATGCGGCGGTTTATTGAAGAACACGGGAATTTCGTATTCCGCCAGTTGCGCCGTCTCCCGCACATCCACCTTCGCGGCGTCGGCGGCCGAAGCCTGCCTGGCGCGCACATAACCCTTCTGCGCCAGGTCGTCCCACGACACCGCGGTGGCCCGCGCCTCACGGTAAATCGCGCACAACGACGGGTCCTCCGACATCTTGATGGTGCCATCGTCGCCCATGAACGTCTCGTAGTAGCCGCCGCCCGCGCTGGTGGTCGTCTGCACCTGGTAGAACGCGCGCGCCACACCCTCGGCCAGTGGATACTCGTAAATCACCATGGCGTTGTCATACCAGTCGTGGTTCTTGAAGTAATCCAGACCGCCGCTGGCCATCACGGACTTCGGCGTGGTGCCGAGCCACCAGTTGAAGATATCGATCTGGTGCGCGCCCAGGTCCGAAAGCGGGCCGCCGCCCAGCCCCTTGTACCATCGCCAGTTGCGGAATTGGTGCATGTCTTTGTAACCGTACTTGGCCAATGTGCTCGCCGGCATCTCGAACTTCTTCGGCCAGCCGAAGTCTTCCTTCACCGCCCGGTTCCACTGTCCCTGCACGGCTGTCAGGCGCCCGCAGAACTGCGCCTCAGTCAGCAGCCGGTTCAGCGTGAACACATACCGCGGATTACTGCGCCGCTGGTGGCCGACCTGCAACAGCTTTCCCGTTTCGCGCATCGTCTGCACCATCGAACGCGCTCCGTCGATGGTATTGCTCATCATCTTTTCGCAGTACACGTGCAGGCCGGCCTTCAGGCACGTGTTGGTCATCGGCGCATGCCAGAAATCCGGCGTCGCGATCAGCACCGCCTGCAGGTCCTTTTCCTTGGCCAGCAGATCCTCGTAATTCTCGTATGCCCGCACCTCGTTGCCGAGTTTCTGCAAATAGCGCTCGCCCTCGTTGCGGTGGTAATCCCATATGTCGCACAGCGCCACCAGCTTGACGCCGTCGATATTCAACAGCGATTCCAGCAGGATCTTGCCTTCCTCGCCGTAACCGATCAGCGCGACATTGAGGGTGTTCAGCGACGAAGTCTTGACCGCCGCCTTCTGCTCACTGGAATCGGACTGGCACGCCTCCAGCAGCATGCCCGCCCCGGCCACCGCGGTCGCGCCGATGAATTCGCGACGGTTCAAAAGCTTATCTACCATTTCTTCAGGACCACCCAACGGTTGTGTCGCGCGAGCAGGAACGCCGCAGCTACCAGCCCGATGTGAATACCAAGGTACGCCACGCCATCGTTCTGATCGATCAGGACCAGCCCCACCGTCAGCGCAATGAACAGCAGCGCCTGGGCAAGCAGCGAAATGCGCGTGCCCAGCCCGATCAGGAGCATGATTCCGGTCAGAATGAACGCCGGCCCAAGCACCCGGTCGAACAGCGTCAAAGCGAATTTCGGAAACAGCGGCTCGTGCGCGAACCGGTCTCTGAGCGCCGCCGGGATACCCGCATAATTGGCCAGCGCGTACCCCTTGATGTTCACGTTGACCATCACCCCGCTTGCATCCGGCTGTCCTGTCGAAGGATCGATCAGCGGCATGGCCACCGATTTATACGCCGCAAATTTGTTGATGCCCACGAACAGAGCCCGCACGCCGAGCCAGAGACGCAAAGCCCAGAACGCAAACGTGTAATCCCAATGCATTCCGCGTCCGGAATCCACGGCCCTTGCGCCCAAATCCGCCGCGCGCCCTCGATCGGTCTCCGGCTGAATCACTGTATTCTCCAAGAAGCATCCACCCCTTCATCAGCCGGGCCACGAAACCGGCCGCGTCACGATCGTTCAGCTCATTCTCCACGGTCCCTGGTATTCCCGCGACATCCGCTTGCTCGCCTCGGGATCGCCAATGATCTTTTCTTCCTTCGCATCCCAGCGGATCTTTTTTCCGGTGAGCATCGAGATCAGGCACAGGTGCCCGGGAATGGCCGAGTTGTGCCCCACTTCCACCGGGGTTATGGTCGCCTGGCGAGTCCGTACGCAGTCCAGGAAATTCTGGATGTGGTCGGAAGACGTATAGAGCTTCACCTTGCGCAGTTCCCGGGGCAGGTATTTGCCTTGCTTCCAGGCCGGGTTGGAGGTGTCGAATCCGTCCCGATCCACCCATACCCAGCCTTCGCTGCCAATCCACTTCACGCCCATCTTGATCTCCGGATAGCCGCCGGCAATCGTCATCGTCACGCCTTGCGGGTACTTCAATTCGAACCGGTATTTCGGGGCGGTGTTCCATACCGCGTTGGCCGGCGGCAGATCGCCGCTGCCCTCCGCCTCCAGCGGACCGACCTTGTCGAAATCCAGGCCCCAGTGCGCTATGTCGCAGTGATGGCCGATCCAGTCCAGAAGCTCCCCGCCGCCCGTGTTGTAGTTCCAGCGCCACGATTTGTGCGAACGAGCCCGCATGTACGGCTCCATTTTCGATGGGCCGATCCACATTTCGTAATCCAGTTCCTTGGGAGGATCGGTGACCAGCAGGTCCCACGCCGGTGTGCCCTGCACAACCAGTTCCAGGCTCGTCGCCTGTTGTCCCTTGGCAACAAGCTGAGCCAGTGCCTGCTTGGCCACGTCATCGAAATCCGCATTGCCGCCCGGCAGGCCCACCTCCACGCGGGTCACCGTCCCGATCAGCCCGTTGCGAACAATCTCCGCCGCTTTATGAAACATGGGAACCGACCGCTGCCACGAACCCATCTGCCAGATGATCTTGTTCTCCTGGACCGCGCGAACAATTGACTGCTGCTCCGCGATGGTGTGCGCCAGGGGCTTTTCGGCGTAGATGTCTTTCTTGCGCCGCGCGGCCTCGGTGGCCACGATCTCGTGCCAATGGTCGG
Organism: uncultured Acidobacteriota bacterium; assembly: GCA_963706455.1. Lineage (GTDB taxonomy): Bacteria > Acidobacteriota > Terriglobia > Terriglobales > Acidobacteriaceae > Telmatobacter. The sequence continues at coordinate 17,963 of CAVPNO010000104.1, read as the reverse complement.
GGACTGCGATCATCACCGCATCGATGTCTTCGCGCGCCAGCAGCTCGCGAAAATCGTGATAGCCCTTGCAGTCTTCATTGCCGTAGGAGTCATTAATCTTCTTGACGGCGGCCGCCAGGTGATTGGCGTCGATGTCGCACGCGGCCACCACCTGGCAGTCCTGCGATGCCAGAAACCCCTCGGTATTGCCGGGCCCCTGCCACCCCATCCCGATCACACCCACATTGATGCGGTTGTTGGGCGCGGTCCCCGCGCCTTGCAGCCCATAGCTGGGAAGTACGGCAGGGAGAATTGCGGCCGTTCCCGCAGTCTTCAGGAATCGACGGCGATCGAACAGACGAAAAGCGGCTTCAGAACCCGATTGTCGCGGCATAATCCATCTGAATATCACCTTTAGCAGCGGGGAGGCAACCGCGGCGATCACATTTGCTGCGACCCCATGGCCAGCCCTTAGACCGGAGCTTGAGCCCCCGTCCCGCGAATCGCTTCGTTGAGACGTGAACTCTGATCGTCACCCCGCTCCATCGGCACCCGCGCTAAAAGGCCGTGTAGGTGTAATCGGTATACTGCCACGCGCCGCCGATCTTCGAATAGAGCCGTGCGTATACCGTCCCTCCAGTGGTGGGCAGTCCGGTCACGTTTGCCGACGTCGCCGTGATCCCGCCAGAATTAAAAAGGTCTTTCGACCCCACGCCGGTCGTGCCCAGTTCCAGTTCATAAGCCGATACACCTGACCCGGCACTCCAGCTAAATGTAACGGCCGAACCGGAGAGCACGCTTCCCGGCGCTGGGGACGTCATCGCCGCTTTCACCGCGCCCGCTGCCGTGTAGGTGTAATCGGTGTACTGCCACGCGCCGCCGATCTTCGAAAAGAGGCGTGCGTATACGATTGCGCCATTGGTGGGCAGCCCGGTCACCGCGGCCGACGTGGCGGTGATTCCGCCTGAATTGAATAGGTTTTGCGATCCAGCGCCCGTCGTGCCCAGTTCCAGAATATAAGCGGCTGCGCCTGATGCATCCCACGTAAACGTGACGGTGGAACCAGAGAATTCGCTCCCGGGGATCGGTGAGATCATCACCGCCTTTGCCGGCGACGCTTCTGTGTAGGTGTAATCGGTATATTGCCACAGGCCGGCCACCTTCGACCAAAGCTGCGCATATAAGGTCGCGCCATTCGCAGGGACGTTGGTCACAGTGACCCCCGTCCCAGATTTCCAGCTTCCATAGAAGACGTCATCCGCTCCGAAGCCGGTCGTGCCCAGATCCAAAATATAACCGCTCACGTCCACCCCTGGACTCCAGGTAAATGTGACAGTGGAACCCGAGAGCACGGTTCCCGGCACCGGTGAGATCATCGCTGATTTTGCCTTGGTTGCGCCGGATCCCGTGTAAGTGTAATCGATATACTGCCAGGCGCCGGCGACCATGGAATAAAGCCGTGCATAGACGGTCGCGCCATTTGTTGGGAGCAGGTTCGCCGTGGCGGACGTGGTAGTGGTCGCGCCTGAACTGAAGAGGTTTGTGGAACCGACGCCGGTCGTGCCCAACTCCAGAATGTAGGCTGTGGCGAGCACTCCTGAATTCCACGTAAACGTGACAGTGGAACCGGAAAGCTCGCTTCCCGATATGGGTGAGATAATCGACGCGGGGGTCGCCGTGACGGCCTTATAGGTGTAATCGATATACGGATACCCAATCAGCTCGAAACCGGGAATTGCCGAAGTGAGCCGGGCATATATCGTCGCGCCATTTATGGGGAGCCCGGTTACCGTGGCGGATATGGTATTCCCGGATTTCGTCCCGGTGAAACCTCCGAGGTTGAACGAGCCAACACCGGACGTGCCCAGAACCAGCGACGAGGTTACGTCCACCCCGGCACTCCAGGTAAATGTGACGTTGGAGCCGGAAAACACGGTTCCCGGCGCGGGCGAGATCATGGTCGCTAATACCGCGCCCGCGGCCGCATAGGTGTAATCGATAAAACGCCATCTGCCGCCGATTTTCGACCAGAGCCGCGCGTATATGATCCCGCCAGTCGCGCCATTTGTCGGGAGCCCTGTTACTGTCGCGGAAAGGGCGACCTTTCCGCCTGAATTGAAGAGGTCTTGCGATCCGAGGCCGGTCGTGCCGAGGTACAGTTGATAAGCGCTTACTTCCGATCCGGCACTCCAGGTGAACGTCACGGTGGAACCGGAAAGAATGCTTCCCTGCGCGGGAGAGATCATGGTCGCGATTCTGCCCAAATTGGCCCAAGCCCCCACCAGGTTAGTAGCATTCACTGAGCCCAGGCCGGTCACCTCGTTATACCCCTTCGTAGCGATGTAGCCGCTTGTGATTCCCAATGCATCGGTTGCAACCTCCAGCATGCAGTTCGGACTGCCCGCAGCGCAGGGCACCTTATTATCATCGGAAGCTATGCCATTGAAGACGCAATAGGTGGAGCAGTTCTGCAGCGAACTGGAGGCCGCGGCGTATGAGTAAAGAGTTGGATTGGCGAGTCCCTGGGCCAGCCCGCCTTCCTGTTGCAAAATCAGCGCCATGATGCCCGCCATGGCCGCCGACGCCACCGAGGTGCCCCCCACCCCTTGGGAAATGGCGTCCGTGGCATTGCTGAACGTGCAGGGTGCGGTATCCGAATCGCACATGACATAGGCGCTGTGCAGCGCGCCGCTCGACGCGAACAGGGAGACATCTGGAACGTCGCGCCGTCCGTCAGGCGGAACGCCAGTCCCGGTTTGCCACGCCGGCTTGGCATATCCGCCCGCGCAACTCGCTGGCGTAGTCGAAATCGGCGTGGTGCAGGAACTGAAGCCGCCCCCTCCGCCAATCACGTTCACCAGGCTTAGATCGGAACTGTTCTTGAGCATGTACTCGCAGCTCGCCTCCTGGTCGTAACCCAGGGCGGTGAGTCCGAGCAGCTTCTCCACTTCCGTACTGGCGCAACTGCCATTCCACGGAACCTCGGGAATGTAACCCAGCGCTGAGGATCCGTTGGCGGCATTGGTGGCACCCCAATAGACGGTAGGGGCATTGTTGGCCCAATTCAGGTCTGTGCCGCCGACAGCAACATCGTAGGGAGTGCTCGCAGCGCCGTTCACTTGCAAGCCGGATGAAGCCCCATAGGGCGCCGTACCGCCTCCGTCACAGGCCGCGGGGCCCTGATCCCCCGCCGCAACAAACTCCGTAATCCCCAGGGCCGCGCCCATCTGCCACATGCTGTTAAAGGCCGCATTCCCGGCAGTTCCCTCGGCCAGCTCGCAGGCTCCGTAGCTGAAGCTCAGGATCGGCGCAACTTTGTTGTCGATGATATAGAGCGCGGATGCCACCGCTCCATCCGTAGTCGCGGTGCTGGCCGTGGTTACGAACTTGATCGTCGCGCCTTTGGCAACAGCTCCTGACCATTCCACGTCCACGGTGTTCTCGAGCTTGTCGGCCGCCGAAGGAATGCCCGGGTCCTTTCCATTCACAATCACCGTGGGCACATTCGCAGGCAAGCCGAAAGACGATCGGAACGCTGCCACATCGGCCAGGTTGATGTCGCTGCGTCCCGCGATGGCGATCGTCTGGCCGGTGCCGTCGATGCCCGCCGTCCATAGCGGAATCACGTTATAGATCGTGGCAAAGTCATAAGGAGACACCATCTCAAACGTGCCGCTGGTGACGGGAACATTGAAGAGCGGCTGGACCGTCGCATCGGGATTGACGGGCGTCCATTTGCCGGTTTTCTGGTCGCGCCGGTAGCTGCCCCCATCGCGGTGCAGCGGCGTGTGAAAAAAATTGTGCAGCGACACGACGCCCGCCACCACCGGCGCGAGTGCCTGGGGAATGGCCGGCTCCGCATTGTTGGCGATGTGCTCTTCGCCGCGCACGGAGTAGCTGTGAATCTCCGTATGGAATGCCTTCTGCACCATGCCGGCCGTTCCAGAAAACTCGACGAAGGTGCGGCCGTTGCCCACCTTGCTCACCGAGAACCCGTGATTCGCCAGCCAGCTCGAGACGGCGACGATATCGGCATCCGACGGACCGTAGAGCCGGCCGAATTCCTGCGGTTCCAGCCAATGGTGGAAATCGGGCGATTTGGGATCCAACTGCCGCGCCATGAACGCTTCCAGCGCCGTTTCCTGCTCGGGGCTGCGTTGCAGCAGCAGTAGCATGCGCTCCATGGGCAACTGCGGATCGACCGCGCCCCGGTCGAATTCACGCCGCGCCATGGGATGAATGTTCCCATGTAACTGGACCAGCTTTGCGTCATCGATGGGCTCGACAACCCTCGAGAGGACCGCCGGTGGCTGACCGGCTGAGAGCGCAATAGAAGAATCTGCAAGCGGAGCGGAATCAGCCACCTGGCCGTACACACGATGCCAACCACAAATTCCCAGTGCCAGCAGGGCGCATAGCGTCGCCGGCTTCCGATTGCTTTTCATTTCATCCTTCTCCGTTGTCCCGTTCCTTGGTGGCAACGCCTGAGACCGTGGCAGCTTCAATCCCTTCGCAACCCAAACTGTTTAGCTTATGTGTTTGCAGATCGCACAACATTGCGGAAAGGCACACTTCCGATTTCAAAATCTAGGTCTGGTTTTGGTTTGGGTCGCAAAATCAATGTACCTAGGGCAAAAGCGGTTTGTCACTAAGGCATTTCGCCTCGGGTATTTCTTAGGTAAGTGGAGTTGTAAATTCCCCCCGCCGTTTTGCAGAAATAACCGCCCATTTCGAGGACTGGAGATGCCGATCTCCCGCGGCCCGGCCTGCGTCGCCATTCAAAAAAAAATCCAGCGAAACTGTGAAAGGGCACAACTCGTTTAGAAATCAATCAGTTCCGAACGACGTCCTTGCCCGGCTACAATCAACCCATGGATCTGGTGCAGATTGCGCCGCTGCGTACGACTCCCGTGCCCAAGCCCGATTGGCTGAAGGCGCGTGCGCCCGTAGGCGAGAATTACCACGACCTCAAGCGCCTGGCCCGCTCGCTGGGGCTGCACACCGTGTGCGAGAGCGCGCACTGCCCCAACATCGGCGAGTGCTGGCAAGCCAAGACGGCGACCTTCATGATGCTCGGCAACCTGTGCACGCGGCGCTGCGGCTTCTGCGCGGTGCCCAAGGGCCGGCCCGAACCGATCGACTTCGATGAACCACGCCGCGTCGCCCAGGCCGTGGCGGCGCTCGGATTGCAACACGCCGTGATCACCAGCGTGAACCGCGACGACGACCTGGTGGGAGGCGCGCGCGCCTTCGCCATGGTGATTGACGAGATTCGCCGCCAGGCCCCCGGTTGCCGCGTGGAAGTGCTGATCCCCGACTTCCAGGGCCTTGAGGAAGCGATCCGCATGGTGGTCGACGCCCGCCCAGAAGTGCTGAACCACAACACCGAGTCGGTGCCGCGGCTCTATCGCGTCGTGCGGTCGGGAGCGCGCTACGAACGCACGTTGCGGCTGCTCGAATACGCCAAGGAGCTGAACCCGGAGGGCGTAACCAAATCCGGTGTTATGGTCGGACTCGGCGAGGAGACCCGCGAATTGCTCGAGGTCTTCCGCGACCTGGCCGCCGTGGGCTGCGACATCCTCACCATCGGGCAGTATCTGCGGCCCTCGCGCGATCATTTGCCCATGAAGCGCCTTTACACCCCGCGCGAATTTAACGAACTCAAAGCGGACGCGCTGAAGATGGGCTTCCGCCACGTGGAGTCCGGCCCGCTGGTGCGCTCCAGCTACCATGCGCACGAGCAGGCATCCTCGGTGCGCTCGTGCTCGTCGTCCTCCGCTTCGGTGTTCTAACATCTTCCGTGCCCCTCCTCGCGGCTGTCTACTGTCGCGGGGGTGGGAAACCGCCAACGCCGATCGTGAATCAGAACAAGTTCGATGTCCTCATCCTCGGCGCCGGCGCCGCAGGCCTGATGGCCGCGATCGAAGCCGGACGTCGCGGCCGGCGCGTCGCGGTGCTGGAGCGCGCCGAGCGGCCGGGCAAAAAGATTCTGATCTCCGGCGGAGGCCGATGCAACTTCACCAACCTGTACACGCGGCCCGATCATTTCCTTTCCGCCAATCCCCATTTCGCGAAATCGGCGCTGGCGCGTTACACGCCCGCGGACTTCATCCGGCTCGTGGAGCGCCATGGGATCGCTTATCACGAGAAGACGCTGGGCCAGCTCTTCTGCGACGGATCAGCGCAACAGGTTGTCGACCTGCTGATGCGCGAATGCCTGGACACCGGCGTGCGGGTGTTTCTCGCGACGGCCGTCGGCGAAGTGCGTCGCGATGATTCCTCGGGCGCCTTTACGCTTGTCGCCGGTACGGACGCCTTCACTGCCTCCGCGCTCGTGGTTGCCAGCGGCGGGCTGTCCATTCCCAAGATGGGAGCGACGGGGTTTGGCTACGACGTTGCCCAGCGATTTGGAATTCCCCATGAGCCGTGCCGCCCGGCGCTGGTTCCTCTCACCCTGTCCGGCGAAGCGCACACATCTTTCCACGATCTGGCCGGCATTTCGGCGCCGGTGATTGCCTCCTGCGGCAAGCGCAGCTTCCGGGAAAAGATGCTCTTCACGCATCGCGGTTTGAGCGGTCCGGCCATCCTGCAAATCTCGTCGTACTGGAGCCGGGGCGATTCGATCCGCATCGACTGGTCACCGGAGAAGCCCGTACTCACCCCGTTGCGGGAGCCGAATGCGCGGCGCGATCTGCTTACCCTCAAGACAACGCTGCGCGCGCAACTCCCGGTCCGCCTGGCGGATCGTTTAGTCGACGTGGCCGCGCCGCGAAGCTGGACCAATCATGACCTTGACGAATTGGAGCGCCGGCTGCACTGCTGGACATTCATGCCCAGCGGGACGGAAGGTTACGAGAAGGCGGAAGTGACGGCAGGCGGAGTGAGCACCGATGCGCTTTCGGCGCAAACCATGGAGTGCCGCAGCGTCCGCGGACTCTACTTTATCGGAGAAGTGGTGGACGTCACGGGCCACCTGGGCGGATTCAACTTCCAATGGGCATGGGCGTCGGGCGCGGCAGCAGGACGCGCGGTCTAAAAATCATCTCCCGGCGCTTCGTATGACTTCAAGGTAAAATGATCGCCGACCATGCCGACGCCCGAAAAGATGATCGACCGGAATGCCCTTGTTTTGGCCGGATTGCGAATGGCAGTTGGTGTCTTCTTTCTCGTCTTCGGCGAGTATAAAGTCTTTGGCACACAATTCACCTTGCATGGCGGATTTGAGACCTGGATCCATCGGTTTCTACAGACAGGTTCGGCCTATCCATTCTTTGTACCCGTCCTCGAAAAGATTGTGCTGCCGCATGCCACGCCGATAGCTTTCCTGGTTGCTTATGGCGAGTTGGCCATTGGTTTGGCCCTCGTTTTCGGCATATGGGTCAGGACTGCCAGTGGCTTCGGCCTGGTCTTTATGGTCGTGTTGCTACTCTCGTCCAATTTTCCCGGCAATCCTGTTCCGCTGTGGCAATATTTCGGCGCCTCGCTCGATCATTCTGTTTTTGGGCTCTGTTTCTTGTGCTTCATTTTTGGGCGTAGCGATGAGCACCTCTCGGTGAGCCGGCTGCTCGCCAGACGCCACGCTTAATCGCCCGCCGCAACGCCAGACTCGACGGCCTCGATCCTGGCCTGGAATCTCGCCGATCGCAAGTTTCAACGCATGAAGATTGGCGGGCGCAAATCCGACCGTTCGTTCGGTTATTACACGGCGTGGAACCGGCTTAAAACGGAAAGACAATCCCCTTGTCCTTCAGCTTTTCAAAGCGCGCCGCCACAAACTGGAACAACTGCGCCGGCCGTCCAATGTCGCTTCGATACTCCTTAAGAGGCTTCAGGATCTTGAGCTCTGCGATTTTGCGACGAAAGTTTCGCTTATCCAGCTTTTTCTCCAGGATGGCCTCATACACAGATTGGAGTTCGCCCAGGGTGAACTTCGCCGGAAGGAGTTGAAAACCAACTGTCGTGTATTCCAGCTTGTTGCGGAGGCGTTCGATCGCGCAGGCGAGAATCTTCGCGTGATCGAAGGCGAGCGAAGAAACCGAATGGACGGGCCACCATCGTGCCTCCGCCGCATCGGAGCCGGCCTTCAGCTGCTGATCGGCGGAAATGAGCGCGAAGTAGGCAATGGAGATGATTCTTCCGCGCGGATCGCGCCTTGGATCGCCAAACGAGTAGAGCTGTTCGAGGTACAAATCGGTAACACCGGTCTCTTCGCGCAGCTCGCGCAGGGCCGCTCGGTCGAGGTCTTCTTCCGGAAGCACAAAGCCACCCGGAATCGCCAGTTGGTCCTTGAAGGGCGGAATTCGCCGCTTGACCAGGAGCACCTTCAGCGCCCCTTCCTGAATGGTGAAGATAACAATGTCGACGGCAACCTTCATGCGCTTCATCCTACGACAAGGCAGGCCCGCTGCTCCGCCGCCGAGACGCGGGCCACCGCGCCGGAGTTGAATTCGAGATAGTCGGCTTCGATGCCGTCGCTGAAGATCGCTCCTCCCGACGGCATCAGCGATTCAAGGACGATCGCGTCGCCGGCATTCAGCATCCCTGCAACGATGCCGATCTGCGAGTGCCGGCTGAGGAATGGTTCGCGCACGATGTAAAGGAGACGCGGATCCTCCCAGGGCATCTGGATTCTCTCGATGGGCGGGCCGCCGCGAAATCCCGCGATCCCCGATGCCATATTGAAGGCGGACGATACCCAGCCCGTGGAACCTGCGCCGGTCGACACCAACACGCCGCTGGAAGACTGAACCTCGGACCGGTCGCGGCAAGAAATACGGTAGAGCGCCGAGACGTGGCTCCTGGCGCCAAGAAACAGATCGTTGAAGGCCAGAAGCCGCTGCCCGTCGCTGAGAACGACTGCAGCCAACGTCACTTCTCGCACCTTTGCCTTGCTCGCTAGAACACGCTCAACGGCGATGCGTGCCTGGCCGGGGAGAAATGGAAGGAGAATGCCGTCGAACCGGCTCGGTTCGGGATTCACGGCCACGATCGGCTGCGCGCCGGCGTACTTCGCCGTGTTGGCCACCAGCCCATCCTGACCGAGGGTTACCACCACATCGTCTTTCTGGAACTGAAATGTCGGCACCAGCGATCGATCAACGAGTTGAACCGGCATTTCGAAATCCAGGGTCCGCCGGAGCAGATCGAGGGCGGCGCGGTAGGCGTCATCCTCGCGCTCATAATCGGCAAAATCGCCGCCGGCGTGCCCGATGTAGAACTTGGCCTGCGAGCGCGTATTGAAGCGCTCTATCAGGCCCTCGAGCCGGGTTTTGCGAGTAATGAGCACCAACTTTTTGAACATGGCTATTTCCTCACCTTGCTACTGTAAGGCCGCATTCCATTGCAACGGCCGCGCGGGGAACGGTGATCGAAAGAATGATTTGACCATGAATACGGCGGCGTTACCCACGATTTTGGATAGCGATCTGCAACGAGGCTTCAAGAATTACGGCCAGCGATTCCGCATAGTCTGCGAAGTTTTTCTCGTCAGCCTCGTTGAACGCGGGATCTTCCTGGCGCTTGATCATCTCAAGAATGGCGAGCACACTCCCCCGCCGGTCCACCACGGGCATGCACAGGAGCCGCCCGTCGCGATGGTCCTGTTCATATTGGAAAGCGAAATCAAAATAGGAAGAGACGCCTGGTTTGAGCAGTTGCAGGATTCCGCCGTCGGCCGCGGATGGTTCGTGCGGGGAGGCGGCGTCAGAAGCGCCGGCAGCTTTGTTCCGGACAAATCGCGAGTAGAGTTCGCTGCTCTCCGGATTGACGATAAACAGGGAAGCCTTTTCGGCCCCCAGCATTACCTTGATCTTGTGCGCGACGGCTTCGAGAATCTCATAGATCAGCGACTGAAGCGCCTCGCGGCTTCCCAATTCGATCGTCTCCAGGATCCACTGCAGGTCCTGCGAAGTCTGCTGCACAAGGTCCTGGAACTTCTCATTCGAGAGTTTGTCCACATACGCAATCAGGCTTCCACTGCGCTGCAGTTGAGACACGGTGGTGAGGAAACGGCTGGTGCCGGCGAGGCTTGATTCGAAGCTGGAGACGCGGCCCTCTTCGAGGCTGAGAATGCGATCGGCGATGTCCAGAATCCGATGGTCGTGAGTCACCATCAGAATGGCGCAGTTCTGCCGGTGCACCAGCACCTGCATCAGTTCGACAACTTCGCGGCCTGATTTGCGATCCAGAGACGCGGTGGGCTCGTCGGCAAAAATGATGGGGGGCTTGCGCACCAGGGCTCGGGCTATGGCCACACGCTGCTTCTGTCCGCCAGATAGCTGTTGCGGATAGTGATGCATGTGGTTGCCGAGCCCGACCGCCTCCAGCGCCTCATGACAGGCCGACCGGACCTCATCGGCGGGCATTGCCGGCCATATCCCGAGCGAGAGTTCGACGTTCTGCAGCGCGGTGTGCGAATCGAGAAGGTTCTGGTTCTGGAAAATAAATCCCGTGCTCTTGCGGATCTCGATGAGCTCTGACTGGGATGCGCCGTTCAGTTCCTTGCCGAAGATGCGGATACTGCCGTGTTGAACGGTGCGCAGGGTGCCGGCAAGACTCAAAAAGGTAGTCTTTCCCGACCCGGAAGGGCCGGTGATAAGAACGATTTCTCCGGGGTCGATGGATGCCGCGACGTCGAAAAGAATCTGGCGGCGCAGGGTGCCGGAGCCGTAGAAATGATTGAGTTCGGTGACGGCGAGGATGGGCTCGTGCGACATGGCTCAAAAAATCTCCGCCGGATCGGCGTGCCGGAGACGGCGCGTGGCAAGCATCCCGGAAAAGACGCACATCCCGGCTGTGAGCACGGCAACAATCAGCACGCGGATCGGGTCCATCCGCAGCGGGAGCAGCGTCGCCCAATGCGCGATGCTGTACACCGCCTGGGAAAGGATGATTCCCGGAATAAGTCCGAAGATGGAAAGGATGAGCGCTTCCTGGAGCACGACCTGAAACAGAAAGCCGTCAGTATAACCCATGGCCTTCAGCGTGGCGTACTCTTTCAGGTGCTGGGAGACATCGTTGTACAGGATCTGATAGACCACTACGGAGCCGACGATGAGCCCCATGAGAAGTCCCATGCGAAAGACAAAGCCGATGGGCGTATGCGTGGCCCAGTAGGTGGTCTCGACGTCCATGAGTTGCTCGCGGGTGAGCACGTTGACGTCGTCGGGCAGAAGGTTTCGCAAGCGGCTCTGCACGGCAAGGACGTCAGTCCCCGGAGCCAGCTTGATGAGACCGACATTCGGCAGGCGCAGATCGGAGGCAGGCATCAGGTGCTGGAATGTCTCGTCGCTCATGACAATGTTGCCGTTGGTGGCCATGGAGGTGCCCATGTGAAAGACGCCTTCGGTGGTGGTGGTGACGCTGTCGATTTCAACTTTGACTGGACCGCGATCGAGCAGGTTGGCCATCGGCCCGAATTCGTTGCGCGACCACCCGTCGTAAAGGACGGTGTCGGGAACCCGCAGGCCGGCCATATGCCTATCCACTTCGGGAATGGTCAAGATCCCGGTACGGGGCGGAATGGCGATGGCGAAGATCTGCACCTTGGTCTGCGTGACGGGGTTTTTCCATATCAACATCTGCAGGTACACGGGGTCCACGGATTCCACCCCATCGATGGCCAGGGCTTGCTCCAGGCGGCGCTGGGAAAAGTTGAACGTGAGCTGAGAGTTCTGGTAGCGCGGATTCACCAGGAATAGCTCCGCGTTGAACTGCTCGTAGAGCAAGCGCACGCTTTTGAAAAGGGCTTGCTCAAATCCAAGCTGGACGAGCATCAGCAGCACCGCAAACGTGATGCCAGCGACAGCCGCGGCTACGCGGCGCTTCTCCTTTATGAGTTGCCGCCAGGCAATGAACCAGGAGCGTTTCATCTCCAATATCAGGGACGGAAAACGACCGACGCCTTGCCGTCGATGAGGTTGGAAGTGGAGCTGCCGTCGGACAGCCGGATACGCACCAGCACGACCCGTGCGTCAGCAAAGGCAGCAGTGTCCCCGGTGGTCATGGCCGCCCGGCCCACTTCCCTGCCAATATCCACCACCGTCCCGGTGAGTTTCGTTCCTGCCGCGAGCAGGTTGCTGGTCACTTCGGCGTGCTCGCCCAACCTTACGCGACGGATGTCGGTTTCGTAAACTTCGGCCAACACATCCATCTGCGCGGTACGCGCCAGTTCGACGATTCCCTCCGGCCCCGCCTGCTCTCCGGGACGGGCCCGGACGTGGAGAATCACGCCGTCGGCGGGAGCATGGATTTCAGCGCTGGCATCGTCGAAGCGAGCGCGGTCAAGCTGTGCGCGTGCCTGATCGAGTTCCGATTGCGCAGCCTGCACCTGCTGCTCGTGACGCTCGGAAAGGCCTGCCTGGCGAGCCTTGGCCGCCTCCAGCACCTGCTGCGCATCGATCAACGCGTTCTGCTTTTGTTCCACTTCGGATGCGGAAACGTCGCGGGTGGTGCGCAAGAACTGGTAGCGCTCGAATTCCGCCTGCGCGAAGCGAACCGAGGCCTGGGAGCGCTCCACCTCCGCTGCATGGGCCGCGACATCGGAGGCCCGCGGCGCGGCCTCGGCATCCTCGAGCCTGATCTGCTCCGCCGCGACGCGGGCCTTTGCCTCTTCCACCGCAGCTTTGAGCTGCTCCCTGCCGGCCAGCATGGCGATCAGCTGTCCGGCGCGCACATGATCGCCCTCGGATACCTTGATCTGCGCGATCGTGGAAGGATGCCCCTGGATGTAAGGTGCGCTCACGCGGGTGATCGGTTCCATGGGCTCAAAGCGTCCCATGGCGGAAACGCCCTCGCTGGCAGGACTGCTCGCCGCCGCAACCGCGGGGCTTATTGGCCGGCCCGAACCGCGCCGGGTGATCCATAAGGACACGAACAGAACAACGATGCAAGCTATCGAGAGTAAGACAAATGTTCTGCGGGTATTTGGGGTTTGTTGGGGCATGAAACGCTGGTTAATATATACCACAATGAAATACACCTCTTGGCTGGTCTTCCTGCTTTCTCTTTGCCCCGCCTGTGCGCAAGAGCCTGTGCGTTTGAGTCTCACGCAGGCGATTGCCCTGGCCGCCTCGCCACGCGGCCCTGCTTCCGTGCAGCTCGCAGATGCAGCAGTCGGCGCGGCCCATGCGCGCGTGGCCGAGGCGCGTTCCTACCGATTTCCGCTGCTGACGGGAAATATCTCCGAGTCGAACCTCACGCGCAACCTGGGCGCGGAAGGATTCAACTTTCCCACCGGCGTGCCGAACTTCAAAATTCCTTCTGAAGTTGGCCCCTTCAATGTCTTTGACGGACGCGTGGAAATGACCCAGACCGTGTTCGACCTGGGTGCCATCCGGCGCTCACGCGCGATCCGGGCTGCTCTCGACGTCGAAATGGCCGGCGCCGCCGGCACACGTGAATCCGCTTCTGCACGAGCGGCGCACGACTACCTTCTGGCGCTGGCAGCCGAAGCCAGAATGCGTTGCGCGGAGGCGGATGTTCAGCAAACCGATGCGAACGTAACCACTGCCCATCATGATATTGAGGCGGGAAAAGCATCGGATGCGGAATTGACTCACGCGCTGCTCAACCTGTCGGCAAGCCGGCGCAAGCTAGGTGCGGCGCAGAATGCCGCAACCCAGGCGCGTCTCCAACTTCTGGACGACCTGGGTCTCGAATTCGACACCACGCTCGAATTCACGGATGTCCTTAACTTCGATTCCAACGCCGGAGTCGATCTCGCCGCGCAGATTTCTCTCGCGCTCCGCACCCGTGCCGAGCTGCGTGCGGCCGCTGGAAGATTGGAGGAAGCACGCGATCAATCCGGAGCCGACCGCGCCGCCATACTGCCCACCGTTTCTGCATATGGCGACGTAGGACCGCAGAACTCGGTGATTACGCATACCGTTGGCGTTTCCGCAAAGATCACGTTGTTTGACGGCGGTCGGCGAAAAGCCCAGGAAGCACAGTCCAACGCAGCCGTCCAGCAATTTGCAATTCAACAGCACGATCTTAAAAGGCAGATCGAGATGGAAGTGCGGCGCGCCTTTGCCAACCTTCAGACCGCCTCCAGCCGTGCGCATGAATGCGAAGCGGCACTGGGACTATCCCAGGAAGGGTTGGCGCGGGCGCAACGGCGCTTCGCCAATGGATTGGGCGACAACGCCGAAATGGTCAGCGCCGAATTGCAGGAGGTGGATGCGCGCGAAGAGCAGGTTGAGGCGTACCTCGCCTGGAACCAGGCGCGCCTGGAATTGGCACAGGCAACCGGCACAGTGGACGCCTTCGAAATGAAATCCAAGTAGCGGCAGCTGTTAGCTGCGAAAAGCCTGGAACGACATGAAGCGGTCCCCGGGAAGCAGGTTCCTGGTCGTCACCCTGGCGTATCCGGCCTGGCGCAGTTGGCTCACGAGTTCGTCGATGGCTGGCAGCCGCCCGGCGCCGCTGGTGGCCGCTCCCCACAGGTTCAACGCTTCCACAGCAAGGCTGCCCCCCTGGCAGCATGTGATCAAAAGCAAAAATCCGCCCGGCCGGAGAAATCGGGCGACGCGTTCAAACAATGCGACCCGCTCGTTGACCGGGAAGTAGTAGATGTTGTTGTAAAGCGTCGCAATGTCAAACGTTTCGCCAGTTGCTTTCGCGCGAAAGTCGCCATCTTCGATCTTGACCCGGCTCTCCAGCCCCCAGCTGCGGAGATTCGTTCGCGCCATTTCCGCCACCGCCGGCTGAAGCTCCATCCCTAGAGCTGTCAGGGAAGGGTTGCTCATGGCAGCGTATCGCAGGTAGACGCCGGAGCCGCAGCCGATCTCGAGCAGGCGCAGAGCGCCGCTTTTCGGAAACGTACGCAGAATGACCTCAGCTTGAAAGGCTTCGAGCACACGAGAGGAGCGGGCAATCAGTTCGCCGTCCTGATCGGCAAGGCTCCAGAGCTGGCCGTTCCGGATCCTGGAGAGCGTCGCCGAGATGAGCTTGTGGTGGAGACCGGCTACCTCCTCCACCATGGCCAGCGCCGGGTCGTTCTCGGGCCTGGCGAACGCACGTGCGCGCCCGCGGAGCGTGTAGCCATGAGGGCCCACGCGCAGCAGCCGCAAGCGAATCCCCATCTGCAGCCAGGCTTCAAGCGCCTCCCTGCCCTGGCCGGAAGCGGCGTAGAACTCGGCCAGCGAATCGAGAGTGGCCGGCCCGGTTGCCAGCCGGCCGAGCAGCCCTGCCTCTCCCGCAGCAGCAAGGTACGTGAGCCGGTAGAACGACTTGAGGTCCGCGCCCACGCCCAAAAGAGGCGTCAGCCGGCCATCGCGCACGAGACGCAGGAATGGCTTGAAGGACATAGCTCTTATTATTATTTACGCCGCAACCCGACCTTCAAAAGATGAGAATAGGCGGATCAGCGCGGTTTCAGCCCTTCTGCCGCCGTGGTGAGTTCGCCGATAGAATTCGGAGGCAATTCGTAGAGAGCGGGCTCGTTCTCCCGCCGGCCAATGGTTTTGTCTCCTGATTTCGAAATCAGCACCTTCTCTGCCCGCTTGCCGTCGTTCGAGGTCACGGTGGCTTCGAATGCAGGGGAGTCGAATCCAGAATCAGGGAAGCCCGTGGCCGTCAGATCACGAAGTTTCTCGAGGAGAGAGTCGATTGCGGCCGGGTCCATCTTCTTGCCGTTGGACCACCAGTCCGCACCGCTTCGTGTCAGGAACCAGGATCTTGCGCCGGCATGCAGTTCGATCTTGTTCGGGTCCTGGAATCCGAAATCGAAGAGCTTTTTGCTACGGAAATCATCGAGACCTTTGTCGAGCTCGGAACCTATGCTGCTTTCCGTTTTGTAGTCCCCTTCGGCCGCGGTGGT
Source organism: uncultured Acidobacteriota bacterium (assembly GCA_963706455.1). GTDB lineage: Bacteria > Acidobacteriota > Terriglobia > Terriglobales > Acidobacteriaceae > Telmatobacter. Next base: position 2,164 of record CAVPNO010000104.1, on the reverse strand, counting down.
CTTGGCATAATAGTCGGTCTTGTTCTTGCGGACTTCGAGCGTCTGCGGGCCCTGATCCCCGGTCAATACAACGGTAGCCAGAGGCGCCGCATGCGCGAAGTCGGCCGCGGCATGATCGTCTCCGGAAGTGCCGAGGTCCATGCGCGCATTGCAGACGGAGCGAACCAGCGCGTCCACCGCCGGGCCATCGGCGCGCAGCGCTTTCGGCTTTGCGATCTGCCAGCCATCCTTGATGCGCGCGAACGACATATCCTGGCCTTTGGCGCGCAGTTCGATGCGGCTGACCTTGTCCGGCTCGATGGTCACCAGGCGCTTGTCGCGCAGATCGTTCAATCCCTTGTCGATGCTCGTCTTGTTATCGTTGGCGATCGTGTAGACCTTCGGGTCGCCTTGAAGCAGGGCGTAAACATCCTGGCCGGCGGGTGTTTCGTCGCCGATCAGCAGTTTCCGCGTGCCATCCCTGGCGGTGATGTCGACCGTGTCGGCCGGCTGATCGAGACCGTACGGCTTCAGGTCCGATGCTTTCTCTTCAATCACGCGGTCGGAGTTCAGCGTGGAAACCGTCCCGAGAAGACTCGAAACCGCATCCTGGTCGGCATTCAGCGGTTTGGGCTCGGTAATGCGCCAGTTATGCGCGGCATCCCTGGTCAGAGTGACCGGCGGGGTGCCTCTCCGGGTAAGGGTGATCTGCGAAATACCGGCCCGATCCAATTTCAGGATCGCCGGCGAGGTGGTCGAGGAAGCGGTCGAGCTCGACTCGGCAGGCTTGCGGTGATTGGACCAGTACAGGACTCCCGAAAGCGCAAGGAGAACCACGATGGCGACGATGAGGCCGCGGAACTTCATGGCAGTATCAGAATTCCGGATCGAGCCATGGCATCCCTGGCTCTAAGTGCGGGACCTGGGGCACCCGCTGTGCGAGCGGTGGGAATCAACGGCGCCTCCACCAGACGGCTATGCCCGCGAAGATGATCACGAGTGGCAAACCAAATTGGCTCGTGAGGCGAACGGTGTTGAGCTGCGCGTGTGTCATGGTGATGCGCCGGTCGTCCTTCGGCTTGGGACGAATGGAGATCAGGTCCTCATCGGATGACAGCCAATTGACGGCATTCAGCGCCAGGTCGCCATTGCCGTTGAATCCGATAAACCGGTTGGCGGCCCAGGTAGAGCTTCCCACCACCACAAAACGGCCCTCGGAATTGGGCTTTCCAGTGTTGTAGCTGCCCGCCACTGCCAGGGTCAGGGGGCCTTTCTTGTTCTTCGGATCGTGAAGGCTGATCGATGCCGAACTGAGGTTGGTGGTGGCAAAGCTGCTCTCCGACGTATCGAAGAGCTTTTGCAAGCTGGCCTTGCCGTTGTCCTTTACCTCAAGCGAACGCGCCAGCGGGATGCCGACGGCGGTTCCCTTCATGTCGTTCACGATGGGCTGCGCTTCGTAGCGGGTAACAAGAGCTACCTGCGGCCCCACGCCTGCCAGCTGGCCGATGGGATTGAGGTCGAGAACCAGATCCTTTTCGAGGGTAACGCCCCAGTTCTGAAGCACGCCGGCGAGTGCGTCATTGTCGGCGATCGACGAGCTTCCAATCTGCAGCGGCGGATCGAGCAGTCTCCGCTTCGGTCGTCAGTCTGCCGAACTGCTGCAGCGGCTGCAATCTTTGCACGGGGTGCGGGAGGTGCGGGCCAACGATCAGGGCGGCGCCGATCTGTAACTCCATGGCGGCGCTCTGATTGCCGAGATCGCCAGCCTGGCTTCTGCCGCGGGTTCGGAGTTGCGCGACGTGCACATCTCCGAGCCCAGCCTGGAAAACCTGTTTCTGCACCACACCGGAAGGAGCCTGCGGGAATGAACTGGAAAACATTTTTCGCCATGCTGCGCGATGTCCATGTCGCCCGCCGCAACTTCGTCGTGTTGCTGCTGCAGACCTTTCTGCAGCCGCTGATGTTCGTGTTCATCTTCGGCCGCGTCATGGTGCGTGGCTACATGCCGAGGCGTACAAGAGCCTGCTGCTTCCGGCGTCATGGCGATCGTAGTGTTCCGGGGTCTGGGCCGTGGCCATGCCGTTGATTGCCGAATTCCAGTTCACCCGCCGAGATCGAAGACCGCCTGCTCGCACCATGGAAATTTCATAGCAATACGTAGGTTGCAGCCGAAGCAGCAACACAT
>CAVPNO010000103.1:0-44977 GCA_963706455.1 uncultured Acidobacteriota bacterium | reverse complement strand
CGGTTCCGACCAGGAGCAAGGTGGAAAGCGCGACCTCACCGGCGACCAGCCAGCCACTGAGCTTGCCGCCTACGGATCGCGAGCCCACACCGCGAGAGGCGGTCTGTAGGGCGGCCTGGGGATTGGATCGGGCCACCAGCAGCGCCGGCAAGAGGGACGAAAGAACAGTGGTAAGGACGGCGATCGCGCCCAGGATGAAGAGAATGGTCCAGTGGATAGCGATCGAGTCGCCGCGGGGAATGGTGTCCTCGGGGAGCTTGCGAATGGCGAACATGGCCAGCTCTGCCAGAAGCACGCCCACTCCGCATCCCAGCAGGCTGAGCACCAGCCCTTCGGCGAGCATTTGCCGGACCAGCCGGGTTTTGCCGGCGCCCAGGGCCGCCCGGACCGCGAATTCCTGCTGGCGGCCGAGGCAGCGAGCGATCAGCAGGTTGGAGACATTGGCGCAGGCGATGAGCAGGACAAGGCCCAGAGCTCCAAACAGCGCGTAGAGCACGGGGCGCACCGGCCCGGTGAGAACTTCCTGGTAGGGCCAGGCGCTGAATTCGACCTTGTCATTTTTTTCCGTCTTGGGGATGTGGGCTCCGATGGCATCGAGTTCTTTCTGGGCCTGCGGAGTCGTAACTCCTGGGCGAAGTCTTCCGATGACCTGGAAGAACTGATATCCCCGTTCCTTCAGCATCTCGGGCGTGGGCTGAAGCGGGAGCCAGACGCCCTTCCTCAGATCGGCTCCGAGCTGTTCGGGGAATCGGAAGGCGGCGGGCATGACACCAACGATGGTGTGGGGCTTGTTGCTGAGGCTCATCGTCTGGCCGACGATGTTCGGGTCGGCGTGAAACATCTCGCGCCACAGTCCCTCCGACAGAATGACGACGGCCGGCCCTCCAGCGACGCCGTCGGCCTCAGTGAAGGTGCGGCCGAGCAGGGGCGGGCGGCCAAGCATGGGAAACAGGCTAGGCGTAACGTGTGGGGCGACCACGCTCAGGGACGCATCCCGGTTGGCCACGACGCTGACATCTTCGTTGTATCCGGCAATGTTTTCGAGGAGCCTGGCTTGGGAGCGAATGTCGGCGAAGTTCAGCCAGGAGGTGGCACTGAAGCTGGGTTTATCGGCCTTGGAGCCGATATAGACCAGGCGGCCGGAATGGTCATACGGGAGCGGGCGGAGCAGAACGCTGTCGATGACGGTGAAGATGGCGGTGTTGGCGCCTATGCCGAGGGCGAGGGTAAGGATAGCCAGGACGGCCACCCCGATGGATTTGCGCAACTGGCGCAGGGCAAAGCGCAGGTCGTAGAGCAGGTTCTGCATCGAAGGGCTCCTGGGGCGCGGGTTGACGGTCGATCGGGGGATCAGCAGCCAAGGTCGTGAGGCCATCTTAACGTGTCGTTTCCATGGTTGCACTTTCCGCGGGACGAATGGCCGGGATGCAAGGGAGAAGCGGGCGGCGGGGCCCGGAAAAGCCGAGGTCCCGGATCCTGGGCCAGGGGGCAGGTCGATTGGGAGGGTTGATTTTCCCGAGATAGTTGTTGCAACGAATACTTCGCTCCCGCATCCAAGGTACTGAAAGGAGCCATTCCATGGCAACCACGACTTCCTCTCCCGCGTCCCTCATCACCTGGAAACTCGACCCGGCCCACTCCTCGGCCGAGTTCAAGGTGAAGCACATGATGATCTCCAACGTGAAGGGGACCTTTACCGGCTTGACGGGCACGCTTACCGAGCACACCGGCGATTCCTCTCTCTCCAGCGTCGAGGCTTCGTTTGATGTCTCGACAGTCAACACCCATGACGCGCAGCGCGATGGTCACCTGAAGAGCGCCGACTTCTTCGACGCGGAGAAATACCCCACCATGACGTTCAAGTCCACCAAGGTGGAGCAGAAGGGGGAAGCCGAATACCGGGTGACTGGCGACCTGACCATCCATGGCGTGACCAAGCCGGTGACGCTGGTAGTGGAAGGACCTACCCAGCCGGCCAAGGATCCCTGGGGAAATACGCGCATCGGCATTTCCGCCACCACGAAGATCAATCGCAAGGATTTCGGGCTGAACTGGAATGCGGCGCTGGAAGCCGGCGGTTTCCTGGTCGGCGAAGACGTCCACATCACGGTGGAAGCGCAGTTCATCAAGGGGTGAACGACAGGGATCAGGGGTCAGGGATCAGGGGTCAGGGCTCCCGTAGACGACGAGGCCTGGCTGGCTGAAACCTGACCCGAAGTTGCGTTCCGGGAAGATAGTTGTTGCAACGAATATCTTGCTCGCGCATCCAATGGATATACCTGAAATGGAGGTCCTATGTCTCTCCGAGCGGTGAAAGACATTACCCAAACTGTACCGACGATCGAGGGCGCCGGCGTGAAGCTCGAGCGTGCCTTCGGTTTCGGCAAAACTCATCAGTTCGACCCGTTCCTGCTGCTGGATGACTTCCGCAACGAGAACCCGGCGGACTATATGAAGGGATTCCCCTGGCATCCTCACCGGGGCATCGAGACGATCACGTATGTGCTGGCGGGGGAAGTGGCGCACGGCGACAGCCTGGGCAACAAGGGCCGGATGACGGCGGGCGACGTGCAGTGGATGACCGCCGGCAGCGGCATCCTGCACCAGGAAATGCCCAAAGGCGACGACCGGGGGCGCATGCACGGGTTCCAGTTGTGGGCCAACTTGCCGGCGTCGCTGAAGATGACCGACCCGCGGTACCAGGACATTCCGTCGAGCGCGATCCCCGAGGTGACCGAGGACGACGGTACGAAAGCGCGCGTGATCTGCGGAACGTTCTGGGGAAAAACGGGACCGGTCGAGGGGGTGGCGGCCGATCCGCGATACGTGGACATCTCAGTGCCGCCGAACACGCGAAAGCGCATCCAGGTGGAAACCACGCGCAACGCGTTCGCGTATGTGTTTGCCGGGGCGGGAACGTTCCGCGATGCGTCCGACCCGCGGGCGGTGCTGACCGAGTCGGCCGTGGACCCGAACGCCGCGCCGGTGTATGACGCAAAAAATCATTCGCTGGTGTTGTTCGATCGCGGCGACGAGATCGTGGTGCAGGCGGGGCCGGAGGGGATTCGGTTCCTGCTGGTTTCCGGCAAGCCGCTGGAGGAGCCGGTGGCGTGGTACGGGCCTATCGTGATGAATACCCAGGCAGAGCTGCGTGAGGCATTCAACGAGTTGCAGAGCGGAAAGTTTATCCACCACAAGTGAGTCTGCGGCCTCGGTGATCCCGGAAGGGTGTGGGACGCAGTTTTCTCCCGGGAGTTGGGCTACCCGAGCAACGGTAGCGCCAAGGTCATAATTACGAAAGCTTGCCCGGTTTCCTTTCAGGTGAGTGGACGTTCGCTGCGATGCGAGCCCGTGTGTGAACGCAAAGCAGAGGGGCTATTTTCTCTTCCAGCGCACGCCGTCTTTCGAGTCTTCGAGGAGGATTCCCTTGTCGGCGAGTTCCTTTCGGATCTGGTCGGCGCGGGCGAAGTTGCGCTGTTTTTTGGCCTGCGTGCGTTCGGCGATGAGAGCCTCGATAGCTTCGTCGGTGAGACTCTGCTGGGCAAGAAGCTCGGGGGCGATGTCGGCCTGGCGGCCGGATTTTTGCGCCCATTCGACCGCGCGGCGTGTGGGCTCGGCGTCGCGGTCTTCGATGACATCAAACACAGCATCGAAATCGCCCAGTACTTTCAGCACGGCATCGCGGTCGCCGGCGAAGAATTTTCCCTGATCCATGACGGAGTTGCTGGCACGCGCCAGGTCGAAGATAGGCGCCTTCGCGTCCGCTGTATTCAGATCATCCGCCAATGCCTCGAAATATTCCGCGCGAGCTTTCTTCACCGCCAACTGGATGCTTTCGTTTTCTCCGGGTGGAAGAGATGCCTTTGTCAACCGCTCGTGAAAGGTGCGCAGGCGGTCGATAGAGGCGCCGGCTTCCGTGAGGCTGTCGAAGGTGAAGTTGAGCTGGTTCCGGTAGGGCACGGAGACGAGCGCCAACCGGATGGCGGACGCCTTGTATCCCTTGAGCAGCAGGTCGCGGAGGGTGTAAAAGTTGCCTTCGCTCTTGGACATCTTCTTGCCGTCGACCAGCAGGAAGCGGACGTGCATCCAGTGACGGGCGAAGGGCTTGTGAGTGGCGGTTTCGCTCTGCGCGATCTCGTTCTCGTGATGAGGGAACATCAGGTCTTCGCCGCCGGCGTGCAGGTCGAAGCTGTCGCCGAGATACTCCATGGCCATGGCGGAGCATTCGATGTGCCAGCCGGGCCGCCCGCGTCCGATGGGCGTGTCCCACGATGTCTCTCCAGGCCTGGCGGCCTTCCAGAGAGCGAAGTCGCGGGCGGAATCCTTCTCGTATTCATCGAGATCGACACGGGCGCCGTCTTCGATTCCGGAGAGATCTTTCTTGCTGAGCTTGCCGTACTCGGGGAAGGCGGACAGGCGGAAATACCAGGAGCCGTCGTCGGTTTTGTAAGCGGCGCCGGAGGCGGCGAGCGTTTGAATGAGCGCAACCATCTGGGGGATGTGCTCGGTGGCGCGGGCGATCTGCTCCGGCCGCTGGACGCGCAGCGACTCCAGATCTTCGAGGAAGGCTTCAACGAATTTGGGTGTGTACTCACTGATGGGGATGCCGGCTGCGGCCGCGTTACGGATGATCTTGTCGTCCACATCGGTGATGTTCATGACGTGGTGCACCTGGACGCCGATGAGCTTGAGGAAGCGGCGCAGCACGTCAATTTGCAGAAAGGTGCGGAAGTTGCCGATGTGGCCGTAGTCGTAAACGGTGGGCCCGCAGGCATACATGCGCAACGACTGGCCATCGGCGGGGGCCAGATCGTCCACTTGTCCGGAGAGGGTGTTGAAGAGATGGAGGGTCATCGATCGTACGGCTTGCTCAAGAATAAGATGCGGCCGGGGGTACGCCTTTGGAGATTGTAGCAGCGGGAGATGCGGGCAAGACGAGCGTGGGTCTTTAGTCTCCCAGTCCCGAAATCGGGGACCTGGGGCACCCGGAATTATCTATTTCGGTTTGTTTGAGGCTTCAAGGCGGCGGCCGCGGATCCATTCGAGAATGGCGCGGTACTGGTCGCTGGATTCGTTCTGGGGCCAGCGCTGGCCGCCGTTGTGCGTGGCCAGGTAGTCGCCCACGTCACCGGCGCTGTCAGTGGGCCGGGTTGGCTTGATGAGGATCAGGCTCTTCTCCGGGTCGGCGATGTTGACCACGCGCATGGCGTACTTGTAGTTCTCCTCGCTGACCTGGTCGGAAAAGACGCCTTCCGCATTGGGAGGCTCGAGTTTGAAGATGACGTGGTTGGCATGGCAGAACACGCACGCTTTGCCGTCGCGGCCCGGAGTTGCCAGGATTGGCTCTATCTTGGTGACGAAGTAGCGGAAGTCGAGCACCGAGCCGGGCTGAACATCCTTGAGGGCGTCGCTAAGTTTTTTTCCGCCCAGGACGTTGGTGGAGATGAGCTTGAGGCGCGGATTGGTGGAGTTCTTGAGCTTGTCCATGGCGGCGCGGAAGTCGGCGCGGTGCTCTACGCCGACGACCTTGCGCAGCGTGTCGAGGGCGGCAGCGCTCACGTTGGCGTCGGAACCGAGAAGAGCGGCCACAATCGTGTCGACCACGATGGGGTACTCGAGCGGCTCCTTGATTCTCATGACGGCGGCGTGGCGGTTGAGATAGTCCTGATCCTGCGAGACGGCGCCGCCAGAGACACCCAGGCGCCGCTTGAGAAATTGTGGGTTGCCCGCTTCCTCGATGAAGACCTGCAGTCCGGAGTCGCTGAGGTTGGCGAAGGCGGTCTTCGCTTCGGCTGCCGACTGCGGATCCTTGAGGAAGTGCTCGAAGCAGATGCGAACCGCGGCGCGCGATGTATCGGTGTCGAAAGAATTCAGGCCGGCCATCACCTGTTTTTCGAGTTCCGGCTCGCGCATCAGGGCGGTGAAGGAAGAAGCGGCATCAAGCACCTGGGCATAGTTTTTGGGGCGCGGCTTCGCGCGGAGCAACGAGCGCAGGGCCTCTTCCACGCTGGCCTGTTGTTGCCACGGAGAGTTCTCCGGCAGGGCGGCTAGCAAGGGCAGCGCCACGGCCTGGCTGTCGGGATTGCCGTGCTCAAGAATCTCGACCACCTTGTCTACCAGTTTCGGGTCGGGAGCGGGAGAGTCAAGATTGAGGATTCCCCGCTGGCCGCCCTCGTAGACATAGCGCACGGTCTGGCGGACATCGGCGCTGGGATCTTGAGAGAGATCGAGGGCGGCGAGGGTGAAACGCGCATCGCCGGCTTCGCTGAGCGTGCTGCCGGCTTTGAGCACTTCGATCTTCATTGTGTCGTCGGCGCCGTTGAGGCACTTGAGCAGCGCTTCCTCCAGTTCGGGGCCGGAACTCTTGAAGAAATGGATCAAGTCGCTGTCGTTGCCGATGCGGGTCTGGAAAAATCCGTTATGCACGTCGTACTTGAAATCGACGGCTTCGCGATAGGGCGGGTATTCGTAGCCGGGCTGATGCAGATCGGGAACGCCGTCGACGTATTTCGTCAGGACCGCGGGCAGGCCGATGGATACGGTGTCTGCCTTGAGGGTGGGCAGCGCGTAATGGCGGATGTGAAAATCCCACAGCGCGTTGAGGATGCCCTCGCGGCCGAGCGGGGTGCCTTCACGCAAAACTTTTGCAAGCACCTGCGCCTGGTCGCGCGCCACGGCTTCGTAGCCTGTGTTGATGCGGTCCTTGTCTTCGTCTTTGGCGCTGGCGCGCACCCAGGCGGAGAGGTAGCCGGTGTTCTCGTCGAGGAGGTTGTAGATGCTTTCTTCGAGGCCGCGGCGAACCATGGCGTCGTGCTCAGTGTTCAACCGGACGGCTAGCGCTTCGAGAGTGCCGCGGCGTGTTTCGGGTCTATCCACCTGCCAGTAGTACCAGCGCCATACGCCGCTGGCGGCCTGAAAGCGGACCGCGGGGACGGGATCGTTGAGATCCTTTTCCAGGGCAGCGAGCAACTGCAGATCGTCGGTGAGGTTCTTGAAATGCTGGTTGAAGACGCGGGCGGCGCCCCAGCGTGTGCGCGCGTCGGGCGAGGCCAGGGCGGCGGCGAGTTTTTTTCGATTCTCTGGTCCTGCTTCTTCGCGGCGGGACAAGATCATGCGCAGCGCATAGGCCGACGAAGTCTGCACCATTTTGCTGGGATCGCCGAGCGCTTTGATCAGGACCGGCACAGCGCCGGGGTCCGCCATATGTCCCAGAGCACGCGCCGCGGCTTCACGCGCCAGCGGTTGATCACTCGTAGCCAGAACGTTGCGGATCTGCGTGAGCTGCGGCTCGGAGGCGAGATCCCAGAACTGGTCGAGTTGCTGGAGAAGAAGGGGCAGGTCGTTGGCCGCCAGCGATGCCGGGGGCGCGGGATAGGCCGCGTCCCAGTTCTTGGCTTTCGTGGTACCGGGATAGAGGGTGGAGAGCGCCATCACGGCAAACTGCGTTGCGCGAAACGGCGTGTTGAATCCCTGGTACACAGGATCGCCTTCCCAGCTTCCTTCGGGCCGCTGCGCGGCAAGCATGGCTTTCACGGCGACGGCCAGGTGCTCGTCGGTTTCAGGTCGGCGGCCGGCTTCAGCCAGCGCAAGAATCGCGTTGTAGGCGATGAAGTCGGCGGGCTTGGCGGTCTTGTCGAACGGGTACGGCCAGCTTCCCTCGGACGTTTCGTATTCGTAAAGCTTGTCGATGAGCTTGTCGATCTGCGGCGTGTACTTCTCGCGGTTGACCTCGGAGAAGAACATGATCTTCCAGTCAAGGTCGATCATGTTCCGGGGTTCATGGGGCAAAACCAGTTGCTCGACGTGATCGCGCTCGGCGAGCCATTGCGGATCGTGGGTCTCGTTGTAAGCAAGGTCGAAGGTATGCCAGCTCTGGGTGGCGATCTCGAACGGGCTCACGTCGGGTTCGCAGCCGTCGGGCTCGTCGCCGGGCAGCGTCGTCACGCCCTTGTAATGAATCTTGAGGAACGCGGCATATGGCACGTCGAACTTTTTGCGCGGCGGGTCGTGGGTCACGTTCTGCTCGAACGCGTGCACGATGAGTGGCAGGCGGCTGGCCACGGTACGAGCGGTGTAGATGACGCGCACCCAGTTCGCGCCGGGTTCACCGTAGAGCGGGCGCGCGTTGTTGTAAATGCGGTCGGTGAGGAATTCGAGGCTGGCGCGCTGCGTGGGCGGGTAGCCTTTTTCGATGGCCTTCAAATATCCGCGGGTAGTGAATTGGGTGGGATGGCAGGCGATGCACAGCTGCGTTTCGGAGTGCTGCATGGTGGTTCGCAGCGCGACAGCGCCACGACGCGGCGTGTTCGACAGCCAGGTGTCGCCCATGTTCACCAGGAAATCCATGCCGGCGCGAACGGCGTCGTGCGGATCCTTGTAGGGGGGCACGCCGAACTCATAGGTGTGCAACTGCCAGGCAGGATGGTCGGCGGCGACGCGCACATAGTATTCGTGGTCCGGCTGGAGGATGCGGGTGCGGAATTTGTACAGGCCGGGATAGTTCTGCGTGGCCTCGATTTTGTAGACAAACTCGCCGTCGGTGAACGGAACCGCGTCGGGCTTGCCTTCGGAGTCTTTCCCTGCCTGGAAGATGTCGACATCGAGAGGGACGTCGCGATCGGTGACGTTTAGAACGAAGTAGACCAGCCTTGGCTGGCTCTCGCGGAAGGTGAACCGGAACCACTGAAAGCCCTTGAGCATGGCGGCGTAGCCGTCTTCGGTTTTGGATGGGGCGTAGGGGCGCTCATCGTCGCTACCGAAGATGGTCCGGCCGAGTTCGAAGGGCTGCGCGGTTTGCCAGGTGCTGTTGGGGGCGCCGGCAATGACGCCACGCTGCGGGTTCGAGGCTGCGCCGGCCCCCGCTTCGCCTTCCGGCATCAGGGCCATGGTCGTGGAAAGATCGGGCAGGCGCACGCCGGCGTCGGCGGAGAGGTTCACTTTTACCGGGCCCGCAGCCCGAGGCCGAAGGGTGAGATAGAAATCGAGATCGGCGGCGTGGAGCAATTTGGATTCGACCTCGCCCTGAGCATCGTTCACCACCACGCGGACGGCGTCGTTGCCTTGAAGCTGAGCGGGGTCCTTGGCGCTCACCGTGACGGCGTAGGCCGCGCCGGCACTTGCCGTCCCCAGGACGATGGTTCGCCCCGCAGCCGGAGACGCCGGACCGGCATGCACCGTTGGGCCAGTGCGAAGGGGCACGACGATGATCCATGCCGTGACGATGAGCGGAACGGCCGCGATGCAGGCGGCGCGACGAATACCACCCGGGCGACGAGGACCTGTCGCCGGGGACCCCGGAGTGTTAGGCGTGAACCCCATGATGGACCTCGCGTGGGAAAGAGCGGGAAGTCGCGTTCGGTATCAGGATAGAAACTATATATCCATTGATAACGTGCAGGCAAAGAGTCTTCGAAACGCCTGAAAAGCAGGTCCTTCGGCTTCGCCTCGGGAGGACAAATGCAAAAACCAGCGAATTCTCACGATGACAAACGTTGAGTGCAATTGGAGGGGAGCGGTTCCTCTTTCTGGCGGGTTAGCGCATCGCTGCGGGGGGGCGATCGGTTTCATCCCCGGCGCGGGCAGCTTGTCACAAATCAAAACCCATTCGAGCCGGAGTGTGGGATGCTTCCTGTTGGAAACCTAAAGGTGTTTCTCTCTCCTATGAAGGACAGACCCGATGTATTACAGGGAACGCTGGCGCTGATGGTGCTGAAGACGCTCGATGTTCTGGGACCACAGCATGGCTATGGGATCGCGCGGCGCATCGAGCAGATCAGCGGAGATGTCCTGGCCCTGAACCAGGGAACGTTGTATCCCCTTCTGTTGAAGCTGGAGCATGAGGGTTCGATCGAATCACGGTGGGGAACATCGGAGAATAACCGGCGGGCACGCTTCTATGAGCTCACGGCCGCTGGACGCCGGCAGTTGCAGGCGGAAACGCAGGAATGGGAGCAGACGGCGGCCATCATCGCCCGCTTCTTCAAGGTGAAAGCGGAGGACGTGTCATGAAGATCCTGCGGCGATTCCTGGTTCGCTTGTCGAACGCTGTCACCGGGCGCCGCGCGGACGGGCGCCTGCGGGAAGAGATGGCGGAGCACGCGGCGCTGCAGACGGAGGCGAATCTGCGCGCGGGGATGACGCCCGGAGAAGCGCGCCGGCAGGCGGTTCTGAAGCTGGGTGCGACCGAGGCGGTCCGCGAGAGCCATCATGCCGAGCAAAGTTTGCCTTTTTTCGAGAACCTGCTGCTGGATCTGCGCTTCGCGGTACGGATGCTGGTGAAGTCGCCGGGGTTCGCGGCGATCGCAATCGCCACGATGGCGGTGGGCGTGGGAGCGACAACAGCGATCTTCAGTGTTGTGGATGCCACGCTGCTGCACCCGCTGCCGTATCGGGAGCCGGAACAACTCGTGCGTCTGCAGGACGATCTGCCGGGGATCGGCGCGCACGACGTGGGCCTGTCCATTCCCGAGTTCCAGGACCTGCAGCGGTCGGGGATTTTTCAATACGTGTCGATCTATGGATTCGGCTCAGTAAACCTGACGGGATGTGCTCAGCCGGCGCGGATCGTGTTCAAGCCGGTGACGCCGGCTTATTTTTCCGTGCTGGGCGCGTCGGCGGAACTGGGGCGAACATTCGATCCCCACGATGCGACGCCCGGATTCAATCTCGAGGTGGTCATCAGCGACGGACTGTGGAAGAGAGATTTCGGCGGTGATCCGCAGATTCTTGGCAAGACGCTGCGTCTGGACAACGATGTGTATCACGTGGTGGGGGTGATGCCGCCCGGATTTCGCGACCAGGGCCTGAGCCCCGATGAGCGGGGCACCGATTTGTGGGCGGGAACCGGATTTGCCGCCGCACCCGCGCCTAATCCGGTGCGCAATTCGCGCCTGACTCTGGAGGCGGTTGCACGGCTGAGGCCGGGACTGACGGTTGCCGGCGCGCAAAGCCGGCTTGACGCGCTGGTGGCCTCGCTCAAGAGGCAGTATCCGGCGGACTATCCAGAACAAAATGCATGGACGGTGCGTGCGACGCCGCTGAGCGAAAGCATGGTGGGCAATGTTCGCCAGTCGCTGATTCTTTTGCTGGGAGCGGTGGGACTGGTGCTGCTGATCGGCTGCGTGAACGTGGCCAATCTGCTGCTAGCGCGGGCGAGCGCGCGGACGCGGGAGATCGCGGTGCGGCAGGCTCTGGGCGCGGGCAGGAAACGGCTGGTGCTGCAGCTTCTGACCGAGAGCCTGCTGCTCTCGCTGCTGGGCGGGATGGCGGGAGTCGCGATCCTGCTGAGCAGCCGGAAGCTGCTGCTGAACCTGGTTCCGGACAGTTTCCCGCGGCTGAATGACATTTCGATCAGCTGGAGTGTGCTGGCATTTGCTGTGCTGGTGTCGCTGGCGGCCGGGACCATTTTCGGGCTGGCGCCGGCGTGGCTGACGAGCCGTGTTGACCTGACCGGGACTCTGCGCCAGGAGGGACGCGGGACCATGGGTTCGTCGCAAGGCACGCGCGCACGGCGGGCATTGGTAGTCGGGGAGCTGGCGCTGTCGCTGGTGCTGATGATTGCGGCGGGGCTTCTGTTGCGAAGCTTCTGGGATCTTTTCCGGGTGCAACTCGGCTTCCAACCGGAACACGTGATGGCCGTGCAGACGTGGCTGCCGGTGCCGAATGATCCATCGACGGACGTTTACGGAACGGCGACGAAGGAAGCAACGCTGGTGCGGGAAGTGCTTCGCCGCAACAGAACTTTGCCGGGCGTGGAAGAAGCGGCAGTGGCCGGGCTGGCCGCGCTTCCTCTGGGCCATGAACACAACGCGCTGAACCTGTTTCCGCTGTTGCGTGAAGATCATCCTGTCCCGAAGGGGCAGGCGCCCTTGATCAACACCGGGATCGTGTCGCCGGAGTATTTCCACCTTCTGGGGATGACCCTGCTGCGGGGACGGACATTCACGGACCAGGATGTGGAGTCGACGCCTTCGGTGGCAGTGATCAACGAGGCGGCGGCGCGCACCTGGTGGCCGAACCAGGATGCGCTGGGCAAGCACTTCAAGCTGAATGAAGCGAAGAAGGACTGGACCACGGTGGTGGGCGTGATGGGAGACGCGCGCACGGAGTCGCTGGCGGACGCGGGTATTCCCCAGGTTTACCTGAGCATTTACCAGCGGCGCGCCAAGGACCTGACCATCTTCCTGCGCGGGCAACTGGATCGGGGACCGATTCCGGAGCAGGTTCGCGGGCAGGTTCAGGCGTTGGACGCGGAACTGCCGGTGTTCGGAGCCGAGATGCTGGATGATGTGGTGTCGGATTCGCTTTCCACGCGGCGATTCTCGATGGAGGCGGTGGCCCTGTTTGCGGGAACCGCGCTGCTGCTGGCGGCGCTGGGGATCTACGGCACAATCTCGTTCCTGGTCAGCGAGCAGACCCGGGAGATCGCCCTACGCCTGGCGCTGGGAGCGCATCGGGGGGCGATCCTGAAGATGGTGTTGCGCCAGGGGCTGGTGCTGGCGTTTGCGGGCACGGCGATCGGCGTGGGCGGAGCGCTTCTGGTTTCGCACCTGATGAGAGGGTTGTTGTACGGCGTGGGGCCCAGCGATCTGCCGACGTTTGTCGCGGTAACGGCGGTGCTGGTGTCGGTGGCGCTGGCGGCCAGTTACATCCCGGCGCGGCGGGCGATGCGGGTGGATCCGCTGACGGCGTTGCGGTATGAATAACGCGATTCAGGTGGTGCCCCATAACTCCGCCCAGAAGCGTCTGGAGATAGGGGCACCCGGCACCCGATTACATCGCTAAATGCAGGTCCTTCGAGTGCGCCGGTCGCGTAAAACGCGACCGGCTCCGCTGAGGATGGCAAACCTAAAAAGGTGACAACGTCCGACGATACATGCCTTCTGGGAAATCAGCGGACGCGAAGCATGAGGATGCCGTGCGCGGGGACAGCGGCCGAATACGACCCGTTGTCGAACTTGACGTCCTTGTGGGCCCACAGGTCGCGGCCGGATCGAACGGAGCCCTTCAGACCAAGGTCGCCGGCTTTTACCGTGGCGGTGGCCGGCGCGGTGTCGAGGTTGACCACACCAACCGCGACGCCATCCTTCAGGGGCTTGATCCACGTTTCGAGGTTGCCGTTTTTCACTGGCGAGGCCTGCTTACCCAGCGGGTCCTGGTCGATGGCGATGACTTCCTTGTTGAGAAGGATTGATTTGGTGGCGTCGGACATTTTGCGGATATCGTTGCCCGCGAGCAGGGGCGCGGCGGTCAGGGCCCAAAGGCTCATGTGGGTGCGGTACTCATCGTCGCTCATGTGGCCGTTGCCGATCTCGAGCATGTCGGGATCGTTCCAGTGGCCGAGTCCGGCATAAGGGGCAGTGGGCGCCTGCTTGTGGATGTTGTCCATCATGCTGTCCCACGAGTCGCTGATGTCGCCGGTGGTGCGCCACAGGTTGCCGCCGACCTCCGGGCCCCATTTCTCGACAGAGCCGAGGCCGTATTCGCAGAGGCTGAACACGACAGGCCGGCCGGCGGCGTGCAGCGCGTCGCCCATCTTCTGATAAACCGGCTGCAGCTGGTCGTTCTTATAGATATTGCCGGCGCTGCACCAGTCGTATTTCAGGTAGTCGATACCCCAGGCGGCATACATTTTCGCGTCCTGTTCTTCGTGGCCGTAGCTGGCGGGGTAGCTTCCGCAGGTGCGGGGACCGGGCCCGGAATAGATGCCGATCTTCAATCCCTTGGAGTGGACATAGTCGGCCAGGGCTTTCATGTCGGGGAACTTGTGATTGGTGGCCAGTACGCCGTTGGTATCGCGCACGCCTTCCCAGGTGTCGTCGATGTTCACGTAGATATAGCCGGCGTCTTTCATGCCGCTCGAGATCATGGCGTCGGCGATGCCGCGTACGGTCTGGTCATCGACTTTCTCGGCGAAGAGATTCCAGCTGTTCCAGCCCATGGGCGGGGTTTTGGCCAGGCTGTTATACGGGACCGGGTGGAGCGGAGGAGGCTCGATGTAGGGAGTTGCGGGGACTTCGTCGGCGGCCGTTGCCGGCCTGGCGGTGAAGGGGTCGTCGTACTCCTTGCCATGGATGGTTCCATCGGCGAGATCGCCGACAATGAACGGGTGCTGGTCATTCGAGCCCACGGGGTAGAGCTCGAAGTGAGCGCCGTTGGCTGTGCCCTGCACGTTGGTCTTGCCGCCCAGGTCCTGGGCCGATCCGGTAATTTGATTGCCGTCCTGCTTGAGGTCGAGAATTCCTTTCTGCTGTTCGCCGTTTTCCAGGGTCTTTCCCGCGGCGGCCCATTTTCCCGTAAAGTCCGGCTGCTTCTTGCAGGCGGCAAGCGTCATGGTCAGCAATAACGCGACCGTCGCCAGGATCAACCGAATTGCGATGCGTACCTTGTTTTGATGGATGGTCATTCCATTCTCCTGTTGCCCGCAGCCATTTTCTATTGAGATGTGGAGTTTCTTTATGCGCACGCCGGGTTTTGCGGCGCGAAACTCTCCGGCTTCGGACCACGGAAAGTATATGCGCGGCAGCGGGTTGGGCGGGCAAGGGTACCTGTGAAGAAGGGGTTGCTTCACCTGATTCCCAGGTCCGAACACCGGGGACCTGGGGCACCCTGAGGTGCAATCAAGCGGACGTTGCGAAGTGGAGGCCGACGACTCCGTCCGGATAACTGCGACTCGAGAGCAGCTTTAATGGAATGGTGCGTCGACGAGCGGCGATTAGCGGAATTCCCTCTCCGATGAAAACAGGAATGACGTGAATGAGGAACTCATCGATCTGGTTTTCATCGAGGAAGGACGCGATGATCCGGCTGCCGCCCATCATCCAGATGTGCTTGCCTGGATGGGAGCGCAGTCGTGGCGCGAAGGTGCTCACCGGCTCGTTGACGAACTCCACGCCCGGCTCGGGGGACGGTTGCGGTTGGCGAGAGAAGATATAGTGCCTGATGCCCTTGCCATAAACCGAGAGCTTCATTCCCAGCTCGAGCCCTTTGAGATACGTGTTGTGCCCCCAGAGGATGGTGTCGATGGTCTTTACAAAGGCATTCAATCCGTAGTTGCCTTTCGGCGCCGGGCGATCGAGCCACCCGACGTCGCCATCCGAACGGGCAATGTAGCCGTCGGCGCTGGTTGCGATCTGGACGATGATCTTTCGCGTGCTGGTCATGGTTTGTTTACACGTTCTACTTCCCTGCTCTTTGCATATCGCGAGCGTTTTCTGACTTTGCTTCCTGAAGTACAGGAAGAGCGGGGTCGGCATCCTTCCAATTGGCGAAGAACTGATCGAGAGCGGCTTTGGCCCTGGCGGTGTTGCCGGCGAGACGGAAGGCGCGGGCGAGTTGAAGAGTCGAGAGAGCACCGATGGGCGAATTCAAGACCACACCCGGGTGATCGATGACTTTCTGGAACTCGGGCGCCGCGTGTGCGCCGTCTCCGGCGGCCAGGTAAGCCTGGCCACGGACATAGGCGGGCACCAGGCCGGCGATGATTCCCAGTTCATAATTGTTGGCCGGTTCGAGCGCTTTCAGCGCGCGGCCTGGATCCTTTTGCTGGATGGCTGCAGCGCCGCGGATGACCGGGATATAGATGCTTTGCACGAACGTATCGTCGGGGAATTCCTTGTCGAGCTGGTCGGCTATGGGAAGGGCACGGGCGGAGGCGCCGGCGAGCGCAAACGCGGCGGCAGCGCCATAGCGGGTGTCGCGGTCTTTGGCCAGGGAGAGGGCTTCGTCGGCCAGTTTTTTTGCGTCCGCCGGGTTTCCCAGGAGGGCCTCGCTTTGCGCACCGATCACGGCGTAGCCGGCTGCAGTTTCGTTCTCGCCGGCGTGGCGGGCGGCTTCGATGGCCCGGCGCGTGAAGGCGCGCGACTTCTCAATCTGGCCGTTAAATGCGGCATCGCTGGCCTCGTCGTTGAGGAATGCGTCTTCGACTCCCGGTTCGCCGGCGGCCCAGGTGAGCTGCTGCTGCATCGCAGCCTGGTCCCGGCGCAGAAAAGCCAGGTTGTAAAGGAAAAGGCGCAGTTCCGGGGAATCGAGGCCTCGGGCAATGGCCTGGTTGGCGGCAGCCAGCGCGTCAGCGGGCTTGTTGAGCGAGATATAGATGTCCACTAGGTTGGCCCAGGTCTGGCTGTTATCCGGCGCGAGGCGCACCGCCTCCCTGGCCTGCGCCATGCTCTGATCCATCTTGCCCAGGTTGCTGTCGATGACGGCGAGATTGGTGCGGGGAGCCTCGTCATTGGGATAGGTTGCGGCCCACTGCTCGTAGGCCTGGCTGGCCTTGCCCAGGTCGCCGGTGACGAACTGGTAGTAGTGCGATTCGATGTAGAGCCGCTCGTGCTCGCTGACGTGCTGGCGCAGTTCATAGGCCTTGCGGATGTTTTCGTAGGCCTGGCCCATTTCTCCCAGGTTGGAGTAGGCGTTGCCCAGGGCCGCATAGGCCACGGCGAAGTCCGGGTCGAGGCGGATGGCGCGTTGGAAGAAGGGAAGACAGGAGGCGGATTCGCCCTTCTGCACCATGGTGGCGCGGGCGATGCTGTAGGCCTGCAGGGCTTCGAGGGAGGGGGTGGTCGCCTCCTCGATGGGGGTGTCGAACTTCTGCACTGTGCTGAGAGACTCACCGAGCTTGGCGCGCAACTGGCCGGTGACGTCGCCGAGGGCCTTGAGCACCTGCTCCTTTCCATCGGCGGTGGTCTGGAGGTCGGAGACGTGGTCGCCGGTGCGGCAATTGACCGCGCGCAGACCAATGACGTACTGCGAGCCGAGGCGGGCGATCCAGCCGTCGAGGACGGCTTCGCCGGCGTTCCGCTGGCAGACTTCGCGGGCCAGGTCGGGGGTGAGCGAGGTGTCCGGTGGATGTCCCATGAGACGCAACGATTTCTGAATGCGGGATTCGGAAACCAGCGTGAGGTAAGGCGATTGCTCGAGTTCGATCTGAATGGCTTCGCGAAGGGTTTGATCGAAGACCGGGTCGCCGGTGTTGTTGGCGACGGCGCCAAGGAGCAGGCTGTGCCTGGGTCCGGCTGCGGCTGCGGACGCCTGGCCGGAATGGGCATGCGAGATCTGCCACCACCTCCCCAGTCCGGAAAGCCCAAGGACGATCACAACCGCCGCGGTGGCCAAAGCCCAACGAGGCAGTCCGGAGGGGCGCCTGGGAGTGACTGCCGGTGGTTCGACAGGGGATTCCAGGGGTGCTTGCGGCGGCGGGGTTGCCACCGGAGCCGCCCCATTTGATTCCAGGGCGGTGACGACCTCGGCCGGAGCGGGAGGTCGCTCCCGCTCGCGCGTCACTTCGCCGACAAACCGGTAGCCGCGCCGGGGAATGGTCTCGATCCGGTGGAAGGCGTCCTGTTCGTTGATGGTCTTGCGGAGCTGGGAGATGTGGACGGCGAGATTGGATTCCTCGACGAAGGAATCCGGCCACACCCGGCGCATGAGCTCTTCTTTTTCGACCAGTTGCCCGTGCTGCTCGACGAGCACAAGCAAGATATCGACGGCCTTGCGTGAGAGGGGAACCAACTCGCCGTCGCGAAACAGCAGGTGCTGCGCGGCGTCGAGCCGGAAGGTTCCGAACACCCACTGACTGTTTTCCGCACGATTCATGGGCAACCGTTCGGTTTTAGACCTAATTAAGGCTTTGTTTAGGACATTAAGGGCTGATGGGCGCTTTCATGATTTCCATAGCCCGGCCAAGCGGGGGGCGACTTGGAGGATCGGACCGTGGGGGGAGTATAGCACGGATTCCGTGAAGGTAAGGTCCTCCAATCATTCCAGTTGGCCGGGCCCTTGGGGGCAGGGAATATGCGCACTTCGTCGACGTCGTCCACCGGCAGCCAGACCCGGAGTTCTGATCCGGGCAAACTGTCGCTGGCACTCCCCACAATCTCAGTCGACGGAGACACTCTCATGTTCCATGCAGCAACCAATACATCTGCCAACGGGAGCCGGATGAGCCTTCGGGCGATTCTTCCGGCCGCTGCGCTGATCCTGATCGCCACCGGAACTTGCTGTCCAGCACAGGAGCAAGTAGCGCTGCTCGCGAGCCCCGACCTGCTTCCGCATTCCGATATAGAGCCGTCGATCAGCGGGTCCGGGCGGGTCGATCCGGACACGACGATTGTGCAGGCTTCCGCGCCGGTGATCGTCCTGCACAATTCCGTCCACCTGCGCGGGCCACTTTGGCATTCCGCATTCGTGGAGGGCGGGCAGACCTCAATCCGTCCGACCTTGCCGTATGAACGGTGCCACTGCTACTCGGCAGACGGCGGGAACGGGACGTTTGTTTATCACGTTACCGACAATCTCGGACTGGCGGCGGATGGGTCGCGGATTTCGACCGGCGGCGCTGACCGGCCGGTGAATCTTACCCAATACCTTTTCGGCCCGCAGGGGTCGTTCCTGGTCGGGAACCACGTCCTGGTCTTCAGTCACATTCTTCTGGGCAAGGCCGACGTGGAAAGCCAGACAAACGAAGGCCGGACTCTTTCCAATACCGCACTCGCCATGGGTTGGGGCGCCGGAGTGGACGTAGTGGTGAACCACGACACGTCGCTTCGCCTGGCCCAGGTGGACAGCTTCGTCAATATGCTTCCTCACTCGATCGTTCGCCAGAGCGACCTCCGGTTGACTTTTGGCGTTGTCTTCCGCTTCGGCCGCTGAGAAAATGCTTTGCGCATGCGCAGGGACGCTTCGACGCTGCCTCAGACAGATTCAGAAAAGGAGAACCAGTCATGAAATCGCGTAAAAGCATCCTGTTCCTGGCTTGTGCCGCTTCCCTTTCGCTGCTCGCCTGCCGCGAGCCGGCATCGGGTTTGAGCACCGGCAACCCGCCGGCTTCGAATTCGCGCATCGCGTGGATGCAGTACACCGATCCGTTCGAAAAGGCATTCTCCCTGGAAGTCCCGGCCGGCTGGACGGTGCAGGGCGGGCTGTTCCGGATGGGCTATTCGGATGAGCGTCCGATGGTGAACGTGAAATCTCCCGACGGCCAGGTCGAGATCCGGTTCGGCGACGTGTCGGTTCCTTCCTACACTCCGCCCGACGCGTACCACTCCCGAGAGGGCGAGATCTATGACCTGGGAGCGCAGGCCCAGATGGTGGTAGAGCACTATCGCACCGGTCCCGAATACGCGGTGATGTATGCGCACTCCCGGTTCGCGCATCAGTGCCGGAATCCCCAGGCACCGTCGTCGATGACCGATTTTTCGATTCCCGATCCCATGCCGGTGAACGGCGACCAGGTATCGGCCGGACAGATCGAGTATGTGTGCCAGACGGATTCGGGCCAGAAGATGGCGCTGACGTTTGTGAAGACTGTACGCGCGGGCCAGATCTGGCAAGTAGCCACGCTGGTGAGCGTGCTGGCTCCGGCCGACCGGCTGGACCTGGCCCGCAGTATCGCTGTTCACGGCACCCAGACGTTTCACCTGAACCAGCAATGGGTCGCCTACCAGCAGCAGATGGATGCCGAGGGGTTGCAATACCAGCGTATGCGCCAGCAACGTCGCCGGGAGGAGATCGGCCGGCAGGTGCAGCAATTCGAATCCCGCATGCAGGCGATGCAAAACCAGGTGAATGCGTTTGAACGGCACCAGGCGGCTTTCCAGGGGCAGGTGGACCAGTTCAGCAACGCGCTCAACGGCCTGACGCCAACCACCGATCCGCTGACAGGCGAAAACCGCATGGTGTGGACCGGAACCCAGGATCACTACTGGGCCAACGGCCTCGGACAGGTCGTGAACTCCCACGACATGCCCTCGCCCGCATACCATCAGCTCCAGACGCCGCAATAGTACTGGTCGATGCCGCGGCGGCCGGATGCTTTCGTTACACCCGGCCACTTCGCCCCGAGGCGGTGGAGCAATAATGGCAAAAGGTACAGGCTCTTCCGGAGTGATCCATGCGTATCTCGTTCCGGGCGTTATTGCCGGCAATCCTGGTGGCCATCGCCGCGGCGATTCTTTTCCTGCGGATCATTGGGCATCGCGGGTTTTATTTGAAGGTTGCCCCGGTGATTCCCGACCGCTCGGTCACGAATCCTCTGAATGTGCCGGGCGGCGGTCCGGCACCGGGCGAGGCGTACGAGGTTTATTCGGCGCTCTACCAGGAGACGATGGATGAGCCGCTGGTGTTTTCGGACGATTCGGTCACCGATATTCCCCAGGTAAACGGAAGTTGCCTCCGGCCGTCCACACAAGAGGAGCACGAATTGACGGAGGCCTTTGAAGCCGCCAACCGGCAGGCGCATCGGTGGGAACAGAAGTTCACAATCCCGCAGGGGTACCGGCTGATTTCGCGCACCGACGCGGGACAGGCGCAGACGTGTATTCAAACCCACGACCGGGACACCGCGCGCTGCGATGCGTACAGGCAGGTGCGGCATGTGCGCTACCTGGGGGTGCCGGGGTTCGATCGATCGCATACGCACGCGCTGGTGTCGGTGGTGAAGATTTGCGGGCGCTACTGCGGCAATGGCGGCATCTTCGAGGTGGAAAAGGCGGGCGGCACCTGGAAGCGGTCGGCGGCCTCAGATTTCACGAGCGAATGCAGCTGGATGTATTGAGGCGTGAATTCCCAGGTTTCAAAATCGAGACCTGGGGCACCCGTTTTTGTTCTTCGTGGGGCCTCTACTCCTAAAGCTTTAGTTGACAAATCGAAGGCGGCAGGCATATGCTCCTAAGACATTAGGAGATCGCATGGCGATTCGTCCCGCGAAAAACGATCTCACCCGGCTGGAGTTGAAGATCATGCAGGTGATCTGGAAGCTCGGCAGGTCGACGGTGAGCGCGGTGCAGGCGGAGTTGAAGCCCGCCCTGGCCTACACGACAGTGCAAACCATGCTCAACATCCTGGAGCGCAAAGGCAAGCTGCACCGCGAACTGGAGGGCCGCGCCTATGTGTATTCGGCGCGAGTCACCGAAGATAAAGCGCTCGGCCAGAGTCTGCGCGACGTGGTCGATCGCATGTTCGGCGGATCGAGCGAAGAGCTGGTGATGAGCCTGCTAAAGAGCCGGCAGATCGATGCCCGGCGCCTGGCGAAGTTGACCGAACAATTCCACAAGACGAAAGGAGAGACATCGTGAGCGGCATGGAAAACGTGCTCCTTTCTTATCTTCTGAATTCTTTGTGGCAGGTTCCGGTGTTGCTGGGGATCGGCATGGCGGCGGCGCGGCTGGTGCGGAGGGCGGGACCCAAGACCGAACATCGCGTATGGGTGGGCACGCTGCTGGGGCAGGCGGTGCTGCCGGCGGCATCGCTGATCTGGGATCGCCTGCACGTAGCATGGCCGTGGCACACCGCTCCAGCGATGGTGAAACAGGCGAGTGTCTCGGTGCAGATGGGCGCAGGAACGGGCCTCGGCACACTGCTGCTTCCTCCCCTGCTGATGACCGCGATCGCCGCGGCGTATGCCGCGATCATTTTCTACTTCACCGCGCGCTTTGCCTGGCGATGCGCGCACCTGGGCCGGCTGACTCGATCGGCGAAGCCGCTGGAACGGATGCAGGATGCGACCAATGCGCGGGACCTCTGGTCGAGGCGCTTGGGCATCGGGCCGGTGGACGTCGGTTCGTCGGCACAGATCTTCGCACCGGTTACGATGGGGTTTTTCCGCAAGCGCGTGCTGCTTCCGGCGGGCCTGCTGGCCGACCTATCGCAGCCGGATGTGGATACGGCGATCGCGCATGAGCTTGCGCACGTTCGCCGCAATGATTTTCTCAAGAACCTGCTCTACGAGATGCTCTCGGTGCCGGTCAGTTATCATCCCGCGCTCTGGGTTGCACGACAACGCATGCTGGAGACCCGGGAGATGGTCTGCGACCAGATGGCGGCCGAGCTCTCGGGCAGCCATCCATACGCTCAATCGCTTCTGCGGCTGGCCTCGCTGCTGCTCGAAGGAAAACCGCTGGAGGTTCCGCACGCTATCGGCGTCTTCGACGCCAACACTCTGGAAAGGAGACTTATGAAACTCACAGAATCCAAGAGACAGATGGGACGAGTTCGGCGCATTGCCGCCGTGGCTGCGTCTGTCGTGCTGGGAATCGCCGCGGCATCAACGATGGTCGCGCTGCGTTTTGACGTGGCCGTATCGGCCGCTGACGACGCCGTGACGCAGAAGCCGCACTCGTTGCCGGCAGAGACGATGGCGAAACATATCCTGACGAAGGTACCGCCGCAGTATCCCGCGGACGCGAAGAAAGCGCGCATCCAAGGCAAAGTCGTGCTGGACGCCATCATCGGCAAGACCGGAAATGTGGAAAACCTGAAGGTGGTTTCGGGGCCGGCGGCACTGCAGCAGTCGGCGCTCGATGCGGTGCGTCAATGGACGTACCGGCCGGTGATGTTGAACGGCGAGGCGATCGAAGTGGAGACAACCATCAACGTGATCTATACGCTGGCGAAGCAGTGAGCGGAGGCGCTCTCACTCCGTTTCGAACAACTCCGGTTCGGCTGCGGGCTCCTTCGCGGGCGCCTCGAAATTGCTCAATCCGACGCCGACGAGGCGATAGAGCTGCGTGGGAGCCAGGTTCACGCGGCTGCGCAATGAGAGCGCGATCTCGGTCAGCTCTTCGCACGAGGCGGGAGGCGATGGCGGCGTGAGGCTTCGCGTGAGGATCTTGAATTCCTTCGTTTTCAGCTTGAGGACGACGGTGCGTGGGATCCGGGATTCCTTGCGCGAAGCGTTCCAGGTTTTCTGGGCGAGTGCGCGTATGAGAGGCTCAGTTTCGGACAGAGGAACATCGACCGCGAAGGTGTCTTCGGCGGATACGGATTGCGTGGGGCGGTCGGGCACGACGGGGTTTTCGTCGATGCCTCGGGCGAGTTCATAGAGGCGGACACCGTAGCGGCCGAACCACTTTTCGAGATCGATGGATGCGAAGGTCTGCAGGTCGCCGACAGTGCGGACTCCGAGTTTTTCCAGGCGCGCCTCGGTGACTTTTCCGACGCCGGGAATGCGGCCCACGGGGAGCGGAGGCAGAAATGTGGGCACATCTTTGGGCTGAATAACGAAGAGGCCGTTCGGCTTGCGCCAGTCGGAGGCAATCTTGGCGAGGAATTTGTTGGGTGCGACGCCGGCCGAGGCGGTGAGGTTCAGTTCCGCTCGGATCTGTTCGCGAATGGCTAGCGCGACGCGGGTGGCCGTGGGAAGGCCGGTTTTGTTTTCGGTGACGTCAAGGTAGGCTTCGTCGAGCGACAGTGGCTCGATGAGGTCGGTGTAGCGCAGGAAGATTTCGCGCACCTGGCGGGATACGGCGCGGTAGCGGGTGAAGTCAGGGGGGACGAAGGTGCCGTCGGGGCAGAGCCGTTCGGCGCGAACGGTAGGCATGGCCGAGCGAACCCCGAATCGCCGCGCTTCATAGGAAGCAGCACAGACGACCGACCGCGTGCCCCGCCACGCAACGATGACGGGCTTTCCGCGAAGATCCGGATCGTCGCGCTGTTCCACGGACGCGTAGAAGGCGTCCATGTCGACGTGCACGATTTTGCGGTCGGACATGCTGGGACCATTCTAGATCGACGTCGTTTGACATCCCACCCGGCGCATGGCGAGGTCGTGGTCTCGCACCCTCGCGACAGTAAAGAGTCGCGAGGATGCGGCGCAGAAGGCTGTGATATGCGACGAAAAGCAGGTTCTTCACTGCGCTCCGGATGACAACCTGAAAAGACCCACAACCTCTCGGGGCGACAAGCAAATTATGGTCGGGCGCTATTTCGCGGGCGTGACGGTAATGTTGCGAAAGGCGACATGGCCTTTTTCGCTGCCTTGCAGATAGATCGGTCCAGGTGCTCCCTCGTGGCTGTCGAGGGCGCCGCCGGTGAGGCCGGGAATCTCCTGGTTTTCGATGACGGTCTTGCCGTTCAGGACCACGGTGACACGGCGGCCGATAAGGGTGATGTCAAAGGTCTGCCAGGTGTCGGGGGAGCGGGGCTGTTCGGGGGTGGGCGCAAGGAAGCCGTAGATGCCGCCGGTGTGGTGGCTGGGCGGCTCGGCTTCGGACTCGGTTTCAATCTGGGTTTCGTAGCGGCCGCGAAGGTAGACGCCGCTGTTCGAGTCTTTGCCGCAGTTGAATTCGACGTGCAGTTTGAAGTCCTGAAACTTCTGGTCGTTGATGAGCTCGGGGCCGTTGCCGGGCGTGACGAGATTGGCGTCTTTGACGGTCCAATCGGGCGGCCCGGGCTTGCTCTGATGCCAGCCGGAGAGGTCTTTGCCGTTGAAGAGCTGGATGGGCGTGCCCCACTGCATCGGCGTCTTAACCATTTTGTCGAGCGATGGCGCCTTCACTCCGGTCCATTGCCAGGTTTTTCCATCGGGACCGTTGAGCGTACCGGCAATCGCGTGGCCCTTCAGCTCTCCCTGAAAGACAAGGTCGCTCGGGCTGGATTCTTCGTCCTTGGGAGATATAAATGTGATGTGGTTGCCGGAAACCTCGACCTTCGGGAGGGGACGCGCATTGCCCCAGCGGCCAGTGAACTGGGCTTTGAGCTGGCCGTCCTGCTGCCGGACTTCGAGCCAGGAGGGATGCTCGCCATCCGGGGCTTTCAGCGTGAGATCCCAGCGGCCGAGGAAGGGGTTGGCGTCGTCGCCGGTTGCTGCTGCTTTCGAGGCTGGCACCGCAGCGAAGCCCCAAAGTGCGCCCAGAAAAACAACCAGGAATATGCTACGTGACTTCATCGAGCGTTCCCTCACGGCTAAAGCCCACATCTATTTTGGTTGCTTTCGGCACGACTGAAGTCGTGCCCAGTTACAAAACATCATTCCGTCAGGGACTTCATGGAGTGGGAAGCTTCGTCCCAGCGCAAAGGGGTTTTGCGGAAATACGATTCATTGGCGAGGTGGCAGGCAAGCGCAGCGTGATGGCCGAAGACGATGTCCTGTACCACAGGCTTGCGCGAACGCACCGCTTCAAAGAACTTCCAAAGGTGCGGGCGGAGATCGTCGTAATCGTTGCCGTTCCATGTTTGGGTTTCGGGCGCGGGCTCCTGCCCGGGCGGCGGATCGTGTTCGTCGTGCCAATCCTTCATATAAACGTTTCTGAGGCGCGCGGGGTAAGAGGCGGTGTAGTAGCTGGGCGAGGTGTCGACTCCGGCCTGGGGCGCGTAGCTCACGCTGAATTCCTTCAGTTCGATGGCTCCTTTCGATCCCTGGAAGCGCGTGACTTCCGGCGATTCGCATCCGAGCGAAAGGCGCACGTACATGGGGATATCGTTATATTCAAAGAGCACCGCATGCATGTCAGGCATGTTGCGGCCATCCTTCCAGCGGAAGATGCCGCCGAATGCCGACGCGCGGCTGGGAGCCTGGTTGATGCCCAGCACGAATTGCATGCCGCTGATGAGGTGCACCATTAGATCTCCGGCAACACCGGTGCCGTACTCCTTCCAGCAGCGCCAGCGCGCGAAGGCAAATGGGTCGAAGGCCTTTTTGGGCGCTGTGCCGAGCCAGGTATCCCAGTCGAGGGTTTGCGGAGAAAGGTCGGGCGGGGGTGGATATTCCCACGCGCCGGTGGGATCGTTGCGGCCGAGCGTCATTTCAACCATGTTCAGGTCGCCGATGGCGCCCTGGGCGATCAGCTCCTTCGCCTTGGCGCAGAGGACAGAACTGGTGCGCTGGGCGCCGATCTGCACAATGCGATCGGTTTTTGTGGCGGCGGCGACCATTTCGAGGCCGTCGGCAGGGTTGTGGGACATGGGCTTTTCGCAGTAGACGTCCTTGCCGGCGGTGACGGCGTCCACGACCACCTGCTTGTGCCAATGGTCGGGGACGGCGATGAGGATGGCGTCGATGTCTTTGGAGTCGAGCAGTTCTTTATAGCGGCGGGTGGTGCGGATGGGCTTGCCCACGATCTCTTTTGCCAATTCGTGGCGGCCGTCGTATAGGTCGGCGGCGGCGACGCATTCGACACCGCGAAGCTGAATGGCCGTTGAAAGCAGGCCGGAACCCTCCATGCCCACGCCGACGATGCCGAAGCGCACGCGGTCGCTTGCGGGGGAGCTCTGGGCTGCGGAGGGAATCGGGTCGGCGTCGAGCAAGTTGGACTGCGCCAGCAAGGAAGCCCCCGCAGCGCCAGCGGTGGTTTGCAAAAAGGCTCGCCGGGAAAGATGGGAGTTGGTCATCGCTCGAATCTCCTGAGGGCGTCTACGGAACGGCACCAGACCCCGCGGCCAATCATAGACCTTGGGAGCGGGAGGGCAAGCCCGGACCGGATCTGACGCCGTTGAAGCGGCAACGTTTTGTATGATTCAGGCGGTCGCGTAAAGAGAGTTCAAGCGAACGAGTGATTCCGGGAGCAATTCATGAATTGCAAGTGGACGAGGCGCCAATTCGTCGGAAGAGTTGCGGCCGGCGCAGGAGCACTGGCAGCAGGAGTGCAGCTGGCACGGGCCAATCCCAACCTGGCGGCAACGACAGGGGCGCCGCCGCGAGGGTGGGGCACCCAGGTGGGTGTGAGCCGGGGTGTCGAGAAGTCCCCTTTGATGGGACGTTACGTTACCCACGTCTCGGTGGTGCGGGTGAACCAGATCGAGGTCACACCGTCACGTTCGATCGGAGAGGATGAGGCCGGTGACAATCGACCCGAGCACATTCGGACGCGGCGCGAGGCGTTTGCGCGCGGCTGTCCTGACGGCCGGATGACGTGGGCGGTGAGTTGGCTGGCATTGAAGGACACGCGGAATGAGTACAAAGACGCGCGGCGGCTGCTGGCTTCGTACCACGATCGTTATGGCGATGAGATCACGTTCATTCCCGGCGGCTACTTCGCGCCCATGTACGACACGCGCGAGAACAACCGCCGGACGATTCACAAGGCGCTGGCCGAGATATCGAAGATGGCAGGCGGCGGGTACCGGCCGCAATGCCTGGTTGCGGGCTATATGGATGCGGAGAACCAGCGTCTGCTGGCCGGCGATGAGGGCATTCACGTGTGCCAGGGCCAGATCTGGAGCCAGCATGGCATCGACAACGGAGACGGAGACGGCGGAATCTGCTATCCCTACTACCCCAGCCGCGAGCACTACCTTAAGCCCGCGCGGGGGGAGGCGGATTTCATCGATTGTGTCTGCCTGGATGGATGGACGTGCGATTTTCTCACCGCGCGGCGCGAAGGTTTCCAGGGCGGGTTCAACAGCCGCCTGGGGGTGGGGCCAATCGAGACGGTGGGCAACCTGGGAACGACGGCCGGGCGCAAGGAGATGATGGACACGACCGCGATGCACTTCGACACGGGGCATGCCCTGAACGGCTTCGGGTGGGTCACGGGCATTTGGGAAACGTCGATCAAGCACCACGAAGATCTGGCGTGGTGGCTGGGGGCGGTGCGGGAGCGGTGGCCCGATACGCAGGTGATGACGGAGGGCGAATTCGGCCTGGAGTGGCGCAAGCACTTTGCCGACAATGCCGATCTCAACTATCGCTTCGACGCCAAAGGGACAGGGGCGCCCGGGTCGGAGAAGAACCTGGAGATCCAGTGGTTCATGAATCGCGATTTCCGGCTGGCGCTGCTGCGGGACTGGACCCGGGATGAGGTTCCGATGGCGATCGATTTCACGCGCTATGACCTGAAAGCCGAAGAGCCGCACCAGTTGCAGCGGGAATGGAGCCTGATGAACGTGCTGAACCAGAAGGGTACCCGGCCGCTGGACAAACCGATGCCGTTAAGTCGCCTGCCGGACGAAGACCGGCGCCGCATCGTTGCGCGGTATCCCGAACTGAAGAAATGGGCTTAGCTATGGATGGCGACCCTGGACCCGGGACTTTTCCACAGATTGGCGGGGGTTTGCCAAACCCGCCGAGATCGCCGGTAAGCGGGATGACTTCCGGAATGGTGACGGCTGCGTGGAAAGAGCGCATTCTGGATCGATCAGATAAAACCTAGATCATGAACTGCTGCAAGACTGCAAGTTACATAACTTGAAGTTCTATCTATTTTGGGTTTTTCCCCGGCTTTCCTCTTTCGATCGATTTCCGCTGTTCGGAGGGGCCATGCTCTTACACCAATTCAGGCTGGATTCGGGTCAGTGGGGCCTGTTGCTCTTTGTTCTGGCCACGGCGTTTTTCTCGGGGGTCCTCGGGGGATTTTTCTTCGGGATGACGCACGCATTGCGGCATGGGGTCGAGAGTTCCAAGTCGATCTGGACGTTCGATGAGGAGAACTCGTGAGTGTATTTGAGATTCACTGAAAGACAACGGCAGGCCCTTTCGACACAGCGAACCATACCGGGACGGCGCGTGTGCTCTTGTATTCCGCCGCAATCCCGTTTTCACTCGTAGCGCAACAGGCTCCGCCCAGCGCGGACACGTTCGCCATCAGCAGCTCCCCCAGGACTAACTATGGCGCATTTCCGCAGCTGTTAGTGACCCCGGGAACAACCTCCATGCAGTTCAACCTGTCGGGCCTTCCGGCGAACAGCACCGTCTCGAAAGCGACGCTGCGACCGGGGCCGCGTGTTCTGGGGGAGTGTGGGCGGCCTTGGAAGTGCCCGGGGCTCTCCGGCCGTCAATTTTGTGCGAAATCGCCACCCCATAGATAATGGCTTCCATCGCGCTAGCAGTGTGAGGAGGAGCAGGGTGGGAGAAGAAGCCAGTGACCGTGTGAGCCGAAGGAAGTTTGTGGGTACCACTACGGCTGCTTTGGCGGCCGCGGCCATGTCGCCTCTCGGCACCGCCGCCCAGAACCAGGATCAGGCTCGCAGGCACAACGGGAACAACGAAAAGCAACTGGGTCCGCGTAATCCGGCGGCTGAACAGGCCGAAGAGGATTCGGTGTTCCCGCCCGGCACCGATTCAGGCGGGCAGCCACCGTTCAAATATCCATTCGCGTTCGCGCGCCGTCGCATCGAGCAGGGGGGATGGACACGGCAAGTCACGGTGCGGGAGCTGCCTATATCCAAGAAAGTCGCGGGCGTCGAAATGCGCCTGATTCGCGGCGGCGTTCGCGAACTGCACTGGCACGTCGGCGCCGAGTGGGCTTACATGACCGCGGGCACGGCGCGCATTACCTGCGTCGACCATAAAGGGCGGGGTTTCGTCGAAGATGTCAACCAGGGCGACCTGTGGCTGTTCCCAGGCGGATTTCCGCATTCGATCCAAGGGGTGGGCGACGACGGCTGCCAGTTCCTCCTGGTGTTTAATGACGGAAACTTCAACGAATACCAGACCTTCCTGCTGACAGACTGGCTGCATCACACGCCGGATAGCGTTCTGGCCAAGAACTTCGAGGCAGCCGAATCGGTGTTCAAGAATGTGCCCGAACGCGAACTGTTCATCTTCCCGCGCAACCTGCCGCGCACGCTCGAAGAAGAAAAGCGCGAAGTGGAAGCGGGAAACGGGCCGCCTCCCGACAGCTTTGCTTTCTTTGCAAGCAAGATGCCGCCGACGAAGGTGAGCGCGGGCGGAAGTGTCAAGATCGTCGATTCGCACAATTTTCCGGCAACCAACATGGCGGCGGCGATCGTGACCCTTGAGCCGGGCGGACTGCGCGAATTGCACTGGCACCCGAACGAGGATGAATGGCAGTACTACATCGCAGGGCAGGCCCGCATGACGATATTTGCGGCCGGCGGCCATGCGCGAACGATGGATTTTCATGCCGGAGATGTGGGATACATCGAACAATCGATGCCGCACTATATCGAGAATACCGGCAAGGAAGATTGCGTGTTTCTCGAAGTATTTCCGACGCATGAATACCAGGACATTTCGCTGACCGAGTGGCTGGCTCACACGCCTTCGAGGCTGGTGGACCAGCACATTGGAACGGGCGAGGAATTTATCCGCGCATTGCCCAAGAACGAGATTGTGATTCGCCCGAAGTAGCCGCGTGGAATTCTTCCTGCTGAATGTCGTCGGAACGAAAGCGGGACTAAAGCTGGTTGCACAGATGGCATCGGGCTGGTTGCAAGACATCCTTCAGGGGGCTAAGGAGCCCACGATTTTATTGGCCATTCTTGGCGCGACTCCAGCCACTCCGGCGACCCGTTGCCGGGGACTCGGCAATTCGTCCCCTTTAACAAGGCCATTTGTGCAACCGGCTCTAGAACCGACCATAATGGCAAGTGTGTTACGGTCGGATTGGTCTGCCATCTTCACGGCTGGCCCAAGTCCCCGAATGCGTCAGATATTACCATCTGAAAGCAGGTATCAAGTGAAGTCAGATGTTAAAGATCGTTTTGGCTCCGCTTTAAATGCTCATGGAACCTCCTCTCCGGTAAGGGCAATGACGGTCGTCTATCGAAAGGCTCCGATCCGAACCTTGCTGGCGGTCGCGTTGGTGATTTTCTTTGGCGCTGGCGCCTGTTGCATCGCCCAGACGCCGGCGGACCGGATGGATCAGATCGTGCACTCCTATTCCGATAACCACCAGTTCATGGGTTCGGTGCTCGTCGCGCAGGGCGACAAAGTTGTCTTTGAAAAGAGCTATGGAGACGCGAACCTGGAGTGGAACATACCCGACGATTCGTTGACCAAGTTCCGGATCGGCTCAATGACCAAGCAGTTTACAGCGGCTTCGATCCTCTTGCTGGAGGAACGCGGAAAGCTCGGCACCGACGATTTCGTGAAGAAGTACATGCCCGACGCTCCGGCGGCCTGGGACAAGGTCACGATCTATAACCTGTTGACGCACACGTCGGGCATTCCGAGTTTCACCTCGTTTCCCGATTACCCCGCCAGCGAAGCCACCCCGACAACCCCGAAGGCCCTGGTAGACCGTTTTCGCGACAAGCCGCTCGAATTCCAGCCGGGCGAGAAGTGGAATTACAGCAATTCAGGCTATGTGCTTCTGGGATACCTGCTGGAAAAGATCAGCGGACAAAGTTACGCCGATTTCGTTACGCAGAACATATTCAATCCGCTGGGGATGAAGGACTCGGGTTACGACTCGAATTCGGCCATCATTCCTCACCGCGCCACCGGGTACTCGCCGGGCCCGAATGGCCCGGTCAACTCCGGCTACATCGACATGACCATACCGTTCTCCGCGGGGGCCCTTTATTCGAACACCCACGATCTGCTCCACTGGGAGCAGGCCCTGTATGGGGGTAAGGTTCTTTCCGCAGCGTCGTTGAAGAAGATGACCACGCCCTACAAGCAGGACTACGGCTGCGGGCTCATGATTCACACGAAAGGGCATCTGGAGTATGAACACGGCGGCGGCATCGAGGGCTTCAACACCGAGATGGCCTACTACCCGGATGACAAGCTCACCGTGATCGTTCTCGCCAATCTGAATGGCGGCGCACCGGGCGACATCGCGGAAAAACTGGCCTCGGTGATGCATGGGGAGCACGTGGTGTTGCAGTCAGAGCGCAAGGAAATCAAGGTTCCGCGCGAGATCCTGGAGAAGTATGTGGGCAGTTATGAGCTGGCGCCGGGCATTTTCATCACCATGTCGTTGGAAGGCGATCAGTTTTTCACGCAATTGACCGCACAGCCGAAGTTTCCTGTGTTCGCCGAAACCGAGAAGGACTTCTTCCTGAAGGTGGTGGATGCACAGCTGACCTTCGAAACGGATTCCCAAGGCAAAGTAACCGACGTGGTGCTTCATCAGAACGGGCGCGACCAGACGGCCAAGCGGAGCGAAACCGGACCGCCGCCCGCCAAGGAACACAAAGAAGTGGCCATCGACCCGAAGATTCTGGACAATTACGTCGGATCCTACGAACTTGCGCCGAATTTCATTCTGACCGTGACCCGGGAGGGAGATCACCTGTTTACGCAGGCTACCGGCCAGGGGAAGGTGGAAGTGTTTCCGGAGAGCGACCACGACTTCTTTCTTAAGGTCATTGATGCGCAAATCACCTTTGAAACCGACAGCCTGGGAAAAGCGACCGGCCTTGTTCTGCACCAGGGCGGGGACCATCCGGCGCGGCGGATACAATAAGCCGGACCAAGGTGGCCGGGGCAGCAACGTAAGGCACGTCAACGCCCGACAACGGTTCTCCGATTTCTCTTTCTGAGAGGACGCATGCCGCATGGTCGATGGAGACTCGTACCGTGGCTGGTGCTGGTGTGCTGTCTTGCACAGAGGTCCGATGCCCAGTCGAATCCGCCCATCAGGAAACCACTGGCGGCTTCGGCGAATTTCCGGTACTTCCAGGATTCAAGCGGCGCGCCGGTGGTGTTGAGCGGATCCCAATCGTGGAACACGCTTCAGGACTGGGGGACGGGCGGATCGGCGGCGTCGCTGGGCTTTGACGCATTTGTGCGGTTCCTGACGGCGCACGGGCATAATTTCACGCTGTTGTGGCGAGTGGAGCAGCCGAGGTTCTGCAACCTGCCGGTGAACGAGGGCGCGGCGCCGGAATTCACTGTGTCTCCGCAACCATGGATGAGAACCGGACCGGGGAAGGCTACCGACGGCGGGTTGAAGTTCGACCTGCGCAAGTTCGACCAGGCGTACTTCGACCGGCTTCGGGGGCGTACGGAAGCGCTAAACAAGGCCGGAATCTACGCCGGGATCTATCTGTTCACCGGCGAGTTTCTCAACCTGTATCGCTGCGCGACCGATGGCTATCCGTTCACGGGGGCCAACAACGTCAACGGGGTCGACGACGGCTATAGGGACGGGCCGCAAGGCAACGGCTCGATCGAGATGACCGCGGCGAACGCGATTACCAAGTTCCAGGATGCCTACGTGGACAAGGTGGTCGAAACGCTCAACGATCTTCCCAACGTGCTGTGGATCGTCTCGGAGGAGGCGCCGCCCTCTTCATTGTGGTGGAACGATCACCTGATTGCGCACGTGAAGAGCTACGAAGCGGGCAAGCCGTTTCAGCATCCGGTGGGTTACGCGGCTCCGATTCGCGCGCCGGACTCGGTGATCTACAACTCGGACGCGGACTGGGCGGCGCCGGGAGCCACCATTTCTCCGGTATCGTCCTGCGGCCCAGGGAAGCCCTCGTGCAAGGTGAACGTGAATGACAGCGATCATTCGTACTGGGAGATGTGGCTGCGCACGCCGCAAGAGAACCGCGCCTATGTATGGGAAAACGTGCTGAACGGAAACTCGGTCCTGTTCATGGACCCATACCTGGTGTACTACCCGAGGCAGAAGCGGAATATGTGCGGATCGCCGGCGAACGGCGTATGCTCGAGCCCCGATCCGCGATATGACGTGTTCCGGGACAATCTCGGGTATGCGCGCAAGTATGCGAGCAGGCTGAACCTTCTCAAGGCCGAGCCCCAGGCAGAGTTGAGCACGACGGGGTATTGCCTGGCGCAGACTCCGAACAAGGGAGCCGAATACCTGATCTATGCGCCGAGGGGCAGCGGGTTTGCGGTGGACCTGTCGGCGATGCCGGCCTCACGGATGGTGAACGTCGAATGGCTGAATCCCGCCACGGGCGAACGGGTGGTTCAGGGTGTGGTGCGTGCGGGCGAGCGCGCGCATTGGTTTACTCCGCCGTTCAAAGGGGACGCGGTTCTGTACCTGGTGGACAGCGAAGGACACGCTCGATAAAGAGGACCGCACCGTGAGAGTGTTCAAGGGAGCCGTGATCGGATGCGGATTTTTCTCGCGGCACCACGTCGAGGCGTGGCGGCGGATGCCGAATGTCCGCATCGTGGCGGCATGCGACAGCCGAATCGAGAGGGCGCAGGCGGTCAGCGAACGAGCCTATGTTTCGGCGGAAGCCATGCTGGAGACCGAGGATCTGGATTTCGCGGATATTGTTTCCCGGACGGAGACCCACCTCGATCTGGTTTCGTTCGCAGCGCAACGGAAACTGGCGATTAGCTGCCAGAAGCCCATGGCGCCTGACTGGGCAACGGCCTGCAGGATGGTGGAAGCCGCCGAGGCAAAGAGCGTGCGGCTGATGATCCACGACAACTGGCGATGGCAGCCGTGGTACCGGGCGGCGCAGAAGATGATCGCAGCAGGGGATATCGGGAGTCCTGTAAGTTACGGTTTCCGGTGCCGCTGGAAAGATGGCGCTGGAGAAGAGCCCTATCCGAAGCAGTCGTATTTCCGCGACCTGCGCCGGTTCATCATCGACGAGACGCTGGTGCATCACATCGATACGGCGCGATTTCTGTTTGGGGATATTCAGACGGTGTACGCCGAAGCCGTGCGGGTGAATCCGCGGATCCAGGGAGAGGACCACGCAATCCTGACTCTGCGGCACACGGAACCGGTAATGGGATGGCTGCACGGCCACAGCTTCGCCGCTCTTGAGGATGCAGGCCCGTCGCTTGACGAAGCGATTTTTGAAGGAGACTCCGGATCGATCAGCATCTCTGGCGCGGGTGAGATATGGTCGGGGCAGAATAAAATCTGGACCGGGGATTTTTCGACGGGGTATCGCGGAGACAGCGTCTACAACACGCAGGCGCACTTTGTTCAATGCCTGGAAACAGGCCAGCGCTTCGAGACGGAAGCGCGCGAGTATCTGGAGAAGACGTTCGCGGCGGTGGAGGCAGCGTATGCGAGCACGGCCTCGAACCGACGCGTGACGATGGCGGAAATCGTGGGTTGCCGGGGCGATGCTGGTTGATTCAGCGGGGAAGCGTTCTTATGGCTACTTCGCACGCAGGAGCAAAGCCCAATCGTTGTGATCCGGAGCCTCCGGCGATGTCCATTCGGGCCCCTGGACGGGTGGAAGATCGATCGTCTCGCCGTTCATGGCGCTGAACCATTTTGCCTGGTATCTGCCGGGTTGAAGGCGAATGGTCACGGCGCCTCCATGGGGAAGATAAACAGCGTAGGTCTTCCCGGGGTCCGCCACGCAATAGTCCCCGGTGCTCACCAACTCGTCGTGAGGATTGGTCTTCCACCATTCGAAGCTGGTGAAGAAATCCACCATGTGTCCATAGCCGAGGAACATGGTTTGGGTGTCGTCACCGCGACCGTTGAACCATCCGCCGCCCGAGTCCGGCCAGATGTTGGTTCCCCGCCGGACGGATTCTCCGGCGGTTTGATAAGCACCCGCCATGGCAATGTCCCAGGCCGTACGGCGCAGCGCATCGGCGGAATCGGAGCCCGGGGCGGCCCAATGCGGGTAGTGATCCTCGTAGCCGTATTCTTCATTCGTCTGGGGAATAATGCGTCCTGCCTTCTCCTGCAGCTTGCGCGACTCCAGCATGAGTGCGTGCTGGTTGCGGGACCATTCCTGGTAGGAAGTGAATGCGAACCAGGAAGACGCGCGATCCTGATGGTCATTGCTTTTGGCTGGATGGCTGGTTTCGAGATGCTTGTAAGGATCCTCCTGCTGGATGAACATGCCGGTGTCGTGGGTCCACTGTTCGTCGCGGTAGGAATCGAGGTCGTCGCCAAGGTCCCAGGTGATGTTGGAGAATGCGCCGAAACGATCGATGGCATAGTGAATGAAGCGCCGCTCATCCGGGCCGCCTGCGGCGGGATGGACGCGGCTATCATTCATGTCCAAAACGAGGGAAATGATCATGTCGCGATCGCGAGCGAAGCGCAGCATGCGATCGAACTTCTGCCAGTAGGGCACGTTGAAGCGGGAGTAGTCGAAATCGGGATGCCAGGGGTCGTCGGGGTGTGGAGACGGCCAGGCGGCAATGAATGCCGTCCAGTTGTCGCCCGTCATGATCGGCTCGCCAAAGAAGGTTATCGCCTCGCGGCCGGCGATGGTGACGCGCATACGGTTGACCTTGAGGCGATGAAGGCGATCGACGCTGTATTGGATGACATGGTCGTCGCGCCAGCCCACCAGCCAATAAGCGGTTGTTCCGTTGAAGAAGTAATGCTCGCCGGTTCCCTCCCAGATGAAATGCCAGGGATAATTCGAGTCGACGCGAAGGATACCGCGCTTATGCGCTTCCACTGCACGGAAGGTTCCGCTTGCGGTCTTCTCGAAGCTGCCCTGCTTGTAGGTAACGGAGTATTTGTACTCGGCCGCTTCCGGCGCCATGAAGCGGATACGGAACGTGCTACCGTCGGATGAATCGCAGAAGCCCTCGACCTGCCGGCGGTGGGCTCCATCGACCGTCTCGAAAACGCCGGTCAGGGTCGCGTCTATAAAAGGGTTGGCGGCGTCGGGCGCCTGGACGGTGGCGGTGATTTCCTCGATGTCATAGCGGTCGACCTGGGGTTCCGGGGATAAAAACGTAACGCCGGCAGGACTGGCATTGGACATCAGGGGTGAAAGGGCCACCAGGGCCACCCAGGCGTACTTCAAGGCAGATAACATCCAGTCCTCCCTCGGACTCTAAACCGCAGTCAAACCGCCGTCGCACATATACAAGCCCCCGGTGCAGTACGAGGATTCGTCGGAAGCGAGGAACAGGGCGATACCTTCAATGTCGCGGGGGGTGCCAAGTCTCCCGACCGGCACGGCTTCGCGGTACTGTTCCCGGACCGCCGGGTCGGCGAGGATATATGCGTTCATGGGCGTATCCATGGTTCCGGGAACGATGGAATTGACGCGAACGTTTTGGCGTGCGTGCGCGGCAGCCATGACCCGGGTAAGCCCCATGATGGCCGCTTTGCTGGTGCTGTAAGCAGTCAAGGCGGGCGCGCACCCGGTGAGCCCGGTGGGGGAGCCGAGGAAGATGATCGATCCTCCCCCGTTCTGGAGCATGGAGGATACGGCGTATTTGGCGCACAGGAACGCGCCGCGCAGATTGACGTTCATGACGTGGTCCCACGTCTCGAGGGTGATTTCGTGTACGGGCAAGTCGCGGCCGGGGAGCAGGACCGCGGCATTGCTGTAGAGCACATCCACCTTGCCGTAGCGCGAAAAGGTGGCGTCGAAGAGGGCCTTTACGCAGCACTCCTGGGCCACGTCGGTGCGGACAAACATCGCGTCAAGCCCCTCGGACCGGAGTTGATCCGCCAACGCCGCCCCGTCGGCCTCATTCACATCAGCGGCTACCACCGAGGCGCCCTCCCTGGCGAAGCGGGCTGCCACCGCCCGGCCCAGTCCGACCGACGCTCCCGTCACAATGGTCACTTTGCCAGCTAGTCTCATGCATTTCCGTCCATTCATACGTGCAGGTGCGTTTCGGAAATTGGAGAAGGGAAGTCTCTTCCGTGCCACGCATAGTAGCGGTGAAAATTCTCCGCCGTCTCTGACGATTGAGGAAAGTTTTGTTGAAGCACCACGATGGGGAATGGCATCCTTCCCGCAAACCGGAGTTTCCCAACATTCCTTGGGTAGATTCCTTATAGCCACCCGTCTGATTGGTGTAGGAACATTGTGCCATTCTCAAGCGGCCTCCCTGTCGCCGGGGCCGAACTGGAGAATGATATGCGGCTTCCCTCTCAGGTCGCGCTGGTTACCGGCGCCGCTTCCGGCATTGCCCGGGCGGTGGCCGTCCGCTTTGCGCGCGAAGGTGCGGCCGTGATGGTGGCCGATGCCAGCGAGCGCGGCGGCCAAGAAACGGCCGACCAGATTTGCACTTGGGGCGGGAAAGCCCTCTTCGCGCGGCTCGATGTTTCGCAACCGGACGAGGTGGGCCGGGTAGTGCAACGCACCATCGAGGAACTGGGCGATTTGCACATCCTGTTCAACGGCGCCGGGATTCTGACCTACGGAACCGCGCTGGAAACCACGGAAGACGCGTGGAATCGCATGATGGCGGTGAATCTGACCGGCACATTTCTGTGCTCCAAGGCCGCGCTGGCGCATATGGTCGCCAAGGGGCGCGGTGCGATCATCAACGTTGCCTCCACCACCGGGTCCCACGACGCCTGCGCTCACGCTGCCGCTTATGTGACGTCCAAGGGCGGAGTCACCCTGCTGACGCGCTCGATGGCGATCGATTTTGCGAAGCAGGGGATCCGGGTGAACGCCATATGTCCCGGCCCTACGGACACGCCCATGTTAAAGAACGCGCTGACGGCGGAAGAACTGGAGGCGTTCGCCAAAACATTCCCCATGAACCGGCTAGGCCGGCCGGAGGAAATTGCCGGCGCCGCGCTCTTCCTGGCGTCGGAAGACGCGTCTTTCGTCACCGGAGCCATTCTGCACGTGGACGGCGGACAGACCGCCGAAGTGTAGTAGGTTTGCTATAAATTTGGAGAATTTTGCATGGTTTTGCAGCCACAAGGGAGAACCCGCAACCGCAACTCGATCGAGCCGGAACCAACGAGAGGAGCGGCATGAGCCTTCCGCCGGCCGGTGAGGTTCAGAAACTGCGCCGGGTTCTCTCCTTGCGGGACCTGATTTTTTACGGGATCGTGTCGGTGACGCCGAGCGCTCCGGCCACCGTCTTCGGACTGGCGGAGGTGAAGTCACGCGGACACGTCGTGGTTACGATCCTGGCGGCAATGGTGGCGATGGTGTTGACCGCGATCAGTTACGGGCGAATGGCGGCGCTGTACCCATCAGCCGGGTCTGCCTACGCGTATGTGAGTCGCGGTCTCCACCCATACCTGGGCTTCTTCGCGGGCTGGGCGATGCTGCTGGATTACATCTTCATTCCGCTGTTCTGCGTGATTTACGGGACCTTATCGCTGCAACGGGCGTTGCCATGGATGCCGTTCTGGGCGGGCGCTCTGCTGTTTGCGGGCGGCATCACGTTTTTAAACCTGCGCGGCATCAAGTACACGGCGCGGGCCAACGACGTGATGCTGGTGTTCATGTTCGGAGTGCTGATCTCGTTTATCGTTCTGGCGGCAAAATACGTGATCGCCCGGAATGGCGCCGGGGGGCTGTTCTCGATGAGCCCGCTCTATAATCGCGCCACGTTCAGCGTGGGCGATATTGCATCGGCCACTTCGTTCGCGGCGTTGACCTATCTGGGGTTTGACGCGGTGACGACGCTGGCCGAGGACGTGAAGGACCCGCGGCGAAACGTGCTCCTGGCGTGCGTTTTCACCTGTTTGTTCACCGGCTTGTTCGGCGGGTTGCTTGTGTACCTGGGGCACCTGGTATGGCCCGATTACCTGAGTTTTCCGAATATCGAGACGGCATTTATCGATGTGACCGGCCGGGTGGGCGGACACTGGCTGTTCCAGGGCATGGCCATCCTGCTGGTGGTGGCGAATATCGGCGCGGGGCTCACGGGCCAGGTGGGTGCAGCACGGCTTCTTTTCGGCATGGGGAGGGAGAATGTGATCCCTCGGCGGATTTTCGCGCGGCTTCACCCGGTGAGGAACACGCCCTGGATCAACATCCTGCTGATGGGGGTGCTGGCCTACGTCGGG
Organism: uncultured Acidobacteriota bacterium; assembly: GCA_963706455.1. Classification (GTDB taxonomy): domain Bacteria; phylum Acidobacteriota; class Terriglobia; order Terriglobales; family Acidobacteriaceae; genus Telmatobacter. Next base: position 5,876 of record CAVPNO010000103.1, on the reverse strand, counting down.
GCGCAGTTGATGAGTTACGAACTCACCGCGGAACTGCTGAATTTTGGCGCATTCCTGGGATTCATGGGAGTGAACCTTGCCGTAATCAGCCAATATTGGTTTCGCTACGACCGGCTGGGAAAGCGCAGTTTTCTGCTGGATGTGGTCTTGCCGGGGCTGGGATTCCTGTTCTGCGCCGTGATCTGGATTGGTCTGAACAGGCCGGCGAAGATCGCCGGCTGCGTCTGGCTGGTGATCGGGTTCTTTGTGCTGGCGGCGCACACGCGCCAGTTCCGCGAGCCCATGGTGATGAGCGATCCCTCGGTATACGAGTAACTCTGGTGTGAGCAACAAGGAGCAAGGCGCGATGCGCATGAAGAAGTTCATCAACGATCCGAAGCAACTCGTCCCTGAACTCCTGGAGGGCTTCTGTTTGGCGTTCCCGCGCCATGTGAAGCTGAGCGGAACCAACACCATTGTGCGGGCCACCCCAAAAGCTGCGGGGAAGGTGCGCCTGGTGACGCTTGGCGGCAGCGGGCACGAGCCCGGACTCAGCGGGTTCGTGGGCCGCGGCATGCTGGATGCCAGCGTGGCCGGCGAAATCTTCGCTGCGCCGGGGGCAGCGAAGTGCATCGAGGCCCTTCGCCATGCCTCCGCCGGAGGCGAGAGCACGCTGCTGGTGGTGCTGAATCATGCCGGAGACGTGCTGGCCGCCAACATCACTATGCAAGCGGTGCAGCGCGAAGCGCTGAAGGTGAAGATGGTGCTGACGGAGGAGGACATTTCGAGTCCCGCAGGCGACCGCCGCGGCCTGGTTGGCTGCGTGGCGGTCTACAAGGTGACTGGCGCGGCGGCGGAAAGCGGCGCTCCACTGGAGAAGTGCGTCGAAGTGGCGCAGCGCATGGCGAACAACATGCGTACCCTGGCGGTGGCCGTGCGCACGGCTACCCACCCCGCCACCGGCCAGCCGATATTCGAACTGGGCGATGACGAGATGGAAGTCGGGATGGGGCAGCACGGGGAGGCCGGCACCGGCCGCATGGCGCTGAAATCCGCCGACGAAACCGCGGGGATCATGCTCGAGCAACTCCTCGCAGATCTGAAGGTAAGTGCAGGCGAAGAGCTGCTGGTGATGCTCAATGGCGCCGGAGCGACGACCCTGATGGAGCTTTACCTCGTCTTCCGGCGGGTGGCGCAGGTGCTCGAGGCGAAAAAGATCAAGCTGGCGCGGAGCGCCATCGGCGAGTTTATCACGACCCAGGAGCAGGCCGGCTTCCAGATGATGATTGCGCGCATGGACCGGGAGCTGATGGAACTGTGGGATGCGCCGGCCGACACGCCGTTCTTCAAGATGGTATGAATGACGTCCTCAGCATTTCCGATCTGCGGCGCATGTTTGCCGAGGCCGCGGAGCAAATCCGGCGCAACCACGAGATGCTTTCGCAGCTTGATTGCATCGGCGGGGATGGCGATCACGGCGCCACGATGGCGCGCTCCATGGAGATGCTGGAAGCGGAGATGAATCGAGAAGATGACAGGCCGTTGAATATCCGCCTGAAGGACGCCGGATGGAGTGTGCTGGGCGTGGGTGGCGGCGCATCGAGCGCTCTTCTGGGCACGTTCATTGCCGGAATGGGGGATGCGGACCTGGGCCAGGAGAGCGACTGCAAGCACCTTGCCGCGAGCTTTTCCGCGGGCCTGCGCGCGGTGGAAAAGCAGACCAAAGCACGGCCGGGCGACAAGACAATGATGGACGCGCTGGTGCCCGCGGTCGAGGCGGCGGAGGCGGCGGCGAATTCGGGCGAGTCCATCGCGAGCGCCATGGAACAGGCCGCGGATGCGGCGCGTAACGGCGCCGAGGCCACTCGGGATATGATCGCCAGATACGGGCGGGCAAAGTTCGTGGGGGAAAAGACACGCGGGTCTGCCGATGCCGGCGCGACTTCGATGGCTCTGCTCTTTCAGGGATTCAGCACGGCGCTCGCCGAACACAAGGAGGCTTGATATGGCCGATACGCATGACCTGCAGGATGGCAAAAACTACTATCTCGACGTGCCGCAGAGGTGCACGGCGTTTCCGCTGAAGGGCAGCAACTCGCTGGATTGGGGAATGAAGAATCGCCTGGCGCGGGTTTTCTCGCCGGACGACTGCCATACGGTGATGCTGGCCGTGGACCATGGTTATTTCCAGGGCCCGACGACCGGCCTGGAGCGCATCGACATTACGATCGCTCCGCTGATTGCCTACGCCGACGCGCTGATGATCACGCGCGGCGCACTGCGCAGCTCGATTCCGCCGGAGATGAACAAGCCGGTGGTCCTGCGCTCCAGCGGCGGGCAGAGCATCCTGAAGGAGCTCTCCAACGAGCGCATTGCCGTGGATATTGAAGATGCCGTACGCCTGAATGCTTCTGCGCTGGCCGTGCAGGTCTACATCGGCGGCGTGCACGAACATGAGTCCATCGGCAACCTGGTGGAGATTGTCGATGCGGGCAATCGCCACGGCATCCCGACGATGGCGGTCACTGGAGTAGGCAAGGAACTCGTCCGCGATGCGAAGTACCTGGGCCTGGCGACTCGGATGTGTGCCGAACTCGGCGCTCACTTCGTGAAGACCTACTACTGTGAAACGGGCTTTGCGCGCGTGGCAGCCGGGTGCCCTGTTCCGCTGGTCATTGCGGGGGGAAAGAAACTGCCCGAGCCGGATGCGCTGGCCATGTGCTACCAGGCGGTGAACGAGGGCGCGGCCGGTGTTGACATGGGCCGCAACATCTTCCAATGCGAAGCGCCGAAGGCCATGATCCAGGCGGTGCGCGCGGTCGTCCACGGAGACGAGACGCCGGAAAAGGCTCTCGACCTGTATCACTCCCTCAAATCGATGGAAGAGAGAGGGCAGTATGCCAAATAAGAACACCACCCAGGTGGTTTGCGTGGCCGAATTCTTTGCCAAGGAAGGCAAGACCGGTGAGCTGATCGAAGCACTGCACGTGCTGATGAAACCGACGCACGCCGAGCCCGGCTGCATCCGCTACGAGCTGAACCAGCGCGTCGACCAGCCCAACGGCATCACGTTCATCGAGAAATGGAAGGACAAGAGAGTTTTCGATGAGCACTGCGCCATGCCTTACATTGCAGACTTTTTTGACAATGTGCGGCCGGGGCTGGTGGATCGGTTTGAAGTCAAACTATACGAGGAAATCCTGCCCTGACGCGATGAAACTGGAACAGATCAAAACGCCGGCGCTGATGGTGGACCTGGATGCGATGGAGGCCAACCTGCGCGATATGGCGAACTTTTTCGCCGGCCGGCGGTGCAAGCTGCGCCCGCATTTCAAGAATCACAAGGCGCCGATCCTCGCCTGGAGGCAGATGCGGGCCGGCGCCATCGGTATCACGTGTGCGACGGTGCGCGAGGCCGAGATTCTTGTCGAGCACGGCATTGACAGCATCCTTATCGCCAACGAAATCAGCGGGGCGGAAAAGCCGGAGGTACTGGCGCAACTTGCGCGCCATGCATCGGTAATGGTCGCTGTCGATAACTGCCACTCGGTTCGCGATCTTGCCGCGGCGCAGCGCAATCGCAAGTCACAAATCGAGGTGCTTGTCGATGTCAACATCGGCCTGAATCGCTGCGGCGTCGAGCCGGGACAAGCCGCCCTGGATCTGGCCCGCTACGCGACGGAACACGGGCTCGCGGTGCGCGGCATCATGGGATACGAGGGCCACCTGCAGGCGGTGCCCCCCAGCCCGGAACGCGACGAAGTCGTCCGTCGAGGAACCAAGGCCATTGTTGACTCCGCGGCGCTGCTTGAGACCGAGGGCATTTCCGCTTCGATTCGCTCCACCGGGGGCACCGGCACTTACGCCGTGGCCGGAGATTATGCGGGTATCACCGAAATCCAGGCCGGGTCTTACCTGCTGATGGACAACATCTATGTCAGCCGGCGTGCGCCATTTCAGCGCTCGCTCACCGTGCTGGCAACGGTGATCAGTACGCACGGTCGAGAACGCGCCATTCTGGATTGCGGTGTGAAAGCCGTCAGCGGCGAGCGGGGTTTGCCCATCTTAAAAGATGTTCCCGGGGCGCATTTGACGGCTCTGAACGCGGAGCACGCGATCGTGGAACTGGACGCCGATTCACGCGCGCTAACGCCCGGGCAAAAGGTGGAGGTCTGGGTGCACTACAGCGATGCCACTGTCAATCTGCACTCGAACATGTATGGAGTCCGCCATGGCGAACTTGAAGAAATCTTCCCCGTCGCACATTGAGAACGCCGCGCATGATCTTGCGGCGGCTCCGCAACGGCACGGTGGTGTTCCGCGCCGGATGAAGCTGCCCAAGACCTCCTATCGCGATCACTTTGACCTGGTGGAACCGCAGATCAATGCCGAAGGAGTGCACACCTGGCGCTTTGACCCGCCCTGCCCAGTCGACGTCCGCCGCAAGGCCCGAGCCCCCGTCACCCTGGATCGGCGATCTTCAGGTCGATGTTTTCAGCCAGGACACGCTCGACCAGGTTATCGAGGACCGGATCGTTGAACGAGCGCCACCAGTCGTCCGGCAAGGCGGCATCGCCACCGCTGCCGTTGTCGAAGGCACCGGCGATCACCGGCGTCGGGAATTTTGGACGGGTCGGCGGCCGCGTAGCCGCCTGAGGCTCCAAGTGCGAGGAGCAGGGTAATAGTAGCAGCCGGGGTTTTCATACGACGGCCCCCTCCGGCGGGCCTTCAGGCTCCTGATCGGGCAAGGGCTTTGCAGCTCGGGCGTAAGCCCTGCCCTCGGACAAATTACGAACGAGGACGTAGAAGATCGGGGTGAAGATGAGTCCGAAGAGAGTGACGCCAATCATCCCGAAGAACACCGATGTGCCGACCGCCTTGCGCATCTCGGAGCCAGCGCCATCGCTGATAATCAGCGGAAACACGCCGAGGATGAACGCGAAGGAGGTCATCAGGATTGGCCGGAGCCGGAGACGGCAGGCTTCGATCACGGCGGTGATCCGCTCTTTGCCGTTCATTTCCTGTCGTCGCGCGAACTCGACAATCAGGATCGCGTTCTTCGCCGCCAGGCCGATTAGGACGATGAAGCCGATCTGGGTCAGCACATTCAAGTCCAGCCCCATGATCCGCACGCCGGCAGTCGCGGCCAGCAGGCACATGGGGACGATCAGCAAGATCGAGATTGGCAGGGTCCAGCTTCCATATAGCGCGGCAAGGACCAAGTACACGAACGCCACGCAGAGCGGGAACACGAGCAGGCCGGCGCTGCCGCCGGTCGTCTGCTGGTAACTCAGGTCGGTCCACTCATATGAGACGCCCGCGGGCAGCACCTTGGCGGCCAGTTTTTCCATGGTCTTAACCGCGAACTCCGACCCCTTGACCGCCTCCGTATCGCCGCTGATCTCGCTGGCCGGATAGAGGTTGTAGCGCGGCACGCGATCCGGCCCCGACATGTCGTGGAACGAGAGCACGTTGCCAATCGGCACCATGCCGCCGTCGCCGTCGCGCACGCGCAAGCGTGCGAGGGCTCGGCACTAGCGCGGAACGGCAGATCGGCCTGTGCCGTGACGTGGTAGGTGCGGCCATTAATGTTGAGGTCGTTGATATAGGTTGAGCCAAAATAGGTCTCGATCGCCTCGTTGATGCTCTGCACGCTCACTCCGAGCATCTCCGCCTGAGCATGATTGACGTCGATTTTCACCTGCGGAGACGAGGCGTTGAACGTTGTATAGACACCGCGCATGCCCGGCGTCGCATTGGCTGCCGCCACCAGGTCATTGGTGGCCTTGGCGAGGGCCTGCGGGCCCAGGCCGGCCCGATCTTCAAGCCTCAAAGAGAAGCCGCTGGTGCTGCCCAGGCCGGGTACCGGCGGTGGCGCCACCACCACGAATACAGCA
>CAVPNO010000102.1:0-8689 GCA_963706455.1 uncultured Acidobacteriota bacterium | reverse complement strand
TCGTGTAGCCTTCCTGGGGACTTCCTGGACCGGTGGCGCGCTCGCCGAGCGGTTGAACCTCCATGCTTACCAGTGCTATCGCTTGCCGCAGTCTATATCCGACGACGCCGGCGCACTGGTCGAGCCGTTCTCGGCGGTGGTCCGCGCCATCGATCGCAGCGCCCCCAAAGCCGAGGAGCGTGTCGCCGTCGTGGGTGCAGGGCCGATGGGGCTGATGACCATTATGGCGACGCGCATCTTTGGTTGTGCGCACGTGGTCGCTTTTGAGATTGCTTCCCGGCGCCAGGAAGCCGCAAGGTTGTGCGGCGCCGAAGCGGTCGTCAATCCGGCAAAAGAGGATGCCGAAAAGCGCGGGCTCGAGATGACCGATGGCCAGGGCTTTGACCTCGTGGTGGAATGCGCGGGGATTCCGGCCACTGCGCTGCTGGCCGGAAAGCTGGCGCGCACGCGCGGAAGAGTCACCCTGATGGGTGTATTTGAGAAGCCCGCCGCGCTCGACCTCACCGACATTGTCTTTCGCGAAAAGACCATTACCGGCAGCATGAGCGGCTACGGCATGTACGAGGAGACCATTCGCATGATGACCAATCCGCTGTTTCGTCCTGATGCCCTGATTACCGGCCGGATCGGCCTGGAGCATCTGGTGGACACCGGATACAGGTGTCTACTGGAAGAGAAAGACCGTCATATCAAGACCCTGGTTCGGCCCGGATAACCACGGAACCTCAAGCCGGGGAAAAGGATTCGCCATGCAAACCATTACGCCCACGTTTCACGAAATGGCGCAGACGGCAATCGCGGAGATTGCGGCGGTTTTGGCGCGCACGGGTTCCGATGAGGCAGAGCGGATGTGCGCGGAGATTCTGAGGGCGCGCCGCATTGCCTGCTACGGCGTGGGTCGCGAAGGCCTGATGATGAGGGCCCTGTGCATGCGGCTGATGCATCTTGGTCTGGACGCGCATTTCGTGGGTGACATGACCACGCCCGCGATCGGCGCCGGCGACCTGCTGATTGCAAGCGCCGGCCCCGGTGCATTCTCGACAGTGATGGCCTTGCAGGGCGTCGCACAGCGGGCCGGCGCCCGCGTCATGATGGTCACCTCACAGCCCGATGGAGAAGCGCCCCGGAAGGCCGGTGCGGTCGTCACCCTCCCCGCGCAGACCATGGCCGACGATCGGGGCGCAGGAAACAGCCTTCTTCCCATGGGCAGCCTGTATGAGGCTGCGCAACTGGTTTTCTTCGACCTGGTTTCGATTTTGCTTCGGGACAAGACAGGACAGACTCCGGACCAGATGCGCCAGCGCCATACGAACCTGGAGTAACTACGGAGGTCAAAATGAATTTCGGAATCAATCTCAGCTTTACCATCAAGCGCTGGGTGGAGCCCGAGGTGTGGGCGGAACTCGTCAGCCGTCAATTGGGGCTGCGGCTGGTGCAATTTACTTATGATCTGCTGGATCCCTGGTGGCCCCCCGCGGCGCGCAATGCTATGGCGGCGCGCGTGCGCCGGGCTGCGGGAGATTGGGGGCTGGAAATCGAAAGCGCCTTCAGCGGGCTCGCCAACTACTGCTTTGACGGTCTGCTTCACCCCGAAGCCGAGGGGAGAAGCGCTTCACTCGAATGGTGGAAACGCGCCTTCGACGTGGCCGCGGCGGTGGGGGCTAAAGCCTCGGGCGGTCCTCTGGGCGGCATGAGTGCCAGGGACGCGGGCGACCCCGCGCGACGTGCGCAGCGCTACCGCGATCTCCTCGATGCGGTCGAAGAACTGACCGCAGCCGCCAAGGCATCCGGTGTTGAGCGCCTGCAGGTGGAATGCACTCCACTGGCTCGCGAGATTCCTTACACCGTCGAGCAGTCAAAGAAATTTCTCACCGACCTGGAAGGCGGGTGTGCTGTGCCAGTGACCCTCCTGGTCGATGTTGGGCATGCTCTTTACCAGCCGCTTTATGGCCCCAACGCCAGAATGCCCGAGTGGCTGCACGGGCTAGGCCACTCAATCGGCGCTTTTCATCTGCAGAACACAGACTTCCAGAGCGATTCGCACTGGGGCTGGCCGGACAAGCGGGGCCTGTTCGACGTGGCCAACTTCGCCCTCGAGGTCAAGACCGCGGGCCTCGACGATGTTCCGGCTTTCCTGGAAATCATCTACCCGTTCGAGCTTGCCGATGAAGCCGTACTGAGTAACATCACCAGCTCGGTCCTGCACTGCCGCCGTGCCTATGCACAAGAAGAGGTCGAAGAGCGCCAACTCGCGTAAAACCAGTTTGCCGGCACGAGCGAAGGGCTCATCCAGAGCGATGGATGAGCCCTTTTCGATGCCGGCAGACCCTTCATTGACCCGCACCGGAAGATTCCAGCATCAGGACCCAATCGCCGTCGCCGGCGTGATTCTTGCCGGGCGGTGTGAACTCGTGGGATCCGCTGTTGGGCATCGGGCTGGATTCCGCGTCCTTGTACGATCCGTCCGATGGATCAAACCACCTCGCCTTTGCCGCGCCGCGCAGGCACGCCATGTTGATGGTTATGGCGCGGACGGTCGGAACATAGACCACCACCGTCGAGCCGTCCGGACTTCTGGCCGCGGTGGCGTAATCGCTCTCGCTCACGCGCGTGTCGACGTTGCCGAATGTGCCATACCCGGCGGTGAGCACTTCATGATCCTGGTCGGGCGCCAGGTCGTACCAGGGTAGGGAGGAAAAGAACTTGGCCCAGATGCCCAGTTGCTCCACTCCCGGTGTGTCGATCTTTTCTTTCCATCCGTCGGCAAAGGACCACGTGTACTTATTGCCGTACCACTGGCCGATTCCGCCGGTGAGCATCGTCCAGTAGTCCTCTTTGCGCAGCACGTACGGGGTTCCGAAGTCGGGCGGCGTTCCCACGTTCTCCCAATCGTAGTGCGCCTCGATCATCACCTCGGGCGCAACCGGCTTCTGGTTATAGCCGTGCAGCATCTGGATGTAGGTGGGCGAATACGTATACGTGCCGTTCAGCTCGATCAGCGGGATCCAGCGCGGATCATCGAACGACGAACTGGTGCGCACGTGCAGTTCCACCGTCTGGATCTGGTTGGGCGCGGCGGCGCGGATACCCTTGGAGACAGCCTGGACCAGATCGTCGTCTTTGGGAACCGTCCAGAGATTGAAATCATTCCCGTTGATCCAGGCCACGTTGTTGTAGCCCTTGTAGCGATTGCCCAGGTATTGGCCATACGCATAGGCCGCTTTCATTCCGTTGTTGCGCAAGGCCGGCAGCCAGCCGATGGTCTCGATCGGATCAATGAAAACGAAGAGATGATGCTTGGTCGCGAGCTGAACGATATGATCCAGCCGCGCGAAGTAGGCCTCGTTGGGCTTGCTCAGATCGTAATGCGTAAAGTCGGTCCCGCCCGTCACGTAGCCGTTGAACGGTTTGAAGCCGTCCGGAGTCGTCGCCTCCTTGTTCGTGGGGTAGTCGTTGCCGGCGCACATCACGTCGATCCAGCCCAGCGTATTGAAGCCGTGCGCCTCGCGATCGGCAAAATAGTATTCGGCATCCTGCTCGGTAAGGCGGCCCATGAGTCCCTGTGGCGTGTCCCCGACCATGAGAAACGGCTTGCCGTTCTGATCGACGAGATACCGGTGGTTCTCGCTTAGCTTCAGGGGATAGGCGGCCTGCGCCATAGTAGTGCGTGCGCCGGCAACCAGAATGGCAGAGGAAATCAATACGGTTGCGATTTTATGCATGGATGCGGTGTTTACCTCGGCTTGTGAATGCAGGGATGCGGATGAAATTCAGGCCCTCCGGCTGCGCCGGTCGGACTGCATGCGGCCGGCGCCGCTCAGGACGACAAAACATTGACTTCGATGGTTAAAACTCAACCCGGAACGTGGCCTGTCCCTGGCGATTGCTGATCTGCGAACTCAGGTTGGTGATCTGCCCGAACGTTGCATCGAGCGAGTTGTTGTCCGGTGACTGAAACTGCGTGCGGTTGAATGCGTTGAAGTAATCCACTCGAAGGCTGGCGCGAACGTGTTCCCCAAAATGGAAGCTCTTGATGGCGTCAAAGCTCTCCATGCGCAGCGGCGGCGTGCGCAACGCGGAATAGGCCCGCTTGGAGGTTCCTAATCCCCACGGACCCGTATTGGCAAACGCGTTGGTGGTGAACTGCACCGGCTGCACATTGGTTTTGCCGGTGAAGAAATCCTTCGACCTGCCATAGCTATAGGTCTTGAGAGAAACTCCCTGCACGATGTCGGGCCGGTCGAAACTGTTCACCAGAAGCGGATTGAAGCTATTCTGGGCGCCGAATGCGAATCCCCCGGAGTAAGTCAGAATGCCGCTCACTTGCCATCCCCCGGCCAGTTCCGAAAGCCAGCCGCTGGAGGTCAGGTACTTGTGGTGTGGGCCGAACGGTAGTTCGTAGGTGCCCACAAACTTCACGTCGTAGGGATGGTCAAGATACGAAGGAACATACTCGGGGCCGGGATTGTAGGCGTTCATGCCATTCGGAGAATAGGGAGCCGACCCGATGGCGGTGTTGGCAATCAGCCGTGACAAAGTCAGATTGGCGAGATAGCTGAACCCTCCCGTGAAGCGCTTCTCGGCCTGAGCCTGGAACGCATTGTAGAAGGCCGTTCCGTCCATTTCATACATCGGGAAGAATCCCGCAAACTGCGGGAACGGTGTGAGCGCCTGCTCCAAAGTGGCTGCACCGCCGAATTGCTGTGCGTACTCCGGATACGGTTGCGTGAACCCGGCGGCAACCACCGCCGGATCGAGAATGTTGTCGCCGAGCAGGTTCCCATATTGCAGCACCGACGGATTAGGCTGGTTCGAAAGTTCAAGCGTGTCCGGCAGGTGTATCGCGCGGTTACCCACGTAGGACGCGGTCAGAAACATATCCCAGGGTAGTTCCCGCTGCACGCCAAAACTCCACGCCTGGTCGTATGGCGAAATCCCCACCGACCGGGAGTTGGGAAGCTCCGGGAAATGATTATCCTTGCTGGTTGGAAAATCAAAGATCACTCCCGCGGTCCCGAGGCCGGGCGAGAATGGGACCGGCTGCGGATACGGCAGGGCTTGCGCATCCCAGCTCCCGTACCCTGGAGCGCTGGTCCCGGTGGCCGCGCGTATGAATTGGCCGGATGTGAGCGTGGTTAAGAACGACGCCGCAAATGCTGTGCCGAATTCATAAGCGCCTCCGTTGAGGAAGCTGAGATAAAAGCCGGACTGGATCACCGTCTTGGGATTCAGCTGGAAAGAGATGCCCAGCCGCGGCTGCCAGTTGTTGGGGTGAATGGCCGCGCGATTGACTCCCGAGCACCCCGTGCAGTTGCCGAACTTGGTGGCCGCCCCGGGGATGCCCCCCGCGGCGGGATTGGGCTCGGTGCGATTTACGTAGAAAATATTGTTATGCGCCTCGGTAAACGGCACCAGGATGTCATACCGCAGCCCGGCGTTGATGGTCAGCCGGTCATTCAGCTTGAAATCGTCCTGCACGTAAAACCCGAACGCCTTGTTGCGCAGCTTCGATTCGCCCGCGAAATTGCGCTCACTGGCGTCCACCTCGCCCAGCAGGAAACTCGCAAAGGAACTTCCGAAGTAGCCGAAGTCCTTATTGCTGGGGTCAGGCGTGGACGTGGTGCGCTGGCTGAAGTTGAACGTGCCGCTGCAGAAGTTGCAGTCGATCACATCCTGAGAGCTGCGCCGTATCTGGAGACCGAAGTTCACGCTGTGGCGTCCCTTGGTCCACAGCCAGTTGTTCACGCCCACTATCCCCAGCATGCGGTTGTTATTCACCGTCAGCCCGCCCGAGCAGCATTCCAGGTACGCCCCGCCATTCACCCCCCACGCCGTGGGCGCGTTCGCGCCGTCGAAGGTGACCAGCGGAAACGTGTTGCCCCCCTGGACCGCGCTGAAGGTCACGTTGTTCGCGGCATTGTGCTGCCCGATGATGTTGCCGATCGCGTCAATACCCGCGGTTACGACCAGTCTTTGGGAAATCGTCTTGGAGTAATTGAGCACCATCCCGGTTCCGAGATTCTGATTGGTGTATTCGCTCTGCAGCGGGTTCGAAACCGGCACAATCGGGGCCGACGTGAACTGCGGGGAGTTCAGGCTGTCCCGCCACTGGCTGAAATGGATGTTCTGCGTGCTGGAGAGGTTTTCGTCGATGGTGTAATCCCAGAGCTTCTGGCGGATGGGGATGGAGTGAATCGCCGGCAGCTTGTTGCTGATCAGTCCTGAATTCACCCCCCCGGTGTCCGGATCGGGAATGGTCGCCAGCAACGACTGCGCCAGCCCGCTGAAGCGCGTTTGCGGAATCTTGTTGTTGGGGAACGGCTGTCCCGTCGTTGGATCGTAGATCGGGATCACGACCTGGTTGCCATTGTGATCGGTACCCACAAAGTTGCTGAAGTCTCCCCCCTTCATCGCCGCCGTGGGGACCGTTCCAATGTTGTTCAGCGCTTGGTTCTGCCGGAACCAGTCCAGGCTGACGTGGAAGAAGGTCCGGTTCCGGCCGTTATACACATGCGGCAGCCAGACCGGGCCGCCCACGCTGAATCCATAATCGTTCTGCTGATTCACCGGCGGCTCCGCTTTCCCTGACGGAGAGAACCGTGTGGGAAAGAACCCCGCAGAATCGAAAAGCTGGTTGCGAATGATGTCGAACCCGTCGCCATGCAGGCTGTTCGTCCCCGAAGCCAGGCTGAATGTCACCGCGCCCTGGCCCAGCCCATACTGGGCGTTGAACGTCGACGTATTCACGCGGAACTCGTTCACGGCTTCATAGGGCGGATTGATGTTCGTCTGGTTGCCCTGGAACTGGACGAACGCCACAGGCACGCCGTTGAACTGCACTTCGTTCTCGAACGTCACCCCGCCGTTGATGGCGTGCGAACCCGCATTTCCTTGCACCCCCGGCGCCAGGTAGCTGAACGAATCGATCTGGCGCGAAAGGCCGCTGATCTCGATTGGCGCCGCATCCACCAGTTCCGGCTCCAGCGTGGTTCCGATTTCCGGCGATGTGGTGTCCAGCGAAATCGTGCTGCCCTTCACGCTGACCGTTTCCGATGCCGCTCCCGGCTGCAAGGTCACGGTGATGCTCGACATCTTGGCGATTTCGACCAGGACGCTCATCTGGCTCTTCCTGAATCCGGCCGCGTCCACCACCACCGAATACTCCCCGGGGAGCAGGCTGACCGCATTGAACGTCCCGGCAGTGGAGGTGACGGCATCTGTCACGACTCCGGTCGAATTGTTGGTGATCGTCACTTTCGCGCCGCTGACCACTGCCTGGCTGGAATCGACCACGGTTCCGTTGATCCCGCTTTGAACCTGCGCGCGCGCTGGGACCAGGGGAAGCAGCAGAGCCAGACTGGCAAATACTGGAAGGAGTGCTGCCCTCGCAAAGGCTCGGATAGGGGAAATGGCATTGCCCGTTCTCTGTTTCACACTCAGCTCCAGGGGTCGCTCGCCTGTGACGTGGAATATCGCAGCCGAAATGGGCGGGCGAAAATCGTTTGTCTGCGATCGGCCCATTCCTGACGGGGAACCGGCAACTGAGGGGCAGTTGACAGACGTCCGAGCATGGACCCGGCTGCGGAAGTGTCCACCATCGTCCCGTCAAACGGGCACGATGGTATAGTGGATTTCCACGATTTTTTCGTGCAAAGCTACTGGACATCGGGGCGTAAACAGCTCTGCAGCGGGGCCTGCCACCCCGTTCATCGCGGCACTGCACCGAATCAATTGGCTCTCAGCTTGCTGACCAACGACCCGGCGCCGGATGGAGTCGTACGCGAGTGAGCTTTCGCGAAGCCGAGGACGGACGTGCTTTCCGCCTGCAACCGCGGCATGTGATACGGCTGGCGCGGGTTGGTGAGCGTGTTATCGCGAATCCGGCGGCGATAGTTCGCCGGCGTCATGCCGACGATGCGGCGAAACACAGTGCCGAAGTAGCTCTGATCGCAGAAGCCCACCTGCTGGCTGATGCTGGCCATGGATTCGTCCGTCCTGGCAAGCAGCGATTGTGCGCGCTCGATGCGGAAATGATTGAAGTAAGTCACGAACGAGAGGCCGGTGACGCGCTTGAAAAGGCTCATGAAATGGGACTCGCTCATGCCGCAGATGCGCGCCGCCTCGCGCACCTGGATCGAGTCGCCGCAATTCTCGCCCAGGTAGCGGAACAGCGGGCCCAACCGTTCCAAATTCTGCTGCTGGCGCTGGTAGGTTTCCACTGTGCCTGCGTAGGGCGCGTATTGATTGACCAGCAGCATCAGCAGCATCTTGAGATAGGTCCTGACGGCGAGGCGGCCGCGCGACGAGGTGGCAGGACTCTCGGAGCGAATCCGCAGCATGAGATCGAGCACCTGGCGAGGCACACCGGTTTCGGCAGGAATTACGTGGGGAAAGTCCTCGTCCTGCAGAAGAAAAGGCGTCAGGTACTCGGCGCTGTCGCCGGCGCCGTCGCAACGGATCAGGTCCGGCTCGAAGAACAATGCGGCCAGCGTGACCGGGGTGGTCGACTGGCATTCGATGCGGTGGTAGAGCGTACTGCCGATAATGGCGAGGTCCCCCTCGTTGAACGGCAGCAGCCGGTCCTGGATGTGGCAGTTGGCGGATCCGGAACAAAGGAACAGCACTTCGAAGTAGCCGTGGCGATTCATCCGCACGCGATGGCGGTCGTCCACGGTGAGGAAAAGGACGT
>CAVPNO010000101.1:0-94508 GCA_963706455.1 uncultured Acidobacteriota bacterium | reverse complement strand
GGACTGCAGGGTCCCGATCCGAAGCACTGGCAGGCGGCCTCGTTGATGAAGCATTTCCTGGCCAACGAGAATGAGAACGGGCGTTCGTACTCCTCGTCCGATTTCGGCGAGCGGCTGTTTCGCGAATACTATTCTGTGCCATTCCGCATGGGGTTCGAAGAGGGCGGCTCGCGCGCGGTGATGGCCGCCTACAACTCCTGGAACGGCATTCCCATGATGATCCATCCGGTGCTCAAGAACGTGATGATCAAGGAGTGGGGCAACGACGGCCTCATCTGCACCGACGGAGGCGCGCTCGGCCTGCTCATCACAGCGCACAAGAGCTTCCCCGATAAAGAACACGGCGCCGCGGCGGCTGTGAAGGCGGGCATAAATCACTTTCTTGACACCTACAAGGACGACCTGACGAAAGCACTGCGCGACGGCCTGCTGACGGAAGCCGATATGGACGTCGCACTCCGCAACCTTCTGCGGCTTTACCTGCGGCTCGGCGAATTCGATCCGGCGGGCGCGGACCCCTATGCGAACATCGGCCGTGAGACCAAGGGCGAGTTGCCGCCATGGGAACGCCAGTCGAGTCGCGACCTGGTGCGGCAGGCAACCGACGAATCGATCGTCCTGCTCAAAAACGATAACAACACGCTGCCGCTGGACCGCACGAAGCTGAAGACAATCGCCGTGATCGGCCCCTGGGTGGGCGAAGTGCTACTCGACTGGTACAGCGGCACGCCGCCCTACGCAGTGAGCGTCCTCGATGGTCTCAAGCAGGCCGCGGGTCATGGAGTGAAGGTGCTCTATGCCGACGGATCCGATCCCGGCGAGGCAGCGGAACTGGCGCGGGCCGCCGACATCGCCATCGTGGTGGTCGGCAATCACCCCGAATGCAACGCCGGCTGGGACCAGTGTCCAACGCCCTCGAACGGCAAAGAAGACATCGACCGCAAGACCATTGTTCTGGAGCAGGAGGGGCTGGTGAAGAAGGTGTTCGCCGCCAATCCGCACACCATCGAAGTCCTGCGCGCGAGCTTCCCATATGCCATCGTCTGGAGCCAGCAGAACCTCCCCGCGATCGTGCACATGACGCACAACAGCCAGGAAGAAGGCCATGGGCTGGCCGACGTGCTGTTCGGCGACTACTCGCCTGCCGGCCGCCTGACGCAGACCTGGCCGACCGGCGATGCGCAGCTGTTGCCGATTATGGATTACGACATTACCCATGGCCGAACCTACATGGATCTCAAGGACAAGCCTCTCTATCCATTCGGTTACGGTCTTAGCTATGCGATGTTTTCGTATGAAGGACTGAGCGTCAATTCCTCCTCCGTTGCGGCCGACGGCGACGTGCAAGTTAAGGTGAAGATAAAGAACACAAGCCAGCGCGCAAGTGATGAAGTCGTCCAGATGTATGTGCAACACCTTGGGTCGATGGTCGATCGGCCGAAACTTGAACTGAAGGGCTTCCAGCGCGTTCGCGTCGAACCCGGAGCGGAAAGGGAAGTGATTCTCGATCTGAAGCCGCGCGACCTGGCGTACTGGGACCAGGTTCGCCACGCCTGGCGGGTGGAGAAGGAACAGGTGCGGGTCCTTGCCGGGGGCTCAAGCGATCAGCTGCCTGTTCAGGCGACGGTCACTGTGACGAGCAGCGGGGAATTCAAGCCATAGGCCCACGAGCGTTTGAGTCGATGCAGCATCACCGCCGGTTTGATATCCATGTCGCAGGGAGTATTCCGTCGCTTGGATTGAATAACAAGAGACGCGCGTATGACGGAGCGCGTGGGCGAACCAGCCGGGAAGCACACCAAAAGCAGCGGCCCGGGGACCGGCTGTTTTGCGCCAGATATGTGGGAGAGAGCTAAGTCGAACTCGAGATCTCTTATTCCCCGCTTTTGTATAAGTCCCCACATTTAGGCAACGACTGACTTTGTCCCATAGCGAGGCAGGTTTGACCGGTCTTTGTGTCGAGGGCAAGTTCGGGATGTTCGGGGCCGATGGGAACGAATCTCTGTACCGGATGCCCGCATCCGGCAAGGAGGACAAGGCACGACAGCGCCAACAGTTTCATGCGATCAGGATACGGCAATGCTCCTCTATCGAAACAGGTGGCTTGCGTGTCCGAGGGCTGCTCGACGCCGGCGGTGGCTTCGATCGAGAGGAGGCGCTAAATGTCGTCCAAGCAACCAACGGCTATTCAATTAATGTCCAAGATGTCATAATGGGTACGGATGTGACCTCGTCTCAGGGTTCGCGTGAGCTGGAACCGCTCGATTTGCCGATCGCATTCGTTCTCCGTTGTGCAAGCCCAAGAAAAACTGAAAGCACCGGTGGCGAAGTGGCTAACGCGTCGGCCTGCAAAGCCGGTATCCGTGGGTTCGAATCCCATCCCGGTGCTCCATTTCCTGTTCCACTTTTGACTCGGCCGCCTGTCTGATTCAGAGGCGGAGCCACAGTTTGATCATTCATCCCACTTTCAATGAGGCTTCCATTCATTCTTCGATGGAACCGATCCGGTTGTCGGCGACATTCCGGTTCCGGGCAATCGCGCTGATTGCAAGCATTTCGCTGGCAATGCATTGCTGGAATGAAGCAGGCAAGAGCTCCGATGTCGCGAGAGCGACGTCGCGTGCAGCTCATCTCGCGTCCGCGGTAAACGATCATCCCAAAGGGCGAACCTATTACCTGGCTCCAGGCACGGATGGCGGAAGCGACCGAAACTCCGGCCTTTCCCCGCGCTCGCCGTGGCTCTCGCCCCATCACCAGGTCAACTGCGGCGATGTGATCGTTGCGAAAGCGGGCCTATACAGCAATGCCAACTTCTACACGGGAAAATGGGGGAGAGTTAGCTGTCCGGCCGGAAATGACGTGGCCTGGCTGGCCTGCGAGACATTCGACGCCTGTAGAATCAATGCCACTTCCAACCAGGGAATGTGGGTGGATCAGAGCTATTGGGGTTTGCAGGGCTGGGAAATTACCACCAGTCCATCGGATCTGTATGGCGCCTGTTTCATCGCACAGCCAAACTGGGTTGCGCCGGCCGAGATCCATCACATCATCTTTGCCAATGATGTTGCCAACGGATGCTCTCAGTCGGGGTTTGGGGTCGTCAATCACGGCGCGGTAAGCGTGGATTACTTTGCGGTGGTTGGAAGTATCGCCTACAACACGTCGCAGGGAGGCGGAACCTGCGCCAGCGGCATCTCCATCTACCAGCCAGTGCAATCGGACTCATTACCCGGGACGCATCTCTACGTGGCGGGGAATTTTTCTTACGCCAACATTGAACCCCGCAGATGCAACGGAACGTCCCCCACGGACGGCGAAGGCATCATCTTCGACACCTTCGACGGAAGTCAGGGGGGGCTGCCTATTCCTTATGCCGCACAAGCCACGGCCGAGAACAATATCGTTGTCGGGAACGGAGGCAAAGGGATCGAAGTGACGAACAATGCCAGGGGATCCTCGCATGCCGCCATTTATATCAACCAGAACACGAGTTGGGGCAACCTGGTTGATCCCAACCAGGCTTGGGTGGGCTGTGGAGAGATCTCCCTCAACGAAGCGTTCAACATACACATAACCAACAACCTGATTTCAACCGGCAGCGCTACCGGTTGCAGTGGCCATCCCATATTTGCCATCACGGTTGCAAACGGCGATGCGAGCGACTCGGTCAATCACAATTTTGCTTTCGGGTTTGCCGGCAATCATACGTTTGTGCATCGCAGCGGATCGTTTCTGTTCGGGTCCGATAACATCATGGGCCGGAATCCACAGATCGCCCGCGCGCGACGCCCTAGAGCGCCCGATTGCCGGGGCACATCCAGTGTTCCCAACTGCATGGCGTCGATGGTCAAAGATTTCATGCCCAGGGATCCGCGTGCTGCGGGGTTCGGCTACCGGGTGCCGGGTTCGGGTTCCACCGACAATCCTCTGTTTCCGCAGTGGCTCTGCAACGTCGATCTCCCTACCGGGTTGGTAACACCGAGTTGTTCCAACCATTGATCTCACCTGCCGGGACGGCACCATTGCCCGATGCAATCTTCCACGGGAATGATCCCAGTGGCGCGAGCAGATGCGCTAGGGATGGATTATTTTCGTCTTCCACATAATTCAACTTGGCTTTCCGGCGTTTTCTGTTATGCTGTTGCCAACCCCGAAAACCTAAAGGAAGTTTGGGTCCGTATATATA
This sequence comes from uncultured Acidobacteriota bacterium, assembly GCA_963706455.1. Classification (GTDB taxonomy): domain Bacteria; phylum Acidobacteriota; class Terriglobia; order Terriglobales; family Acidobacteriaceae; genus Telmatobacter. Next base: position 90,322 of record CAVPNO010000101.1, on the reverse strand, counting down.
AGATCCTCACACGCACGTCCTGCCGGGAATATTTGAACGAAAACCATAACGGGGATCGGCGCAAGGCACGGCACATCATTGACAACCGATGGCCCCTTCGGCGAACGCGATTCGAAGCGTTCCGCCATTCCTCTGTTCGCCTTGGGAATTTTCCATCACAGGAGAAACCCATGTTGTTTTCTGCTCAGTGTTTTTCCGGTGCCAGGTGTTCAAGATCTACCCGGCTTTCGATTTCCGCTTCTCTTACCGACACGTATCCATCCCATCGGGCCGGATCTCACAGGTTGAGCCTGCGAGTTGTGATCCTGACGATCATCTGCACGTTTGGCTCCGTGTTCGCCCATGCCACAACCTACTATCTCTCTCCTTCGGGAAATGACTCAAACAACGGCCTCTCCACCAATTATGCATGGGCGAGCCCGAACCATTCCTTGAATTGTGGAGACGTGATCCTTGCCTCCGCCGGCTGGTATAACAATGCCAACTTCTACACAGGCAAGTGGGGCTATGTGAACTGCCCTGCCGGGAACAGCGTCGCCTGGCTGAAATGCGCCACCTTCGACACCTGCAAGATCTATGCTTCGGCAAACCAGGGAATGTGGGTTGATCGGAGCTACTGGGGTGTACAGGGATGGGAAGTGAGCACGAATGCTAATGATAGCTATGGCGCCTGCTTCCTCGCGGCGCCGAACTGGAACAACCCGGTTACGATACACCACATTATCTTCGCCAATGATGTTGCGAACGGCTGCTCCCAGTCAGGATTTGAGTCGGTGAATCGCGGTTATGCGGGAGTGGATTACTTCAACGTGATAGGAAGCGTGGCTTACAACGCAGCGCAGGGAAGCAACACCTGCGCCAGTGGTATCTCTGTGTTACAACCGGTTCAGTCGGATTGGGCCGCGGGAACCCATATCTTGATTGCCGGCAATTTCTCCTATGCCAACATGGAACCCAGTTATTGCAACGGGGGCAGTCCTACCGACGGTGAAGGGATTATCTTTGATAATTTCGATGGGCACCAGAGCGGTATTGCACCTTACGGGGGACAAGCTGTCGCTTACCGCAACATCCTAATCGGAAACGGTTCCAAGGGAATAGAGGTGGACGGGAACCAGGCCGGTACCTATCATGCGAGCGTTTGGCTCAACCAGAACACGGCGTGGGGGAATAATTCCGCAACCAACCAGACTTGGATTGGTTGCGCCGAGATCTCGGTGTATGCGGCCAAAGACGTTCACTCCTTTGGGAATATAGCTGCCGCAAGGAGCGCCACCGGGTGCGGCGGAAACGCGATCTACGGGATGACGGTGTCAGTAGCGGATGGAAGCGATACCGCCGACAATAACTACGCCTTCGGTTACAACGGAAACAATATCTTCGTATGGGATGTCGGCTCGTTCTTCTGGAATAGCGACAATCACTTCACGTCACCGGCATTCAGGAATGCTTACGTTCCCGGCGCACCGAACTGCGGCGGAACAGCCAACGTTTCCGCCTGCATGGCGGGCATGGTCTACGACTTTACTCCGACAGCGGCAAACGCCGGAGGCTACGGTTATCAGCCGCCGCTTTCCTACTCGGTTGCCGATCCTTTGTTCCCGCGCTGGCTTTGCAGCGCTAACTTGCCGTCAGGCCTGATCACGATGGGATGCAGCTAACGCCTTGCTATCCTGCGCAACTCGAGCAAGCAAAGTTTTCCCCCCGGTCCTGACCGGGGGATCTTTTTCGACGACCAACTTCAGTTATCGGCGCGTGGTGACGCCATGGCGCCCGCAATGGGGGAATGGGTCGGTGGACCGTATCTTGACGTCATCCAGGAGGCATAACTGGTTGCATCCTCGGGCAGAAACAGTTGGCTTGTAACCAGAGCCGCGAAGTCTTCCACACTCAGGTTTTGCGCACCGTATCGATCCCAGTGGTAACCGGGTCCGCCACAATCGATCACCGCCCAAGGGCCCCCATTGCGGAGCGAATCTGCCAATGCCGCGAGCGCGAGGGAGCCTGCACTCTTCTCAAGGTGAAACATGCTCATGATCGCAAACACCCGACCTACTGAAAGTCCCCAGAAGCCTCCCATTAGTTTGCCTTCGCGATACGTTCCGACGATACCGATCAGACCCAGAGTGTGCATTTTCCGATACACCGCGACCGCCTGATCGGTCAGCCAGCCGTCGCGCCCTTCCTGGCAATGACGCATGACGAGCTCGAAATCGTGGTTATAGCGAAATTCCACGTCCTCGCGATGGATTAGCGGGCGCTGTCTCCGTGGAACATGCGCGGTCTCTCGGGTAATCACAGACCTGCCAGGTAACCGATACCAGTGGAACCACTCACCATACGGGTTTCTCCGCCCGAACAGCAGATACCCGCGCAGATAATTGGCGACTACTTCCGCTGGTGCAGGAGCTTCAAAGAAACCGAGCCATCGGGCCGCGGACTCGATAGGATTATTTTGCACCACCGGACTTATCCGTCGTGCGACACTCCGCAAAGCCAGGAATGCGCCGGCGCGCGCGATGTTTCGAACTGAACCAAGGCTGCTCATCTAAGACTCACAGAACCTGCCGCTGCTGATGTCGACGTGCGCCATGCGGGCGGAGTCACGTTTGCAACAAGACGTGACATTGCTAGCCGAACGACAGCGTCGATTCGTCATGCTGAAGGGAGGCGGGACGCTCCCGCACGGGTGGATCTGGCGAACGCTGTTCCGAAACCACCCTCGCGACAACCATCGCACTCTCCTTGGAGGCGGCCTTGCAGTGCATGGCGGAGACGACGCATTCTGCGCATGCCAGAGAGACCTTCTTCTTGAGTTCCCGGCGTGCCCTTGCCCGGGCCTTGTGATCCTTCACTTCTCCAATTGCCTTCTCTTCAAGCGGCAGCGGGATTGAAAAGTAACCTGCGTCCGTTCTTGTCATGCCCATATCGGTGAAGAAGTCGTCGTATGCGTGTTTGAATCGGTCCCCGTAACTTTCGGTATAGGAGATTTGTCTTCCGGCGACGACGGACGCGATCTCCCGGATGTTGAAGGCGGAGGCGAGTCCCTCCAACCCAGATAACAACACAGCGCCAAACCGTAACTTGTGCAAGGCACGCTGCGCCGGGCGTATCTTATCCACCGGCCATCCCGGGGTGCCCTGAATCCGGGAGATCAGGATGACCTCCTTTTGCTTTGAACGTACGACTGATCCAGGAACGATGGTGAAGGAGATGGTAAAGAGAATCTCGCCGTTTGCCAGCAGCAGCAGCGACATCTCGCCTTCCTTGCCAAACGGGCGGGATGAACCCCATTTCACCGTAAACCGGATCCCTTCTTCGCAAAAATCGTAAAGGTCGATTCCCCAGTGGAGCACCTGCCGCAAAAGCCGGTCTGGGAGCGTTTCGTGAAGTCGCTTGTAGTGGTGGAGGAAACAGGCAGCGCGGTCCGCAATGGGGAGATCCTTGATTAGGTAGCTCTCCGTCAGGTACTTGAACGCAAACTTCGGATTGTCCTGTACCGTGTCGACAAAGGGTGGAAGCTTGAGAAATTCCTCAACCTGCTTGTGGATGCGCAAGTGCGTCAGCGTGCGCCATGAGATTCCGGCCAACAGCCAGGGTCTCCGCTGGCGATGAGCTAGCCCCGCCGGAGATATGGCTTCCTCGCCAGTCACTGCTACCAAGGAATCATCGGAATGCAAATCCATAACAAATACGACCTCTCGCTATCTATCTCGATCTTGCGCGTCGTGACTCTCTTATCTTCGGGTAGACCGTTGGTCACGTGTTTGCGGATCCGAAGTGCCTTTCTTTCTCTCACTCGTCCTTAGTCAAATCAGTGAAGCCAATAATTTGGGACGCATAAGGTTCACGTCGTACCGGTCTGATCGGCTGCCTCAAATCGTCTCAGGCCGGTCAACTGCAAAGCGAACATGACAACGAACACCAAGTTATACACGGTGTATCGTATCCACAGCCTTCGAAAGTCCTTGGTGAGGCGGTACAGCCATTCAAATCCCGCGTTCCGAACCCACTCCGGGGCCTGTTTGATTCTGCCGCTGAAAAAGTCGAAAGTTGCACCAGAGGCGATCATGATCGTTCCGCGAATCTTCTCCCGGTGCTCGCTTATCCAGACATCCTGCTTAGGCGATCCCAATCCGACCCAGAGAATATCCGGCTTGGCCGCATTGATCATTTCGCATATCGCCCGATCTTCATCCTCGGTGAGACTCCTGAAAGGCGGCGAGTATTTGCCCACAATGTTGATGCCTTCGAATCGTTCGCGCAGGTAAGCTTCCATCTTGTCCGGTGCGCCCGAAGAGCCGCCATACAAGAAGAACGTATAACCGTATTCCTTGGCCTTTTTGCTGGCCTCGAGCATCAAATCGGGGGCGTAGAATCGATCCGCTTTCTTGTTGTAGAACGCGCGGGCCCAACGGAGAAAGGGCATGCCATCCACGCCCAGGATATCCGCGGAGTTATATAGGCCTACCAGTCGCCGGTCAAACAAAGCCGAGACGCAGCAATTTACGTTAATCAGCGCCAGGCTGTGCGATCGCGAGTGTTTGTCGGACAGCCACTGGCGAAAGAGTCGATGCATATCCTCGTATGAAAGACAATCCATTCCGAGTCCGAGTATGTTCATTTTTGGGGTCATCGCCGGCTCCCGTGGGAGATCGTGTGTCGTTGACTTGGCTGCGCGCCAGTTGCAATCTCTGTGTGATGTCCGTGCGTGACGCAATGCTGGATCAATGGATGCTCGTTCCGTCATATGGGGCCTTCCGTCGCGGATTCCTCATTCAATCAAGCTTCACCACTGCCTGTGTTTTCGCAGGGGAAGGGCTAAATCGTCTCGCGTCGCTTGCGACTGATGAGGGCGCTGCTTGCTCCCGACCTTGCAATCCGGCGAGTTCTTCATACAGCGCCGAAAGCTTTGCCATATAGCCTTCGATGGCGAACTGCCTCATCGTCTTGCGGGCAGCAGTTCCAAGGTCAACGCGTTTCTGCGGGTCATGGTATAACTCACAAATTGCCCCGCTAATTCCCGTCACGTCGCCCGGAGCAAGCAGGATGCCGTTGTTCCCATGCTTGAGAAAGGCCTGCGCGCCTCCGACGTCTGTGGTGACCACGGCAAGAGCCCAACTCATAGCTTCGATTAGCGCCATGGACATTCCTTCCGCGTAGCTCGGAAGGAGAAACAAATCCGAGTCCCGCAACAACGCCTCGACTTCTTTCGGTCCAACCCACGCTCGAATGGAGACTCGTTCGGAGCATCCTGATTGCGCGGCTAAGGATGCTACGGCATCCACTTCGCCATCGCCGGCAAGCGTAAGAGAGCAGTGGCTTCGCACCTCATCAGGCAATTGAGCGAACGCCCGAATCGAATCGAATGCCCCTTTCATCTCCGACATTCTCCCGAGAAAGAGAAGTCTCAGTCCGCGGCGATGCAGGCGGTCCGGGACGCACTCGGGTATATTTGCGGGATTGGGAAGCAGGAGCAACCGGTTCGGCGGGAGCCGGAGCAGGGAGGCAAAGTAGTCCCGCCAGAACTGAGTGAGCACAATGAACCGGTCCGCACCACCAATTCCCCATAGAATCAGACGCCTGCAGAGTTGCGGCACCCAGGGATAAAACATGTTAGTTTCGCCGACATGCGAGTGAACCACATAAGTGCATCGGAGAGTACGAAGTCCAGCACACAAGAGCCCCTTGCGAATCAAGCTTCCGCGGACGGCGAAGTGCACATGAAAGATCGTCTGACGTCTAACCGCGGCCTTCAAAACCCTCGCGAAGGCTCGTGCAAACACCAGGCCTTGACGAAGCCGGCTGCCTCGCTGCGCGGCATCAAGACCGTCGGCCCCGGTATAGCTGGTAAATGTTGGAACATGGCGAAATCTTACGTGAGCCGGAATTCGCGAACTGATCAACTCGATCACGCGGGAGACTCCGCCTTGTACGCGAACGTCCGGACCCACGCTGACAACCTGAATTTGTTTCGAAATATTCCTGTTTTCCATTGGTATTTGCCACGTCACCTAAACAGCAATTGCCTTTGTCATTTCAACTTGCGCGGAGATCCATGCATACGTCTTCTTCAACCCTTCATGGAGCGGGCGTGAAGGACGCCAGCCGAGCTTGGCGAAGATCATCCGGTTATCGGAGTTTCGACCACGCACGCCGAGCGGGCCCTTGATGTGCCGTATCGCGAGTTTCTTTCCCGCGACTCCCATGACGGCTTCGGCCAGTTGATTGATCGTGACCATCTCCTCGGAACCAATGTTGACCGGGCCGGCGAAATCGGACTCCATCAGGCGCCGGACACCTTCGACACACTCATCCACGTACAGGAATGAACGCGTCTGCGTGCCGTCGCCCCAGATCTCGATCCCCTCTTCCTGCGTGGCCAGGGCGACCTTTCGGCACATAGCGGCGGGCGCCTTTTCGCGACCACCACCCCAAGTTCCCTCCGGCCCGAAGATGTTATGAAAACGCGCGATCCGAACGGTGACGCCGTAGTTACGCATATACGACATGTAGAGCCGTTCACTGAAGAGCTTTTCCCAGCCGTATTCGCTGTCGGGCGCCGCAGGATATGCACTATCCTCAGAGCAGACCGGGTTCTGCGGGTCCATTTGGTTGTACTCCGGATAGATGCAGGCGGACGAGGAATAGAAAAACCGCCTTACTCCGGCTTCCACACCTGACTGGAGAGTGTTCAGGTTGATAAGTGCAGAGTTATGCATTACGGCGGCGTCGTGCTCACCAGTAAAGATGTAACCCGCTCCGCCCATATCTGCGGCAAGCTGGTAAATATCTTCGATCCCGAACACAGCAGTTCGGACGAACCCAGGATCGCGGAGATCGCCAATGACAAACTCGTCGGCGGCGGATGTCGAATACTCATGTTGCTTGATATCGACGCCTCTTACCCAAAGGCCCTCGGATTTCAGCCTCTTGACAAGGTGGCCACCGATAAAACCACCCGCTCCCATAACCAGTACGCGCTTCAAGGTAACAGCTCCTCATTTTTATGCAGTACAAGTGAACGTCTGTGGCCGACGATGCCTTGAGCCGTGCGGCCGCTGCTAGACCGACCTCTAGCTAGTCCCCCGTGCTTGAGCCTGAACGGTCGACGACCAGATCCCTCGATGCTGGCCATCGATCTGCCATCGCCCGCCGGTAGACGCTGACCGTCTGCAACCCGACCGCCTCAGGGGCGCATTCCACGTTGACTTTTCGCATGCCATTTTCACCAAACGCCCGGCGCATCTCATCGTTCTGCATAAGATCCACGACGGATGCGGCGAGGCTCTCAATGTCACGGGGGGGGACCAGGAAACCAGTTCTCCCATGATCGACCATTTCTGGAAGGCCGCCCACCGTCGTTGCGACCACGGGTTTTCCGAAGCGATACGCGATGGAGATGATGAAACTCTGCGAAGCCTCGATGTAAGGCAACACCACGACAGCCGCGCGGCGAAACAGTTCAGCGCGTTTTTCGTCCGACACGTATTCGTTGTGAACGATGAAATGATCGGGGTGGACCATCATCGTTCGATAGCGCGCGAAATCTTCTCCGGTGCCGGCAATGACAATTCTGGCCTGAGGAACCCTTGCCGTGATCAGAGGTTCCGCCCTGATCAGGTATTCGAGCCCTTTATATTCCCAGATCCTCCCAAAAAACAGGATCTCGGGCTGGGGTTGAACATCGACTCGGGCCGAGATATCGACGTCTCCTACAATTACGTAAGGGATAACATGCACGGTGTGAGCGGGCACGCCTGTGCGCTTCGTTAATTGCTCCTTCACCTGCGGTGCGTGGACGATGCGCTCCCTTGCCCGGAAGCAGGCAAGATCGTAGACCCACTGTGGAGTCTTGGCTGAATCCGCGTCCCCTAAATGAATCAGGGAGTCGTGCACGGTAAGTACCAGCGGAATATCACGAAGGAGCGCGAGCCCAAGGAGATTGAACCACATATGTCCCGACTGCAGATGAATGACATCGGGCTTGAATGTGCGAATCCGCCGGACCAGATTCCACACCATGCGTAACTGACCGAACAACTGTCGCATCCTGGGCTTGTCAAATTCGCAGAGCTCGACATTTCCGTTCAGAAGATGCTTGTAGGGGCTGGCCTCTCCCCGGGCGAGGAGGAGGAGAACTTGTGAATCGTTATCCGCGATGCCGCCGGCCAGGCGCACGCAGTATTCGCCGAAATCAAATGCTAGGAATGCAACTTTCATGAGTTTCCTTTCACAGGTCCAAACTGGTGCTTCGATCGCTGCAGGTCGATGTCTCGCGGATTCTCGACCTCCGTCGTGCGCGGGCCGAATCTGTTGCGCGGCTTTGCCACCGGGGCTTTCACCAGTAAATGCATCGTGCAGGGGACGACAAATGTGTTTGCACGTTTCATTGTTGCGCCAGGGCCTCTCTTTCATGAAACCAATCCGTAGTCGCCGCCTTTGTTTGGGGAACAGGAGTGAAGGCGAGCCAGACCAGCGCGATGATGCAAATGAACATCAAAAGGGAAGCCTCCCCGATGGAAGACTCGAAGAAACCATCGATCGCGCCAAAGAGAAGGACTCCGGTGAGAAACGGAATTCCCTTGTCCTCTGTGCTGTAAGTCAAAGAGAGGGATCGCCATAGCCCCTGGATCAGGCATGCCAGATATAGCATCAGGCCGACGGCGCCGATCGTGAGCAGATAGTCGATATAGGCAGAATGGCTATCCGGAACTCCCCACTTCTCTTCGTCAGAGATTTCCTGGATATGTTCCGGTGTCCAGAAGCTTCCGTATCCATGTCCGGTCAGCGGGCGGAGGAGGATGTATTCCGTGACGTCCTGCCATATCTGGGTTCGGCCGGCAAATGATTCGACGTTTTCGTCACCGTCTCTCTGCTTCGAAAGCGCATTGGTGAGTACGGGAGACAGGCCGCTCACCAGCAAGGTCAAAACGAGCCCAGAACCGAGTATGGACGAGATCAGAATCACCTTCTTCGAAGCTGCCCACCCCGACATCAGAAAGTACACAGCAACCGCCAGAAAGGTTGCAACGAGAGACGTTCGCGACTCCGTAAACAGCAGGAACACCAGACCCGCGCCCGCAAATGATCGATAGATCCAGAGCCGCTGTTTATCCAGCCGGGATGCCGCAACGCCTGAAAGCACCAGGAGTCCGCACTCAATGCCTTCGTCATTGGGGTGTCCCGAGCCAGCAAACCGATATCCCGGAACCCAAGGCTGAAACGCTCCGGCGAATATCTCCAGGGCAATTGAGATGATCAGGAAGGCGGCCGTGGCGAAGAAGACCCACATAACGATTTCCCGCAGGGAGAACATTCGAACAACGGCCGCCGCAGCCAGGCAGAGGATGGCAGAGGCGACGAGCCGCTTCATAGATAACGCAGGATCATCCGCCCACAACGCGCTCACGGACGCCCAGGCGGCAAATGCGCAAAGGACATAGGCGGCGAAACCCGTCGAACGAAGGCGGCGCGGCGCAGAGTAACTGACCAGGCTAAATGCGGCAGCAGCTCCCAGGGTCAACAGGGCGATCTCTCTGAGGATGGAACCGCTGGAAACTCCCTGGACGATTTCGTCCTGGGAACGGTTGTAGTCATCCAGGGTTCTCTGCACTCCGGACGGGTCGTGCGAAGTCAGGAAGAGAGCCGCCGCGAGAAACAGGAAGACGAGCCACGGATAAGACGGACCGATTGACCGCGGCTTTACACGGGGATAGTGAATGCAGGACATTTACTTCACCCCCCGATCAACGAGTTCGCGCACAGGGAGCATGAGGAAGACGGGCGCTCTGACCGCGGAGGTGAGAACAATTGCGGACAGCAACCCGATTGCAGCGCCCAGGGGTCCATAGTTGTGAACGAGCCAAACGCCGAGGGTTGCCATAATGGCAATGGCGGCGAGATTCAGCCGGAAATCCAGATCGGCGCGCTCAACTGCAAATAGGGCCCGCGAGAAAGCGAAGGCCACCGCCGTGACCAGCAGGTTACAAGCAAGCACCGCGACCACCAGCATGTTACCCGTGTACTGATGGCCATATAACACGCCGACCAGTTGATCGCCCCAGAGGATCAGCGCCACAGTCAGCAAAGATAGGGGAAGAGCGATGATCCCGCTGATTCTCAGCACAAGCCGCCGCAGCGCAATCGGCCCGTTGTATGCATACTCGTGCGCGATCTTCGGTCCTACGAGGTTTTGAATGCCAAGCAGGACGGGATTACCGACTGACACAACTCCCATGCAGGCAGCGAAGGTGCCAGCCGCGGCTGCGCCGTGAAAGAAGGCCAATAGCCAAGGATAGAGATTTGTGCTCGCCGTCCAGAGCAGACCACTTGCGAAGACCCACTTGCCAAAGGTCCAGTTCCGCCTAAGATCGGCAATGGACGCGCCAGCACGCGGGCGATAAAAGCCACGGTCGGCCCACAGCCACCAGATGACCGCCGCTGCGCACACCGCACCGACCACCCAATAAGCGCTGCTTGCCGACAGCCATCCAAGCCGGGCGATCAACATCAGTCCGGCAATCTGCCCAGCCCCGACACAGGCATCGAGAAGAAAGGCGGCTTTCAGTTTCAGTTGGGCGAAGCATACGCGCCGCACAAACTCGCGCAACATGATGACGGCGATTACCGTCGAAAGGGCCCCCATCACCCGCGGCAACCCGTGCGGCCCGATCCCGAAGTGCGCAACAACTGCGCCCGCTGCCAAGACAAACGCAGTGATCAGCGAGAACACCAGCTGGTGAACCAGTGTGCTGCCGGAATAGAGAGCGTGGTTGACTCCCTTCAGGCGCGGTGCGTACACCATGTAGGGAGTAGCAATCAGCGAAGTCTGGATATCGGTCACCAGGAGGATCACCGTAAAGCCGAGCATGTAGAGCCCGAATTCGTCCTTGGTGCAACAGCGAGCCAGAATCACGCCGGTAGCAAAGTTCGTGATGCTGGCGACGGCCTGGTCGGCGAGCGAAAAGAATCCCTGGGAGATCTCCTGGCCGGAGAGAGTGTTGTGAACCAGACCCATTAGACGAGCCGACACGCCGACCCTTTCGCGGTAGCGAATGGACGGCCGGATCCGACCGCCGGCGGACATGTCGGATGAATCGGAGAAGACCGTCACATCTTCCGAAGCATCCACCATGCTCTCGAATTCGGCACTATGGTCCACTAATTACGCACCTGTCTGCGATCAAGTTACTCATTGACAACCGGGTTTCTATCGCACACCGCAAATTCTCCGACTGCGGGCCGCCTTCCGGCGCGGCACACTAACACATCAGAGTATTCTGTAGAGTACTTCCGGAATGGGAAAGGTTCGATTGTTCAGGATCGTACCGATCAGCTGAACACCCGCGCGTTCAAGAAACTCCTTGGTCTTGCGGGCAGCAAGTTTTCTGGTGCTGTTTGCCTCGATGACCAGGATTGCCGCATCCGCTAACTGACCCAGAAGGGCTGCGTCTCTGCTCGAACTTGTACCCGGAGCATCAATGAGCACGGTTCCATACATTGCCTGTAATCTCGACAGGACAAACTTGAGCTCAGTTATGGAAATCAGAGAACCGGATTCATCCCTCACCGTGTTTGGCCCGGCGATCCAGAGCTGATTCGCGACGGGTATGCACTGATCGTGCGCAGCGCGCCCATTGCGCAAAAAAAACTCGTCCTCTTCTACTCCCAGCAACCGCGAAAGGCGCGCCCCATGGGGTTGAGCATCCAAGACGCATACCGATTCGTTACGGGCGGCGAGCGCGCGACCTGCGCTGGCACAGATCAGAGAGCTTCCCCGCGGGTCATCGACGCCGCAGAATACCAGCCGGCGCGGGATGCGCGGGCTGCCGGAGAGAAAGACCGTCTGCACGAGGCGCGATATCTCCTCGTCATATTGATCGCCCCGCCCCGAGAGCAGGACACCCTTTGCGACCAGCCGCCCGGCATCGGGTCGCGATTGAATATGCGCGGGCGCGTCAGCTTCGATTTCTCTCTGATTCAGTACTTTAAACATCCTGCTGCTCATCTATCTCCTCATTCGTGTCCCAACCACTGTGTCGGCGCATGGGTGACGGGCTCACATGAATCCAGCAACCGTGCATGATCATCCGACTCAACCCTCGCCCATGGGCAGCGCGAGCTTTCCCGGCTTTGGGAGAGAGGCGAGCACGGGCACGCCAAGGTAGTTCGCTAATTCATCGGGAGTGCGGAAAGAAGGATCGGCCAGGTCCTTGGTCACGCCGGCGGCCAAACTAAGGGTCGCGGCCAATAACAGCGTAACCAGCGCTATCTTGAGTGGCGAATTGTCAGGCAGCGCCGGAACAACCGGCTGTTCCGCGAGGGCGACGTCAAGGATACCCCGCTCATCCAATGCCTCGCTAATGCGGGCCTCTTCACGCTTCTGCACATACAGGAAGTAGTTATCCTCCTGGGTCTTCGCCACTCGCTGAAGGTCCTGCTGGACGACTTGCTGTCCGCTGAGCTGCTGGGCAACCTGATGGTAGTGGGCAGCGATCTCAGCGGCCGAATCAGAGCGCGCTCTCAGCCCCGGAAGATCAGCTTCCGCCTTGGTCAATTCCGCTCTCACCCACTGGTAATTGGGGTTCTGGTCCGTGGACTGTTCGCGAATCGGCTTGGACTCCGCGGCGGCGATCGCGTTTTTGGTTTCTGTTATCTGCTCTTCTACTTCCTGAACAGGTCGGTAAGTCGGGGAATACTTTGTCAGTAACTCAGTTCTCTTCAACTGCAGGGTAAGCAACGTCGATTTAAGCTGTTCCAATAACTGAGAATTGTCCGCGGTACGGACGACGGTGACGGTGCGGGGTTCCAAGTGGTTGAGCTCCGCCGTGAGCGCATCGATGCGCCGCCGAGCCTCTTCCAGAGACGATTGCGCCTGGCGGGCAGCCGCATCAAAATCGTTCTCATCCTTGAGCGCCGAATCGCGTTCCTGCTCCGCGGAGACAACCCCGGTCGATTTCCGGAAAGCGTCGAGTTTGTTCTGGGCCTGGGCGAGCCCCTTCTGATATTGCTCCATCTGCTGATCGAAGAATTTCAACTCTCCCGACGAACGATGCACTTGAAGGTGCTTTTCCGTGTAGGCATTCGAAAGCGCGGTGAGCACGCGGTTCGCTAACCAAGGATTGGATGCAGAATAGTGAACGGAGATAACGTTGCTCTTTCGGAGTGGTTCGATCTTAAGGTCCTTGCCCAGCTTGCGAACGGCCTTGGCAATCTGCACATCCGAATCCCGTCCCGGATAGAGGCCGTCCGCCAATCCGGTTTCCACAACCACTTTTCGCAACAGGTCCTGGCTATTAAGTAATTCGACTTCGGAGTTGATATCCTCTTCCGTGACTTGGTCGTTAATGGGGGCGGTCTGGGCGTTCGCGCCGGGAGCGACGAGCGTATCGGGGCGCTGCCTGCGAACGAGAATCTTCATCTGCGCGTCGAATTTCGGCTTCCAGAAGCCGGTCGCCGCGATCGCCGCGATCGTCATCAGGAAGGTGGTGACTACCACCCAGCGCTGGCGAAAGATCACCGCGGCGACGTCGCGCAGCGTCGGAAGCGAGGGCCGATGATATTTTTCGATGGCGAAGTCTTCTTGGCTCATGCGGAATCCTTTAGCTAAAACACGCCGGGGCTGAGAAATGCGCCCATGCTGGAAGTGGGAAGAAACGGCTTAATCTTCGAGAGTCGGTTCTGTGGCACATATATCATGTCGCCAGGCTGGAGTTGCAGGTCTTCCGACAGGTTCCGCGAAGCAAGAAGCTTCTTCGCATTCAGCAGCTTTGCTTCGTAGCCGCCGGCGGCCAAAGGTCTGAAGAGCACCACCTGGGAATGCTTCGCCTTTTCACTAAACCCGCCGGCAATGGCCACCGCCTCAGTTACGGTGAGATCGCTGCGCAAGTCGTACTTTCCCGGCCGTCCAACTTCGCCCGATGCGATGAAGTAAGGCTTTTCGAAGTCCTTTAAGGAAACGGAAATCGCAGGATCGTGAAGAATGCCCGCATAAGCCGACTTCAGCGTGTCGATCAACTCGGGGACCGTGAGTCCCTCCACGTGCACTGAGCCGATCCCCTTCAGAGTTGCAAAGCCATCGGGCTGCACAACCACGGTCTGGTTGAACTCGGGAGAGAACGACATATCCACGTCGAAGGTGTCTGCCTTTCGCAAGCGGTAGCGAGCATATCGCTCATGAAGGCCGACACTGGGGTTATTCGGATTAGCAGGGTTAGCGACCGCCGGCGCAGACGCCGATGCGCCGGTGGAAGGCTGTTGCCCTGCGGCTCCGAGGCAGGCCATGGTAAGAAGGGCCAGGCATGCGCTCGCAAAATGTTTCATATTTCTGTCTCTCCGGCTCTCGGCCTAGTTGCAGTTACATTCCCTGCATCGCAAAAACGACGGTGTGGAAAAGGATGGCCATATCCATAAAGAAATTGCGATTGCGAATGTAATAGAGGTCGTATTGAATGTTTTCATGGATCAGAAAGCGCCGGTCGGCGCTTAGTTGCCATAATCCAGTAAGGCCCGGAATAACTTCCAGGCGGCGCCGATGGCCGCGACTATATTGGTCGACGATAAACGGCATTTCCGGCCGGGGGCCCACCAACGACATGTCGCCCTTGATGATGTTGATCAACTGCGGGAGCTCATCCAGGCTTGTGCGACGGAGCCATCGGCCCACGCGGGTGATCCTGGGATCGTCGGGGGTGGTTGGATGGAAGCCGAACCTGGGCGCATGCGTAAACATGGTGCGGAATTTGTAAAGCTGGAACGGCTTCCCCCTGGTTCCGATTCGCCGCTGTTGAAAGAACACGGGACCTTTGGAATCACAACGGATCAAGAGCGCGAGAATCACCCAGACAGGCAGGGCGAGAACCAGCAGAATCAGCGAGATGGTGAAGTCGAAAACTCTCTTCAGTGCCTGGTAGACGCGCCTTCCTCCGCCCGGCGCGAGCGAGGCAATGAGGAGGCCATCGAGAATGACATAGCCGGTTTGGGCTTCGGTGTCGAACGAGAGCTGGGGAACAAACGCGACCGTTGCTCCGGAAGCGGAGACCATGCTTGCAATCTCATTCAGGCGCTCCTTTGCCAGGGAAGGAATGGCCACGATGACCAAGTTCACACCCCATTTCCGAATTAGTTCGTGGTTGATCGGTCCGACAATTACAGGCGCGGATTGTTGGTGTTTATAGCCGTACTGAAACACCCGATGGCCGGCCAAACCGTGGCTATCGTCAACGAACCCAACCGGGTCCAATCCCATTTTCGGCGATGAAACGAGGGCCGAAAAAACC
The DNA here is from genome assembly GCA_963706455.1 of uncultured Acidobacteriota bacterium. Taxonomy (GTDB): domain Bacteria; phylum Acidobacteriota; class Terriglobia; order Terriglobales; family Acidobacteriaceae; genus Telmatobacter. The sequence goes on along the minus strand of CAVPNO010000101.1, from coordinate 75,041 downwards.
CTTCGCCCCGTCGATCCGGCGCCATAAACCAGGACTCTCTGGATACCGTAGCCGCGGGCATGCAGATACCTGACAAAGCCAACAAACAACTGTTTCTCCGCCACGAGCAGGAGCGGAACAAACACGGTTGCCAGCGCCACGACCCAACGCGAGACACAGTGAGGAAAGAAGAAAGTCACGCAAAAGGCGATAGCGAAAGTCTGAGTGGCCACGCGAAGCACCCGCTCTGTTTCCCGTATGCGGAGCAGGCTATTGGCAAGCTCGTACCCACCCTCGTGATCCAGCAGGCCGACAAAGGTCACGGCAAACAAAAAGCCCACCGCGATCACGATGCTGGTGGAGTAATGAGTGCGAGTACCGACTTGAAGAAGCGTGTAAACCCAGTAGGCAAGGGATGCCGCCAAGGTGATGGCGATGAGGTCCGCGCCACGCTCCAACACAGAAACGACGAATTCGAAATGCTGGTAGGTCCGAGCCGATTCGATGGGTTCGACTGAATCGGAAACGAGTTGCTCATTGAACTGTTGTGCTGAAGCCATACTGCCAATCCCCAGTCTCGAAATACAAATGTCACGAACAAGAAGAAAAAAGAATACGAACCACGAAAAGCCGGACACACAACTCTGGAACGCTCGTTGGCGTCAGAGCGTTTTGCATGTGAGGCGCAATGGCAGAGAGAGAGAGAGAGAGAGACGATGCCAGGCTAGCGGTTCCCCCGAATCCCAGGCATGGCATTAGCGGAAAGAGTAAATTCACAGTCCATCGTGACCCGTGATCTGGTCCTCGAAGCAACCTTTTACGCCAAAACTGAATCCTCCCGACCGTCTCACGACCCGGTTTACCTTTCCCGTGCACTGGACCCTCAACTGCTTTCCAAACCTGTCAGGAGAGGGAATCAGGATCTGAACGAAGACGTCAGAGCCAACCGGCGGAGAGACAGGGCTGTGGATCAACGCCCCTTCCAAAGAAACGTCGCACGTAAAGCCGGCGCCGTTGTGCTGGCCCTTTTCCTGCCAGTTGAAGATCACCGGCAATTGACAGGGATAGCTCACAGCCGCTTTGTGCGGCTTTTTGTAATCCGTGATCACGAGCAGGGATTTCATCGTCTTGTTCCAACAATGCCGGAACGGAACACGACTCAACAAGAGCCTGAACGTTTGAAAAATGAAGGAGCAATTTGCATTGGCAGGGAGGAGTCAATTATGCTCTCAAAGGGAGATAGCCCTGGAAAGAGTCAGCGCGCGGGCTACAGGGCAGCGACGCTGCTTGAGGGGTAAGAGTCTCCAGTTAGAGAAGAACGGATCACATAGCGAAAGGGACACTGTTGGTCAACGGCTGACAGAGTCTCCGGTACCGGATGCTAAGACTGGTTTCAGTATCCGGAAGAGACGTTGTCCCGTACTGTGCTAGGGTTGAAGTGCTGTAAGCCTAAGTTCTCTTGCCCGCCCTCCTCATCAAGACCAAGAAAGCTCAGATGTTGAAAGGCCTGTTCGCAAGCCGCGAAACAGTGCGCTTGGCATTTTTTTCTCCAGGAGAAGTAGCGATGCGGAAAGAGGTAAGCCGATATGAGCGAGAGTTGAAACTTGTCCAAAACTCAGAACCAAAGTTCAGAGCTGCCATCGTTGGGCGAGATACGATGAGCAGCAGCCTGCTCGCCGAGATGGTGATGCGGCATCTGAATTGCGAGGCGGCCAACATTCGTTCCTCTGACTTGTTGGCCATGCTCGACCAATCCGCAATCGATCTGGTGATCATTAGCGCGGATATTAACTCCAAAACCGGGGCGGGCTATTCTTTAGCCGAGACTATTTCCACCACCTATCCTGCGATGGCCATCGTCATTCTTATTCATCAGCCGTCAAGAGATGCAACCATCAGCGCACTTCGCGCGGGCGCCCGCGGGCTGTTCAACGACCAACAAGCGCTTGACCGGCTTATCGACTGCATTCGATATGTCAGAAGCGGGTCTATCTGGGCTGGGCCGGAAGAAACCGGTTTTCTTCTCGACGCCATCAGGGAAATGCCTGGGCTGGGAGTAGGAAGCGATTTTGATACTGACTCTCTCTCGGCGCGAGAGATGCAGGTAGTTCGAGCCGCTGCAAGCGGGAAAACGAATAAGGCAATCGCCAGTGAATTGCATCTAAGCGAGCACACGGTCAAGAATTACCTGTTTCGAGCATTCGAGAAACTAGGAGTGTCTAACCGTGTAGAACTGCTGTTCTATCTCAGCACGCGCGAGCGCCCTGTTGAACAAAGGAAAAAAGCGGTTGGCGAATGATACGACTGTTTTTCCCGTGGTGAGCAAGGTTTTCTCCACGAACGGTGCGACCACATTTAGGTATTTCTGGGCGGCGTCCTGGGTTCAGCATCACTCTAATGCCGCCTGCGTCCACTTACCGGCCCGGGGACTAACAGTTGCCGGCGCCAACGTGGGGGCTGGGAGCGCTGAAGCTGATCGCGCCCTGCTGTGGCGACAGTGTCGTGGCGGTGGTGGTGAGAGCGCCCACTGTTATGCCACTCGTGACCGCAACCGGGGTGACACCGGCCAAGTTCGTGCCGGCGATGGTGACCGGGACAGCCTGACCGCGATAGCCGTTGGCCGGGTTAATCGAGGTGATGCTCGGCGGGTTGGGAGCCACGCCGCCCCACTCGAACGTCCTGGCGTCGATGTTAAGGCTGCCTGCATGGGCACAAAATCGGGCACACTGCTGCACTGCCCGAAAAACCCCGAGCGGAGATAAAGTTGTAAGTGATTGTGGGATTGGGAATTAAATGGTGCGCCCGGAGAGATTCGAACTCCCGGCCTACTGATTCGTAGTCAGTCGCTCTATCCAGCTGAGCTACGGGCGCATCCACCGGTCCTGGCGGACCTCCATCAGAGTATCAAGGATCTGCCGGGGGTGCAATCAGGCGGCCGGCGCCGGTGCGGGCGCGGGTGGAGCCGGAATCAGCCGCAACTCCTCGGTAATATCCACTCCCGCACGGCGAACGAGTTGCGCCACCATCGCCGCATTCAGGCGGGTGGCGTCGTACTCCACGCGCACGGTATGCGCCTGCCGATCGAGGCTGATACGACGAATGCCGTACACGTCGCGCGCGCTGCCCAGGGCAAGCGCCTGGGCTTCCATCGGCTCCGCGGCGTAGCGGAACAGGATCTCCACGGTCGTCATAGCGGAATGATACTAGAGGGCCTGGGGACCAGGGAGTGAGGGACGCAGGCACCCGAGAGATTCACAGCCCCTGCAGAAACGCGCGCATCTCCGGGCTCGACCAGTCGGGATCGCCCACTACCTTGCGGCGAAGAATTCCGTTGCGGTCGATGATGTAGGTTTCCGGCCATCCGTCGGCTCCATACATCTTCGCGACTTTCTGGTCGGGGTCGCGCACCGTCGCGTAATCCACATGGAAGCGTTCGATGAACCGGTGGTAAGGCCCGGGATCGTCGTCAATGCTCACGGCCAGAATCGCAAGATCGGGCCGCTCATGGTGGAGTTCGATCAGCGCAGGCGTCTCCTGAATACAGGGCCCGCAATTGCTCCACCAGAGATTCAGCAGGACCACTTTACCGCGGTAATCGGCCAGGTGAACCTTGTGCTCGCCATCGTTCACCGTGAAATCGGGGACGCGCATTCCCAAAAGCCGGGGCTTGGCGCCGCGGTCGCAGCCGGCGACCGCCAACAGGCACAAAGCCGCTGCAGATAACACGGATCGAGACATCAGGAAACGAGGGGAGCGCACATACCTATAATACTTAATAGCCGGTGGCAGCGTTAAAACCATCGTCTGGCGGCTAGTGCCGCATTGATTCTTCAAGCTTTACGGCATTCTTCGACTTGGAAACAGGAACGGCGGGCAGATCGCAAACCATGACGAGCGGACAGGGGGAAAACCAGGACATAGCGGAGAAGCCCGGCTGGAAACCGGTGCTGGGACTTTCCGACGAGGCTCCGTCGGGGCTGGAATTTCCTGCGCGAACCGGAACGATGTTCGACCAGCCGGAAGCAGAGCCGTTGCTGGAGCTGACGGTAATCGTCCCGGCCCGCAACGAAGAAGAATGCATCGGGGCATGCCTTCAATCGCTTGTCAGCCAGTCGGAAGACATCTTCCAACTGGGGCGCGACTGGGAACTGATCGTGGTGGATGACGGCTCGACCGACCGAACCGCCGAGATAGCGCACAACTTTCCCGGCGTGACTACGGTGAAAGCGGCCAAACTGGAGAAGGGTTGGACAGGGAAGGCGAACGCTATCTGGACGGCAGCGCGCGGGGCTCGTGGCAAATGGCTCCTGTTTACCGACGCGGATACGATCCACGAGCCGGGGTCGTCGCTTCGCTCGATCCACGAGGCGACCCGTCACAAGGCGGGCCTGCTCAGCTATTCTCCCCGGCAGATGGTAAGCGGATTCGCCCAGCGCTCGCTGATGCCGCTGGTTTTTTGCGAACTGGCGCTGGCGTATCCGCCGGCCAAGGTGTCGGATCCGAGCCAGCGCGTGGCGGCGGCGAACGGGCAGTTTCTGCTGGTGGAGCGCGAGGCGTACCGGCGCGTCGGGGGCCACCCGGCGGTCCGCGGCAAGGTGCTGGAGGACGTGGAACTGGCGTTCATCGCCAAGCGGCGCAAGGTGGGGCTCTGGTTCCGCTACGCCGCCGACGCCGTTTCGACGCGCATGTACCGCTCCACGGCCGCCATGATCGAGGGGTGGACCAAGAATCTGGCCCTGCTCTTCGACAATGCGTTATCGCTGGCGATATGGCGCGCCTTGGATTTTCTTCTGCTGTTCGGGCTTCCCGTTTTGACTTTTGAGCTGTGGAACGCGCACTTCACGGCGCGCTCGCTCGCCTGGCTCGGCGCGGACTGGGTGATCGCGCTTTTGTGGGTGCGCAATTTGTTCCGGTTCTACGCCCGCGTGGCCAAATCGAATTTTCCTTTCCTGGATTGCGCCATCACGCCGCTGGGTTTGCCCCTTTTCGTGTTTTTGCTCTACCGGAGCTGGTTTCAGCACAAGGTGCTGAAGCAGGTAAGCTGGAAAGGGCGGGAGTATGCCCAATAGGCCGGTTTCTGGGCTCAAATGAGCGGTGGGCCGCACCGGGAGGCGGGCCGCAAGCATCACTATCGACAGGGGAGATGATGGTTTTCCTGACGCGGCGGGCCACATTTTCGGCATCGCACTACTACTGGAACGATGCGTGGTCCGTGGAAAAGAACGAGCAGGTGTTTGGCCGCTGCGCCAACCGCAACGGACACGGGCATAACTACACCCTTGAGGTGACGGTCGCCGGCCCTGCGGATCCGGTGACGGGATTCGTCGTGGACCTGAAGTGGCTGAAAGGGGTAATGGAGCGGGAGGTGCTTTCGGCTTACGATCACCGCCATCTCAACCTCGAAACGCCGGAGTTCCGGAACGAGATTCCGACCACGGAGAATATTGCCGTTGCAGCGTGGCAACGGCTGGAACCGATAATCAACGAAGCTGGGGGGGCGAAGCTGAGCCGGGTACGCGTCTACGAGACGCCGGATATCTTTGCCGAATACCGGGGGGAAGCGTGATTGCCTACTTTGGCCGCCGGTACATGATGAGCGCCAGCCACCGGCTGCATACCGATGCGCTGTCGCGAGAGCAAAACCGCGCTGCCTATGGCAAATGCAACAACCCTCACGGGCACGGGCACAACTATATCGTCGAAGTGCTCGCGTGCGGGCCGGTCGATCCGGAAACCGGCATGGTTATCAATCTTGTGGCGATGGATGAAGCCGTACGAAGGCGCGTGCTGGACCGTTTCGATCACGCCAATCTGAATCAGGATCCGCTGTTTACGCACACGGTGCCGACGACGGAGAATCTTTGCAAGGCCGTCTACCGGCTTCTCGCCGACTCTTTGGCGCCGGTGCAACTGGAGCATGTACGGGTGGAAGAGACGGAAAACAATTTTTTCGAGTACCGTGGAGAGGCATAGCCCTCGTCAAGGGAGGAATCGCGTTACATGGCACATCCGGTGATAGTGAGCAAGTCGAAAGCAAGTCCGCTTCTGGAGCCCGACGTACTCAAAGATGTCAGCATTGAGGAGATCTACCGCGAACTTCTGCGCCGCATGGGCGAGGATCCGGATCGCGACGGTCTGATGCGTACGCCGGAGCGCGTCACCAAGACGATGGCCTATCTTACCAAGGGCTACCAGGAAGACCCGCTTCACTTGCTGCGCGCCGCCCTGTTCGACGTGGATTACGACGAGATGGTGATCGTGAAAGACGTAGAGATGTTCTCGCTATGCGAGCATCACATGCTTCCGTTTTTCGGCAAGGTGCACGTGGCCTACATTCCCAAGGGCAAGGTGGTGGGCCTGAGCAAAATTGCGCGCCTGGTGGAAGTCTTTTCGCGGCGGCTGCAGGTGCAGGAGCGCATGACGCGCCAGATCGCCGACGCGATCCAGGATGCAATCGCGCCGCAGGGCGTGGGAGTGGTCATCGAAGCACGCCACCTGTGCATGATGATGCGCGGCATTGAGAAGCAGAATTCGTCCACGGTAACCTCGGCGATGGTGGGCTGCTTCCGCCAGAAGGAAACGCGCTCGGAGTTCCTGTCGCTGCTGCGCCCGGCCAGCGTCGGCGGGCTATAAGCTTCGCCGGCCTTGTTTCTGTCATTGACATGCGAAGCCGTCAGCTTTTAGCTTTCAGCTTCGCCAATCTGTCGGGACTCTCATGCGCAAACTTCGCTGAGTCGCACGGGACGATGTTCGTCGCTTGATTTGCCTGCCGCCAGCGCCATGACCACGGGGACCCGGCTGTCCGCTCCGGTGACCGGGACGGGCTTGTCTTCGAGCACTGCCGCGGTGAATGCCTGGATCTCGGCAGTGAAGCTGTCGGTGTAGCGCTGCATGAAGAAGTTGTACGGCAGGTCCGCGTAGACGCATTTTTCCCCGCTCACCACAACCTGGTTGGGATAGCGGTTTTCAGTGGCGATTTTGCCCCTGCTGCCAAGAATTTCCACTCGCTGATCGTAGCCGAATGTCGATTTGCGGCTGTTGTCGATGGTCCCGATGGCGCCGCCGCGGAAACGTAGCATGACGACAGCGGTGTCGAAGTCATTTTCGGCGGCAAAGCCGGCGTCAACCATGACGGCGCCCGAGGCAAAGACTTCTTCCACTTCGTCCCCCATGAGAAAGCGCGCCATGTCGAAGTCGTGAACCATCATGTCGAGGAAGATGCCGCCCGAAGGGCGCAAGTAGGCAAGCGGCGGCGGATATGGATCGCGGCTGACTATGTGAAACAGATTCGGGGTGCCGATTTCTCCTGAAACGACCGCCTGGCGGACGCGCAGAAAGTTGGAGTCGAAGCGGCGATTAAAGCCAACCTGCAGCTTGACCCCGGCCGCCTCGACGGCGGCCAGCGAGCGGTCAATTTCCTTCAGGCTGAGAGAAATCGGCTTTTCGCAAAAGATGTGCTTGCCGGCCTTGGCCGCGGCCACGATCAGATCCGCATGCGTATCGGTGGACGAGCAAATGGCGACGGCATCGACCTCGGGGTCGGCGATGATCTCCGCGCCTGATGCGAGGACCCTGGGAATGTTGCAGCGGGCGGCAAGAGCGAGCGCGATGGGCTGGTTGAGATCTGCGACGGCGATGAGTTGCGCATGGGGCACGCGGAACGCAAGCGTCTCAGCGTGAACGGGGCCGATGCGCCCTGCACCGATCAATCCAAAGCGAAGTTTCTTGTTCATTGGTGGTCGCGTCCTATGGTTGAGGCTGTTCTATCCCAGCATAGCTCGCCGATCTGGGAACGCGGCACGTTTCGACCCGTGGGAAGCTGCGGCCGGTTGAGGTTCGCTATTCCAGCCCGCAAATCATGGATGCGTGATGGGCAAGATGAAAGCCGAGTCGGTGGGGGACCTGGTAAATATCGCTACGCGCCTCCGGCTGCCACGGCTGAAGAAGTTCATCGCCAGGATGGTGTTTCGTGCCACAAAATGAACGGAGCTTCGAGCGGCACGAACGCTCCTATATGCCGCGGAACGAGGCGCGGCGTGTAGTCTGCAACTGGGCGACCTGTCAGGAGGGAAGCACGGTAAGTGAAAGCGCTTGTTGCTCCGGCCAGTCGTTCGCCACGAGTCATCGCATGCGTGGGTGTCTCCTCGCCTTTCTGCGCCTCCGCATAGAGCTCGACTGCCACGGCATCGGGATCGACATCACCGAGAAAGACCTGAACGTGAAATAGATATTGCCCGCCCTGTTGCTCGACGGTCGCCGGACCGAATCGCAGCGCCGACCAATGTTTTGCCAGATCTGCTTGCCAGGCGACCAGATCAGCTCCAGATGAACCTCGATTCTCGCTGCGCTGACGAAACGCTGCTGCCGCCGAGAGGTAGTGTTCATCCGTATATTGGCGGACCACGCGATTGGTGGAAAAGGTTGGAGTCAAGCGGGCCATACTTTCGCGCATGCGGGCAACCCAGCCGCGTGGAATCCCATGCTCGTCGCGGGCATAGAACTCCGGGATCACCTCTTTTTCGAGAATTGTATAAAGACTCTCAGCTTCAGCGGCGTCCCATGAAGGGTCATCGCCGTGTTCGCGCCTATCTCCGATCGCCCAGCCCACTTCAGGGGAATACGCCTCCGCCCACCAGCCGTCGAGTTCGGAAAGATTTAACCCGCCGTTTGCGAGTACCTTCATGCCGCTTGTGCCGCTTGCTTCCCAAGGCCGCCGCGGAGTGTTGACCCAGACGTCCACGCCCTGAACCAGATGTTCCGCCATGAGAACGTCGTAATCCGAAAGGAAAACCAGCCGGGATCGGACTTCAGGGCGGCTCGCAAACTCAAGCCACTGCGTGATCATCTGTTGCCCTTCGGCATCCTGGGGATGAGCCTTGCCCGCCAGCACGAGTTGAACTGGGCGCTCTTGATTCATCAGTATGTGGAGAAGTCGCGCCGGATCGTGCAGGAGAAGGTTGGGGCGTTTGTACGCGGCAAAGCGACGGGCAAATCCCAAAGTGAGAACATTTTCATCGAGGATCTTTGCGGCCTGCGCGAGGTCCTCCGGCGACGCTCCCCGAGCTGCTAACTGACGACCGTAAAGCCTTCGGGCGTACTCGACCAGAGCCTTGCAGGTATCTGAGCGGAGTTGCCACAGGTTGAAATCGCTGGCGGTTCGGATATTCTTTTCTGAATCTGCCAGAGTGCCGTGCCAGTATTGTTTTCGCAGGTAAGTTCCCAAAGGCGGTCCGCTTCAGCAGAGTCCCAGGTTGGGGTATGCACTCCGTTGGTCACGTGCGTTACCGGCACCTCTGTTTCAGGCCACCTGGGAAAGAGAGGCTGGAAGAGCCGCCGGCTTACCTGACCATGCAATTTGCTGACGCCATTGACGGCGCCGCTGCCATGGATCGCCAAATAGGCCATATTGAACGGTTCGGACGAGTCCCGGCGATCGCGTCGCCCCAACCCCAGAAGTTCGTCGACCGTGATCATCAGCTGGTCCTCGGCATACCTGCCAAGGTATCGCTCAATCAGGCTGGGAGGAAAGCGATCGAATCCGGCCTCCACGGCGGTATGGGTCGTAAAGAGGTTGCCGGCTCGGGTGACGGAGAGCGCGACGTCGAATGGCTGGCCATTGTCTTCCATGTAGGAGCGGGCCCGTTCCAAGACCGCAAATGCGGCATGACCTTCATTGAGATGGCAGACCTCGGGCTCCAATCCCAAGACTCGCAGGAGCCGCCAGCCTGCTATACCGAGGACTAGCTCTTGTTTCAAACGCAACTCCGGGCCACCTCCGTATAGTTCAGTCGTAATGCCGCGGTAAGCCGGAGGGTTCGCGGGATCGTTGGTATCGAGCAGATACAGTTTGACCCGGCCCACTTGTACTTGCCAGACTCGGATCCACAGCTTGAATCCAGGCAAAGCGATGACCAGGCGCAGCCATTCGCCGTTTGGTTGGCGCACCGGTCGAATGGGAAGCTGGCCAGGATCATTGAATGGGTACAAAGCCTGCTGGTGGCCCTGTGCATCAATTTCCTGCCGAAAATAGCCTTGTTGGTAGAGCAAACCAATTCCGGTCACCGGGACGCCCAGGTTGCTTGCAGCCTTGAGCTGATCGCCGGCAACGTTGCCGAGTCCGCCGGAATAAATCGGCAGGGCTTCGCTCAACATGAATTCCATCGAGAAGTACGCGATCGTTGAGATGCCCGAACGGGGATGCGCCTCTTGAAACCATGCTTCTGACTTTTCGGCTTCCGTCTTCTCGCCGTGAAGGTCAGCCAGAAGTTTTTGAAATCCCGGGTCGGAGGTAAGAGTTTGCAGTTTTTCCTGGGATACGGTTTGCAGCAGAACCCAAGGATTGTGAGTCAGTTCCCAGAGTTCGGGATCGAGTTTCTCCCAAAGCTCGTCCGCCGAGTGATTGAACGACCACCTAAGGTCCAAGGCCAGGTCAGTAAGAGCATCTGAAATGCCCTTATCGAACGGACGATCAACGATTGTCGAGCTTCTCATAAACAATCACCTCTGATGGCTTATCCGCTCAGAACGCGCGGGCACTGCGAGCCAGCGTTTCCGAAAGAATGCTCTGGGTTTCTTGCTGGATCTTTCGTAGATGGTCCTGACCGAGGAAACGTTCCGCGTAAATCTTGTAGATTTCCTCCGTGCCCGAAGGACGTGCCGCAAACCAACCATCTCTGGCAATCACTTTGATCCCTCCAATCGGATTGCCGTTTCTGGATGTGCGACTCGTTGAACGCCCACATCCATCGCGGACCCGCGATGGCGGAAGTACCGAAGACAACCCGATGACTGCGATCATTCGGATCGGGACGCAACTCGTAATAGGCGGTGACGAGCTTCGGAGCGTTAACAAGAATGGATGGTCAGCCGGCTTCCCGAAGGCAGGGTTAGGTGTCACGGAAGCACCTCTCCGCTATCCGATAAGAGAATAGCGCTGGATCGAGGTTCGAGACGAAAACCCGCTTGGCCCTGCATGGAGGGCTCTTTCCCCGGGTCGAAGAGATCGTCAGGCGTGGCTCGGGAAGTATCGACCGCCAGACGCCAGATCTTCCCGCCTGGCAAGGCGGGAATGGCAAAATCGACCGATCCGGTGTCGGCGTTAAACATTAAGAACAAATCGGGTTCTGTCTGCCCCCGTATCTGACACGCAAAGGATTTCTGCGACGGGTCCGCCCAGTCGGGAGTGGCGCCGTTGGGCGCGAACCACTTTATGTCGGCGTCGGTGTAGAAGACCTCTCCTCGCAAAGCAGGGTGGGCTCGGCGGAACGCGATCATTCCTCGGGTAAAGCGGTGAATCTCCTTGTGCGTCCCCGCCATGCTCCAGTCAAGCCAGCTCACTTCGTTATCCTGGCAATAGGCATTGTTGTTTCCGCGCTGGGATCGGCGAAACTCATCGCCGCCCAGCAACATCGGAACCCCTCGAGAGACAAACAGGGTCAACAGGAAATTCTTGATCAAGCGATTGCGCATGCGCTCGACAGAAGGATCCTGGCTTGGCCCTTCCACGCCGCAATTGTCGCTGTAGTTGGCATCGCTTCCATCCCGGCTGAACTCGCCATTCTCGTCATTATGCTTCTGCTTGTAGCTGACCAGATCGTTCAGGGTAAAGCCGTCATGACAAGTGACGAAATTGAGGCTGCCCGCGGGGCCCTTACCTGAGCTTTGGTACAAATCCGAGCTTCCACAGACTCGGCTCGCGAACGGCCCAATCATTCCCGCGTCGCCTGTCCAGAAGCGGCGCACATCGTCACGAAACCGACCGTTCCATTCCGTCCAACGCTTGGTGGAAAAACAGCCCACCTGATAGGCACCGCCTGCATCCCACGCTTCCGCGATGATCTTTACATCACTCAAGATGGGATCCTCGGCAATGTCTTCGAGAAGCGGAGCGTTGCGCAGGATATCCCCATGCTCATCTCGACCCAGGACGGAAGCGAGGTCAAAGCGAAAACCATCAACATGCATGTGCATGACCCAGTAACGAAGCACATTCCTGACAAACTCCCGCACCACGGGATGATTAGCGTTTAGTGTATTGCCGACGCCGGTATAGTCCTTGTAGTATCGACGCCCGTTCTCCTGCAACATATAGAAAATCGAGTTCTCAATTCCGCGCAGAGAAATCGTGGGTCCGAGTTCATCGTTCTCAGCTGTGTGGTTCAAGACGATGTCCAGAATCACTTCAATGCCGGCGCGGTGAAAGGTCTTGACCATCTCTCGGAATTCCACGGTCTGCCGCCAGTGGGATCCTTCAAAGCTGTAGGACTGCTTGGGAGCAAAGTAGGCGACCGGATTGTAGCCCCAGTAGTTCTTGAGTTTCTCACCCGTTATTGGATTGAGCCGCTGCGACTCATTTTCGTTAAACTCCAGAACCGGCATCAGCTCAATGGCCGTCACTCCAAGATCTTGGAGATACGGGATCTTTTCGGTCAAGCCAGCGAAGGTTCCAGGACGCGCCACACCCGAACTCGGATGGATTGTGAAACCCCGAACGTGTGTCTCGTAGATGACTGTGTCAGAGGCGGGATGCTTTGGAGGCGAATCCATTTCCCAGTCGAAATGGCCGCCGGTAAAGATGCATTTCGGCGTGGTGCCGGCATCATCAACGTTCGAAAAGCTCAAGTCAGTCAGGCCGCTGGAGGAATCGTAGCCGCGGGCAGCTAGAAAATCCCAATTCCCCACCCCCGCAAGTGCTCTTGCATACGGGTCGAGAAGCAGCTTGTGTGGGTTGAAGCGATGGCCCTCCTCGGGTCGATACGGCCCCTCGATGCGATAACCGTAGAGTTGACCAGGGGAAATGCCTCGCACCCACACATGCCAGACGTCGCCTGTCCGATGACGCACCGGGTCCAAGTCAATGATTCTGCTCGGAGAAGAATCGTCAGGCTTTTGATAGAAATCGAGACGAACACCGGTCGCGTGACGGCTGAACAAAACAAAATTAACTCCGTTGCCTTGCTCGTGTGCGCCTCCAATTGGGAGGGGATTTCCCGCCTGAATATCGCCCACCTCAGACGGTGCTGCGGCGAGACCATTCGCCAGATTCTGCTGGATCGCTAACGAAGTCGCTGGCACAATCTTCCACCCTCGGAAGGCAGGCTTCGACATGAAGAAGCTGTCTGCCGTTGGCAAGGATTATCACACGGACGAGCAGGTCGTCGGCTGATACAACCCGGACGACCGCATGCCGGGGCTTCACTTCTTGCGTTTTTGCGGATGAACGCCGAGGTTGTGCCACGACGTTTCCGCGAGGTTGACGTTGTAATAGTTTGCTGCTTTCTCGATGTTTTCGAAGGCCAAAGCTCGATCTGCATCGGAGACGTCGATGACTTGATCGAACCGTGCGACCGCATTACGCACATGTTGTGCGTCGGTCAGGGGTTCTTTGCGCTGCTTCGGAAACGCGTAGACACTGTCTGGCAAGTCGCTCTGCGTCGTGAGCAGTCCGTGTTTCTCGTGAGGTTCCCAAGTCGCTTCCGGCATGTCTTGCCATCCTTTCCTGTATATTTGGCCAGAGCGCGGCTGCGTCGGCCATTGGGTAAGAAGGATTAAGCCACAGGCGACGGAGAGAATCTATTGGACGATGGTATTGGCGGATGCTTTTGGTATCGCCCGTTGAATCAAGTACGCGCCATTCCGAACCCATTTGTCCACTCATACCTTGGTGTTGGTCGATACGTTCGTCCAATAGATTCGTCCCCACGATTCTGGCTTAATGAGTGCCGGGTTGATCGGAGGGATCATGGGCACCGCAATCACTTCCTCTCAAATCCAGCGGGGTTCGCTTCCCCTGCGAAAAACTGTCGTCACGACCGGCGGAAGCACGGGCGATGGGCGGTTTCAGGAGATCACAAAACGGCTGGCTGACGCACGACTCAGAGATTTGGATCTTACGATGCTTACAAAGCTTTTACGAAAAGCAGAGCGGGTCATGGCGAATACCAACCTACTGATTCAAAGCACCACCGGTGGCGCGGGTACACCGGCAACGTTGCCCTGCGTGAGGGCCACGAGACGCACGAAGAGGCATCCAAAGACGGCAACATCCAGATAGAGGGCGCACGTTGACCAATACGATTAAGCACTTCGACGCAATCATAATTGGAACCGGCCAGGCGGGCCCGCCCCTAGCGGCTCGGTTTGCGGGTGCTGGCAAAACCGTTGCCATTATCGAACGCCATAAATTTGGCGGCACATGCGTGAATACCGGATGCACCCCGACAAAGACGCTCGTGGCGAGTGCGTATGCGATCCATGTTGCCCGCCGGGGTGCGGAATATGGTTTCGCGGTAGGTGATTTGCGCGTCGATATGGAGCGGGTGAAAGCCCGCAAAGATGCGGCCTCCGCCAGGTCAAGCAAGGGAGTGGAGGAATGGCTCCGAGGAACAACTAACTGTACCGTCATTAAGGGTCAAGCCAGCTTTCAATCATCGAACACTGTCGTAGTCAACGGTGAAGTCCTGCAAGCCGACAAGATCTATATCAATGTTGGCGCGCGGGCCTCTATTCCCGACATGCCGGGGGTTCACGATGTCCCATTTCTCACGAACTCCTCGATGATGGACATTGATTTCTTGCCCGATCACCTTATCATCGTCGGCGGAAGTTATGTTGGGCTGGAATTCGCCCAGATCTATCGCCGCCTCGGTAGCGAAGTCACGATTGTGGAGATGGGACCTCGCCTGATTGGGCGGGAAGACGAAGACGTCTCCCAAGCTGTGCGCGAAATCCTCGAGGATGAGGGCATACACATCCGGGTGAATGCGAAATGTGTCTCGTTGGACAAACGCGAAGGCGGCGTCACCGTCGGCCTGGCATGTGAAGACGGTCCGCCAGAAGCAGTGGGCACTCACGTTCTTCTGGCAGTGGGACGCACTCCCAACACGAGCGACCTGGGTCTGGACCGGGCTGGGATTGCCATCGACCACCGCGGCTACATCATCGTGGATGATCAACTGCAAACCAACGTGCTCGGCATCTGGGCGCTGGGGGACTGCAATGGCCGCGGCGCCTTTACCCATACTTCCTATAACGACTACGAGATTGTTGCGGACAACCTTTTCAACGCCGATCACCGCCGGGTTTCTGACCGGATCCTGGCTTACGCCTTGTATATTGATCCGCCGCTGGGGCGATGCGGCATGACGGACGCAGAGATACGTAAATCCGGACGTCGCGCTCTCGCTGCGAAGTACCCGATGAGCCAAGTGAGCCGGGCCTACGAAAAAGGTGAGACACAAGGATTCATCAAAATCTGTGTCGATGCAGAAACGAAACTGATTCTGGGTGCTGCGATTCTTGGAGTCGGGGGCGACGAGGTAATTCACGTTCTGCTGGACGCAATGTATGCGAAGACGCCGTACACGGTCATCCAGCGCGCCGTGCACATTCATCCGACGGTCGCGGAATATCTGCCGATCATTCTCGACAAATTGGCGCCGTTTGCGTAGGACGGAAAACACGACCACTCTGAGGATCGAGTTGGGGGTCGTACGGTTTATAACGATTATCTGCTCGGCCGTGCCGCGATCGAGTCACCGGGTTCGATTTCGAGCCGCGAACCTATTCGGTTAAACGACTGCGATCATGTGCCGTTTTGCGAGAGCCTCAATTTCCGGCTCGGTCACCGCCGAGAGGTCTGCGCTTTCGGTAACGATGACCCGTCGATAAGTGTCGGGATGATGGTTCTTCAAGTATGCTTTCAAGAAGTCCGCGGCGTTGCTTTTTCCAATGGCGTGACCGATGAGGACGATCTCATTCGCTTGAGTGATATCTTTCGCGATCTCCTCATAAAACGAATCCTCTTCGGGTACGCGCTCGCCACGGTAGTGAGCTTCCTTCCGATGAATCAGATGATGGTGGAAATTGTCAGGATCGTAAGGTTGCACCGTACGTTCGTCCGCTGGACGACTTCCACCGAAATCCTGGTAAACGTGGGCGGCGTGGTGGTCGATGACGACAATCATCCGGTTGGGCCGGGCCGGCACTTCTACCTGCTCACCCTGTCCAGCTTCCTTCAAGAATTTACGCAGCCGAGCAACTTCCTCCAGGCCAAGATCGTGGGTGTGCGGGCGCTTGAAAAAGGCGCGTTGGCTGCCGACGCGGAATACAAATTCATCCTCTCCATGCGGCTGGACCACCCCCAGATGCTCGACCAGTTCGACGGCCTCACTCCAACTAAGGTTATGCGGTATCTTGCCGTTTAGAAGATTGTGGTGCAGCGATTCGAGGTGTTTGCTCATGGTGTCTTCTCCTTCACAAAACGAAGTTCCTCCGGGCCCGATCAACGTGCGTCTGGAACGATTGCAATTAGGCCACAGGGATGGGGAGTAGGGCAATTAGACAATGGTATCGACGATATGCAAACTATGCACAAAGGCTCGTATCCACGGCCGGATTATTACCATCCAACGTAATACCTGGGGATTGGCTTCAGTGGGCGATGCCGAAGTTTCTCTGATATTCAAGGAGGACGAACATGGAAACATTGCGAAACGTTTTGACCCAATCGGAAAAGGAAGGCGTCGCCCTTGGCCATTTCAATGTGGCAAACCTCGTAATGGTGAAGGCGGTGCTGAGTGCCGCAGCTGAAACCCACTTCCCGGTGATCGTCGGCGCGTCCGAAGGGGAGCGAGATTTCCTGGGGACGCGGCAACTCGCCGTTCTGCTCCAAAGTTTGCGCGAAGAACATGATTTGCCGGCATTCCTGAACGCGGACCATACTCATTCACTGACGAAGGCGGTGGAAGCTGCGAAAGCAGGCTATGATGCGGTGGTGATCGATTTCTCGGCGTTGCCTTTCGAAGAAAACGTGGCTCGCACGAAGGAAACAGTTGGGGCGATTAAGGCGATCAATCCAGGCATCCTGGCGGAGGGAGAGATAGGCGATATCGGAACGGGCTCTGAAATCCATCAAAAAGCTCAGAGCGGATTCAAGACGTTGACGACACCCGAGGAGGCAAAGCAGTTCGTTCACTCAACCGGAATTGATGTTCTCGCACCGGCGGTCGGGAACATGCATGGCATGCTCGAGAGCATGGTGCAGGGAACGACGAAGAAACACCTGAATTTCGAGAGAATCTCACAAATCAAGGAGGCGACTGGCACCTTCCTGACCTTGCACGGCGGGTCTGGAACTGACGATGACGATTTTCGCAAAGCCATCACCGCAGGAATCAATATTATCCACATCAATACCGAATTACGAGTCGCATGGAGGCAATCGCTGGCAGGAAGCCTGGCCAGAGAGCCCGACGTGGTTGTGCCGTATAAGATCTTGTCGCCTGTCGTCGATTCCGTGAAGCAGGTCGTCAGTTCGCGGCTTAGGCTGTTCAATGCGCCACTAACGAGCGTCACAGGATAGCCTTCTCGACCCTTGCCGAAGGAAGCAACCAGCGGGACGCCGGCCGGTGATAACCGGTCCCAATACGGGACGAGTTGTCATCGCTCAGGATTTCAGCACGATTGATCGCGAAATGGCTGCAGCCTCCGGTTGTTGCGTACTTACTTCCGGACCCTCGCAATGGGCATCTTCGATTGGATCATCTGAGCGCTCAGTGCGCTAAGAAGAGCCGTCCCGACCGAGATCCACACCACATCCCGGAATCCCGATACGAAAGCTTCGTCGAAGGCGTGCTTTATCAGCGGTTCGCCGATTTGAGCGCCCGCCAGTTTTGTTCGCTCCATTTCGGCGTTCTGGCGCGCTGAGGAAGACAGTTGCATCCGTGAGAGACGGCGGTCGAGCGTACGGTTGAATCCAGCGGAGAGGGCGAGACCAAAGACCGCGACGGCTAGTAGGCTGGCGATCCGCGACACAGCGTTGTTGACTCCGGAAGCCACTCCGGCTTCGGTGACGGGAACCGATTCCATCACTGTCGTCGTAAGTGGAGCAACGCTGATCGCCACACCAATGCCCAGAACAACTGCTGCGGGGAAGTATGTGATCCAGTACGAACCTCCGATCCCGGGCCTCAGGAACAGCGCGAATCCTGACGCCGCGACGAGTGATCCAACTGTGAGCGGCAGTCTCGCGCCATATCGAGCCACCAGGCCTCCGGACCAACGGGAAAGCAGGAAAACGAGCAGGATCAGCGGAAGCAACGCGGCCCCGGCCCGTGTAGCGGGGTAGTGCTGCACTTGAATGAGATCGAGCGGAAAGAAGAACAAGATGCCACCGAGCGGCGCGTAGAGCAGGAACGTGAGAAGATTGGACCCGGAAAAGTCTCTCGACCGGAAGAGTTGCAAGGAGACCATCGGAGCTGGCGAACGTGACTCTACGACCAAGAAGCCAAGGAGGGCGCCTAGTCCTGCCGCGCCCAATACCCAGAGAACTGTTTTGGGGCCGGACGTCGCGCCCGAACCGTTTATTAGCGTATACGTAATCGCCCCCAGACCAAAAGTAGCGAGCGCCGCGCCCAGCCAATCGAGACTCTTGTGTGCTTCTTCGTTACGACTCTCCTGTACCCGCCACAATGAAATCAGGATTACCAGGATCGCGATTGGAAGATTGATGAAGAAGATCCAACGCCACGACGAATTTTCCACCAGCCATCCGCCCAGGACCGGCCCGATGGCTGCCGTGATCGCCGTGAAGCCGGACCAGGTACCGATCGCTCGCCCGCGCTCGTTCTCTGTATAAGAGGCGCTAATAATCGCCAAACTTCCCGGTACCAGGAACGCTGCTCCTATCCCTTGAAGTCCACGCGCGATGATGAGGGGAGTGATTGAAGACGAGAGGCCGCACCACGACGATCCGATCGCAAAAAGCAGAACGCCGCAGAGGAAGGTTTTGCGGCGACCATAAAGATCGCCAATGGAACCGCCCAGGAGCAGCAGGGATGCAAGCAGAAGGGCGTAGGACTCGACCACCCATTGAATGTCCGTCGCCGATGCATGGAGGGCAGTCTGTAAAGCGGGCAAGGCTACATTGACGACGGTCCCGTCGATAAATGCCATGCTCGAAGCGAGAATTGTCGCGATCAACACCCAAGGTCCCTTGCATGACTCGGCTGGCCCCGGAGCTACGCCAGCGACCGATTGCTCACACGGAGACTTGATGGGAAGCAACATGATTCATCCTGACCTTGTGACTTGATTGCGATTCGGATGGCCACTGCACGTTTAGAAGCGCGTCCTTGCCTTCTGTAGCGTTTTTCATCCCCTATTAAACTCATTGACAAATTCCGAACCCAGCACGGGTCCTCCTCCAGAACGCTAACGTTTCGGATATCTTCCGTATTTGTTCCGCTGCCCGAGGCACTTTTGCGAACAGGTTTGACGGGATTTCTTTTCGGCCAGGGCAGATAACCTGTTGCAATCAAAGGCTGGTATTGGCAATAATCCGAATATCAGATGGCGGGACGAACGAAAGCGAGCAGTACGAGCACTGGTCTCTGATCAGAACGACCACAGCCACGTAGGCGGGACCAAAGCAGCGAGCCGACCGTGCGCCCTGGGATCGCCTCCGAGAATATCAACAAACGAAAAGAAGTTGTGGGAATTCGACTGCTCAGCCACCTTGCACGGGATCCGTTGGAGAAGGGAAGGCCATGAAGGGCAACTCAGTCCCAATTTTTCTCGCCGCCTCCCAACTTCGCGACACGCGTCATATATGCGCGTTCTTCAATAATGACGAAGAAGAATACCGCATCCTGCTTCCTTTCATAAAGGACGGGTCGGAGGCTGTTGACAAATCCGTTCACGTTCTTAACCCAGAGCAACGTCAGGACCATTTGCAACGCCCGACTGGCGCAGGCATCGACCCTGCGGCCGCGCAGCTGAGCGGGCAGCTCGAGCTTCGGACCAACACCGAAGTTTACCTTCCAGATGGGCGTATCGACCAGGATCGGATGCTGGAAGTGTTTGAGCAACTGGCCAGTGGAAACGCCAAGGGAGGATTTCCTCTGAGCCGGATTTGCTGTCGTATGGACTGGGCGGTCGGAGATCGGTCTCATGTAGATGACGTGATTGAGTTAGAGTCGCGCGTGAATGATGTGGGGCTTCGTCACGACGACGCGGTCATTTGTACTTTTACCATCTCAGGCGTTTGGGAGGTGACGCGGTGATTGACATCATGCGGACTCACCCGATGGTCATCATCGGAGGCATTCTTCAGCAGAATCCCTTTTTTGTGCCGCCGCATGAGTTCCTGCGAGAATTTCGCGAACGGCGCGCTGGTCGGAGTCGTTCGCCGGCGGCGGCCTGAATATGAATGTGCAACGCAGAGATCCCATACAGGAGATCAAGCGCCTTCAGCGCTGCGTCAATGATCTGGTCAGCGTCCTCGCTCTTCCTGCCATGTGGAGCGGTGGCGAGCCATCCCAGATTGTTGAAGCCTTGCTCGACGCGCTGTTGCGTATGCTCCAGTTGGATCTTGTCTATGCAAGGCTGAGGGAAACCGGTGGCCAGGCGCCAATCGAGATGGTTCGGTTAGGGCAATCGCAAAAAGCCCAGCCGCACGAGATTGCCGGCGCACTGAGAGAGTTGGTTGGAACCGGCTCCCGGGAATGGCCTCCGCTCATGCGAATCCCGCTAGGCGGCCGCGACATTTCGATTGTGCCCCTGGGACTGGGGCTGCAAGGAGAAATTGGCATAATCGCAGCAGGGTCAGAGCGAGGCTGATTTTCCCCAGCAAACCGAGAAGCTTATTTTAAGCGTAGCGGCGAATCAGGGGTCCATCGGGTTGCAGGAGGCGTGGCTCCGCAGTGAACAGAAGCGGGACGCGCGCGAACTAGACCAACGCGTCGCGCAACGCACTACAGAACTTGCGGCAGCCAACCAGGAGCTTCGAAAGGAAATTGCCGACCGCATGCACGCCGAGGAAGACCTCAGAACGAGCGAAGAGAAGTATCGCGTGGTGGTGGAAACAGCGAGCGATGCCATTGTGAGCATTGATGATAAAGGGTCTATCTTGTTTGCCAACCCTGCCATTGCCGCGGTTTTTGGCTACGCCCCCGCCGAGTTGACGGGGAAACCCTTAACCCTCTTGATGCCTGAATACATGAGGGAGCTGCACGAGAACGGTTTCAAAAGGTATTTGACTACCGGTCAGCGGCACATAAATTGGCAAGGCACCGAACTAACGGCACTTCGCAAAAATGGGGAGGAGTTTCCCGTAGAGGTTTCATTTGGCGAGCTGACCAGAGGCAGCCATAAAATGTTTACGGGCTTTGTCCGTGATATCAGCAAGAGAAAGCAGGCGGAGATAGCGCTGCGTGCGGCGATGGATGAGCGAACGCGTCTTAGCGCATTCCGCGAGGAAATCGGGATGGCTCTGTCGCACCAGGAAGATTTGAAGGGAATCCTGCGCAACTGTGTAGGCGCGGTGGTTCGGCATCTCGATGCTGCATTCGCCCGTATCTGGACGCTCAGCGACGATGGCCGCGAACTTGAGTTGCAAGCAAGTGCGGGAATGTACACACACCTGGATGGGCCCCACAGTCAAATCCGCGTCGGACAGCACAAAATCGGCCTGATCGCTCAAGAAAGAAAGCCGCACTTCACTAACGACGCCCAAAACGATCCCCGCGTCAGTGACAAAGACTGGGCACGACGGAAAAAAATGATTTCCTTTGCCGGCTACCCGCTGGTTCTGGAAGACAGGCTAGTAGGCGTGATGGGCATGTTCTCACAGAAGGCGCTCTCGGAGGGTACGCTTGAAACTCTCTCGTTTGCCGCCGGTACCATCGCACAGGTCATTGAACGAAGACGCGCGGAAGAAGCTCTGCGTCGCAGCGAGGCATTCCTTGCGGAAGGCCAACGTCTCGGTCAAATAGGCAGCTATTCCTGGCGCGTGGCGACAGACGAAATCACGTGGTCAAACGAGCTCTATCGCATCTACGATCTTGAAATCGGCTCACCTGTGACGCTGGAACTGATCCGCACTCGAGTTCATCCACAGGATCTCAGTTTGTACGAAAAAATGGTCGTAAGGGCTCGAAACGGCGGCAAGGACTTTGAATGGCAGTTCCGCTTGCTGATGCCCGACCAATCGATCAAGTATCTGCATTCTGTTGCTCATGCGACACGCGATCAGGATGGGCAACTCGAGTACATAGCCGTAGTCCAGGACGTTACAGAGCGTCGGCAATCTGAAGAGGCGCTTGACAAGTCCCGATCGGAGCTTGCGCAGGTGTCCAAGCTTACAAATCTGGGCGAAATGGCGGCGTCCATTGCCCACGAGGTGAATCAACCTTTGACTGCGGTAACCAACAACGGCAATGCCTGTCTTAGGCTGCTCGCGAATCACAATCTTGAACCCGACGTTCTGCGGAGGGCACTGGAAGAAATCGTTGCGGACGGCACACGCGCCAGCGCCGTTCTAGCTCGGATCCGCGCATTCATAAAGAAAGGATCTGTCGAAAAGATCGCATTGAACATAAACGAAGTGATTCAAGAGGTGCTGCTTCTGGCTGGTCGTGAGCTATATGAAAATCAAGTCTCGATTGACCGTCAATTGAAGGCAGATCTCCCGCTTGTGCTGGCCGATCGCGTTCAATTGCAGCAGGTCCTGCTGAACTTAGTCATGAACGGCATTGAAGCCCTGGCTGCGGTGACAGATAGACCTCGTCTACTCTGTGTGCAATCCCGGGTCGACGAGTCTGGGGACGTACTCGTTGCGGTAAGCGATTCCGGTTCTGGCTTTGGTTCAGAGATGGATCGCGTGTTCACTCCCTTTTTTACAACGAAAGCGAAGGGTATGGGAATGGGTTTGTCGATCAGTCGCTCACTTGTTGAAGGTCATTGCGGCCGGCTCTGGGCTGCGCCCAATTCTCCCCACGGCGCGGTATTCTCGTTCACGCTGCCGGCAGCCTCAGGGAGTCCCTCATGACAGGTTCTCCGGATGTTTTTGTCGTTGACGACGATCCGTCAGTACGTTCATCGCTGAAGTTCCTCTTGAGCACCGTGGGTCTAAGCGTTGAAAGCTTTGAGTCGGCGAATGCCTTTCTGCGCAAGAATCTGCCCGATGCGCCGTGCTGCCTTGTGCTGGACGTCAGGCTACCTGGATTGAGCGGCCTCGATTTTCAACGCGAGCTGGCGGCGAGGAAAATCAGCATTCCCATAGTCTTTCTCACCGGCCACGGCGACATTCCCATGAGTGTTCGGGCCATCAAGGCCGGCGCCGTCGAGTTCTTGACCAAGCCCTTCCGTGATCAAGATCTTCTGGATGCTGTTCGCATCGCATTGGAGCGAGATCGTGACAGACGTGAACAGGAAAAGGAGGTCATGACCCTCCAGCGGCGCTTCGAGTCATTGACTTCGCGCGAGCAGGAGGTGATTTCCATGGTTGCCTCGGGAATGCTGAATAAGCAGATTGCGGACCAGCTTGGAACTGCAGAAAGTACTGTGAAAGTCCAGCGCAGTCGGGCGACGGAGAAGATGCATGCGGAATCTCTTGTGGACCTGATCAGAATGCTTGAGAAGATCAAGGAGCCGCCAGACAAGGCCCGATAAGCGAAAGTTTATTCGCATGCTCCTTTTTGCGAGGGAATATATCCCAACATCCAATAGGTTTTTCCCCCGCCGGGGCGTAGTTTGAGCTCAGCAGGGATAAAGGTGATCAACACTCTGATCTCGGTAGTTGACGACGATGAGGCCATCCGCCGCACCACAACATTTCTTATCGAGTCCTTCGGCTTTCGAGCCGCAGCTTTTGAATCTGCGGAAGATTTCCTGAATTCTGTTGAACTGCACGATACTTCATGCCTCCTTATTGACGTGCGGCTTCCTGGCATGAATGGACTACAACTCCAAGGTGAGCTGGCTGCTGAAGGTTGCAACATTCCTATCATTTTCATCACCGCCTACGAGAACAACGATTCCCGTCGGCAGGGGTTGCAAGCCGGTGCCGTCGCGTTCTTAGCGAAGCCTTTCGATGACGAGGACTTGCTCCAGGGTATTCGTCTGGCTTTGCGAGGGGGATGCGAGGCCCAAAAGAGTCTCATTTCGGTGGTCGACGATGACGAGGCGGTCCGTCGGACTACAACATTTCTCATCGAGTCCCTTGGCTTTCGAGCGGCCGCATTTGACTCTGCCGAGAGGTTTCTTAAGTCCGGCCAACTGCACAATACTTCATGCCTCATCCTGGACGTACAAATGCCAGGCATGAATGGACTTCAGCTCCAAAGCGAGCTCGCCGCGGCGGGTTACCGCATTCCCATCATTTTCATCACCTCCTACGACGATAAGGAATCCCGTGGGCGGGCGATGCAAGCCGGAGCCGTCGCATTCCTTGGCAAGCCTTTCAGCGATGAGCAATTACTCCAAACTGTTCGCTCAGCGTTACGGCACGACGACGTTTCCGATTCGCCGTGCTGATTGATTCCCGCACTGGACTTCTACTTCCCCTTACGCTTCACCTGAAGCCCAGCGCATCGCTCTCCCACCACTCATGTCCGACAGGTGGGGCAAAAGTAACTTCGGGATACAACCAAGCGACACGATGGTCCATTCTTCTCATGGCACCGAGATGTCTCATGCAACCTGCAAGTTGATTGCGGGCTGCGCACCAGCAAACCGAAGTGAGAGGGCGGCCGCTGGGTGCCTTTGGAGAACGAGGATTTGAGTCACGCACGGACGTGGTAGTCGCGGGAGGTGTTGCTATGAGCTTAGCGCGGGTGATGGGCCATGAGTTGGGGCCGCTGCACGCATCAAATGGCGAGCCGATCGTATTCGTAGTTGAGAAAGACCATTCCGACCGCGAATCGCTCAAATCTCTAATTTCCTGTGGCGGGTGGAAGGCTGAAACATTCGCCTCAGGTCATGAATTCCTCATTAGGCCATGGCTCGCCGTTCCAAGCTGCCTGGTGCTCAACGATTCCCTACCAGACCTCACCGGTCTCGACCTGCAAAGGCGTGTCTCTTTCGATCGCCCTCACATGTCGATCATCTTCATTACGAGCGAGCCTGATGTTCATACCACGGTCCGGGCCATGAAGGCCGGAGCGATTGAATTCCTCATTAAGCCATTCAGAGACGACATTTTACTAGAAGCAATCAGGGAGGGAATTAAACGCAGTTACGTGGAACTTAGTCGCGACGCAGAAGTGCGGACGCTTCGTGAGTCCTTTGCTCGACTCAGCCAGCGCGAGCGACAGGTCATGGCCTTGGTAGCCTCCGGCCTGTTGAACAAACAAGTGGGTGCAGAGCTCGGCATTAGCGAGATCACAGTAAAGGCGCACAGGGGCCAGGTGATGCAAAAGATGAAGGCCAGTTCCTTTGCAGACTTGGTGAGAATGGTCGCAAGGCTCCGCTCAGAGCGCGTCCTCCAGAATCGAATCAGCTCTGATACTCGTTACCATCTCCAGCCGCTGCCTGTCGGGGTGCATGATCGCTTGATTCCTTCCTCTGGTGGCCCTTCGGCTGCAGCGGAACGCAAAGCGCCTTGATCGCTTCAGGCAAGTTCCCGCGCCTCCTCCTGATTCAAGTCTTTGCTGGCGGAGTTCTTCGCACAGGCTGCTTCGGGCTATGTGCCAATAGGACCAGTAAGTCAAATGTCTGTACGTCGGTACAGTTTGTTCAGTGAATCCATGTCTTCAACATCACAGTTGCGGGGGCGATTCGATACTACCGATGGCCTTCGACGCCTCTCGCGTGCGAACCTTCCTGTCGACACCGTGAAATTAGCGCGCTACTTGATTGGCAAGGTCATCGTTCATGACGTTGCAAATGGCAGGCTAAGCGGACGCATTGTCGAAACTGAGGCCTATCCGGTTGGCGACGTAGCCGGACATGCTTTCCGAGGCATGACTCCACGCAACAGCCCGCTTTTTCTGGAACGAGGACACGCATACGTCTATCTCGCCTACGGAGTGTCGTTTCTGTTGAATGTGACAAGCGAGAGGGCTGGAATTGGTGCGGGAGTTTTGTTGCGAGCTATTGAGCCTCTTGACGGTATCGCAGTCATGCGCAGTAGGCTTCGACGGGAGCAATGGGCAGATATCGGAAGAGGGCCGGGTCGATTGACCAAGGCATTGCAGGTTGACATCAGACATAATGGATTGGACTTATGCAGTGCAAGTTCTTTGCTTTGGCTGGCTGAGACGACACGCAAGACTGGAGCGATTGGCAAAACCGTCCGCATCGGCCTGACTCAAGGAGCGGGCCGATTACTACGCTTCTACGAACGTAGCAATGAACACTTGAGCGGCCCCAAGAGATTAAGTAGTTCCTCCTGATCCACAGGCGCATACGATGGGACCGTCTTTTTCGAGACGGATCTTCGCCTCGCCGCTGGTGAGTCCGTTCGACTCGACATTCATGTCAGGGTTGGAGCAGCTCAACGCTTCTCGTACGGGTGGAAGATATAGTCCTTCGCCTTCACGGCAGTATGGCACGCGTTCCCACAGTCTGAGGGGCTTTTGGGATCGGCGGTGAACTTGTCCGATGCCGGATCGTAGTTGAACACAGCGTATCCCCACCCGCCGGTTTTCGGAAATCTCCTGCTGTCCTTTTCCATTACGAAAGCTTGGGTAAAGAAGTCTGGCACGTCAACGGCGAATTGGGCCTCCGTGCTTTTCTTCTGCTTCCACTGGA
Organism: uncultured Acidobacteriota bacterium; assembly: GCA_963706455.1. Classification (GTDB taxonomy): domain Bacteria; phylum Acidobacteriota; class Terriglobia; order Terriglobales; family Acidobacteriaceae; genus Telmatobacter. The sequence goes on along the minus strand of CAVPNO010000101.1, from coordinate 48,530 downwards.
GCTTCACGATCATGGAGCCCTCCGGGAAAGGCTCGCCGTTGCCGGGAGCGCCGGCCTTGAACGCCGTGATCATTTTCGGATTGGCGACGATCACCTTGAGTATTTCGTCCTGCCGGGCGGAAGAGACGACAGCCCAGTCTTCGTATCCCTTGAAGTCGGAGAAGGCGATCCCGCCAGGCGATATCAGCGAGTACTTGTTCTGCGCATAAACGGTCACGGTAACGACGGCGACGAGCACTGTTAAAGCTCCTGAAACGGCTGTAAAGCCGGTGAGACGCCCGGCTGCGCCGCGGGCCTCAATCTTCTGTCCCGGTTGTTCCGGCACCACAGATTTCGTGTGAAATTCAGACATGTTGTGCACTCCTTCACAAAGCCTTCCGGGCCACATCAGCGTGCATCTCGAGTTGTTGCGATTAGGCCAGAGGCGGGGAAGGGAGGCAATTGGACGAAGGTATCGGCGATACCTTCGTATGGGCGATACCATCGTCCAATTGCGCGGCCAATGTCGCTCTGAGTTAATAGCGACACTTAGTCTAACTAGGAGATAGAAATGAAAGTCTCGCAGCTGTATCGAGTGGCCTTGACTGCATCGATGATGTTGATTCTGTCGTCCAGGCTCGACATGAGAGGATTCGCACAGAAAGTCGCCGACGCGGGTTCGGAGTTGCTGCAAAACGTCTTCGGAAAAGATAAGAACACTTGCCGCTCGGTATACCCGGTCGCGAGCCTTCCGCTCGGCGTCCCGCTGGAACTCGAGGTGATTTTAGAAGTGGTAGCTTAGGCTGCAGGCGATGTTCGGATCGTGTGCAACTTCGATTGGAGAAAAATCGAATGCCTGAAGAGGTTAACCATGGTCGCCGCCTCGTTTTTAGTACCTTCTTTGCCGGTCCGGCCATACGCATTGCGGCTTCCAGGCTGGGCACCATTTGTTCAGCGGACGCGCGATCCTGCAAGGACGACCGGGCAGGTGCGACCCTGATTCAGTTGCCGACCGAAACCCAAAGAAAGGAACGAGGAATGGAGCATTCGACTTCGTATCGCACGATGCAGATCGATGGGCTCTCCATTTTTTACAGAGAGGCCGGTCCGAAAGACGGACCGACTCTTCTACTGTTACACGGGCTGCCGTCTTCATCACGAATGTTCGAGCCTCTTTTGGCCCGACTTTCCGATCGCTATCACCTTATAGCGCCCGATTACCCGGGATTTGGACACAGCGATTGGCCAGACCCGAAGAAATTCGCATATACATTCGATCACTACGCCGAGATCATGAGTCACTTCACCGAAGCATTGGGCCTCTCCCATTACACGCTTTACATGCAGGATTATGGCGGTCCCGTGGGCTTTCGGATGGCATTGGCCAGTCCGGAGCGGATCGAAGCTCTGATCGTCCAGGACGCGGTGGCCCACAACGAAGGCCTGGGGGCGAATTGGAAGACGCGTCGCGCCTTTTGGGTCGATCGCGCTGAAAACGAAAGCGCGCTTCGCACGAATCTCTTGTCGCTCGCGGCGACGCGGACACGCCATGTCGGCAGCGATCCTAATGTGGAACGCTACGACCCGGATCTGTGGACCGACGAATTTGCGTTTCTAAACCAACCTTCCCAACCTGATATTCAAAGCGATCTGTTCTACGACTACCGCACGAACGTGGATGGCTATCCCAAATGGCAAACATGGATGCATGAGAGGCAGCCACGTCTACTGGTGATCTGGGGTAAGTACGAACTCTCATTCGACTCCTCGGAGCCGGAAGCTTATCGCAGGGATGTTCCAAAGGCCGAAGTGCACATCGTCGACGGAGGCCATTTCGCGCTCGATACCGCGGCAGATGAAATTGCGCAGCTCGTTGGGCGCTTTATGAGTCTAGAAACCAGAGCCCCGGCTTGAAGCGACTTGACGAGCAGCACGTTGGAATACCGTCCAGATCCCGATGGAGAGCATTTGTGTCGAGGTCCCCGCGGAAACGGGCTACGACCCAAGGGAAGCCTTTATCTGCGGGCGACCTCGGAGTGGACGGTCAATTGGCTCTGCAACTGGACGATGGTATTGAGCCTCGGCATTGGAGGCACGTGGTACGGGTACGCTCCATTCTTTGGCGGTGTCTCCAATCCGCGCTTTGGTGTTGGCCGATACCTTCGTCCAATAGACTCGTTGTCCCGCTTCTGGTTTGATGAAGGTGCTGCCGTGGGAGCAACTGTGAGCACCGCAGCCACCGCACCTCGCGCCGGCGGACACCGTAAAGAGATTGGAGCCAGCGATGAACGCTATACAAGTCGAACAACAAACGTTTGAGATGCCCCCGCGCGAGGGGATCAGCATTGCGCATTTTCTCACCGTCGTCGACATCGAGCGATCGGCACGCTACTACGAAAAAGTCTTCGGCGCGCGCATTCTGAGCATGGGTGACGGTAATGCGCCCGCGTACCTTCAGCTCGCGAATATCTGGATGATTCTGAACGTTGGGGGCGGCCCCACCCCGGACAAGCCCACGGTAATCCTCAGCGTCCCCGACCCGAATCACATCAACAGCTTTCTGAACTTCCGTGTTGCCGATATTCAAGCGTGCTATGAATTATGGAAAAGTCGAGGAGCGGAGTTCATCACGGCGCCTATTCCCAAGTACGGCGAGATTCGCTGCTACATCCGCGATCCTGACGGCTACATTATCGAGGTCGGACAGAGTACCGATCTCACCTACGGCTAACGCTCGGCCCGGAGGAGATGCGGATTTCAACGCTTGCCGAGGTTCAATTGGCGAGCTTGCTTGACGCAGCGTCCACCAACACATTGGTATCGATCGGTACGTCCGTCCGATGGATTCAAGGGAGGGGAATCAGCGAAGGTCCTGTCGGTCTCCAGTTCCAGTTCCGAGTGCGCAAGAGCTTGACGGGCGACCGATCCCGGATCTGATGGACTTACCCGCCCATGCCGGAAACACACTCAATTTCAAAGAGGGGAACAAAATGACAACAAAAGGAAATGTCCTGGTGCTAGTCTCGAGCGGCCACGGCTTACCATTGAAAGACGGCAAGGTTTATACCGGCGCCGGTTACTATCTCAACGAGCTGACGGTTCCGACTCGCGCCCTGATGAAGGAAGGCTACGAAATCACTTTCGCCAACCCCAAAGGCAACACGCCCCAACTGGATGTCCATTCCGCCGTCCCCGATTTCTTCGGCGGGGACGAGGCCAGGCTGCTGGACTATTTAAAATTCCGCGACAGCCTGACTGGGCTCAAGAATCCAACTCGCATCTCGGATGTCATCGCATCGGGTCTGGATCAATATGACGCTGTTTTCGTCCCCGGCGGCCATGGCCCGATGATCGATCTTCTCGACGATCCCGATGCCGGCACCGTGATGAGACACTTTCATCAAACATCCAAGCCCACGGCGGTGCTTTGCCATGGCCCGATTTCACTTCTCTCGGCTCTTCCGAATTCGACGGAGGTGGTGGCAGCGCTGGCAGCGGGCGATGCCGCTGGAGCGCATGCAAAGGCTCAAGGATGGATCTATGCCGGATATAAGATGACGATCTTTTCAACGGCGGAAGAGCAGCAACGGGAGCCGCTTGAGATTGGTGGTAAGGTTCTCTTCTATCCGGACTTCGCCTTGCGTACCGCGGGCGGTGACGTAAGTGTGGTCGCTCCATGGAAGAGCTACGCCCTTCAAGATCGTGAACTGATCTCAGGCCAGAACCCGTTCTCGGACGAGGCGCTTCTGAAACTCCTTCTACCGGCACTCGAAGCGAAGAAGAAGTCACTTTCAGCGGCCTAAGAATCGGCGACGCCCAGAAAGAGCTAATTGAGGAAGGGACGACTCTTGGAGGGAGTAAATAACGATGAAAACTACGTTCGGCTGCTTTTCGCCGGTACTGCGTGAAAATCAGGCATGTGTGGGCCGCGCGCGCAGATAAGCACTGTTCATCGGAATTGGAGCCGTCAATGAGCGTTCAAATCGGACAGAAGAGCTATGAGATGCCCCCGCGCGACGAGTTCGTCGTCACACATTTCATCACCGTCGCCGACATCGCCCGATCTGCTCGCTTCTATGAAAAAGTCTTCGGCGGCCGCATTCTGGGCCTGGGCGACAGCAAAGGTGCGTCCGGGCACATTCAAATCGCGAATACCTGGCTCATTGTCAACGTCGGGGGCGGGCCCACGCCGGACAAGCCGTCGGTAACGCTCAGCGTCACCGACCCGAATCACATCAGCAGCTTTATGAATATTCGGGTTGCCGATATTCAAGCGTGCTATGAATTGTGGAAAAATCGAGGCGCAGAGTTCATCACGGAGCCGATACCCAAATATGGCGAGATTCGCTGCTACATCCGCGATCCTGATGGTTATATTATCGAGGTCGGAGAGAGCACGGACCTCACCTACGGGTAACGCTCGAGCCGGATGCGATAAGGATTTATTCCAGAAAGGTAGCAAATGGGGCTCGTACAGACCCTGATTGATCGTGACGAGGAGCACGCTGACTCAGCACTCCCGCAGGAATTGAGGCGGATGTACGACGGGGATCTGAACTTTTGCACATCAGCGGCGGCGCGCCCCTTTGTCATTGCGAATTTTGTTTCCACTCTTGACGGGGTCGTCAGCTACGGGACGAAGGGTGAGTCTGGCGGCTCAACCATCAGCGGCTCCGATCCTGCAGACCGGTTCATTATGGGGCTGTTACGGGCTTCTGCAGATGCCGTCATGGTCGGCGCTGGAACGCTACGCGACGTAAGCCCGAAAAGCCTTTGGACTCCTGAATACACCTACCCCGATGCGAAGCATTTATATGCGGAATACCGAGCCAACAAGCAGCATAAAACACAATATCCCCTGCTCGTGATCGTTAGCGGTAGCGGCCAACTGGAGTTGGACAGAGCGATTTTCCGAACACCGGCTATGCGCACCGTTGTCATGACTACGTCGGCGGGCAGAGATGAGCTCACGCGCCGAGGCGGTGCGACTCGAGGCTCCATTGAGATACATGCTTTGAATTCGAGTAGCGGCAGCATCGTTCCGGGGGCGATTCTGCAGTTGCTGCAGTTGCAGTATGGGGTGAAGACGCTTCTCCACGAGGGCGGGCCTACACTGTTCGGACAATTCCTGGCGGCAGAAGCGGTAGACGAACTCTTTCTGACGTTATCGCCGCAAATCGCGGGCCGCAAGGGCGATGCAACTCGACCGGCTCTCGTGCAAGGAGTGCAGTTTGATCCGGATTCTGTCCCTCGGTTTCAAACGGTCAGCGTCAAGGAAAGGGCTGCATTCCTGTACCTGCGCTACCGGCGGACCTGAGTCCGCACCTTCGATGCAAACCAAACCATAATGTCAAGCGAGCAGCAGGATCTTCCCGATACCACCCTTTTGCGCGGCGGCATGGGCCTCGGCCGCCTGGCTGAGCGGCAGCTCGCGGCTGATTGGGATCACGAGCTTGCCATCGCGCACCGCTTCAGCCATGAACTCGAGCGTTCCCCTGTCGAATTTCGAGAACACGAACGACACCTTTACCGCTGGGTACTTCGAGGCGTTCTGCGGTGCTGCCAGGACCGAGGCAAAAGCTCCCCCCGCTTTGACGTGGGCGATCAGCTTTTCGGCGGTTCTTCCGCCGACAGCATCCGCAACCGCATCGAGCGGGGGAAGATTCGCAATCGCGGCCTCGTCATCGGTTGCCACGACCTGATCCGCGCCGATAGTCTTCGCCTCATCCATCTGCTTCTTCATGACTCCTGCAATCACGCTGGCTCCGAGCTGTTTCGCGGTAAATACCGCCGAACGCCCGACACCTCCCTGGGCGCCCGCGACGAGCACGGTCTGTCCCGCTTTGATCCCCGTCGCCGAAAGGAGCTGGTTGCCGGTCGTCGTCACCAGCGGCAGCGCCGCCGCCTCAATCAAATTAAGGCCCTCAGGAATATCGGCGAGAACGTCCGCTTTCACCACGCAGAGTTCGGCGTATGTGTTGTCTGCCATCGCGAACACCCGGTTGCCGGCAGTGAAGGCTTCAACCTCCGGTCCAACCTTCACCACGGTCCCCGCCATGTCGACTCCAATCAGGCCGGGGAAGTGGATGGGATAAAAATCCCGTGTCAATCCTGCACGCCGCTTGAGGTCGATCGGATTCACGCTCGCGGCGGCCACCCGAACCAGTACCTCGCCGGGGCCGGCCACTGGATCGGGGTACTCCTCAAACTTCAAAACTTCGGGAACACCATATTGGTGGACGACAATCGCTTTCATATTTCATCTCCCCGCGCGGTGCGCGAACAACCTCAAAGCAAACCAGTTCTAGTGAACGTCATGCATCGTGAGTACGATCTTTCCTCTTTTGTGCGGCGCACCGGCCAGCATTTCGTGCGCCGTTCGTGCTTCTTCGAGTGGGAGCACGGTGCCTACCTCCGCGGTCAGCTTTCGACTATCGAACAGTTTCCCGAGTGTGTCCAGCCGGGCCGTTGTGACGTCTACGAGGAAGAACACGGAACGAACGCCCGCATCCTGCCGAGGGTTTTCCGGGGCGGGCGAAACACTGGACACGAGAATACCGCGAGGTTTGAGAACACTGATTGAACGACGTTGCATCTCTCCTCCGACCGTGTCGAGTACCGCATCGACGGGGGGTACGACTTCTTCGAACTTTGTAGTTTTGTAATTCACGACCTCCACAACCCCGAGGCCGCGAACATAGTCGAGATCAGCAGGCCCGGCGGTTGCGAATACCTGCAGGTCTGCTTGTTTCGCCAGTTGCACCGCATACGCGCCAACATTTCCACCTGCTCCGTGGATTAATACCGCTTGGCCTGCCTTCACCTGCGCATAGTCGAACAGCATCTGATACGCTGTTACCGCCACGACTGGCACGGACGCTGCCTCGACAAAACTCAACGAACTCGGCCGGCCGGCTACCATCGGCGCCAACGCCACCGCGTATTCGGCATAAGCGCCGCAGAATTGCTTGTTTGTGACGCCGAAAACCTCGTCGCCGGGCTTGAACTGAATGACTCCTGCTCCCACGGACTCGACGATCCCCGCCAAATCTGACCCAAGAATGATCGGAAGGGACGGTCGCACAACGCTCTTTCCCTCCCGAATGCCCGCATCCCACGGACCAACTCCAGCAGCAGAGCACCGTACAACCAACTCACCTTCGTTCGGCTTCGGACAGGGTACCTCGTCGATAACAATCGCGTCCGGCGGCCCAAAGTGGTGGATTCTTCCGGCTTTCATTCTTCCCCCAAAGGCTGGGCTCGAACGCCGCTGACCGCGTTCGGAACATATGCAATTAAGCCAGAAGTGGGGCGAAGAATCTATTGGACGATGGTATCGGCGGACTCTTGCGGTCGGCGCAGCAACAAATGAGCAGGGAAATTCGAAATTCATAAACCTCTCGAACCCCCCGGCATCACAGGTCTGTGCTGCAAGCAGGTCATCCTCCCGGGTGGCGAGGCCTTGCGATATCGGAGAATGGAATGGCTGGCACAACTGAAGTTTCGGCTCACATCCTGGCGCCACTTGGCCGCGACGAGTAGTCACCCACTGCACCTAGGGCATCGGCATCTGGGACTTTGCGTCCAGCGACAACGGTGCACAGCCCGACGTTGTGATGGCTTGGGCCGGCGACATCCCGACCATGGAATTCCTTGCGGCGGTCGCTATCTTGAAGCAGGACCTCCCGATTTGAAGATACGATTCGTCAATGTTGTGGATCTTTCTCGCCTCGTGCCGGAGACCGAACATCCGCATGGACTTTCTGATCGTGATTTCGATTCACTGTTTACCACCGACAGGCCGGTGACATTCAACTTCCATTCCTATGCTTCGCTCATTCACAAGCTTACTTACCGGTGCAAGAATCACGACAACATACATGTCCGCGGGTACAAGGAAAAGGGCAGCATCAACACTCCGTTCGAACTCGCGATTCTCTTTCAGTGTGGCGCCCGACGACGCAGTGACCGGAAAAATGCCACTGCCGAGGGCCTTCAGGCGGCGCAACCCATAGAGTAGTACAAGGTAACTCGCGCGCGTCGCAGTGAGCACGTCCGAAAAGGCTGAGCCTGCACGGAAAAATAAGGACTTAGATGATTAAGAGCCAGCCTGAGACGGGCTGGAATGAGATGTGGTGGCCAGGGACGGGATTGAACCGCCGACGCCGGCCTTTTCAGGGCCGCGCTCTACCACTGAGCTACCTGGCCTCAGTGCAGACTCGTTGCAATTTCCTGTGCGGGATCCGGGCTTCGCCGGGATAGGAAGGAACGTCCGCGAACAGTGCGCTGCAACAACTTAGGCAGTATACCAACTCCGGGAGAGCGCGCAAAACGACCGGGCGAGTCTCAAGGTTTGGGCCGGAGGGGATTTCGAGATCCTCGGGCCCGCCCCAGGAGATCCGCTCCGGTCCCTGGTCGAGCCCGTACACTGAAAGGCAATCATGTTGCCCCCAGTTGTTCGCCATGCTTGTCTTTTGATGGCCGCCGTTGCGGCCGGCCTTTGGATCGAATGCGGCGCCGGCGCGCAATCGGCGGCGAGCGCTCCTCCTGTTCCTACCCGGAGCGCAAGCGCATCGCCGGGAGAAACGCGCGCCGCCCGCGCTTACGATTCCGCGGTTCGCCAGGGGCGGCCGGCGGTTCGGGCGTTCCTGGCCGACTTCCCCAAGGGGGCCGACTTGCATGTGCACCTGGGAGGGGCGGTGTATGCGGAGACGTTCATCCGCGACGCCGGTGAGGACGGGCTGTGCGTGGACCCTGTGGCGCTCAAGTTCGTCAAGACGACATGCTCCGAGCCTATGGTTCCAGCGTCTCGCCTGGCCAATATTCACAGCCCGGCCGACCAGGACCTTTACGACCGGCTCGTGGACGCATTCTCCATGCGCAGTTTTGTGCCCACGCCCGGAGTCAGCGGACACGATCAGTTTTTTGCGACCTTCAGCCGATTCGGCGGACTCCACAAGCGCCACACGCCTGAGTGGGTGGATGAAGTGGCCAGCCGCGCCGCGGCGCAGAACGAGCAATACCTGGAGTTGATGGAAACACCTGAGTTTGTGCACGCAGCGACGATGGCGCGGGAAATTGGCTGGCCGGCAGACTCGCACGGTGTCGATTTTGCGCGGATGCGCCAGGCGCTGCTCGAACGCGGCCTGCGCGACGAAATTGCTCCGGATCGCGAGCACGTGCGCGAGGCGGAATCGCGCCGCCGCGAATTGGAACATTGCAGGACGCCGCAGGCGGCGCCCGCCTGCAAGGTGGAGATTCGCTACATCTACCAGATCCTGCGCGGCAACGCTCCCGAGCAGGTGTTCGCGCAGACCCTCCTGGGCTTTGAAACGGTCGAACAGAGCATCGGCGAGCACGACGGAGGGTTCGTTGGGCTGAATCTGGTCATGCCGGAAGACGGCTTCCTCTCCATGCGCGACTACACGCTGCACATGAAGATGATCGACTATCTTCACTCTGTTTACCCGAAAGTGCACATCACGCTGCATGCCGGCGAGCTGGCCCCGGGGCTGGTGCCGCCCGAGGGCCTGCGGTTCCACATCCGCCAGGCAGAGGAGATGGGCCATGCCGAACGCATCGGGCACGGAGTAGACATTGCCGGCGAAGACGATGCGCAAGGATTGCTGAAGGAATTGGCCGCAAAGCACGTCATGATCGAGATCAACCTGAGTTCCAATGACGGGATTCTTGGGGTCAAAGGCGCGGATCATCCCTTTCCTCTCTACCGCGCGGAGCACGTTCCGGTGGCGCTCTCGACCGATGATGAAGGCGTGAGCCGGATCGATATCACGCATGAGTATGTGCGGGCCGCGCTTGACTATCACCTGACGTACGCCGACCTGAAGCAGTTAGCGCGCACGGGCATGCAGCACAACTTCCTGGCGGGTGAGAGCCTGTGGGCGCGGCCGGATGTATTTACATCTGCGGCGCCGGCTTGCAAGGGCGACGCTCCCGGTGCGGAGAATCCTTCGGCCCATTGCAAGGCGTTCCTCGACGGCAATGAAAAAGCGGCGGCGCAATGGGAACTGGAACGGCGCTTCAGGGAATTTGAGGCGAAGTTCTGAACAGCCCGGTTCATCCATGCGCCGGAACACCCGAATACCGGCCTAGCCACTGTGTGGCTGTGTCGGCCTGTGCGCCGGAAGTGACTCATAGCGCGATAGTTAGCTATCTCCACACAGTCACACAGTGCTCTGAATAAAAACCGCCGCCGATGTTGTAAAGCGGCATTTGGCAATGCAGCTCCCCAGCACTATTGTGCGCTGCTGAGGGGTAATTCCCCGCAAACGAAAGGAGCGAACAAGTGACTTAGATTCTGTGGGATGGAATCGAGGCCATCTTGACAGCGCGTGGGGTGAACCCTTTGGGTGAGACAGTTTGTGTCTTTTTTTGGACAGTTCGCCGTTTGGCGAAACAAGTTCAAAAGATCCAGCCGCCGCCTACGACTTCGTCGCCGTGGTAGAAGACAGCCGACTGGCCGGGGGTAACGGCGCGCTGCGGGTCATCGAAGGTCGCGGTGACCTCGCCCTTTGCGGCGGGTTCCAGCGTGGCCCAGGCGGGCTCGTGGCGGTGGCGGATCTTGATCTTTACGCGCATCGGCGCGGTCAGAGCGGGAATGCTGATCCAATTCAAGCGGTTGGCACGCAGGGTGGGCGTGGCGAGTTCGGCGTCGGCGCCGACCGTTACGCGGTGGCTTGCCGGGTTGATCTGGAGCACGTAGAGCGGCGAGGGTGTCGCCACCTTGAGGCCCTTGCGCTGGCCCACGGTGAAGTTCGAAATGCCCTCGTGACGGCCGATAACTTCGCCGGTCGAGGTGACGAGTTCGCCGGCGGTCTCCGGGATGGGCTCGCCCTGCTCTTCGAGATAGGCGGTGAGGAACTGCTTGTAGTCGCCGCCAGGGATGAAGCAGATCTCCTGGGAGTCGGGTTTTTCAGCCAGCGCCAGGCCGCGCATCCGCGCCACCTCGCGCACCTCGGGCTTGGTCATCCGGCCGAGCGGAAAAAGTGTGTGCGCAAGCTGCTCCTGGGTCAGGCCGAAGAGGAAATAGGTCTGATCCTTGGCAAGGTCGGCGGGGCGCTTGAGGATCCAGCGGCCGCGTGCGGGGTCATATTCGTTCACGGCATAGTGGCCGGTGGCGATGCGGGCGGCTCCGATGGAGCGCGCGGTCTTGAGCAACTGGTCGAATTTCAGATGGTTGTTGCAGAGAGAGCAGGGAATCGGCGTGCGGCCGGCCAGGTACTCGCTCACGAAGGGCCGCACCACGTCCTGCTCGAATCGCTCTTGCTGGTTGACCACGTAGTAGGGAATGCCTAGATGCTCGGCCACGCGGCGGGCATCGTAGACGTCGTCGAGCGAGCAGCAGCGGCCGGCCTTGGGCGCATCGGGAATGCCGTGCTTGCCGGCCAGACGGGTCTGATCCCAGAGCTGCAGGGTGAGGCCGACAACGGAGTCGCCGCCGTGGGCGAGGATCGCCGCTACCGTCGAGGAGTCAACTCCTCCGGACATGGCTACGGCGATGGTTGTGGACGTCTTCATCAGGGGAAATGCTCCGCGCGGCTAGAACCGGCCTACCTTCAAGGGTAGACGGTTTGCGGTCCGGGTGCAAAAGCGGGGTGAAAGTTCCTCTTGTACTCGCAAATCGCCCTGTTGCGGCGGAGGAATGCTTTGCCCTGAAGTCGCCCGTTGGAGGAAGCGGCGCGGTGTCTGCTATAGCAAGCCAAGATGGTCAGGATACTTTGCCTGCAAGGAACTCACCAGAGTCTCGAATTCAGGCATGCTTCGCAAATTCTGGAGACAAGTGTCTTTCACGAAGAATGGCCAGCACGCGAATCCGCTGTTCACGCTCCGCTCCAACCAATCGAAGGCCACATCCCGCCTGCCTAACAAGGCGAAGATGCAAGCGATCTGATAGTAGGTATGGTGCGAATGTCCGAAGGATTTCGCAGTGCTACAGGCGCGAGCCACGCACTCAAGCGACTGTTCCTCCTTCCCCGTCAAAGCCCAATAGACCCCCATAAGACTTATGATGAGCGGCTCCTCGGGCAAGACACGAATCGCTTCATCCAGCAGTGCTTTCGCCTCTTTCCACTCGCCGATCATCATTGAGGGCTGCGGAGCAAAATAGATTGCGTACTTGTTACCCGGGCTCTCGGCTCTCCAGGCCCGGATCTCTTCCATCGCCGAATCGAGTTCGCGGTTCCAGAGATAGACCTGAACAATGCTGTGATTGGCAACTTTCTTAGGTTGAAATGGGCGGCCTCTTTCGTACATTTCACGAGCACGATCGAGCAAGCCGATGTGCGCGAGGATTGTGCCCAGGCGGTTATAAGCGTGCGGCAGATTTTTTTGCAGAGCGATCGCCTTTCGCAGTTCGGCGATTGCATCGAGGTGCTGGAAGTTCTTTGAAGGGCTCCAGAGCAGAAAGGCCTTGGCTACGTGGGCTTCGGGCAAATCCCGGCTTAGTTCGAGTGCTCGACCGCAATGGAACTCCGCCCTTTCCAACCATTTGTTGGCGGGTTCGACTTCAAAATAGCGAGTCGCGCAGGCAAGCGACAGGGTTGCGTGAGCAAGAGAGAACCCGGGATCGCGGGTCACTGAATTGCTCAACCGCTGAACCGCCTCTTCCAGCAGGGCAGGATCTCCGGAAGAGCAAAGGCGATAGCCGCGCACATATTCCGCATATGCCAACTGGTCTTTGCTGTAGCGCCGGCTTTGGTTGGTCTCCGGGCGCAAAGGCCTGTTCAATGCGGTCGCAATTTGCCTGGCGATTTCGTCCTCAAGCTCGGGGAGATGATCCAGGTTGATATCGAACTTGCGCGAGAATCCTGCGCCCTGCAAATGGGTGTCGAACATCTGGAGGGCGATGCGCCATTGTCCCTTTGATTCTCGAATAGCACCGTGGACGACGAAGCGAACACCGAGATTCGAGCCGACATCCGAGGGGCTCATTTCTGCCGGCACGTTCAGCATCGCCGAGGTCGGCATAACGTCGATGTCCTTCAGGTTTGCGAGGCGCGTAGCCAAGGCATCAGCAAGACCAAGGCACATGCCATAGTCGTCAGGAACGCTTCCGAGCAGACACAGTGGCAGGACAGCAAGACTCGAGCGTTCCTCTCGCACGGGATCGCGCCAACCGATGGCAGCGTTGGGCGGAGCTTGTTCGAAGCCGGCAAGGTCGTAACGGGCGCCGACTATGCGCATCGGTCCGATGAATCGGTACCCCTTGCCAACCACAGTTTCCAGAAAACGGGGTTTCGCAGCGCTGTCGCCGAGAGCCGTTCTGATTTTTCTGATGACGTTGTTGATGTTTGCTTCGGCTTCGATAAAGAGGTCCGAACGCCAAAGTTTCGTCATAATGTCGTGGCGCGAAACAAGCTGCTCTCTTCGGGTGGAGAGAAAAATCAACAGCTCCATGGGTTTTTTCTCGAGCTTCACGCGTCTGCCGCGGCGGCGAAGCTCGTAGCGCCCCAGGTCCAACTCGAACTCACCCGGATCTCGATTGACACTTGGCATGGTCTGCCTTCCGCGCATTATTCCATGAGGATGAATAGTTTACGAGGATAGATGGAAGATATGAAAACAATATTTGATGGTCCTTGAAACGGCGCACAAGTCGGACGATTATTCTTGGCAACCGGTAATGGAATTTCAACGACGGAGGCACAGTTCAATGAAGCGAAACGCTTGTCTGATCGCGGTGCTGGTTGCACTCGCGTGCGGTGTCACGACGGGATTGATGGTGGGAGCGGAAAACGGATCAGAAAAACATGCATTTACACCCGACGCGCTTCCTTATGGGCCCGCCCCTGCATTCGTCCCCGCAGGTGCGCAGCTAGCCGTTCTGGAGGGCGATCCGAGTGCGTCCAGCGGAGATTACACCATCCGTCTCAAAATGCCCGACGGATATCGCATTGCGCCCCACTGGCACCCCAGGCGGGAAAACGTCACCGTGATCTCGGGGACGTTCAAAGTGGGTATGGGAGATCGCTTTGATGAAAGCAAGATGGGGGATTTCCCGGCCGGCAGTTTTGCTTATCTTGACCCCGACATGCACCATTACGCCATGGCGAGTGGAGAGGTTGTTGTGCAAGTGCACGGAATGTCTCCGGTGCAATTCAACTACGTGAATCCAGATGACGACCCAAGCCGCAAGAAACAGTAGGCAGCGCGTTTGGTAGGCGCCAAGGTGGGAAAGTTGTGTTGGACGGATTCACGGCGAGGCGGGAATTCAACCAAGCGGGTCAGTTCATTCATTTGTCAGATTGCGAGTGCATTCGACCGCCTCGCGGGTGCGTTCATGGGCAAGGCTGAACCTGGAGGATGACTCCAAAGCCTGTCAGCCCAGCGTTCCGGCTTCGACGGGCGAAAGAGCCCGCAGGCGTTCGACGGCTGCGGGAACAACGCCGAGCACATAGTCCACGTCGTCTTCGGTTGCGGTCTTCAGCAGGCTGAAGCGGAGGCTGGCGCGGGCGCGGGGTTTGTCCAGGCCCATGGCCATCAGCACGTGGCTGGGCTCGGTGGCGCCGGAGTGGCACGCTGATCCGCCGGAAACGGCCACGCCCTTCAGGTCAAGCGCGATCACCAACGCTTCGCCCTCCAGCTGGTCGAACCAGATGTTGCTGGTGTTGGCGACCCGCGGAATATACTTGCCCTCGTCGGACCCATTGACGCCGGTTCCGGAGATCTGGAGCAATGCGGTTTCGAGCTTGTGGCGGAGTCCGGCGAGGCGGTCGATCGTTCCGTTTTCCAGCGAATGCATGGCCAGTTCGGCGGCCTTGGCGAGGCCGACGATTCCGGCCACGTTTTCAGTGCCGGCGCGGCGGCGGCGCTCGTGGCTTCCACCCACCAGGAGCGATTCGACGGGCGTCCCGCGGCGCACGAACATGGCGCCCACTCCCTTGGGCCCGTTCATCTTGTGGGCGCTGATGGAGAACAGGTGGCAGCCGATCTTGCGGACGTCGATGGGGACTTTGCCGGCGCCCTGCACTCCGTCGATGTGAAAGAACACGCCCGTCTCGGCGGCGATCCTGGCAATCTGCTCCACCGGCTGGAGGACGCCGGTCTCGTTATTGGCGAGCATCACGCTGATCAGGCGCGTCTGCGGGCGGACCGCGCGCAGAATGTCGTTGGGATCGATCAGCCCGTTCGGCAGCGGCGGAACGAAGGTGGTTTCCACGCCGTGATGCGCCATCCTCCTGGAAGCTTCCAGGATGGCCGAGTGCTCGATGGACGTGGTAATGAAGTGGTCGCCCGGATGGAGCAGGCCGAAGATGGCGGTGTTGTCACCCTCGGTGCCGCCGGAGTTGAACACCACTTCGGCGTCGTGGCAGTTGAAAAACTCCGCCATGGTTTCCCGCGCCTGATCGACAGCCTTGCGGGCGTGCTGACCGTGCAGATGGATCGACGAGGCGTTGCCAAAATGCTCCAGCCAATATGGATGCATGGCCTCCACCACCTCCGGAAGCAGGGGTGTGGTGGCGTTGGCGTCCATATACACTCGGCGCATTTCGAGGTCTCCTGTTTTTTGATTGTACGGGCAAAATAAGGTTTCGCGCCGGTTAGTCACATCCAAGGGGCGATTCATGAATCGGAGGTGTCGAAAGCCGCAGCCCGTCTGCTAGAGTTCCCCTGGCGCGGCGAACCCAAGCCGCCCGAGGAGATTCCCCATGCAAGGATTGATCCGCAATGCCGGCAGCATTCTTGCCGGTTGTTTGCTTGCCGCTATCTCAATAGTTGGCCATGCGCAGGCCGCTGCCGCCAAGCCCGCCGTGGGCACCGTGATGACCCCGGCGGCAACCTACGGAAGGCTGCTGGACACGCTGTCGAAGGAGTTTGTTGACGCCGTTGAGGCCATGCCCGAAGACAAGTTCAACTTCGCGCCTGCCGAGTCTGCCGGCGATTTCAAAGGAGTCCGCAGCTTTGCCGGGCAGGTGAAACATGTGGCCGGATCGAACTGGTACTTCTTCGGCGGTCCGGATATGACCGACGATAAGGCCAAGGCCAAAGAGGACGCGATCGACAAGCTCACATCGAAGGCCGAGATCGTGCAGGCGTTGAAGGATTCGCTAACCCAGGCGCACGCGTTCCTTGACGGAACCACGGGCGAGAATGTCTTCGTAATGACCGCACACGGCACCCGCGGTGGCATGGCTGCGTTCGGCATAGCTCACATGATGGATCACTATGGCCAACTTGTTGTGTACCTGCGAATGAACGGTATAGTACCCCCGGCGAGCCGCGGGTCGATGTAGATGTGCCAGGGAGCCGGCAATCGAGTCAGATGTCTTCCCCAGTATCACGATGTGGTATTGAGAGGTCAGGATTCCCGGCTTCCGATTCTGCTTCTTGGAGCTTTCGGAGGGTCTTCCTATAGAACCAGGCGGCTGCCAAACCCCCTGCAACGGCTGAGGCGGTCGCAACCGCGCCAACGCGAATCCACCCGGAAACCATCCGCCTTGCGGGGCGTGAACGAGCGGAATCAACTGATTGCACGTCATTTGTGGTTTCTTCCGGCATTCCCGGCACCGCTTGAGGACTGAATCGAGATTCAGCAAATGGCGGTATTTAGATGCAGGAATTTCGACACTGGGCTGCTCAAGCTGCGTCACAAATAATTTCAAATTTTGTATTTGCATTTTTCCAAATCTATAGTATCGTGTAGATATTCCGGCGATGAGGGATTCAGACATTCCCCTCAAAGCCGGGAGTAGTTTGCGTCACTGGCCTCCCGGCACGAACAGCTCGACCGTTCGTGCCGTCTTTTTTTATACAATCCTTTTAGAGGTCGCCATGATGAAGAAGTGGATGAAGCACCGCTGGCTGCTGGGGCTGGGAATTGCCGTGGGGACGGCCGCGAGCTACGCCCAATACTCCAATCCCGCCGATGATGTGCCTGCCTATCATCCTTCGGCCCCCCTAAAGTTTGCTCCGCTGCCGGCCATCATGGCGGGAAACCAGCTGACGGGGGAAAACTTCCGCTACCCCTGGCAGGTTCACGTGTACGAGCAGGTGGCCAAGGTAAGCAACGTGGTTTACCAGCTTCCATGCAATTGCCGCTGCGACCGGGCCCTGGGCCACACCAGCCTGCGCAGTTGTTTCGAAACGCTGCACGGAACCGAGTGCTCGACGTGCGCCAAGGAAGGGTTCTTCGCCTATCAGCAGACCAAGGTGGGCAAGACGCCGGCGCAGATCCGCGAGGCCATCGCGCGGCATGAGTACGAGACCATCGATCTGGAAAAACAGTAGGCGGATTTTGCGGAGTCGTTGTACGGGTCTCCTCTTTGAGATCCGGGCTACCCGCCTGTTAAGCTGAAGACACGAAATCCAAAAGTCAGGGTGGCCCGAAAATCATGAGGATTCGGTGTCTTTCCATATTGTTTGCTGCATTCGTGTGCTTTATTGTTCCCGGCGCGCAGGCCAAGGGGACCAAGGCGGATGTGTATTTCGGCTATAGTCGAACGGGCGCCAACCTGTACGCCGTTTATACCCCGGGCATGAATGGCTGGCAGTTTGCGGCGCACGTCCAGCCGTTTCCTTTTGTGGGCATCGAAGGCGATGTTTCGCATTATGGCCAGACGGTCAACGGATTCTCTCAACACATAACGCTTGTTATGTTCGGCCCGCGCGTAACGGTTCATGCGGCAGGGTTCAGTGTGTTTGCGCACGGCTTGGGTGGGATCGCCCATCAGAACGGAACCGTTACGACCTACCCCGGGACGGGTTACGATGCCGCCAGCTACGCCCTTGGCGGGGGTGCGGACATACCCGTGTTCCTTGGATTGAAGCTGCGCGCCACGGGCGATTACCTGGGCAACAGCCAAGCGCCGCCGGGAAGCTATTCGCCCTCTTACTACCGCTTTGGCGTCGGTGTGGCTTACCACTTTTAACCGTTGCGCATGCCGGCCCGGAGTTGCCGCATGCAGGCTTGCGGGGAGTGACGCTGACGAACCGGAATTCGCGTAGAATGGACGTAGCAGCACGAGCCAGTTGGCCCGGCTTGCACCTGGCGGCCTCTTTCCTTCATCCAACAAGGGGCTCGCAAATGGGGGCGTCACGGTTTCGACGGGATCGATTGCGGTCAAGGAGGCATGTCGGGGTGTGGGCACCCGTAATCGCCTGCAAAACAACAGTTGCCAACGACAATCTGGCACTCGCTGCTTAATTAACTAAGCAGCCGTCTCTTGCGGCTTCGCCTATGGGCTGCGAATCGGACGTCATTCAGTAGGCTGGTGGCTGCGGCTCGGTCCGTGTTGCGGCCATAAGATCATCGGACTAGTTTCAAGCGTATCTTGTCCGTTCTGAGCGCTTGCGGCGAACACATGCGGAAGCGGACAGAGCATGGACTCTCCTGGCTGACAGCGATTTCGGACGCGGGTTCGACTCCCGCCGCCTCCACCATAACTAAGCTGCTTATTTTCAGCAGTTTGTAGATTCAGACGGAAAACCTCAGGCCAAACTGTACAGTCACTGTACAGTTGCGCTCCAGGGTTTGCCCCAATTTGGCGATTCGAGCACAAATTCGCTGAAGTCGGGGTGCCCATGCTGTCCGTTTATACCCGCCACCATCCAGACTGCAAAAACGCCGGCGCCGCTCTGGCTCTTACAAAATCATCAATGAGAATTGAGACAGTTCGCAACGAATATTCCCTGTTTCGATATCGGCTGTCCCGGAATCCCTGGAATTTCAATATGATTTTCAATGACGGTAACGCAATCGGAAATCAACGAATCTACTGATTCCTTTTTCCAACCCCTACTTTTGTGAAAATTCCCCTCCAAGGGCGACCGCATCTGTTGTATGTAGATACTGCACTCCATGGCGGTTGAGGACATTCCTCCAAGCCACCTCGAATGCTTCCCATTTTTCGCTAGTTCCACATGCCGTAGTTATCGTGATCGACCGGAAGGCATCCGATTCGGACGCGCCATCGAAATAGCTTTTCAGGATCACAAGAAAATGGTCCTTCGGAATGCGCGATATTGGGGACATATCCCGCACAGAAAGACATACATGCGGGAGAGTCATTTCATTCTCCCCATTCCGCATGGTGTTGCAAGTATATGTCAGGAAGGCCATGGCCAAGGTGACCACCTTCTTCGCGGGAACTTCCTGAGCGACCGCCCTCTTCGCCGGAGCTTTCTTCGCGACGACTTTCTTCGCGGGAACAAAAGCCTGATGAGCATCCTGCTCAACACGCTCTTGGTTTATCCCGATCATCCCCTACGACTTCGATCAGATCTGGGCGCGGGCGTTCGATCCGCAATCCAAGGAATATGTGAAGTTCCTCGTGACCGAACCAGAGAACCTCCCGCAGAAAGCTCTGTATGCGAAGGAACGCGCTCGGATCGCCGACGACGGGAATCCGGCGAATTGCATTTAGACGCAAGCCTCGCCGAGTTGGGTAGACCGATTCGGCAACTTTTCGTAGCGGCAGAGCGCCGAAGCCTATTTTTAGGGATTGCTGTCTGGGCGAATGTTTCCTCGCGGTAATAGCGATTGGAGGTTCGGCCTAACCGACGCACTGAACTATTGATCGGCGAGAAACTCTTCTCCTTCCAGGAACGCCGGCGCAGTATCTCTCCGCGCCGACCGGGACCCGGATTGAACGGAGTCAGGAGGTAAGCTCATGGTTGCGGTTTCCCCTCTAGGAGCCTTAGAAGAGGGATCACCCTGCCCGTTCCGGAAGCGGTCTTGTCTTTGCCCCATTTCAGGCAGCGGTTCTCAAAGTCCACAGAACCCCATTGCAGCGTCCGGATTACTCCGTAGAGTGCCCCGATCTCAATTGCCAACGTGACGAAGGGCAGCATGCCCGCCGAGCACTGGCGATGCCTGCGCACCAACAATCCTCTGGAGCGGCTGATGCGGGAGATCCGCCGACGAACCAGAGTCGTCGGTGCGTTTCCCGATGGCAAGAGCGCCCTCATGCTGGCCGCGGCCAGGCTAAGACATGTCGCGGCAACAGGGTGGGGCCACGAGGCGTTATCTACAAATGAACCGACTGGCCGAAGTCGTGGCCATCGCATAACGCTTTGCTCCGGTGGCCATCATGACCAGAGCAAAGCAACGACAAAAACAACAACCTTCCTGACTAAGAAAAAAGCAAAGTGCGAAAGACTCTGGACACTACCGAGAGCAGAGCCGAGTCTCGCATCGGTTGGCAGGGCGAACCTGACGCGACAAGACGGCATGGCGCCGGTCCGCGACGCAGGCACTCAGGTTGGCCCGGATTCTAATGTGTGAGCCGGGGAAATCCTGGCAGATGATCAAAGTCGTGAGAGAATCCGATGCGATAGATAGTCCCAATGCTCGTCCCCGTTACTCCGAAGGCGGTCGAAAAGCTGACGCGCGATTCCTTGCTGAAATTCCAGCCTACCTCTGGAGCAATATAGTGAGACGTGTCTCGCAGGGTAAGTGAACTCGTATCTCCCGCGCCTCCGTAGAATTCCAGGCCGGGCACAATGCTCTCGCGGCATAGGCTGCAGGATTTGCCTGAGGGCGCGCGGAGCGGCCGGCTCATGGCAACGGCATATCCGAATTCCCACGGCGCATGTCCGAGGTCCTTTTCGGCAATGAAATTCTCCGAAAAATTCCAGGAGTGCGCATCGGAAGAGAGGATCAGTCTTAACTCGCCTTCGTGCTGATGCGTTCTCCGGGCAATGCCGTTGGGGATGTCGACGTCATCTTCCCCGTCGTGACCCGCAACTTCGAGAAGGGTCTTGTCCGCCCCGGAGAGCGATTCGTATTCGAAATAGAGCACCGGATTAATCGTATGTTCGCCCTTGAAGGGCTTGACGCGGTTTTCAAATCGGAAGCCAGTATAAATCGCGGAGTCCTCGTCAGTCACCTGGCCGTCAAGGTAGAGTCCCGCTGTCCACCATGAGCGGATGCCTACTTCTGCTTCGCTGGCCATCGCCCCGAAAGGACTCCCGGAACCCACGAGCGCGGTTTTGGATTCAATCTCGACTTCGCCTGGATCTTCCATGTCGTGAGAATAGGAGACGAAGTAGGGCCGGTCCTGCGCATGCATGGTCACGATGCAAACCGCGAACATCCAGCCGGCGCAAAGTCCGGCCCTTAACGCCGATGCGAAACCCCAATGCCTCAAGCCTGCCTCCTCAAAGGAACAGAATCTCCGTCGCGGCCAGGCGATTGGCTGCGCGGCATTTTTACGCCGGAATCGACTTTCCGCGATGGACTTGATCTATCGCAGTCAGACCTTCTCAAATCGAGTCCTTCCAGATGGCTGATGACCACCGACTCCCTGCGCGGCACGACGAAACCTTGTTCCGACCACCCTGAGAGCAGACGGCTGATGGTATAGATGGTGGATCCAGTCATCTGCGCAAGTTCCTCACGGCGAACGTGAACCTGGATACCCATCTGCGAAGGCTTGCCGATCTGCTGAACGAGTCGTGCCAGCGCCAGGCTCAAACGGATCGGCGCCGCTTCGGTGGCCATTTCCCGGAACCGCTCTTCAAGTTCTTCCAGCTTTCGGCATAACAGATGAGTGATATTGTCCCGTAGGCGCGGATAACGCAATGCGAGCAATTCGATCCGGCGGTAGTCCCAGACCAGGGCACGGGAAAACTCAATGGCTCGCGCGGAACAAGTGTGGACGCAGCATCGTGCTTCGGCCTGAAAGTCGACAATGTCGCCCTTCCCGCTGACACGAAGCAGGACCTCGGTTCCATTCGGACCCACCTGGGTGTGTTTCACAGAACCAGACTGAAGCAGGATGAGAGCGAGAAAAGGGTGCCCCTGCATAAAGAGCAGTTCGTTCCGCAAAAACGTGCGGGGCCGCGCGCTGGCAGCAACCTCAGCGATCACCTGGTCAGGCAGACCGGCAAAAAGACGAGAAGAACGGATCCAGGCCAAAGCATTTTCCGCCGCTGCGTTGACTGGCAGGGATGCCTTGAGGGCGAATCGCGGGTTGCCCTGCAGCGTCTGAAAACCGGCCATCTTTCACTCCCCTCTGTCGGCATCGCGCCAAAACACTGCGGACTTTCTAGTGCACTCCCAGCATCAATTCGTCGCTCAACTGTACGCGCAGGTCCGAAAGCAGAGTCTGGTGGGCGCGCTTGAGAGCCGGCCACGAAAGCCAGGGTATGCCCGCCTCCCTGCCGATGAGTTCCAATCGTGAGCAGATACCCATGGGGCAAAGAGGAGTTCCCCCCTGGTTTTCCAGAAGGAATGTCTCAGGCTCGAAGTGCCGCATTTCCCGTCTCAGCCGCTGAAGCCGGCGCGCCAGCGGCTCGGGAATTTCCACGATTCGCATTCGTGACGCCCCGGGAGGAACGCTGTCCGGATCATTTTGCTGTTGCTTTACGAGAGCATGCCGCGGAGGAATCACCTCGCCATCGCAGTAGACAGGCTCGTCGGTCAGATTAACGCTCTTCCATCGCAACGCGCAGATTTCCGAAACGGTCATGCCGGTGCTCATCGTGATCAGGGCGATTTCTCGTTCGGGATATTGCATCAGCCTTAAAATCGCCTTCGCCTCGGCGATGGTCAGCCGGTGCACATTGCGATGCAGGATGGCCGGCAATTTGATCTCTGAAGCCGGGTTTTCTCCATTGAAGAATCCCTCTTTTCTCGCGTGAGATATCACCCGGCCAACGACATTCTTGATATGCTTGATCGTTTGGGGAGAATAGCCACGCGTTGAGGCCGACATAACCAGGCGCCTTACATGATCGGATGTCAAATCGCACAATCTTACATGATCAAGATAGGGCCAGTCGGGCAGGGTTCTCAGTCTGCTCTTCGACCCCGACGGAGCGAATATTCTTTCCACGGTCTCCGGCGTCAGAATATGTTTGAGAATTGCCTGGTAATGCATGCGCCCGGCAGACGTTTTGGACGAGACATGATTGGGAATGAATTTCTCTTCGATGTATTCCGCTAAAGATACTGCGGCGCCAGGCAGCTCCGTGCGCGATTCAGATACCATTCGTATCGTGTGCCGCGCAAAATTCGGTTCCAGGCTTATGCCGGTTCTACTATCCTGTCCGGCGGTTGTTAAAGAGTTTTGCATCTTCATTCACCTTCCCCGATTCATGGTCTGATGCGAACACCGGCTAACGTTTGATCGTCAATGCATTTTCCAGTTCTTTATTCATGTACCTTCCAAACTGACTCTGTAACTCAATACCCGTGCGGTGAAATACCTTCCATGAGAGCCAGCTTAGATCAAGGGTTTGTCCTATGGCCTTCAGACGCCGCGCGGCGATATTGTCGGGATTCACGGGTGTGCCGCGGCGCGAAACAAGGACGAAGTCTTCACCGGAATTGTGCGCGGGGCGATGTTTCAAATGAACCAGTGCCGATAGAAGCAATTCCGCAATTCTCACAAGCCGGTTGCGCCTCCCCACAACCGCGCGGAATTCCCCCCGGTAGATTTGCATCCTGACGGCAATCGTCCGCGCCAGAAGCAGTTCCCCGGACGAATAATGGACTTCATTGGTCAGGTTGACATGTTTCCATTTCAGCCCGCAGATCTCGGCCACATTCATGTCGGTGAGCAATGCGAATAATGCGATCTGCTGTTCCGGGTAGCGCATAAGCTGGAAGGTCTGCTTCAGCTGAGACAGGGTCAGGGAGTGTACCGGCTTATGAGCGATCGACGGCACGGTGACGAACGCGGCGGGGTTTGGTCCAGTGATATACCCGCAGGCCGCAGCATAGGAGAGAATGTTGCGAACCACGTTGCGAAGGTGTGCCACCATCTGGCTTGAATAGCCGCGAGTTATGGAGGCCTGAATCAGGTGTTCGATATCTTCGCGGTGTACTTCCGCGATTGGCACATCGTCCAGGTAAGGCCAACCGGGTTTTGCGGCCAGTCGTGCGCGGTTCTTTTCGCCTGGCGCGAATGCCCGGGCGGTGCGTTCCGGTGACAGAATGTGCTTGAGAATGCCGCGGAAATGAGCTCGTCCCGCAGTTCTCTTCGGCATAACATATCCGGGGATGAACACGCGTTCCACAAAATCGGCCACGCTCAACGGAGAGTCAATGCGTGGCGTCCCATCTTCATTGGAAGGATCGCGGTTCAAGGGCATCTCCGGACACCAATCTTGCCGGCGGCTCAGACGAAGCGGAGACTCCATCGTCCAGGCCTGCGAATAAATCGGAGCAGCAACCGCGGTCATGGTTTCGCGCCCGCCCCTTGATGAATCTCGTTCATTCTTGTTCAGCTGCGCGAAATCTTCTGTAACAGGCCAATTTCCTCGCTGCATGACGTCCTCATCGCTCACCTTCACGGACCTCGCAACCTGTTGACCTTCAAAAACACGCGTTCACCGGTCGGTCATGGTGGAATCCAACCCGGCCGATGTTATTGATTCGCCTGGATTTGTCCTTCGGTGGCTTCGCGCCTGCGATTCGCTGTCTTTTCGCCAGGCAATCCCGTACACCGGAAACGAATGACCGATCTTCGGGCCGAAACGCTTCCCCGGTGAGGGGACTATCCCACCGACAGAGACCCCCCTTGTTTGCGCTAGGACAAAGAAGAGGGAGAAAGATTACAAATTCGTCATTTTTGATTGATTGCACGAATTTGATTGAGCAAAGCTGCTTCCCAATGCCCGGAATCGTAAACAAGTCTTTACACCAAGGATGATCGGCTTTTGTCGGTGTTCATGGGAACCGCGCGAGTTTTTATGTCGGCCACCCGGCATTCTCGCGCCGGCTTTCCGTGTTTGGTTTGGTACACGCGCAATTCTGTCGGAATGACTCGTAGCCGCCATTAACCGGAACTTATGTCCTCAGCTTGATAGCTGGATAACTTGAAAGGTTGTTATCTGATCATCAAGGCGAAGTTAGACCATATGTATCGTCGATGTTAGATAGCATGGAAGTTAGCTCACCAAGCCTCATGTGTATTGACGGACAAGGTTAAAGCCTTGCAGTCATTCATTGCGTAGTTAGTAAGTATGGGCCTTCTCCATGGGCAATCATTCAATCCGAATTGCGGAGCCGACTTTTTCACACCGCGCTGTCGATTTGTTTGCGCTTTGTCAAGATGCGAAATCGGCAACGTATGGATTGTGGACGAGTTCGTGCAGTGCCGAGTTGCGGCGGAGAGTTGCAAATCGGGACTCGCGTGGAGGAGAGCGAATGTCGAGCGGGAACTCAAGAGCGATTTTGTCGCTGTGGATCACGACATTTCTTATGGTGCTGCCTGCAGCGTCTCAATCGTTTCGCGTGCAGTGTCCAATAAGCACGATTACGCACCCATTGACCGGGACCAACTGCGGCACGACCCCGACTAACCCGGGATGCAACAATACAGAACCTCCGTACAACGGACCAACGCAATTCCATCCTGCGTCGCTCGGAACACCCTCGGGGACGAGCGGGGACTTTGTCTACCCGGTTACCGGAACCGTGAATGGCGCGATCAAGTGCCAGCAGATCTCGGGCGGTGACGGGTACATGACCGAGGCTGACGGCACGCAGACGTTTATGTTCTCCTTCGGACCGCTCTCCGGCCTGGCGGATGTCGCGGCCGGCCGTCCCTCCACTCAGTTTCCAAATATATTCAACACTCCGTACAGCGCCGTCAGCGCCGCCGCGCTAACCCGCGGCGACCCAGCCACGACCGACGGGGCGAAGAGCGGCGCCTCGCCGTGGGCGGCGGGCTATGTGCCGACCGTCAACCCGTTGTTTACGTGGAACGGCGCCGTGGGCCTGGCGCCCGACATCCCGGCGCTGGTGAACGTGGCGAATATCGAAGAGGGACCCTATGCCGCCACCGTTCCTGTCACCACTGCCCCCGGCTGCCCCACCCCTACCGCGAATACAGTAACCGCCTGGACCGACGCTCCGCTGGGTCTTAATGTGGGGCAACAAGTCGTCATCTCCAACACGGTTGGTGATGACGGCACTCCAACTCCGACAGGCTATGCAGGCACCTGGACACTCACCTGCGTTTCCAGTGGCGTCGGAATGAGTCCTGATGGAGTCAGCGAAAGCGCGTTCCAGTACGTCGACACAACCGCGGGACTGGCGGCAGATACCGGAAATGACTCCGCTGCCACCGCCGCTTCACCGCCGATTATCGATGGGCACGTGGACCCCCGCCAGATCATGGATATCGGCGTGATGAACGGGAATATCCCCGCGCCGCTGGCCGCATTTGACGAGGACGACGAGTTCTTCCTCACCCTCACCAACGTGGGCATGATCATGCGCCCCGACCTGTTCGAGCAGCACACGGTCCACTTCCACGGCTATCCCAACGCTTCCTCGTTCTATGACGGCGTGCCGGACGCATCGGTGGCCATCAACATCGGCGCCAGCTTCACTTACTACTATCTGGCTCCCGACGCGGGAACGTACTTCTGGCACTGCCACATCACGCCGCCCGAGCACCTGCAGATGGGCATGGTGGGACAGCTCTATGTGCGGCCGCGGCAGGATCGAGTGCCCACGGGTGGCAACCTCTACTCGTATCTCGGATTCCAGAACGGGCCCACCATCAGTGGCGGGGGCGGAACAGTTGCCGAGCCCGCAGGACACACGGTGCCGGATCTGCGCACCGCCTGCAATCCCGCCGAGGACATCCTATGCAGCGCGACCATGCCGGCCATTTACACCGGCGCCACCAGAGGGGCTGCAGGCACGCTGTGCAACGGCACCTCTCCTTCGGGAGAAGGTACGACGCCGGAATATGTGTACAACGACGGCGACGGCTCGAGTTGCTATGACGTCACTTACCCCATCCAGATGCACGGCTTCGATCCGAACTTCCACTTTGTTGGCATGACTTTCAACCCGGAACTGTTTGTGGACATGAAGGACAAGTACTTCCTGCTGAATGGGCGCAGCTACCCCGACACGGTGGCCGCTGGTCCGCAAGCCACCATCTCGAGCGACGGCCAGATGCACTACTCGCAGCCGCTGCCCGCGATCATCAACATTCCGGCGGGCGGGAAGGCTTCACTGCGGCTGGTGAACCTGTCGGTGGCGGAATACTTCACGCTCGAGAGCCTGGGCGTTCCCATGCATGAGGTGGGCTTCATGGCCAAGCTTCTGCGCGATCAGGACGGCAACAACACCGAGTTCTGGACCAACTCGATTACCCTGGGCGGCGGTGAATCGCTGGATGTCGTTCTGGATGCCAGCGACGACAGCTGCCGCTCCTACCTGGGCACGGGATGCGCGGCCAAGCTGTACCCGGTGGGCAGCACGTTCTATGTGTACAGCGCCAATCTCGACAACCTGTCCAATGACGCGGAGAACTTCGGAGGCATGATGACCGAGGTTCACATCTGCAACAGCGTGACCAGCGACACTTTCGGCAACACCTGCAACTAGGAGACCAGCGATGAGGCGGATGAACATGAAAAACGCGACCTTGAAGTCACAACTGTTTCTGGTGCGGGTGGTGGCCGTAACGCTGTCGCTTGCGCCGGCCGCTTTCGCTGCGGCTCCCGGAATCAGCGGCACGGGGACCGTGGGGACGTTTAGTCTGACGGCCCAGGACGCATACCTGAACCAGCCGGACGGAAACGCGGTCTATTCGTGGGGCTACGGCTGCGTAGCGGGCACGTCGCCGACGTTTGTTCCCGCGGCGACGTTCGCCTTCACGCCCACCTGCAACAGCATGCAGGTTCCCGGGCCCACCATGGTGGTCACCGAAAACACGGTGGTCACGATCCATCTGACGAATAACCTGCCCACGGCCGCGGGCAACACCTCGCTTCTGTTTCCCGGCTTCAACGTGACGGCCCGCGGCGGTGTTACCGGGTTGCTGACTCAAGAAGCAGCTCCCGGATCGACGGTGACCTACACGTTCACTGCCTCGTCGCCGGGCACGCACGC
This sequence comes from uncultured Acidobacteriota bacterium, assembly GCA_963706455.1. Taxonomy (GTDB): domain Bacteria; phylum Acidobacteriota; class Terriglobia; order Terriglobales; family Acidobacteriaceae; genus Telmatobacter. Next base: position 20,728 of record CAVPNO010000101.1, on the reverse strand, counting down.
CTATTACAGCGGAACGCAGGGCGACCTGCAGATCGAGATGGGGCTCTATGGGGCCATCATCGTATTGCCGGCCGTTGTACCCGCCAACTGCAACACCACCGTCACCAACCTGTACGGAAAGACGGACTACGGCACCACCGCGCACATCGCGGGTTTTCCGGAGCAGGATTTCCGCCTGGCCCACGCCGCCTACGATCACTCCAAGACCTGCTACGACCGCGAATACCTGTTCCAGTGGGCGGAGATGGATTCCCGCATTCACAAGCAGGCACTGGCCGAGGTTCAGGCCAAGGCGGGCTGCACTGCGGGAAGCATCGGATGCAGTCTCGATGTGCAGACCGAGCCGTATCACCCGGCCTACTTCCTGATCAACGGGCGGTCCATGCCTGACCTGATGGATCCCAACTACGCGTCGGAATATCCGCACCAGCCGTATAACGGCAATCCCCACATGCATCCAGGCGAACTGACGCTGATCCGGACCATCGGACAGGGCAGGTGGCAGCACCCGTTCCACGAGCATGCCAACCACGTGCGCATCCTGGCGCGTGACGGAAACCTGATTCTTAGTCCGACGAATCCGACCAGCAGTCTGGCGGGCGTCCTGATGTTCAACACCGACACCACCCCGGGCGAAGCGTTCGACGGCATCTTCTACTTCACCGGCAGGGGATTGAACTGGGATCCGTATGCCCATCATGCGCCGCTTCCGGGTACAACAGCGGGAACTGCGGCCAGCGACTCTACCGGGGATGCACAGGCGACGCTTCCATGCACGCCTGACGCCAACGGCTACAACACCGGCAATCCGGCGGCCCTGAACTACTACGAGTGGTGCCAGGACCATAACAAGCCGGTGCAGGTGGCTCCGTTTGGCGATGTGGCCCAGGGCGGACCGGCAACGTTGCCCGATCCCAACGTGCTGACCAACGGACAATGGTACGGCGGTAGTCCGTATCTCGGTCCGGATGCCAGCCTGCGCGGGAATATGCCGGCCTGCGACACCACCACCAACGCGGGCTGCACGCCCCTGCTGCCTTCCAACACCCAGGCCAACCCTGCCAGCGAGCGTGGCTGGGCGTTCATGTGGCACTCGCACAACGAGCGCGAGATCACGACCAACAACGTCTTCCCCGGCGGCATGCTGATGATGATGCTGGTGGATTCACGCGAATTTCCGATCGATGAGTCGCAGTAGAGGCGCGGAAGCCCGCCTGTGCATGGCCGTCCGTTCAAGCCGGCGGCCGGCGGACGGCGCATAAGAATTCTATGTCCATGATGGAACCAGAGCGAGAGGCGAGAACCATGATCCGGATCAACGATTCCAAGTCGAAGACTACACTGAAGGCCGCCGTATTGCTGACCGCGCTTCTCGTGCTCGCGGTCGCGACGAGCTTCGGCCAGCAGGTGGTTAACTTGACGGCGGGGCCGACAACCACAACCCTGCCGGACGGCACCGTGATGCCCATGTGGGGCTATTCCTGCGGCGCCGCGGTTACTACCTCAACCGCGACCTGCGCGCCGTTGACCGGAACGACCTCCGCCGCAGCCACGGGAGCACTGGGAGGCGTCTATGTGCTCAAGGGCGGGTCGGGCTATACGTCGGCGCCCACCGTCACCATCAGCGCTCCGACCGGCGCGATCACTGTTGTGACGAACGTGACTGCAGTGGCGACGGCGATCGTGAACTCCGGCCAGGTGGTTGGCATCAGCGTAACCAACCATGGAGCCGGCTATGTTGCCGCTCCTACGATCACGCTCGCCGGCGGTGGCGGCACCGGAGCCGTTCTCGAGGCGGCGCCCGCATGGTCTCCGGTGAAGATCACGGTACCCTTTGGCGCCGCTGGGGGCTTGCAGGTCAACCTGACCAACAATCTTTCGTTTACTCCTGCCGGGGCCACGACAGCGAATAACATTCCCACATCCATCGTGATTCTGGGCCAGGTGGGCGGTGGCCTGGGTGGGACACCGACCACCACGCCGAGCCCGAGTCACGCCACAGCGCAGGGATGCCCCAGCTGGTTTATCGCCAGCCTGCCTCCAGGTCAGCCATGCACGACCCCGGTAGCTGGCGCTTCGGGCACGCCTCCTGCGCAAGGACCGCGCTTGCAGTCGATGGCTACCGAAGTGGCGGCGGGTGCGCCGGGAACGGCCACCGCATCCACTCTGACGTGGAACTTACTCAAGCCCGGTACCTATCTGCTCGAATCCGGTACTCATCCGTCGATCCAGGTGCCCATGGGCCTGATCGGCATGCTGGTGGTGACCACCGCGCCTGCGGGCACCACGGTGGGCACTGCGTACCCCGCCGTGGCCAAGACGACAACGGCGGCGATTCCAGCCGTGACATACAACGCGGAAGTCCCGGTCGAGTTCAGTGAGATTGACCCGGTGCAGAACAAATCGGTCGACCAGGCTGTCAGGACCGCCGGATTCAGCGAGACCAAGGTGTGGTCGGGCCTGCCGGTCGACCCACAAGGTAACCCCGGCTGCGGCAATCCGTCCTCAAGCACGTACCACACGTGCTATCCCCCGGCGGTGAATTACACGCCCTTCTATTACCTCATCAACGGTATCGCGTTCGACAGAGCCAATCCGACACCTTCCTTGTTCGCGGCCACGGCCGGCGGCACGGTGGCTGCGCCGGTGACGACCGGAATTTCCGCCACGGGCACGGTCCTGGTGCGCATGGTGAACGCTGGACTGCGGATGCACGTGCCCTCGATCGTCAACTCGCAAACCACAGGCTTTAGCGGCGCAGGCTTGTCGGCTACGGTGCAGGGATTCACGCTGATCGCCGAAGACGGCAACCCGCTTCCGAACTTGTTGGCTCCGCGTGTGCAGACCGACGTCTTCATGGCCGCTGGCAAAACCTACGACGTAAAAATCAATGTGCCCACGGCGACGCTTCCTATCTACGACCGCGAACTGAGCCTTTCGGCCAATTCTTCCGTGCGCGATGCCGGAATGCTGGCTTACCTCAGTGTCAATGGCTCGTTGCTTCCGGTGACGGCAGGAACGGGTGTATTCGGAGCCGCAGCGGCCAACCCGGATACCTATGCCGCTGTCATGCCATGCGTGGCCGGGTCCACCTCGTGCGTTCCCCTCGTCATCACCGACCCATCCCTGGGCGTGATGGCGAACGACGTCAATGTATACGGCGTCGCGATGTCCACTCCGCCCGCCCACGGCACGCTGACCTGCAACGCGGTGCCGGGGAACCCGGTGGGCGGAATTTGCGCCAACGGCACCTTTACCTATACTCCCAACGCCAATACGACCGGCCTGGACTCCTTCGGATATTGCGCCAATGGTGCAGCCACAGGCACCACCGGCATGTGCACCACTGTCACCCTGAGCGCGTCAGCGCTTGCTTCGGGACATCCGGTCGCCAACAACATGACCTTCACCTCCACGATGTCCACGTTCCTGAAGATTCCATCGCCCGGCGTGCTCTCAGTGGACACGGATCCCAACAAGCTGCCGCTGCAGGTTGCCCTTACCTCGGTTAGCGCGGGGGCAGGGGTTACGCTCAACATGGATGCCCAGGGCGGGTTCACGGCCTCCGTGCCAGGACCCGGAACCTACATCTTCACCTACCGGGTGAAGAATTCCCTGGGGACACAGAGTGCGGCTTCTGCGACCGTGACGATGATCTTCCCGCAGCCCAGCAACCTTCAGGTCAGGGTACTGGATGCGCAGTCGTACAACAACTGCAACGGAAACGCTGCCTGCATCGCCGGATTGATGCCGTTTGCCGACTATCGCTGGATCATCGAAGAAGACAAGACCTTCTGGATCGACCCGAATTGCACAACGAATAGCAGCATTACCACGCCGGGCTGCCCCACGGTGGTTGGAGGAGCAGGCACCACGGGAAGCACCATTCCCTCCTTCGGGGTGAATTTCCACACCAGCAGTATGGCCTTCGTGGCCCAGGGCTGCACCGGGCCGCTGTCGTGCGAAGGTGGCCAGACCTTTTTGAATCCCGCGACGGGTACACACGTTCCGGCGGTATGCGACGTGGGCAACGGCGCCTGCCGGCCCGATACCACGGGGAATGGATTTACCCCGGTGAACCCCAGCCGGGTCCACCTGGATCCCGCCAAGCGCTACTACATCTCGGTGCTGCCTGGCGATGCGGCCAACCCCTTCCCTGCTTACGTGGGCCAGCCGGTTTGCCCAGTCAATGGCGCGGAAGCAACTTTGGGTGATACAACCTGCGGCCACACCATGAGCGGCGCTCCCATCCCGCCGGCGTGCAATATATTGGGCGGCTCCAATGCTTGTTCGACAACTTCGACGTTTACCACGCCCGTCAACGTGCTGGTGCTGCCCACACCGCTGCCCACGGGCAAGCTTTCGCTGATCGTGTTCGAAGACGACTACCCGCTGAACGGCGAGCAGGATGGCGGCGGCGGAAACGCAACGATCGCGCCCATCGAGCCGGGACTCGGCGGCTTCAACGTCGTCCTGTGGGACACCTATGGCGGGCTCGGCGATGCGACCGGGCAGGATACCTACGACGCATTCAACCAGCCCTTGTCGAACAGCCTGACGGGGACCATCGATCCCGTCACGGGGCTCGACGCCTGCCCGATCTCGGCCCAGGCCACAACCAATCCCACACAAGCGGGAATCACGGGCATGATCGTGACTTGCCCGAAATATGAATCGGACGGGCACACCCTCTCGCCGCTGGCCGGCCAAGCGACCGTTTCCAACCTGATGCCGGATAAATTCAGCGTCCAGGCGTACCCCGGTGCGGACCGGATTGCGCGCGGCGAACAGTGGATCCAGACCAACACCCTGGACGGTCAGCATCCCCATGACTCGTTCATCAGAATCGGCGAGCCGAGCTACTTCCAGGAATACGGCCCGGCCGGGTATCACGTGGCCATCGGCTTTGCCAACCCGGCAATCATCAACGCTCGTCACAATGATGTTTGCAGGGGAACGGGCAGCCCGGGCGCGGTCGGACCGTGCGCCAACACCATCGACGGACAAGTGAACGTCCAGCGCCTGAGCCGGACGCCTGACCAGCGACTCTATCCCAGCGGCTCCCACGACGGCTTTTCGTGGACCCAGTGCTGGGTGAGCCTTGGCGATCCGGACGGCGAAGACTTCCAGTTCACCTTCTGCGACGCCAACGGCAACTTCAAATTCGCCAATGTACCGGGCGGGAACTGGAGACTGACGATCGGCGACCAGTGGAACGATCAGATCATCGACGGTCTGTCGACGCCGGCCAACGTGGGCTGCATCCCCGTAGCCCCCGCTACCTCTTGCACGGGAGGACTTTCGACCCTGCACATGAGCAACGTCGGTGTCCAGCAGTGGCAGGCAAACCTCTATACCAAGACCTGCGTCGATGACAACAAGAACGGAATCTGCGACTCCAACGAGATCGGAATCCCGCTCATTTACACGATGATTCACTATCGCGATGGATCTCGCGCCAATGCCCTGACAACGGACTTTAACGGCAACGCCCCGTTCAACGAGACCTTCCCGCTGTTCAACTGGTACGTGGTTGAAGCCGATGACACCCGCTACAAGACCACCGGCATCCATACGGTCTATGACGCGGGCGGCCCTGCCGACGGCTCAAGCCTTTGCGGGACTGGAAATGGCGCCCGGGCATGCGGAACTTCGACTGCCTACAATTTCCTGACGAACACCTTCGAGGCGGTTCCGCTGCCTTCGGATCTGTCGGTGCCGGGCGCGGTCTATTGCGCCAAGGCGGACTGCGCGGCGGAATCCACTTCATTCGCAGCCGGAACAGCCATCGCCAGTTCGTCCACCGCTTCCACCGGCCGCATCGATCCTCCCTGGGTTTGGGCGGAGGGCTGGTCGGGGCTCACAACCCAGAGCAACTGGATCGAGTTCGGCAAGGCGCCCTTCGCAATCTGCAACCCCGCTCTGCCGGTAAGCGCCACCAACTTCTGCGTGCCCGTACCGAGTGCCCTCAGCAACCCGACGACCGGGGGAACCACCCCATCCACCATGTTGGTGGGCGAGAACGGCGGTATCTATGGGCAGATCCAATACGCTTCGACGCGTCCGTTTGACGATGCGTCGCAGATGATCCAACAGCCCTGGGAGCCGTATGTTCCGGGCGTTACCGTCAACCTCTACCAGGAAGGCTTCGCCGCGGATGGCGTGACACCCACCCTGACCCTGGTGGATACCACCGTCTCCAGCAGCTGGGATGCATGGGCCCAGGGCTTCTATCCCAGCAGCACGGCGGGAACCGGTGCGGGCGCAGGACAGAAGCCCTACATGAGCTGCCCCGGCCAGGGCATGTCTACCGGTATCAACGCGGACCTCTTCTACTTCACGCTGTTTGACCAGCCGGATTACCTTGACTGGTACAACTCGGTGCATAACGGCGGCACGCTGCACACCAATCCATATAACTCCCAGTTCAAGTGCTATGACGCAATGCACATCGGGAACCAGATTCAGCCCGCGCCGTACGACGGCCGATACTCCTTCCCCAGTTCGCTGGGCATCAACCCGACGACGGGTGCGCAGCTCACTACCATTGGAGCCACCAACGGGGTCGCGTCTTCGATGGCGGGAACCAACTGCACCATCTGCGTGGCCAACCCGGATACGACCGACAAGTATCGCGTCGGCACTCCGATGCTGCCCCCGGGCAAGTACGTGGTGCAGGTGATCATGCCTCCAGGCTACGAGGTGTACAAGGAGGAAGACAAGAACCTACTGATCGGCGACGATTTCATCGCGCCGGTGACGCAGCAGTTCGCCGGATTGGGTACGGACATCTTCATCATGCCCGACCAGGCCTCCGTGGCTTCCATGTACGACGAGAGCGGCGCCGGCTACAACGGCACCAACTACCAGAACCAGACGACGTCCGAGGGATTGAACCAGGAGCTTTCCGGCGTCCCCGGTTTCCCCGGCTACACCGATCCTGTGTGGCCCTGCGTGGGCGAGACGCGCGTGGTGCCTGACTACCTGAGCTTGTTTCCCGAGGCTCATGAGACGGCCCCGTTCGCGGGAGCGAGCCGGCCGCTATGCGACCGCAAGGAAGTGCTCCTCACCAGCCAGGCGTCGGTGCGGGTGAAGTTCGCCATCTTCACCTCGACCCATATCGCCTCACACTTCACGGGCGTGATCACCGACGACTTCACGTCGGAGTTCGACCCGTTCTCCCCGCAGTTCGGCGAAAAGTTCGCTCCTCCGAATCTGCCGATCTCCACCAAGGACTATCTCGGCAACGAACTCTCGCGCGTGTATTCCGACCACTGGGGAGTCTATGACGGATTGACCTTCTCGAGCTGGGAAGTGAACCCGCCCAACATCACCGGGTATTCGCCGTCGATGATGGTCCAGTGCATGAACGACCCCGGCCCCGTCGTAGATACCAACCCCAGCTCACCCACACATGGGCAGTTGATCCAGGATCCGTTGTACAACGCGGCGTACAGCGACTTCTGCTACGAAGAGCCTTACATGCCCGGCATAACTGCCTACCTCGATACACCGGTTGTACCCACGGAAGGGTTCGTGGGTGCGGGCTACAACAATGTGGATTGCGGCTATCCCGACGCCACGCCGGCCGTCAGCGAAGTGGACGGCGACGGTATCGGTCCCTGGGTCAGCGCGGCCGGTAAGACCCTCACCATCACCGCACTTGGCAATACCACCACGAATAACAACGCGTACTCCGGTCCCTCGGCCAACACCGCGCCTTTCAATATGAAAACCGTTGGCCGCCACTATGGCTTCAGCACCCAGTGCACTGCCCTTTCAACCACCTGCGTGGCGGTCTCTTCCGTCGCCATCGGCGGAGTCCCGGCCACGATCAATAGTTGGAGCGATGCGCAGATCACACTCACCGTGCCGAGCGGCGTTCCCAACTGCGCAGTACAGCAACAGAATCAGTACCAGGGCACGCTGCCTGCGGGACAGTCCGCAACTGCGCAGTGCGGGCAGCTGGTCATCACCGCCGGCAATGGCAAGCAGTCCATCGACACCGTCACCGTGACGATCGGCGGCAAGACTCCGACCCACGTGTCGGCAAACCAGACCATCCAGAGCGCGATTGACGCCGCGGCTCCCGGCGACATGATCATCGTCGACCCGACTTGCACCACTCCCGGGACAACCACGACGTCCACGTGCAGCGCATCGGCCCTTCATGGCACCACGGCCACTCAAGCTGCATCGGCGGGAGTCCACAACGAGATGCTGATCATGTGGAAGCCTGTCCGGCTGCAGGGTGTTGGCGCGGTTTCTTCCATTGTCGATGCCGGTGCGTTTCCAGCCGGCAAACTGCTCGATCCCTGGCGCCGGCATGTCAACTGCCTGTTCGGCCTCTCGCTGCAGGGTGCCCCGGCCATTGGAAATTACGGAGCGACCAATGCCACGTACGATCCTACCGGCACCTACAGCTGCCCGGATGCCGGCTGGAATTATTACACAACTCCGACCGCGGTCGGTTATCCGCAGATCGACCGGTTGCCCCTCGAGGCAACGACCGGATGGGATGCCACCGTCAATGGCAACCTCGCCGAACAACTGCAGGAACCCTCGCTGATGGGCGCCTACGAGGGACCGGGGATCCTGGTCCTGGGCAAGGGCGTGTGGATGCCGCCGGGAGCGAACTACTGGACCGATGGCTCCGAGCCGGGCGGGTTCCCGATCGACCCGGTCGAGGCCTTGCTGCTCCAGGACGTAGTGATACATCCAGACGATGAAGGAGCCTCGATCGGACCGCAGGTCTCCTATTGCTTCACCGTCGGCACCAATGGAATGTCGACCACGACGGAGCTCGTCCCCAACCCGTACCCCAGCAACTACGAGTGCAACCCGTCCACCATTGACGGTCTTACCGTAAGAGACAGCTCCCAGGGTGGCGGCGGCATCTTCGTTCACGGCTGGGCGCATAACCTGCAAATTGCAAACAACCGCGTGAACAACAACGCCGGTACGCTTTCGGGCGGAATCACCGTGGGCCAGGGCGAGTTTCCACCCGAGACCTACGTTGTCGACCAGGAAGGCACCTCGGGTGCAACTGCCCCGGTAGGCGAGTTCGACACCGATGGTCCTCCCTCCTGCTACTTCGCCCCGGTACTCGGCTTGCACCTTCCGTACTGCCTGGACATGCACGTCAACGTGCACCACAACAATGTATCGAGCAATTCTTCTCTTGGGGATGAACTGTTCTCCGGCACCCTGTCGGGGGGCGGCGGCGTCAGCTTCTGCACCGGCTCCGACTACTACAAGTTCAACTACAACTGGGTGTGCGGCAACCTGAGCACGGCTGAGGGCGGCGGCATTGCCCACCTCGGGTTCATCTACAACGGCGACATCGAGCACAACACGATCATTCTCAACCAGAGCACCAATCCGACCATTCCCACCAACGGCGGCGGCATCCAGGTTATGGGTACGCCCGATACCGACCCGGTGTGCGGGACTCAGCTTGACGCCGATTGCCCGCCGGGCTTGAGCGACGGCACCGGACCGGGCCTGGTGATTAACGCCAACCTCGTCCAGGGCAACACGGCAGAGAGCGGCAGCGGCGGCGGGATCCGCCTGCAGCAGGTCAACGGAACGGATATTTCCACGTTCCCCAACGGCTGCATTAACAGCTTCGGAAACCTGATCGCCGCCGGCTGCACGGGTTTAACTCCCGCGTACACCTACTGGAACAATGCTTCCATCACCAACAACATCATTGTGAACAACGTCGCAGGCTGGGACGGCGGAGGTATATCGCTCGAGGACTCGTTGAACGTGAGCATCGAGAATAATACCGTTGTCAGCAACGATTCGCTTGCCTCCTCGGGTGTGCTGACCCAAAGCATTGGCACGCCCGAAGCCAGCGCTCCGGCGGGGAACTGCGTGCAACCTGGTCCCACTGGCGCAACCTCCGCTTCCTGCCCGCAAGTGGCCGGCGTGGCCAGCGCCCAGAACTCTCCCGTGATGACCACGTCGCTGACCGGGTTATCGATCACCTGCCCGCCGGGAATCACCGGCTGCAAGGGATTCTCGAATCCGATATTCGAAAACAACCTCATATGGCAGAACCGCTCGTTCCAGATCGGAATTACCGGCCCTGGAACCGGAAACCTCAACCAGCAAAACCTCGTGGCGCTCTTCGACGCCTCGTTTGGTGGAACGACAGTTGGCGGCGCCGCCCCGGTACAGACCGCGTTTGGCCAATGCTCCTCGGGCGTCAGCTACTGGGATATCGGCGTCCGCGGCGACACGGGGCCGAGCAATCACAGCTCGGGATTCAAACTCAACCCACTGTATTCCGCCCTGGACGATCCCGCGGACTACGCTGGCGCAGCGAACACAGGATCCAATCCGGCATTTATAAGCCAGTACTGCAACGGTGCGCGCGTGCCCCCGACGTGCACCGTCGCGGATGGATGCGGAGGACCCAGTGGATACGGCGTGCCACCGGGAATCGTGGACGCTTCGACCCCGAATCCGGTCTTCAGCCTCACTCCTGCAGCAACCGTGGACGAGGGCAACAACTGGATCAACGTGAGTTGGGGCCCGCTGGCCCTGAGCGACGATTCGGTGACGGGCGGCGCGAACGGGAACTACGGCGGCGGCAATATGTTCGCCAACTACACCCTGCCAAGCACCTCGCCGGCGGTCAACTATATCCCCGTTACCCGTCCGCACCCGGGCACGGATTTCTTCGGGAATCCGCGGCCGGATCCGGCGAATCCCAACTTCTTCGATATCGGCGCAGTGGAGTACAACTCCGGGATCGCAGGGCCCACCCTGGCTTCCATCAGTCCGGCCACGGGCGTTCGCGGCACCAGCGTGCCGGTGACCATCACCGGTGCCAACCTGACCGGCGCAACTGCAGTCACGATCAGCGGCACCGGGGTCACGGCCAGCGCAATCGTTGTGGCTGCCGGAGGCGGCAGCTTGACGGCCACATTCGCCCTAACCAATGGCGCGACTCTTGGAGCCCATAACGTCACTGTGACGACACCCGGAGGAACTTCACCGTCGGTGACCTTCACCGTAACCGGCGCAACGGTGTCCTTCACCTACCCGACACTCACCACCACACCGGCCACGACTGCCACCAAGACCGGCTCGGTTACGGTCATCAACTCGGCGGCCGCAACCGGTGCCCTAACCCTGACGGCGGCACCAACCATTACCAAGGCGACGGGCACAGGAACATTCTCGATCATCGCGGGAGGGACCTGCGCTTCGGGCACCGTCCTCACCCCGGGAACCAGTTGCACGATCAATGTGCAATATGTGACCGGAGGAACGGAGACGACGGCAACCGCAAACGTAACACTCACCGGCACGGGCATGGCGACCGCGACCCTGGTCAGCGCCAACTTCTCGGCGAACTAAACCCGCCCGGCGGCGGCCGGACATTCGAACCTGGATGTCCGGCTGCCCCGGCTTTTTTCCTTTTGTTAAAACGCTCCGGCCAATGGCACGCGGGCAGCATTGACCGAGTGAGATTGAGATCAGATTCAAAATGCTAAAAGAGGCTTCAGTTGGAATCCTGCTGGCATCCAGCATGGTTTTGTCCGGCGCTCAATCGGCGCCAACCCAGTCAACCACGCCGGCGCAAGCCGCTCCCGCCCGGGCCGGCGCTCCGGCTGCCATGCCCGTGCCCGGCTGGAAAGGCTCTCAGCTCAATCGCCTTTCGCGCCGCGCGGAAACGTATTACGAAGGGGTTTGGGGCGTTGGCGAACTCCGCGTCAAGGTGGCGGAGTCGGGTGAAATGATTCGTTTCAACTATCGGGTACTGGACCCCGGCAAAGCCACCAGCCTCAACGACAAGAATCTCGAGCCCGAGTTGTACGATGTCCAGGCGGGCGTCAAACTTTCGGTTCCGCAAATGGAGAAGGTGGGAAAGCTGCGCCAGGAAAGCACGCCCAAAGCGGGCATGACGTACTGGATGGCATTCTCGAATCCGACACTCGCAGTGAAACGCGGCCACCGCGTGGACGTGGTCATCGGCTCGTTCCGGGCCACCGGCCTTGTTGTGGAGTGAGGCCAGAATTCCCGGCAAAGACTCGGACTGAGTCAGGAACAGCTGGCCAATGCTTCGAATGTGACCACTCGTACCCTGCAGAACTGGGAAGCGGGAAAGGGGACCAGCCAGATGCATAAGAAGACTAGAGCGTTTCTAATTTAAGTATAAACATTTTGTGTGATAATTATCCTGTCCTTGAAAGGGAGGGGCGGGATGCAATCGTATTCCCAAGACTTGCGTGATCGTGTACTTCGGGCACTGGCTAGGGGTGAGGGTCCATCGGCGATCGCGGAACGCTTTGAGGTCAGCCGCTTCTACGTTTATCAGGTGCGGGATCGAGAGCAAGAGACCGGGGTGCGGAGCAGCTTTCAGATCGGCGGTCATCGCCGTTCTCGTGTGCAAGACGCAGAACCGGTTTTACGCCGCTGGATTGCTGCCGAGCCGGGACTGACACTTCAGGATTTGCGAGAACGGTTGGCTGAGCAGGGAATCACCATCAAAACTGGAGCTCTTTGGCACCAGCTGAACAAATGGAATCTGACCTTCAAAAAAAACCCTGCACGCCAGCGAGCAAGAACGCGAGGACGTCCAGGCGGCACGCCGCGGATGGACTGAAGCGCAGCCGGCGATGGACCTGGACAGGCTTGTGTTTATTGATGAAACCGGGGCCGCGACCAACATGACCCGACGGTATGGCCGCGCCCCCAAGGGTTGTCGATGCGTCGATTCGGCACCCCTCGGCGATTGGCAGACCACGACCTTTGTCGCCGCCCTGCGGCGTCATGAATTGACGGCGCCGATGGTGGTCGACGGACCCATGGACGGGGAGCTGTTCCTGGCCTGGATCGAACAGTTTCTGTGCCCTACACTCCGGCCCGGAGACATTGTCATCCTCGACAACCTCAGTAGCCACAAAGTCGACGGAGTTCAGCAGGCCGTCGCCTTGGCCAGCGCTACTGTGCTGTATCTGCCGCCCTATTCCCCTGATCTGAACCCCATCGAAAAGCTCTTCTCAAAGCTCAAGACGCTGCTCCGCAAAGCAGCCCGGCGAGCCACTGAAGAGCTTTGGACGGAGATTGGCACTATCATCAACCCCATTACTGCCAGTGAATGCGCAAACTACTTCGCCTCCTCTGGATATGTAAGCACTTAAATTAGAAATGCTCTAGCGATCTCCGCGAATTGTTATCCCGCATGGATGACTACGTCGTGGCTCCCAAGGAGAAGGAGTGGCTCTCTTCGCCACTTGAAGCGTTCGCCGGCCGAACTCCCCAGCAATTGATCGCCGACGGGCGCATCCGCGGTCTCGTCGTCGAATTCGACAGGTTGCGAGAGGGACAAACCGTTTGACGTTCAATGCCAAACAGCAGGCGGCAATCAGACGTTCGATAAGCCGGGCTGCCCCATTGAAGGGTCTTTTCTTTCGGATCCCCTCGACACAGCGTGCGGACGGTTGGTCCAGTACAACCTGCTTCCTTCTCATTCGATACGTCGGCCACTTTGAACTCCAAAATCTAAATGTGATTTCCCAGTCGTGAGGTGGCGTTCGGCGTTAAACCTCAACCTCTTTTCCCGAAGGATCGCTGTGGAATCGTGTGGCACCACCCGTTTTGAATGAGCCTGCAGTGCCATAACTATCCTCGAGAAATTGGACGTAAGCCACCTTTCCCCGGTCGAAGCGGGCCAACAGGCCGAATGGAGACGTGATTTCCTTCCCGGTCACGTTCGATTTGTAAGCAAAAGAGACGAACATAGCGACGCGGTCACCCTGCTCGATAATGTCGGTGACCTTGAAATCGAGTGTCGTCCAGAAGCGTTGGATTGCCGCAAAGACATCAGCCAGAGCCGATGGCCCCTTGTGTGTGCCGGCCCACGACTCAATTTTCTTGAGTTCGGGGTTGTCGAAGTTCAATGAAACGTAGGTGGCGTCCGGTGTCATGAGTTCCCGGAGCCCCTTGAGATTCGACGTGTTCTGCAAAAGCTGTTGAAGCACTGCGCTCAAGTTGGTTGAGTTGAGATAGTTCCTCCTTCCCCTATTGTCAGTTCGTGGCGAACGAAATATGCGACCGCACCTGGGAAACACAGTCAATGGTTCGGGGGTTAGGCGCACGGCACAAACCCGTTTGTGGCTTCAGAAGGCCGAGTTCCCGAGCCTGCCCGTCAATGCGTCTTCAACAATGTCCGCAGCTCGCTGCAATCCGTCCATATGTAGCATGGACGCCTGCACGTTGCGCGCCGCGCAACGATACTGTTCATTTTCTAGAACTGCGTGCACCGCCGAGCGCAGCCGTTTCGCACTTAGCCTGCGCCGGGATACGACCACACCCGCTCCTCGCGCTGCAACGCGGGCCGCAACTCCGGGCTGGTCGTTACCCAGAGGGATGCACACCAGGGGCACACCCTCTGCCAGCGACTCCAGCGCGGTGTTGAGTCCGGCGTGCGTGATGACAACCGCTGCCCGCTTCACGATCTCGAGTTGCGGCGCGTACTTGACCACCAGTGGATCGCCGCTTAAAACGCCCAGCCGCTGGGGATCGAGCCCGCCGCCAAGCGAGATCACAAGTTGAACATGAAGACGTGCGCATGCGTCGGCTATGATCCGGAAAATATCCTGCGACCCGTTCTGCAGCGTGCCTAGAGACGCATACACCAATGGCCGCCCATCCAGCCGGTTCCATTCAAAGTCAACACTGGGCCGTTGCCCAGGATCTACAAACGGGCCTGTGTAATGGAGGATTGGAGGCCGTTTGCCAACCTCAAACTCAAGCGCTGCCGGTAACTGTGCGATCTGGGCCAGCGGCGACAGCGCATCCGTGGAGCGCTTGAAGGGCTTCAGACCCCACGCCCGGCGCTGCCGGTTAACCGCCCAAAAAATCGGCGCGGCCATGCGAGAAAGCAACCAAAAGCCCAACCGGTTGCGCAACCGGCTGAGCCAACTCTGGCCCGCGCTCCACCTAAAACAAAAGGGCGGAATCCGGTCGTCCTGGACCAGGGGCGGAAAGCACGCAATCGATATGTAGGGGAGTCCAAGGTACTCCGCCACACTGCCACCCATGTCCGCTTCGTCTACCAGCAGGGCATCCACCTTGGCGCTGCGAACTGCCTGCGGTCCGTCGCGAAGAATCATCAGTGCGGTGTTCCTGACCCTCTCGACCGTGAAGCGGAAGGTTGCTAGACCTCTTTGCTCGCTCAAACGCTGGTCCAGTTTTTTTAACGTTCCCAGCGGATAGTCGCTCTCCCCAATCAGATAAAACTCGATTCCAGCCGCTCTCACCTGTGCCTCGATGTCGGCAATCCCAAAGATCACTACTTTGTGACCCCGCTGCTGGAGACGGCGCGCCAGCGCGGTGATTGGATTGATATGGCCGGTCCCGGGAAAGCAAAATGCGCCGATCTTTGCCATGCTTTAATCCCACTCCTGTTCGATGAAATGAGTCACACTTCCTGTACGCGGCCGGTACTGGTTTGGATTGCATCGACTGGCGCGGTGCGAAAGGCTCCTGGCGTGGAACCGCTTCGCCACCGATCTCTTCGCAAACGACGATGGAACGAATCTGCGCGCTGGTGCAGCGCCGTGTCGGTCACGTGCTGGTATTTCACAGCCTTTCCGGCATCATTGAAGACCCAGAGGTGGCCTTTACAAGGAAATGTGTATTGTTTGCCGTTTGCGATGTGGGTTACATCGAACGCGACGAGCACGAAAACCTTGTTGCCATTGGCGAAGAACGTGTGCGGCTCGAAGCGCTGGAACGAGAGGGGTGCCAGGCTCTCGAAGAATGCCGGGATATTCGCGGCGCCGCGACGCGGCTGCAGCCATGGAACACCGGGAGTGGAAAGCTCAACGTCCCACTCGATGTTGGGATCCGACTTGTCGATGACTGCCAGGATGTCTCCGCGGCCAAACGCTTCACAGATCTGCTTGAAGGTGTCGATGTTGCTCATGATTAACCTCCTTTTGATTTCTTTTGCGCCCAAGCGGATTCGGTGGAAGAGTTGCAATCGCTCGCCCACCGCGATCCGATTCTCAGTCCACCTTGATTCGGGTGGCCTTCAGGAAGCCAGCGAACTCTTCGACAAAGTAGCCCGAAACATCGTAGATGTCCAGGGTGTATGCACCGGTGTAGCTCTGGCCGTCGCCGTTCAATTTCACTGTTTCGCGAAGTATCTCCGTGCCCAGAAGAGTTCCATTGGAATCAAAGACCCAGGAAGGATGCTTCAGCTTGTAGATGTGATTGCCGGCTTCCTCCCATACCCCAAGGCAGACATTGCCCTCGATCGGATCGGTGTAGTCGTTGAGGATTTCGGTCTGATCTCCATGCCAGGCGTCGAAGGCCACGTCGACCACCTGCCCCCCAGAGAGGAAAGTTACGTTCCATAACCCGACGATCGAAGTCGACACGGCCGCGTCCGATACCAGCGGTTGAGCGGAAATGGCGTCTGCCTGAGGTGCCGTGACAAGAGCCTGTGGCACATGCCTTGCCAGATTTTGGTTGATGCAGGTTGCCGAAGCATACTTCGGAGTGAGCGCGAGGGCCAGGAACATTGCAAACATAATCGGTCTCACTGGAGACAGGAGCCGGAGCTTCGGTTGAGGGCGTGCAACGACGTCGGTACGGATACTCATCATGATTCGTTCTCCTTGTTCCATTCATTTGTTGTTGGGAATTGCCGAGTTGCTCGGCGCAGCGAGTCGAGGCAAATGATGCTTGAGCCGTCGGCTGTCTTAGCTGCATGAATCTGCTTCGCTTCTGTGGCTCCGCAAACTTCACGAAGTCTCGTCCAAAACGGGCTGTCCGCGGTATCTTGTCCCAGAACCATCGCCGGCGATCCGCACTGTGAGCAGCGAAACTCTGTCGAGCATCTGCTCCGGCGAATCGCGACTGTCTCGATTGTCTCGACAGTGATTTCCGTAATGCGTTTTGAGGTCACGCCGACTCCCTCCCAACCAACACCGCGTACCCTGGCTGCCCCGACACTGCCGAGAATGCCGCGGGGCTGGTTAAAAGTCTTGAGACACCACTTAGGATTTGTTAGGATTTCCTAGTTTCCCTCTTGATGCTCCGTCCGCCGTGGTGTATGCCTAGTCAGATCAGAGAGTTATACGAGTTCGACGCTTTCAGGCTGGACGCAGTGCGGCGCGTTCTCATCCGCGGCGATCAGCCGGTTCCCCTCACCTCGAAGGCCTTCGATACCCTCCTCGTCCTCATTCGCAATCGCGACCGTGTGCTGACGAAGGACGAGTTGATGAAGACGCTCTGGCCCGAGACTTTCGTCGAAGAGGTGAATCTGGCGCAAAACGTATCTGGATTGCGCAAAGCGCTGGGCGAGACCCCGGGCGAGAATCGTTTCATTGCCACCGTTCCGGGAAAGGGTTATCGATTCGTCGCGGCGATTCTCGAACCAGAGAAGGTAGATGACGAAATCATCGTTGCGCGCCACACCCATGCCCAAATGGTGGTGATCGAAGACGAGGATGCCGACGGTCCGGCGAGTTTTCCCTCCGCTCAGTTGCCAGTCCCATCCTCGCCGCGGCGTAGCCCACCCGGTTGGAAATGGATGGGAGCTGCTTTCCTGGTGTTGCTGCTGGCAGGCGGAGTCTGGCTTTGGCGAAACCGCGGGGGGCAGCCCCGCGAAGCCGATGGAGTGCACTCCCTGGCCGTCCTGCCGTTCCAGCCGCTCTCGGGCAACGACGACGAACACCTCGGCCTCGGCGTCGCCGATGCGGTGATCACCAAGCTCAGCAATTTTCCTGAACTGTCGGTGCGGCCAACCGATGTTGCCGTCCGTTACAGCGACCCAAAGGCGGATCCACTTCAGGCCGGGCGCGACCTGGGAGCCGATTCCGTCCTGAGCGGCAAGATCCAGGAGTCGGGTCAGCGCATCCGTCTCACGGTTCAGCTAATTCGTGTGCGGGATGGGCGGCCGTTGTGGGCGCAGGCCTTCGATGAGAATGCCGCGAATATTTTCACCATCGAGGACTCCATCTCCGAGAAGGTCGCCGCGGCTCTTGCCGTCCACCTGGCCGGACGTGAAGAACAACGACTCGTACGCCACTACACCGAAAATATCCCTGCCTACCGCGACTACCTCGAGGGCCGATTCGAGGAATTTACCTTCACGCGCGACGGCATGAACAAAGCCATTGATTATTTCAGCCAGGCGATCGCCGCCGATCCAGGATACGCGCTTGCCTACGCGGGGCTCGCCGATGCCTATACCACCGAGTCGGATTGGCTACTGGCTCCGCGCGAGGCGCTTCCCAAGGCCGAAGCGGCGGCACGCAAAGCTCTGGTTTTCGACAACAATCTTGCCGAAGCGCACGGCGCACTCGCGCACGCCCTTCTGCATGAATGGCGTCTTCCGGAAGCCAATAGTGAATTCCACACCGCTCTCACGTTGAATCCGGCGAATGTTTCGACCTACTTCGCCTTTGCGGAGTATCTGGCATCGACGGGGCAGGCCGACCAGGCGATCGCGGCCATGCAGAAGGCGCTGACCATCGATCCTCTGTCGCCGGAGATCAACTCGTTTCTCGGTTGGGACTACTATCTCAAACGCGATTACGGTCAATGCCTCGCCACATCGCACAAGGCCATGCAGATGTTCCCCGAGTTCTGGGTTCCACATATGATCGCGGGCATGTGCAGCTATATTCAATCGAACTTCACCGAGTCTCTCGAGGAATACAGCAAAGCGCTTGCCATGGATCCCGAAAGCACTTTTTCCCAGGCGGGCGTAGGAATGAGCCTGGCGCGGCTTGGCAGGAGGAACGAAGCCCTTAAGACTATCGAGACGTTGAAGGCCACCTCAAGCAAGACATACGTCAGTCCGGGCTACATTGGCATGGTTTACCTGGCTCTGGGTGATGGAGACTCAGAGTATGCGTGGTTCGCAAAAGGATACGAAGATCAGGCAGAGTGGCTGCTTTGGCTTCCGGTCGAGCCACTCTTTGACGGCCAGCGTAATGATCCTCGGCTCCTCGCTCTGGTCTCGAGAGTCAGAGGAATGCGGTAGGTGAGGTCAACTGCCTGTCCACGAATCGAAATCACATGACCATGCGTCTTTGACGCATCGATCTCTTGGTCTCTCCGAAAAGGCGGCTTGTATCCGAGTCTGCCACGATTTTACACAGCGAGGCCAAGTCAGGATCCGACGAGGCTCACTCGAGGCGACCAGCAACCACTCATCTAGTAGCCCAGATTGAGCTCCAATTGCGGAACCGACCGAATTAATCCCGCTAACAAGCAAGAATCTAGAAATGCCATTGGCGACCTTCCTTTGTGGAAATCCACTCGTCTGTATAGTCCGCTTCGCGTCAACTTGGTTTCGCGGGACCCGACCCGGACTCAATTTGCAGTGAAGGCGGTTTTATAGACAAGTGGTGGTTTGCTCGAGAAGCGTGCACAATCAGGACGGCTGGGTTCGTGAGCTGGCCTGATATCGCCAACCGACATGCACTTGAAGGCAGGATCGATGGACCCGGGCCGACCACGACCACCAATCCCGGGGTATGTCCAACGAGCCGGTCATTCTCTCACTGAGACTCAGGCGTGAGCCTCCCGGTGCAAAGCGGATTTGAGCACGACTGGAATAGAGACGGAGTGGTTCTTGGGCACTAAGCTGTTGATTCTGTATGAGGAGTTGATTTTAGGCCCATTTCGGCGCAAATAACCGTGATGAGTATCACTTCCGCGATTCTCAATACTGAGCATCATCAATGCGGTCGTTCATCGATTTTTCCGAGCGAACTGTCGTTTCCCTCTCTTTGGATGCACAGTTCCTCGCATGCAGTTTGGAATCGATTGGATTCGCAGTTTTCGCCTGTCCGCGATGCTCTTTCAGCTGCATTCCTCAGTACCGAGTCGCCATGTCCTATGCTGGCATCAACATCGGCGCACTGACGGTCAAGGTGGTCTCGGTCCAATCCCATGTCCAAAACGCCAAAGTGATGGCCCATCAAGGGCGTCCCCTCGAAGTGCTTGAACAGTTGCTCGCTCAGCCGGAATTCGCCGGCGCTGAATATTTCGGCGTATCCGGACATCTCGGCCACATTTCAGAATTTGCTGCCATCCAACGCGCATTGCGCGAAGTGGGAGGCGGGTTTGATGCGGTAGCTTCGTTGGGCGGCGAATCATTTCTGGTCTATGCGCTTACAGATGGAAGAGTTACCAATGTGCTGTCGCACAACAAGTGCGCGGCGGGCAGCGGTGAATTCTTCATGCAACTGATCAGCCGCATGGGATTCGACATCGACGCGGCAATTCAACTCTCGGCGTCGGGAAAGGTTGTACCGCTGGCTTCACGGTGCACCGTGCACTGCAAGTCCGACGTAACGCATAAGCTCAATCGCCACGAGGCTACGCCCGCGGACATCCTCACCACGCTGCATGACAGCATGGCCGGTAAAGTGGTCGCGCTCCTCGAGAAAAGCCAGAACTCGCTGCGGTGTGTGTTGTTGATCGGAGGCGTCACTCGCAACGGAGCCCTGGTGAGGACGCTTCGCAAGAAGCTGCCCGCTACTGAACTAATCGTGCTCCCGGAAAGTCCCTGGTTCGAAGCATGGGGAATGCTCTGCTCACGCGTGACAATCCGCTCCACAAATCCCCGCACATTTCACATCCGCCGATCTTCGAAATGCCGGGTGTCGTTCCACAGGAACCACCAACATGATCGTCGGACCTGGACGCATCGCTCACGTCGCCGACCGGTGCCGGACTGATG
>CAVPNO010000100.1:0-116932 GCA_963706455.1 uncultured Acidobacteriota bacterium | reverse complement strand
TGGCCCTTTCCAGTTGTTTCTGGGGCGGGAATTGTGCGCCCCGGGCGCGGGTCCGTCCAGATCACGGTGGTGGTGCGGGGAGATCGTTGAGATAACGGGGCCGTTGCTTGCCCTTCGCTAACAGGGGTTTTCGCGGGCTTTTTCGACGTTTGGCTAGGTCCGCGGCGAGCTATTAGCGGCGTTGGCAGCGAACCTATTGTTTAATTCGGACGTGCACCGCATTGCGAAGAACACCGCGTGCCGTTGCGCTGGGAACCCGCTCAACACTTATCTCGGCTTAATGAAGTCAGCGGACATCCCATCTGGATTTCCTATGCTCGATGCCTTACATTTATTTCATAAATTGGCTCAAACAAGCGACACTCATGAAAGCCAATGGTCGGGGTGTCAAAATGACAACCGGATAATCATCGCCGTGCGGCCAAGAACCGTTCGTGGTCGTGCAGCAAGGACGGTTTCTTGTTGCCATCTCCGACAAAGCCGAAGCCGTCCGCGAGGTCCAAGCACGTGTTCCAGACGCCGAAGTAACGGTTGAATTAGAAGCCAGCGCAGAATTACTTAAGACACATCTTGTGCGGCCCTGGAGAAGTTTTTGTTCTCCGTTTAGGTTTGGACGAGATGCTGTCAAAATACAGATAAAGGTTGGTGCGTGCCTTCAACGATATCGCGAACGCCACAGAACACAGCGACGTTCGAGCCAAGTTTCTTGAAACGTACGCTGCGTGTGGCTGCCGGGTGTGCGGGTTATTTGCCAGAAACGAGTTGGTAAAATTACGGGAGCGCCTCAAGGCGTTTGAGAGCGGCGTCGCAGCAGAGGTCTGAGATGTCGTTGAGAGGTTTCTGCCAACGACGGCTGCAGAAGTCTAATCCGGCTGCAGCGGGAAGAATATCTCGAATAGGCCCTCACGCTGGTCGGCGACCGGCTGGCTCGCCGGTTCCGTCCTTGAGCGCTTTTCTCCGGAGTAGGTGGGCGCGTTTCCACCAAACGCCGTCAAGCGTCGTGTTACTGCGGTTTCATCTGCGCGAACGCGTCATTGTGCGCGACGTAGCATTCTGTAGAAAGACGGGACAGGCGGGTGCGTGGCAATCGCGGGATTATGGGCTTAAATTCCTTGCCGTGATCTCCGCCGATCAGTCGATTCGAGGACGGCGCAGACGCGAAAAACTGGATCAGCATCGGTTTAGACCCTCAAAGTCCCTTTGAGCCGACACCGGGCCTCCGGAATGTTTGAGCGGCCTGCCCGTCCTGTTCCGTTCCGCGATGTACGCGCTTCGCGGCGGCTTCCTCGTCCGACCGTTGGCCATCGCCGTGATCCTGGGACGCTGCGGGGGCCGTTGCTCTCGTCGCTGGAAGGAGTCGACTCGCCCGGATCAGCGCGTGGATCCCGAACACCCTATTTCCCTTCACACCAGGACCCCGGCCGTCGCGCAGGTGATCCTGAGCAGCATCGCGACCTCGATTATGGCGGTCGTGTCGATCGTGTTCGCGATCCTGCTGATGACACTCACGCTCGCATCGACGCAATTCTCACCGCGCATCCTGATCAGCTTTCGTTCAGTAGACCGCACCACGCAGTGGACGCTCGGTGTCTTCGCCTGCCGACCGCTGCTCCTCTATTGCATCGCGGCCTTGCCGGCCGCACGCGCGCTGCCACACCCGTTCGTGCCCGTCGCGACAGTGACGGGGGCCATGGTGCTCGCGCTGGTCTGCGTGGGCTGTGCTCGATTTGTTTCATCGACCACATTTCCCGCTCGATCAGCGTCAGCGACTATCGTGGATCGAATTGCGCGCGAAACCGAGCTGGTCATCGACCAACTCATGCCCTATCCGCGCGGGCGCTTCCCGTTTTCGGACCGGCGGGGTGTTCTGCGGCAAAATCCGGATTCCTTTTCTCGAATTGCGGGTCAGCTACATCTCTATGTCGATATCAATGGACTTGTTGCGCTTCGCACAGGGCCTCCGCATAGCGCACGTGCATCTGGAGCGCGTGGCCAGTTTGCCCGCCGGTATTCCGCTGGTGCGCGTGTGGAAGGCGACGCGTGCCGCGACGCGCCTGGTCTCGTCGCCGCCTTTCGATATTGGTTCAACGCGCACATCACGGCGGTGTGGGGTTTGGCGTCCGTCCGGATCGTTGAACATTGCTCGCGCCATGTCGCCCGCGGTCAACGATCCGTCGGCTGTCAGCTGCGTGGACCGGCTCAGCCGATCATAATCTTGCTGGATGAGCCGGATGCCGCCCATCGCGTTGTTGTCTGCCGCCGCCGCTGGTGCTGCGGCTTGTTGTGCCGTGGATGAGCTTCGACGGCCTGCTCGATCCGGCTTTCAGCCATCCAGGCGCTATGCGGTCCGGTGTTCGGCAGGTAGACTTGCGTTTGATGCGGGCCTCGACGATGTCGTGCCACCGGGCACGACGACGTTCGCGCCAAACTTTGTCGAACGTGTCGGAGTGGGTGCCGGGGTGCGGGTGCCGAACGACTTGGTGAAATTACAGCAGACGCCTGGGATGTGGAAGCAGCGTTGCCGTGAAGATGTTTGAAGGGGTCTGATTGAGAGGTTCCTGCCAATGACGGCTGCGGGCGCGCTGATCCGGCTGCAGCAGTTGTTCTCAAAAAAACACCTTCGTGCCGGTAAACCACAACCGCTTGGTTTGGCCGGTGCCGACGTTGAGCGTCTCTCTGGAGGACGGTGCGTGCAATTCCACCAACCAGCCGCACTCACGTGCGCCGCGAACGAGGCGGCCGTGTGGCGAGCCGGGCCCGGGTACGCGCTTGCACCTGGATGGTCGCTTAGATGGGTCTGTTGGGCAGTGGGACGACAGCAGGCGCATGGCGTTGCCGCTCTGCGATCTGCTTGGCAGGGCGGATGAAAATTGATCCTTCTTGGCCCTGCGGCTGGAAGTCCTCGCCGCCTCGGGCCTCTGCATCGTTTTGCAGCGCGCGCAGCGATTGGCAACGTTTTGCACTGCCCCGATGACCCGTACCGCGATAGCTCCCGGTCGCCGCCTGGTCATGTCTGGCTTACCTGAGCGCTGGTGTTCACGTACCTCCTGGAAAATGGTCTGCTGGGCGTTGCCGCAGCGAGGAATTCCGATGGGTTCTTACGGCCGACCACAGCTGGAGTGCTCGTATTGTCTGATGTCAGACCGGGCATTGGGCCGATTTGTGAACGTTGGTAGATCAGTTTCGCGGTCGCGACGCCGATCTGTCCGCGCTGGCCGAGTGCAATTGCTCCTCGCGTATGCCGGCACGTATGTGGATGAGCTGTGACCGGCAGGTTCACAGGAAGGTCGGCCGGTCAATTAGGATCTTTAGCCCTGATTTTCTCCCGCGGTTCCTCGTTGGATAGGTGCCGCCAGGGCAGTCAAAAGATCACGTTCCTGTGCACCGCGCCAGTGCCTTGCGCAGCGGCGGCAGCGTCGCCTTGATTTGCGGCGAGGCTTCCTGCCGGCGAGGCGTTGGTTGCGGTTGGCATCGCTGTTCCTTGAGTTGGCGTTGCATGTTTTTGGATGCGGTCCTATCCATGTTTCCCCGCATGACGACTGGCCGGGCAAGAGCAACGATCATCGCCCTCCTCGCCATCGCGGTCGTGGCCTACGGCGGTTGGCGGCTTAGCCAGAGTTCGAAGCCCCGAGCTCGGCGCGGCAACGCGCGCCAACGCCGAACTAAATCCCGCATCGAATACGCCGGCCCAGGCTAAAGACGCTGTGGAGCTTTCGGATTCGCAGCTCGCTTCCGTGAAGGTCGAGTCGGTCGAGGACCACGGTTTCCCGATCGAGAAAGAGGCGGTTGGCAGCATCGATTTCGACCAAGACATGTCCGTGCAGGTGTTCACGCCCTATCAGGGGCGCATCATTGCCCTTTACAGCGCGATCGGGGACGATGTGAAGAAGGGGCAAACGCTGTTCACTGTCGATAGCCCCGATTTATTGCAGGCCGAGTCGACGCTAATTGCCGCCGCCGGCGTTTTGGAGTTGACCACGCGGAATCTTGCGCGTCTTCGTGAGCTTTATAAGACACTTGCCGTTTCGCAGCGCGACCTCGACCAGGCCACGTCTGATCAGCAGACCGCCGAAGGCAACTTGCGGGCGGGGCGCGATGCGGTACGCATCTTCGGTAAGACCGACGCCGACATTGACCGCATGATTGCCGATCGCAGCGCCGATCCGACGCTCGTCGTGCCAAGCCCGATCACCGGTCGGATTACGGCCCGCAACGCGGCCCCGGGGCTGTTTGTGCAGCCGGGCAGTACACCGGCACCTTACATTGTTACTGATATCAACCTGATGTGGATGCTCGCTGATGTTACTGAGCCGGATAGCCCGTCGTTTCGCCTTGGACAGCACGGTACAAGTCTCGTTGAATGCGTTTCCCGGCCGCACCTTCGAGGGCAAGATCACAACGATCGGCGCGAGCGTCGATCCGAACACGCGCCGCGTCGTTGTTCGCTCCGAGATCAAGGACCCGCAGCACGAGCTGCGCGCCGGCATGTTCGCGAATTTCGTCATCCGCGTCGGTCCGCCGGTGCGCTCGCCCGGCATTCCGTCCGATGGCGTGGTGCGCGAAGGCGACGGCACCATGACCGTGTGGGTCACCGCCGACCGGCGGCGGTTCACTAAACGGACTGTCAAGATCGGCGGGATCTCCGGCGGCTATCGTCAAATTCTCGAAGGCGTGCGAGTAGGCGAATTGGTCGCGACCGAAGGCGCGCTATTTCTAAGCAACGCGCTCGCCACGGCGTCGCAGTGAGGGCGGGCCAGTGCCTTATATCGGTTTGAGAGACGCCCCGTGCTGAAAGGCGTACTGCAATTCGGACTGACCCGGCGTCCGATCATCCTCTTGTGCTTGCTGGTTTTCGTCGGTGGCGGATTGATCGCCTTCACGAAGCTGAACATCGAGGCTTACCCGAATCCCGCGCCGGTGATCCTGGAGATTACCGCACAGGCCAACGGTCTTCTCCGCCGAGGAGATGGAGCGGTACTACACGATACCGATGGAGGTCGGCCTTGCCGCTACGCCCGGGGTCGACAACATCCGGTCGACGTCGTTCTACGGCCTCTCATTCGTGCGCGTCACCTTCAATTACGGCGTCGACTATTACTTCGCGCTCACGCAAGCGGCGATCAGTCTGCAACAGAATGTCAATCTGCCGGGCAGTGCTGTGCCTTCAATTCAAGGCTCGAGCCTGGTCGGCGAAATCTATCGCTATCAAGTGACCGGCCCGCCGCATTTTGGATTGACCAATCTGCGCACCATCGAGGATTGGATCGTGCAGCGCCGTCTACTGACCGTTCCAGGCGTCGTTCAGG
This sequence comes from uncultured Acidobacteriota bacterium, assembly GCA_963706455.1. Classification (GTDB taxonomy): domain Bacteria; phylum Acidobacteriota; class Terriglobia; order Terriglobales; family Acidobacteriaceae; genus Telmatobacter. Next base: position 111,626 of record CAVPNO010000100.1, on the reverse strand, counting down.
TCAACACCTGGGGCGGCACAACAAAGGAGTTCGAGGTCGAGGTCGATCTGCACAAGCTCGACGCCTACAACATCACGCTGCCGCAAATTATCAGTGCCGTCGGCAACGCTAACGTCAATGTCGGCGGCCGCACCATCAGTTTCGGTCAGCAGTCGGTCAACATCCGCGGCATCGGGCTCTTAGACCAGCGGTGGCAACGAGGATCTGACCCAGGGCTACCACGTCGAAGACATCCAGAACATCGTGCTGGCGCAAACGAACGGCGTGCCGGTGAAGGTCAAGGACGTAGCCAACGTCTATGTCGGCTATATGCCGCGGCTTGGCAAAGCCGGCCGCGACAAAGAGGACGACGTGGTGGCGGCCATCGTTGTTATGAACCGGACGCTGCACACCAACGATGTGGTGCCACGGATCAAACGCGAAATCGACAAGATGAATGCCGACGGGTCGCTGCCACCTGGCGTAAAGCTCGTTCCCGTTCTACGATCGTACCATCCTTGTCTCGGTCACGACCAGACGGTACTGCACAATCTCGTCTTCGGCTGCATCCTGGTCTTTCTGATTCAGTGGATCTTTCTCGGAAACCTGCGCAGCGCGATCATCGTCGGCGTCAATATTCCATTTGCGTTGTTCTTCAGCATCATCATTTTCGTCATGCGCGGCGAGGATGCGAACCTGCTGTCCGTCGGCGCCGTCGATTTCGGCATTATCGTCGATTCGGCTGTGATCCTGGTCGAAAACATCTTCCGGAATTTTCAGGCAAGTCTGATCCAGATTCGAGTACTTGAGCCAACTGAGCCTCACAAGACGGTTCTCGCTGGGACGGTGTGCCGGGACGATTCGATTGCGACCCAGGGGTGTCGCTCGCCGGCGATGAGCCGAAACTGCTGGGAGTTCAGCAGCGTGCGACCGATGGATGTTGGTAGCTGGAGTTCTCGCGGACGGGTAGTTGGTAGTTGGCCGACCCTGGCGACTGCTCGCCACCTGTGGTTTTTCCGGCGTCTCCGCTTGTGGGCGGCGAGCGAATCTCTTGCTCGTGCGCGGGGAGGCGAGACGGAAGGAGCTGGCCGTGCGCACGGCGCTGGGGGCGGCAGGCTGGCGCGCCAGCCGCTCGCCGGGCCGCTACTGGTCGCTTGCCACCGCTGCGGTCGGACTGGCGGTCACCTGGTTGGGCCTGCAGGGGCTGGTGGGGCTCTTGCGAGACGGCCTGCCGCGCGTCGATTCGGTGCACATCGATGGCGGCGTCGATCGCGTTCAGCGGTGTTGACGATTGCTACGACGCGGGCGCCGCGGTCCAGCCGTGCGCCAGAAGTGCGCGGTGGAGGGTGTTCGCGCGGCCAACAAGCCCGTCGCGGACACTGGTGCACCTCGGTCAGGTACGGCTCGCCGTCCACCAGCACGCGCAGTTCCTCGCCGACGGGCGCTTCGACGATCAGACAGGTCATGACGTGCTGATCCTTGCGCACGGTCCAGAGCGTATCGATCGTGCGGCGCGGCGTCGGCCGATGCGGTTCGACCTTCTTGCCGGGCGTGTAGAACGGCTCGTCGCTCATCGGCTCCGCGTACCTCTCCTGGCACCGCTATACCGCTATACCGCCCATTGACCCAGCGCATCCTCACATGAGCTGGATTCACGGGAATGTAGGACAGCAAGGTCCATTCCGAATAGAGTAGCGCACATGAGCGACATACCCAACCCGGTCGTGACCTACGAAAGCTACCTGCAGGCTCGATGCACTGCTGTCATTGCAGCAGCCGCGCTCGGACGGGCCCGAGCACGACGAGATGCTGTTCATTGTCATTCACCAGGTGTACGAGCTGTGGTTCAAGGAGCTATTGCACGAGCTGGACCGGGTCGTGACACTGTTGCGAAACGACGAGCCACACCGCGCGCAGCACACCCTGAAGCGAATTCTCACGATCCTCAAGGTCCTGGTGGCACAGCTGGACATTCTCGAAACCATGACGCCGCTCGAGTTCCTGTCCTTCCGGGCCCGCCTCGAGGCTGCCAGCGGATTTCAATCGAACCAGTTCAGACAGCTCGAGTTCCTGCTCGGTGTCAAAAGCGTCGCGGCGCTCGCTCGCTTTCCAGAGGGCAGTCAGGGGCGGCTCGTGCTGGAACGCAGGTACCGGGAGCCGACCGTCTGGGACGGCTTCCTTCACTACCTGTCCCGTGAGGGCTACACGGTGCCTGCGACACAGTTGACGCGCGACTGCACCCGGCCGTTGGAGGCGACGCCCGAGGTTCAACAGATCCTCCTGAACGTCTACCGCCGCGACGAGAAGAACACCGAGATCTGCGAGCGGCTCGTCGATCTCGACGAGGGTTTCGCGGAATGGCGCTATCATCACGTCCGCATGGTCGAGCGGACCATCGGCAGCAGGCCGGGCACGGGCGGGTCGCGCGGCGCCGCGTACCTGAACGACGACGCTGGGGAGCAATCTGTTTCCCGATCTGTGGGAGATTCGCGGGCAGCTGTAAGGCGTCGCTCGGCGTGATCCCAAACGCTCTCGCACCACACTACTCTCGCTTCCACGTCGCCGAACGTCTGCTGTTGACGGGACATTCCCACCAGGCGTGGCCCGACGTCGGCTTCGAGGCCCAGCAACGCGCGTGGCTCGATGCGGCTGAGCTCGTCGACGACAAGTGGCCGCGGGCGGCCGCTCAAGCGGCGAACGTGAAGACCGGATTCGCCAGATTGCTCGGCGACCAGCCGGATAACATTGCACTCGGCGAGAACACGCACGAGCTCGTCACGCGCTGGCTGTCTGCCCTGCCACTCCTGAAACGTCCGCGTATCGTGACGACCGACGGCGAGTTCCACACCATCCGGCGCCAGGTCGATCGGCTTGCGGAGGCCGGACTCGCGGTGACGAAGGTGGCAGCGCGACCAGCCGGCACACTGGCCGAGCGTCTGGCTGTCGCGCTCGATGCACGCACCTCGTGCGTCATGGTGTCGTCGGTGCTGTTCGAATCGGCTGAAATCGTGCCCGGCCTCCACGTGGTCGCCGATGTCTGTCGCCGACACGGCGTGAGCTTGCTCATCGATGCATACCATCACCTCAATGTCGTGCCATTTGATCTGGAATCGTTGGGACTCCAGGACGCATTCGTGACTGGTGGCGGCTACAAGTATTGCCAGCTCGGTGAGGGTAACGCGTTCCTCCGGGTGCCGCCTGGGATCCGCATGCGCCCCGTGCTCACCGGCTGGTTCGCGTCGTTCGACACACTCCAGGATCCAGCGAGCGGCGGCGTCGCGTACGGCGATGGCGCCGCCGCGTTCGCGGGCGCTACCTACGACCCGACGTCCCATTACCGGGCGGCAGCCGTCTTCGCCTTCCACCAGGAGCAAGGGCTGACGCCGGATCGCTTGCGGCAGATCAGCTGCCGCCAGGTGACCCTGTTGCGAAGCGAGTTCGAGGCGCTCGACGTCTCGCGTGAGGTCGCACACGTCGAGCCGATGGTGGAGGATCGGCGCGGCGGCTTCCTTGCCATCCGTGCCCCTCAGGCCAGACGCCTGACGCAGCTGTTGCGCGAGCGCGGCGTGCACGCGGACGCACGCGGCGAGATGCTCCGTCTCGGGCCTGCGCCGTATCTGCGCGACGATCAGCTACGAGATGCCATTCAAGCGTTGGGCGAAGTGCTGCGGAATCTCTCGAAACGGAACGGATGATGGCCTGCCGGAAACTCCGACGGCATGGATCGCGGCGCGACCGACGCATCCAGGCTGTGCGCGGAGCGGCTGTGAGCTTTTTGGCGATTCCGCCCGATGACACCTCACATCACGGTCAAGCTCTTGGAGCGTTGTTTCGCAGAAACTCGAGGATCAGCTTGCTGACCAGCTCCGGCTGTTCCTGCTGCACCCAGTGTCCCGCGCCTTCGACCAGATGCACGCCCACCATGCGGGTGCAGGCGGTTTTCTGCATCCGCTCCAGCGCGCCGGGATTCTGATACGCGCCCCAATCACTCTTTCCCGCGATGAACATCGACGGCTGATCGATCGTGCGGCCGCGAAGATCTGCGTTTCGCTGTTGAACGGGTTGGATCCGCCTCGGTATCCCTGAAGACCGCCCTGGAATCCGGTCCGCCCGTACTCGGTGCTGTACACGCGGAGCTCTTCGTCTGGCAGCCATTTGTTGGCCGCGATCTCGGCCGCCGAAGGCATCTCCGCAGCCACTTGCTCTGCCATCCCCTTGTCAGATCCATCACGTAGTAACGCGGCAGCTTCGCCCATTCCTCGGCGGTTCTCGCTTTCAACGGAAACGGATTGTTCTGTTTCCAGTCCGCGCTCTTCATGTGGTAGTAGGCGCGCAGGAAGTTGTGGACGCCCTGCGGCGCCTTCCACATATTTTCGTTCGCTTCGCGCGTCGCGTAGTACCGCTGGTAATGCTTGCGCGGCGGTTCTCAGCTTCGCGAGCTCGTCGTAGATGGTGTCCGCCGGCGGCGCCGAGGCCGGTCTCGCGGCGTTCGCGGTGTTGAACGGTGGCTCCGGCGTTCCGGCAAACGGCGCGCTCATCAGCACCGTCGATCGAAAGACGTCCGGTCGCGCCACGCGAACACCAGGCGGAGACCGGCGATCCGAAGTCGTGTCCGACCACGGCCGCGACGGAGCGATAGCCAAATGCCCACACCAGTCCGAGCATGTCGTGCACTTCGTTCAGCGTACGGAACGGCGAAAGGTCATCGTCGTACTTGACGTCGGTGCCTCCGGACCGGCCGTATCCTCGGAGGTCCGGCGCGATGACGTGATAGCCCGCCGAGGCGAGCGGCAGCATCACTTTTCGCCAGCTGTACGCGAGCTCGGGATATCCGTGAACGAGCAGGACGGCGGGACGATTGCTCGTCTCGAAGCCTGCCTCCAGCACGTGCATCCGGATACCGTTGACGTTGTTCACGAAGCGCGCGCGGACGCCCGGGGGGAGCACCGAGGCGCCGAGAGGCTCCGCCGCGCCTGTGTTCGATTGTGTGGTTTGCGCGCGCGACCGCACGCTGGCGGCAGCCGGCGCAAGGACCGCGATCAGTTGAATCAGCCGACGGCGCGACAATGGGACGCCCATGAATCCTCCCTTCGATGTCTGCGGACCTCTCGGTCCAGCACTGATCTTTGCACGTTCAACGTTGTACTCCGGATTCCATGGGCCGAGCATTCGCCCGAGTCAAACGGAGGATCCGGCGCGCTGAGCAGGCACGGACGCCGGCCAGCGGCACGTCGCTCAGTTTAAGCCATGTGGGCTGTCGTTCCTGACCAATCTCAGCGTGACGATCGACTCACTTCTGAAGCACCGTGAGTCGTCAGCGGTACCCACGGCGGTCATCGCGGACCGCTACGAGGCCGGCGAGTCGATCGCTGACCCAGCACCTGTCGGCGGCGATTCGATCGCCCGCAACGCCTCGGTCGCTGAACGCACCGCTTGGATCGCCCGACGCACATCGTCCGAAGACGTCTGCCAGCTGCAGACGCTTATTCGCATGCAGCGCTTGCCGCGCCACGTGGTTGGGCCGAAGAACGCCTCTCCCGTCGCAACGATGGCGGCAATCACCTTCTCGGTGTGACAGTCGTGATCCGCGTCCGTGGCGTCAATGCGAGGATCGGGAAAACGCACCAACCCCTGATTGATGATCGGCTCCCAGAGGAGCTCTGCGTCAGGCAATCGTCCGATGCCCATCGCGATCGCATGCGCGTAGTCGCAGCAGCGCTCGATCATGTCGGCAATGCCGTCCCGGCCCAACTCTCGGATGGCCGCGTACGTGGCGAACCCACGAGCCCGACGCGAGAACTCCGGGTTCCAATCGACCTGATCGCGTGCCACGGCGGAGGGCGTCAGATAGGCTGCACGCTGCGACATCGCGTCCCGATGCGCCTCGGTGTCGGCGATGATCGCGTAGCCGCAGTCGTAGGGAACGTTCAGCCACTTGTGGCCGTCGGTCGCCCAGGAATCGGCCTGTTCCACGCCTCGTAGAAACCGCCGCAGCCTCGGGCTGGCCGCAGCCCACAATCCGAACGCGCCATCCACGTGTACCCAGGCCCCATGCTTCTTCGCGATGGGGATGAGCGTCGCGAAATCATCGTAGACGCCGGTGTTGATCTCGCCGGCTTGCAGCAACACAATCGTTGGCGTTCCGGCACTCTTCGCGAGCTCGGCGTCAAGTGTCGGCGCCGGGAGCCGGCCCTCTGCATCAAGCGGCAGGTCCACCACGCAATCCGTGCCCATGCCGAGGAGGCGCACGGAGCGCGCAATGGTCGCGTGGCGATGCTCGCCAGTGACCACGCGGATCGACGGGCCACCGCACAGGCCCTGGCGCTCCACGTTCCAGCCCTTGTTCTTCAGGACGCGATAGCGCGCGGCCGCCAGGCCCGTGGTGTTGGCCATCTGACCGCCGGTGACCAGGGCGAAGCTGGCCGTTGCGGGAAGTCCCAGCAGTTCCTTGATCCACGCGCCCGCCGCTTCTTCGACGATGGCCGACCCGGGGCTCACCGCATACATGCCCGCGTTCTGGTCCCACGCGGAGGTGAGCCAGTCGGCCGCCAGTGCCGCGGGCACCGCGCCGCCAATCACCCACGCGTAGAAGCGGCCCCCGGCAGAGGCATTCAGTCCCCCGGCCACGTCCGCGACGAGCTGCTGAATGACTTCTTCCGCCGCGAGCCCGCGATACTGCAAAGGTTTGTGCAACCGCCGCCGGAGCTCATCGATGGACGCCGTGGCGTTGACGGGTCGTTCGTCCAGCGACGACAGGTGGTCCAGCGCGATGCGGAGCGCCAGTTCCAGCGTGGTGCGTGTGTCTGAGCTCATGCAGCCGCCCGTGAAACCTTAGCGCCGCGACCCTCCGTTCGAGACTTCCGGCCACGCTCGAGCAGTCTTGCCGAGTCAACGACCCACGTAACGATCGGTCGCGCACCCCTCCTCGCTGCCGCCCCGCTCGTCCAATCGACGGCAACGCCGTGGCCCTGACTGCTGCCACCCGTTTTTCACGGCGATCCGGCTACGCGGCAGCGTCAGGTCATGGTGGCGCGGCGGTCGCCATCGCCCGCAGGTGCCGGCCACATTATAGGCTGTCAACCCATCGTCGGCCGTGCGGTCCGCGACGGCTCCTGAGCAAGAGCTGCATCAAGTGCGGCGAGCAACGCGTCGTTCTCGTCAGGGGCGCCGACGGTGATCCGCAGCTTGTTGTCCAGCGCTGGCTTGTCAAAAAACCGGACGAGCACTCCGCGCACCTTGAGGGCGGCGTAGAGCCATCCCGCATGCGCCGCATCCGGCGCGGTCACCAGCAGGAAATTCGCCTGGCTCGGGATGACCGCGAGCCGGCGTCGCTCGAGCTCCGAGGAGAGTCTCTCGCGTTCGGCTCGAATAGCCTGCCAGTTCGCGCGTGCGTACTCCACATCATCAAGCGCGGCGCAAGCGGCCGCGATGGCAATCGCGTCGCAGTTGTAGCTGTCTTTGACCTTCGCCATCTGCGCGATCACGTCCGGATCGCCGATGGCGTAGCCAAACCGCAGGCCTGCCAGGCCGTAGCCCTTGCTGAACGTGCGCGTGACGAGGACGTTCCGTTGTCGCCCCGGCAGACTCAGGCAGTTGGCATCGGCAAGTCCGCGTACGCTTCGTCCACGAGCACGAGGGCCTCGGTCGCCCTCGCCAGCGCCTCGATATCTGCGATAGCCACTGAGGTTCCTGACGGCGAGTTGGGGTTCGCGAAAAAAATCGCACGCGCACCCTGACTCAACAAGGCCTCAGTCGGCAACTGCCAGCCGGGCTTCCAGGGCACCGGTATCAGCCGAACGTCCGCAAGCTCCGCGAGCACGGGGTAAAGCGAATAGGTCGGATCCGGGCACACGAGGACGTCGCCTGGGCCGCAGTAGCTGCGGAGTGCGATCTGCAGAATGTCGTCGCTGCCGTTACCCGCCAGGATGCTTTCGGGGGAGACGCCGTGCACCCGGGCGGCGACCGCACGGAATTCGTCAGCCATTGATGACGGATAGCGGCGCAGCGCATCCGGTGTGATGCGGCGGATGGCATCGACGACGCGAGGGCTCGGCGGAAACGGGTTCTCGTTGGTATTCAGTTTGATCACCCGGGCGCCCGGCTTGGGCTGTTCGCCCGGGGTGTAGCCGGCCATTCGTTCGACGACGGTGCGAGGGCGTGGCGAAGACATCGGTCCAACGACGATAACACCGATGTCGCCCGCTGCCCTACTGACTGCTGGCCAGCCCAGCTCGACCTGACTTCCTTACCATCGCGATACGCGCGGCGCCCACCTCTTTCGCTCCAGATGAGCTCTTGACTTCCTCACGTAGCACTGATAAAAACAAAAGCGAAACCTATCTAAATCCTCTCCATCAACTGTCTAGATACTAGATATGGCCTGACTGAAGACTTGGCGAGCCGTCGGCGGAAGGAAGCGGCAGGAACTAGCGGAGAAAACCATGCACATTGTCCTCGGTCTCGCCGCACTCATTGTGGTCATCACCCTGTTCGACACGCACAGCGAACAACAGCGCACGCGACGGAAACTGGGCTCAGGCGGCCAGTAGGGCCGGTGACGGCCCCAGGGCCGCGCACGTCGCGCCCTCCCGATTGCTTCGGAATGGCGTGGTCTCCGAAAGGATCGCCGACGCCCAGGACCGGGTGCAGGCGCGCTCGTCGAAATGGTCGCCGACGTCCAGGGCCTGATACAGGCGCGGGTGCTGCGAACCGAGCCGAGGTCCAACCAGCAGACTCCCGCCGCCTCACCGTCTTTAAACAACCGATAATGAACAACTTGAGCATTGCTCATTCCCAGCGTACCTGACTTGTATCGAAGACCTGAACGGCACATCGGCCGGGGGGTCTCCGATGTAGGATGTGTGAGGCTGGGCCCCGGATGGACTGTTCTGGGCCCCGAATGGACTACTAAGGAGGTCAGTATGAAGCGAGCGATGATTTTCGCAGCAAGTCTGGCCCTTGTGCTTGGTGTTGCGGGATCGGCCGCGGCCCAATCAAAAGGTCAGCCCAAGGTGGCGACCGGCGCACCGGAGGCGGTCATCTACGATGCGGCCTCAGCGATGGCGTTTCTGACGACGACCTCGGGCGCATGGGAACCACAGGTCGGCGGGCAGCACCAGCATGGCGGCGCAGCCGCCCCGACGGGCAGCCCGGCGAACATCGTCTCGGTCAAGACCAAAGCCCTCGGCAGTGCGGTGGTCCACACCTACGGGGCGGGCACGCCTGCCGAGATGGAGACCGTGTTCCACATGGACGGCGATCAGTTGTTGCTCACCCATTACTGCGCGCTGCAGAACGCGCCGATCCTGAGGTTCGTGAAGAGTGAAAAGCCGGGCGAGCTGAAATTCGTGTTCCAGGGCGGAACGAATTTCGATCCCAAGGTGGATGCTCATCTGCATGAGAGCACGTTCCAGATCATGGACAACAACACGATCGAACAGCGTTCGACCGTGTTCGCGAACGGCAAGCCGACTCCGGAGCTCAAGTCGGTCCTGCATCGCATGGAGTCGAACTAGGACCAGTCGTCGGGCACGGCCGGCGTGCTGCTGGCCGTGCCTCGGCTCGCCGCCGCGAGCGAAGAATCACTGCGCCCTGGCCACGCGACCGGGCAGCCCACGGCGGGCGGATCAGCAGCGAGGGGTCCGCGCCACGCTTGGGCACGAACTTCTGCGTGCGTCCGTACTGGTTGTCGCCGCCGTAGAGATTGCCGCTCGAGTCGACCGTGAACGTGTGCACCTCGAGGTAGCCGTCCGGCAGATCCTTCGGCACCAGCCACGTGTAGAGATGGTTGCCCTGGAAGTCGAGCTTCGTGAACCGTAGCGGGTTGAGGTCCGTCATCCAGATGCTGTCGTCGTTCACGATGATGTCCAGCGGCAGCGAGAAGCCGGGGAACGCTTCGACGAAGTCGACCTTCCCGGGATCGGCGGTGGTCTTGAAGACGTTGATGCGGCCACCGGAACGATCGAGCGCGAAAATCCGCCCCTCGGGTCCGATGCCGAGCGCGTGCACGCCGCTGAACTGGCCTGGTCCCTTGCCGAAGCCGCCGAACTCGGAGATGTAGTTCATCTCGCGGTCGAGAATCATCACGCGGTGATTGTCCAGGCCGTCGGCAATGAGAATCCTGCCGTCCGGCAGAAACGCCACGTCCTGCGGCTTGCCGAAGTGCTTGCCGTCCGTGCCCGGCACGTTCTTCTCGCCCAGTGTCTTCAGCAGCTTGCTGCCGTCATTGGAGAAGACGTAGATCGTGCTGAACGTTTCGTTGACGACCCACACGCGATGCTCGGGGTCGTACGGGCTGATGCGCAGCCGATGCGGCCCGGGGCCGGACGAGCCTTCGCACAGGGAATCCCACTGCGTCCACCGCTCCTTGACGTTGCCGTCACCGTCGAGCGTGTAGAGGCAGTTGCGCCAGACGCGGCCAGCGGTGGCGCTGAGCACGTTGACGCCAATCGAGCCCGCAAACCCCGCGAACCCTGGAGGAACCGGGCTGGGCAGCCGGAACTCGCCGCGTTGGGCGATGAAGATGCGGTTGGGCGATTCCGCGAAGATGCCGGAATTGCCCCCGAACGTGAACCCGGGCTCGGAGAACGGCTTGTGCCAGGCCCGAACGATGTCGTAGGGGCTCGGGCCGACCGGGCCCGAGATCACGCCCTGCGCGGACTGTGCCAGCAGTGCTGGTGACGCATCGCGACCAGCGCCACGACGGATGCAGCTTCCACCGCTCTCTTTCGGATCGTGGTTGTCATCGCTTTCCCTTGTACTTGATTGTCATCACTTTCCCTTGTATTGAGGTGGTCGGCCCTCGGCTTCCGCACGGCGACCCTCGACGAAGTCCTCGGTTCGATAGAGTGCGCTGTACTGCGCGCCGAGTTTCGACAGCGCGTCGGCTTCCACCGGGTCGACGTACCTGATGCGCGGACGCCAGGGTCGCCCTGATCGACAGCGGTGCGCACGCCGCGACGCGGCGCGCGATCGCGACGCCGGCCTCGAGCGCGGTCTCGGGCGTCACCGCGATCTGCTGCGTGATGCCCATCCGGTACGACTCCTCGGCGCTCCAGTGGTCGCCGGTCAGCATGTAGCGCATCGCATTGCCCCACCCCGCTTCGCGGACGAAACGCACTGTGGCGCCACCGCCGGGAAACCGTCCGTGCGTGTTCTCGTCCTGCCCGAAGCGCGTGTTCGCCGCGGCGACGCGGATATCGCCCGCGAGGTAGATCTCGTGTCCGAGATTCCACGTGTCGCCGTGCGCCACCACGACGACCGGCTTCGACCGATGCGGCTGCGAATTGCCGAGCACGATCGAGCGTCTCGCCGTGCTCGCCGCGCGTTGCCCGGCGATGATGCCCGCCTGCGACGCGTCGACGTCGATGCCGCGCGAGAAGTGCTCGCCGTGACCGAAGAGGACCAGCGCGCGCAGCGACGGGTCGTGCTCGTATTGATAGAAGGTCTCCGCCAGCCGCGTCCGCGTCGGCGGATCGAGCCGGTTCTGGATGAACGGGCGGTTGAGACCGACGAGCACGATGTCGCCGCGACGCTCGACCGTGATCGTCACCGACGAACCGAGCGGCACGTCCGCCAGCGTCGTGACCGGCTCCGCCGGCGGCGCCTGGCCCTGCGCGCGAGCCGTGGCCGCCACCGTCAACATTGCGGCCCCTTTGATGAGCGCCCGTCGTCCGAACCTCTCGGCGATGTGTTCTGCATGGGTGTCCTCGAATGCGCGATGTTCCGTTGATGCCGGCCTGCGGTCGCAAGACTACTCGCCATCGGGCGTTCACGTGCCGGCGATCCCCAGCATAGCTCACTTCCCTGGTCCCGGAGCGTTCACCTATTCTCTGCCTGACGTGGCGGCGCAAGCGCTTTCATCCCTCGGAGATGGATAATGCCGCCAATCCGAGGAGGCGTCTTCGCGCGACTGCCGCGCCGCCTCGCGGCCGGGTTGCCACGACGCATTCTTTGCATTAACGTCGGACCATGACCTCACATCACCCGCCTGCCGTCCGCCGACTGGGGGCAAGTCGTCGACCGTGTTCCCGTTGTCGCTCGGCTGCATGGGCATGTCGGGCATGTACAGGCCCGTCCGACGAACACGAGTGTGGCCACAATTCATGCGGCGCTCGAGGCCGGCATCACGCTCATCGACACGGGCGACTTCTACGGCACAGGGCACAACGAGTTGCTGCTTGGCCGGGCGCTGAAGGGGCGTCGCGAGCGGGCGTTGCTGTCGGTGAAGTTCGGCGCGCTTCGCGCGCCGGATGGCGCCCTCGGTCGGGTACGACGCGCGCCCGGCGGCGGTCGAAGACTTCCTCGGCCACACGCTCACCAGGCTCGGCGTCGACCACGTCGACGTCTACCATCCCGCGCGCCTCGACCCTGCGGTCCCCATCGAGGAACGGTCGGCGCCATCGCTGACATCGTCACCACCGGCTACGTGCGCGCCGTCGGGCTCTCAAAGTCGGGCCGACACCATGCGTCAGCGCTTACGCCTGCATACCCATCGTCAATCTGCAAATCGATTACTCGCTCATCGTCGTCGCCCCGAGGCGCGGATCTTGCCGCTGCTCACCGAGCTCGGCATCGGCGTAACCGCCTACGGCGTCCTGTCGCGCGGGCTGCTCAGCCGCTCGACCGTCGCCGACCCGGGTGACCTCCGGACACGATTCCCCCTTCCCCGTGGTGTTCACGGCGACGCGTCCGTTGCGATGGGCGATCAGCGTACGGGCGCCTTTCAACACCAACGTGACGCCATGCTCCCGGGCGAAGGTCCGCGCCATTTCAAGCCGGTTGGCTTGCACGTCCGCCGTCGACGCACCGATCAGGCGCGCCATCTCCCCGGGATGCGGAGTCAAAACCACAATTCGTCCCTTCGATGTGAGCTGCGCCAGGATACCGATATTTTTTGACAGGATGTTCAAGCCGTCCGCATCGATGACAGCGGGCACATTGGTAGCTTCAAGCAGTCCGATGCAGAATCGCGAGGTATCGTCACTCTGACCGAGGCCCGGACCGATCGCCAGGACCGTCATTCCCCTTGTCAGGGCGGCCAGGTATTCCGGAGCAAGATTGTCAGGCGAGGCCTGTCCGGCGTCATTCGCCCGGAGTGGCCAGGTCATCAGTTCAGGCGCATGGCTTGAAACAATTGCCAGTGCGGGCGCTGGAACCGCAGCCGTAACCAGCCCGGCTCCCACACGCAGCGCAGCCAGCGATGTCATCACCGGCGCTCCGGCTTTGCCTCCGCCAGATCCGAACGAGCCACCAACCACCAGCACATGCCCGAATTTTCCCTTGTTGGCGTCGGCAGCGCGCGGAGCGTGAAGCAGGGATTGCGCCGAGCCTGCCCAGTGGATGTTGAGCGCGGAAACGATTGCCTCGTCCGGCGAACCGATCGGAGCAACGACGACCGGATCGTCCCACCGGCGGGTCAGCTGGCCGAAAACATGCGCGGGCTTGGGCGCAGTGAAGGTTACCACGGCGTCGGCCGGGATCACCGGATCGCTCACGCATCCACGCGTCTCATCCGAGGGCCAGCCCGAGGGAATATCGACAGCGAGAACCTTTCTTTCTTCTGCCGCGGCTTTCAGCCATTCCAGCGTGACGAATGCGAGGCCCTTCAGCGGCGGCCTGAACCCGGTGCCCACGATGGCATCGACAAACAGATCGGCATCGTCGCGGGCGTTATTGTGCTTCCCAAGATCCTCCGCGGAATTGACGACGTGAATCGTGCAGGAGTGCGCAGCTTCGAGTTCGCACCAGGCGACGGCGGCATCGCCCTTGATCTCGGCAGGCGATCCCAGCACGATCACAGTTACCGCCAGGCCTGCTTCGGCGAGCAGGCGGGCCGCCACCATGCCATCGCCGCCATTGTTGCCCCGTCCACACAACACCGTGACCCGCCGGGCGTGCGGAAATTGCTGCAAGGCGATGTTTGCTACCGCCGCGGATGCGTGGCGCATCAGGTCGATGGAAGCAACGGCGAATTGCTCCGTGGTGGCGCGATCGCAGGCCTGCATCTCGGCTGCGGAAAGGACGAGCATGATTCTATGGTAGGTCACCCCACAGCTATCAGCCATCCTCGTTCAGCTTTCAGCTTCCTCCGCCATCAGCCTCGCGAGCTGAAAACCGACAACGGACCTCACCGCATCATCGACACCAGAAACCACCCATTCAGTCCCGCAATCAGCACGGCCGTCGCCCATGACAGGCCCTTCAGCCACGGCTTATTCACAAATTCGCCCATCTTCTTCCGATCGCTGGTGAACACCACCAGGGGCACCACGGCGAAGCTGAGCTGGAGCGACAGGATGACCTGGCTCAGCAGGAGCAGCGTCTCAGTCCCGTGCTCGCCGCGGAAGGCGACGACCACGATCGTGGGCACGATGGCAATGGAACGCGTGATCAGGCGCCGCAGCCAGGGCTTCACCCGCAAGTGGATGAATCCCTCCATCACCACCTGTCCGGCCAGCGTCCCCGTAATGGACGAATTTTGTCCCGACGCCAGAAGCGCAACGGCAAAAAGCGTGCTTGCCCCGGCGGCGCCTACCAGCGGGCTCAGCAGCTTGAACGCATCCTCGATCGCCGCCACTTCAAAATGACCGCTGCGATAGAACACCGCCGCGGCCACAATCAGGATCGCCGCGTTCACGAAAAGAGCCACGGTCAGCGCGAGCGCGGAATCCATATTGGCCATTCGGATGGCTTCACGCTTGCCTTCCGGCGTGCGCTTGTAGCGGCGGCTCTGCACAATCGACGAGTGCAGGTAAAGATTGTGCGGCATCACCGTGGCGCCCAGCATGCCGATGGCGATGAACAGCATGCCGCGGTCGAGCACGATCGAGGACGACGGGATGACCAGGCTTCGCAGGGCCGGCAGATATTCGGGACGGGACAACACCATCTGGATCGCGAACAGGGTGAGGATCGTCGCGATCAGCGCAATCACCAACGCTTCCACGTAGCGGAATCCCCATCGCTGCAGCAGCAGGATCAGAAGCACATCCAGACTGGTAATCAGCACGCCATAGAAGAGCGGAATGTGAAACAGCAGTTGCAACGCGATCGCCGAGCCGATCACTTCGGCCATGTCGCACGCGGCGATGGCCACCTCAGCCATCAGCCACAGCGTCCAGCTGACCCAGGGGCGGGTATTTTCGCGGCATAGTTGCGCCAGGTCGCGATCGGTCGCAATGCCCAGCTTGAGCGACAGGCTCTGCAGCAGGATGGCCATCAGATTCGAGGCCATGATGACAAATAGGAGGGTGTACCCGAAACGCGAACCGCCGGCGATATCCGTGGCCCAGTTGCCGGGATCCATATAGCCCACGGCAATCAGGAATCCAGGTCCGAAAAAGCCCAGCAGCCGCTTCCAATAAAACGGCGAGCGTGAAATCCTGACGCTTGAATAGACCTCGGGGAGAGAAGGCTCCTGGACCGAGACCGGACTGATTATCTCCGTGGCCATGGAGTGCGCTTCGCCCCTCCTGAACACAGTATGGCACGGATTAGTTAATCATGGTTAATTGCTTTTTATTATTTTAAATTATCAACCTGCATCCGGGTGTAACCACACTGCTTCCGCAGCCGGACGGCCAAGGATGGACGTTCCTGTAGGTAATTCAATCGAAACCGTTTGATCGTAATTCTGGCGGAGCACCCGGAGCTTCGTCGTGGGGCCGATCCCCACCTGATGTAGAAACAGCAGGAGCTTCGGATCCCGCTCGTGCAGGCTGCTCACGGTGTATCCGTGCCCCTCCACTGCCTCAGACAGGGGCACTTCGCCCCGCAGTTTGCGCTCGGCGGGATTTTCGGGCAGGACCGCATTCCCGTGCGGGCAGGCACCACTCTCGCCCAGCTTCTCGCGCAGCTTGGCCTCGAAAGCAGGCGAGACGGCGTGCTCCAGGCGCTCAGCTTCCTCGTGGATCTCGTACCACTCCATGCCGAAGACCTCGCTCAGCATGCGCTCGATGAGGTGATGCCGGAGGGCGGTGCGGTAGGCGGTCTCGCGGCCGGCAGGCGTCAGGCGCACGATCCCGTCCTGGCCCACCTCCACGTCGCCATCGCGCTTCAGTCTTTTCAGCGCCATGGTCACGGCGGGTGCGGAAACTTCCAGCCAGTGCGCGAGCATGGCGGGAATCACCTGCCGGCCCTCTGCTTCGGCCTCGAGGATGGCCTTCAGGTAGTTCTCTTTCGAGACATGAATTGAGTCGCGCATACGACAGCTTCTAGCTTCTAGCTCCTGGTTTCCAGCTCGGTTTCAGGGAGAATCATCGATTGATTCTAATCCCCCGATCTCAGTCATCACACTGCGGCCAGGAGCTAGAAGCTAATGGCTAGATTCGCATGCTAGCCTTGGTGCGTCGCTTTCAGTGGAGGTCCGTATGCAATTTCGAAAGATCCTGTTCGCGCTTGCGGCCGGCGCGATGCTGCTGTCCGGCCTGCGGGCCGGTTCTCAATCCCCATCTGCGAATTCCACTTCCCTTTTGGCGCCGCCGGTGGCGCCCGTCCGAAACGTCACGGACGAATACTTCGGGACAAAGGTGGATGACCCCTACCGGTACATGGAGAATCTGAAAGACCCGGAAGTGGAAGCGTGGTTCAAAGCGCAGAATCAATACACCCGCTCGGTCCTTGCCGGAATTCCCGGCCGCGCCAAGCTCCTGGCGCGCATTCGCGAACTCGATCAGTCGGCCCCGCGCGTTTTCGCTCAGCGCCTCCCCGGCGACCAGTACCTGATATGGAAGCGCCAGCCCAATGAGGACACCGGCAAGATGTACCTGCGCCGCGGAGTCAAGGGGACGGACCGCTTGCTCGTCGATCCGGAAAAGATCAAGCTGAGCTCCGAAGACCAGGCCCGGGGCAAAAATGAAATCGCAAGCACCGCCATTTCCGACGACGGCAGGCTGATGGTGGTCACCCTTACGCCGGGGGGCTCGGAGACCAACAACGAACTACACGTCATCGAAATCGCCACGGGCCGGGAACTTCCCGATGTTGTCACCCACGGTGCCTGCGCGGAGGGTCTGTGCGTATCCTGGCTGCCCGACAATCACTCCTTCGTTTACGGCCGGCTGCAGGACCTCCCTGCCGATGCACCCCCGGAACGCCTGCGACAGAATTTCCGCGCTTATCTCCACGTGCTTGGCACCGATGCCGCGGAGGACAAGGCGGTTTTCGGCGCCGGGGTCGTTCCTTCCATCGAAGTCGACTCCAGCCTGATCGCCTCGGTGGTGATTCCGCAGGGATCGAAGTACGCGATCGGCGTGCTCAACGGCAGCGTCACACCCAACAGCGCGTACTACATCGCCCCGGTCGAGACGCTGGGCAAACCCGGCACGCCCTGGAACAAAATCAACAGCTTTGACGATGGAGTGACGAACATCGAGGTCCAGGGCGACGATCTGTATCTGCTCACCTACAAGGACACGCCCCGCTACAAGCTGATTCGCATCGATGCGCGCCATCCCAGCCTCGCGTCGGCCGAGGTCGTCGTTCCCCCCGGCGAGGCGGTCGTGAACGGCGTGCACCGCGCTAAAGATGGTCTCTATGTGGACCTGATGGATGGCGGCGTGGGGCGCCTTCTGCGGGTTCCCTTCGGCGCGCCGGCGAAGCCCCAGCCGATTCCGCTTCCCTTTGACGGCAGCATTTATCTCAGCACGGATCCGCGAGCCGCCGGCGCGATCGTCGACGCCGTCACGTGGACGCGCGCCGGCAGGATTTTCGAATACGATCCGCAAACGAGGAAGATCACGGATACCGGCATCCAGCCCGCGGGACCACATGACAATCCCGGCAATCTCGAATCCGTCGAAGTCAAAGTTCCAAGCCACGACGGAACGAAGGTGCCCCTCTCCATCGTTTACAGGAAGGGCCTGAAGCTGGACGGGACCAACCCGACTTTGATGGAGGGCTATGGTGGCTACTCGATCTCGATCACGCCCTTTTTCGATCCCACGCAACTGGCATGGTATGAGCTGGGCGGAGTGTTCGCCGTGTGCCATGTGCGCGGCGGGGGTGAGTACGGCGAGGAGTGGCACCTGGGAGGGAAGGGCGCAACCAAGCCCAATACCTGGCTCGATTTCAACGCGTGCGCGCAGTATTTGATCGACAAGAAGTACACGTCGACCCCGCGGCTGGCGGGGAGGGGAGGAAGCGCAGGCGGCATCCTGATCGGGAGAGCGATCACCGCACGGCCCGGCCTGTTCGGCGCGGCGATCATCGACGTGGGGGTACTCGATGTTGTCCGTTTCGAGCACTCCGCAAACGGGGAAACGAATATTCCTGAACTCGGCACCGTTAACACCGAGGAGGGTTTCAAAAACATCCTCCAGATGAGCGCCTACCACCATGTTAAGGATGGGACCGCCTACCCGGCAGTTCTGCTTACGACGGGAAGTAATGATCCGCGCGTGGATCCCTGGTGTCCGGGCAAAATGACCGCGCGCCTGCAGGCGGCGACTTCCAGCGGCAAGCCTATCCTGCTGCGCGTGGACTACGGCGGAGGACATGGCGGAGGCAGCGGTGAAGCGGAGCAGCAGGATGCCGCCGCCGACCGCTTGAGTTTTCTGCTTTGGCAATTCGGCGTACCGGGATTCCAGGCCAATCCGCAGGTGTCGGAAAAGTAGAGTCCCTGCTTCGGCGTGCGGCATAGCCGCACGTCGGGGCCAGACGCTGGAAGCTTGCGGATGGAAGCTGTCTTACTGCTTCACTCGAACCTTAGGCTCTACCGACAGCCCCGGCCGTAAAAGGTGATTCGGATCCTCGTGTTCGAGGTCGGTAAAGTCGATGCGCACGGGAACGCGCTGCACCACTTTCACGTAGTTGCCGGTCGCGTTCTCGGGCGGAAAAAGCGAGAGCACCGAACCGGTTGCGCCGCCGATCTGCGTCACCTTGCCGTGATAGGTCTTCCCTGTGGCGTCAACTTCGATTTCGACCGTCTGATTCGGGTCCATGTGGCGCAACTGGGTTTCCTTGAAATTCGCCGTCACCCAGATGTTCTGGAGCGACACCAAGGTCAGCAGATTCTGGCCGACCGAGATGTTCTGGTTGATCTCCACGCTTTTGCGGGTGACGATGCCGTCTTCCGGGGCGACGAGCTTGGTATAGCTCAGGTTGAGCATTGCCTGGTCGAGCTGCGCCTGAGCCTGCTGCACCTGCGCTTCGGCCTGCTTGGCCCGGGCGTTCTGGGCCGCGATCTGCTGGGGCGCGGTCTGCGCATATTTCAGGCTGGCCTGGGTCCCGGCTTCGCGCTCGCGGGCCACGCGGACTCCCTCGGTGGCAGCCTGTTCGCTGGCCAGCGCGTCCTGCACCGATGCAGCCGCAGCCGCAGCCGCAGCCACCGCAGCATCGTACTGCTGCTTGCTGATCACGTCCTTTTCCACCAGCGGCTTGTAGCGTTGGAGATCCGACTGCGCTTTGTCGTTATTCGCCTGGGCCTGCACAACCCGCGCATGCGCGGCCTGCTGTTGCTGTTGCGCCTGAAGAACCCCGGCGTGCGCGCCGCTGACGTCTGAGTTGGCCGAGGTGAGCAGGCTGCCCGTGTTGATGGTCGTCAACGGCACCGCAACGTTGGCCGCGAGCGCGTTCGCCTGGGCGCTGGCCAGCGCGGCCTTGGCATTCTCCACCGCAACCTGGAAATCCCTCGGATCGAGATCGACGATCGGGTCGCCCTTCTTCACCTGCTGGTTTTCGTCCACGTAGACCCTTTGCACCTGGCCCGCAATCCGCGAACTGACCTGGATCAGGTGTCCGTTGATCTGCGCGTCATCGGTGTCCTCGCTAAAAGTGGAATGCCACCAGAGGGCGATCGCTCCCACCACGAGGATGGCGAGGACCACAATGATGATGCCCCTGCGGCGGGACCGTGGCTGCACGACCTCGGTGGTCGTATCCGGCTCGTGTTGTACGGGTCTGGTTGCTGTATCCGCCACGTTCACTTTCCTCCCAAATACGTCTTGTAGTTTTCCGCCGCGCCCAGCGCCCGCGCCAGGCTGAGTTTGGCGATGTTGTGCCGATAAAGGCTGGACACGTATTGGTCGTTGGCCTGGGCCACCGACTGCTGGGCCTGGCTCACGGCGAGATTATCGCTCACGCCTGCCGCATAGCGCTGCTGGGCTTCGCTCAGGGCCTCGTTGGCCAGATCGACGCTCGAACGCGCCACTTCCACCTGCCGCTGCGCCGACGCGATATCGAGAAGCGCATCGCGAACATCGGCGTCCACCTGGGCGTTCATGTCGCTCAACTGGGCGCGCTGGGTGTCGAGCTGCGATTGCGCCTGTTCGGCCTCGCCGCGCAAACCATACTCCTTGAATAGTGGAGCGCTGAAATTCGCCGAAGCGTTGACCGTCCCGTGCGAATGCGAAACATTCACGCCGATGTCGCCGTAGTCCGTCTCCAGCTTGAGGGTCGGATAGCGATCGGCGGTGGCCGCCTTGCGCTGCTCTTCGGCAGCCTTGGTCTGCTCCAACATGGCCGCCAGATCCTTGCGGTTCGCCTGGGCCTGCCGGATAGTGGCAACCACGTCGATCTGGTCGAACGCGGCATATGGCGCTTTGTCGGCCAGGTTGAATTTCTGCGCCAGCGGCAGCCCGATGACGCGCGCCAGCGCCAGGCGGTCTTTTTCCAGTGCATTCTGGGCCACGATGAGCTGCTGCTGCAGGGTCTGGTAATCGACCCGCGCCCGCAACTCGTCGAGAAGCGGTGCGGTGCCGGCCTGGTGACTGTTCACCGCTTGGTCCAGCGAGACCTTGGCTGTACCCACCTGCGCCTCCACACTGGACACCTGGCTCTCATCGGCAAGCACGAGCAGGTACGCGTTGCCCACAGTGAGCACAACCAGGTCGCGAGCGTCCTGGGCGTTGAGCTGGGCCGCGTTGAAGTTGTGTTTGGCCACCAGGTAGGTGCGGAGCGAATTGACGTTAACCAGGGACCAGTCCAGCGTGGCGCGAATGTCGGTGAACCCGAACGGACCGACAATGGTTGGGATGCCGGGAATCCGCAGGCCCTCGGCGGCGAGATTGACCTGCATCACCGATTCTTTGATGCTGGCGTCCACGCCTGGCAGGAGCGCCTGGAGCTGGCTCATTCGCTGTCCGCGGGCGGCAGCGGTCTGGGTCGAGCTCAGGATGACCCCGAGGTTATTCTTCAAACCGCGCTGGATGGCGTCGTCGAGGCCAAGGTCGACCGGCTGGGGCGATACTTCGCCCACCGCCACGCTGCCCTGAAAACTGGATGGTCCGGCCTGCGCTGCGGTGGGAGCTGATGGAGTGGTTTGCGCGGATGCAGGTTGCGAAGGCAACCCTGCGATCAAGCCAACGGACAAGAATGCAGCGCCGAGCCAGTAGCGGCGCGCACGGCAACAGCGTGGGTTCTTTTTTGAAGAATCTGAGTGCATCGACGGTTATCTCGCCTGGAGCAAGCTGTAGCAACGGGCGTTCAGCCCAAAATGTTGGCTCATTAATGGATGCAGAAGGATACCGGCAAGCTTCCTAAACAGTGTAAAGGCAGGGACCGTGGGACGAGGGAACAGGGACTGGAGAATAGGGGATCAGGGATACCCAGGGGCAAGCGCATTCAGGGCGCAGCGGGCTTTGCTGTTCCCTGCTTCCTGTTGCCTGTTTTATTGCCCCGCCGTGGCGTGAATCAGCTGGGAAGCCAGCGAGCACAGCCCCTGGCGGAAGAGTTCGCGGACCGCCTCCGGAGTCCATCCGGCCGCAAGCCGCCCGCCGTGCTGCGCGAGAAGATCCGCAGTTTCCGTGGCCGTCAATCCGGCAACGGCCCGCAGCACGTAGATGGTGCGCAGCGCGGTGGGCAGGCTTTCAAGCCACGCCCGCACCCGGTCGCGATCGGGGCCGGCGATCATGCGCTCCATCTCCTCGCGGGCGGCGGCGGCTGCGTCCAGGTCGTCGTCTTCAATGCAGGTTACGGCCGGCTCCAGGTCCTGGGGCGCTGCCAGGCCTTCCGGATCGCACCCGCCGATCAGCTCGACAGCCGCGGTCGCCAGGGCAAGCTGTCCTCTGCGCAACGCTTCCTCGGCACCGGAGTCCGCAGCCGATTCAGCAGTTGCCACGGCGATCTCCACCAGGCCAATGCTGTCTTCGCCCTCACCCGCCAGCATGGAGGCGAGGCTGTACAAGGCGGATGCCATGCGATCGAACGCATCGTCCATGCCCTCGTATGCCCGAGCAGCCGTTGCCGAGTTCCCTTGCTGGGAGGGGGCCAGACCGGAATTCGGAGTGGGGATTTCCTTGGGCATCGCGCGCTCCTGCGTCAGAGAAATGGAAGCTCCACTTTCTATCCTCCACCCGCCGGGCGTACAGGGTCAATTCATGTTGCCGGGCCGGTTCGCAGCGGATTCGACCCGGTACCCGAACCCGGCTAGGCGGCAAACAGCCAAATCGCTGGGTGTTCCAGGTCCCTGGTTTTGGGAGCCGGGAAATCAACAACTCCGCGGACAATCTGTTTTGCACAATTTTTTACAATGCATCTCTCCGCCTGATGTTCCGATCAGTTAGCGGCTCCGGTTTTCGCTGCACCCGCAGGGGGCAAAAGCTGTAGACTGCCAACTACGCAATGACGCACACAGAGCGGATTCAATGGCGGTAAGGACGACAAAAAAGCCGAAGATTTTCAATGGACGCGACATGTCCTGGATGCAGTTCAATCGCCGCGTCCTGGAAGAGGCCGAGGACCCCGCCAATCCACTGCTGGAGCGCGTGAAGTTTCTCGCGATCACGGGCAGCAACCTGGACGAGTACGTGGAAATCCGGCAGGCCGGGCTGATGCAGCGCATCGAGGACGGCTACCGCGAGCCGGGCTACGACGGTCTGCGGCCCGATGAGTCCCTTGCCGAGCTGACGGCCGAAATCCATCGCTTCGTGGACGCACAGTATGCGTGCTGGAACGACCGCCTTCTGCCGGAACTGCGCAAGCAGAACATCCGACTGCTGGAATGGAAGGAACTCGACGAGGAAGCCCGCGAGTTCGCCCAGAACTATTTCCAGCGCGAGGTTGATCCGCTTCTTACACCTATCTCCATCGATCCGGCGCATCCGTTTCCGAGGGTGCTGAACAAGGCGCTGTGCCTGGCGCTGCTGCTCCGGCCCAAGCGGCGCAGCTCAAGCCCCCAGGTGCTTGGCGTGGTTACCGTGCCGCGCGCCCTGCCCCGGTTCGTTCGGCTCCCGGCCGACGAGGGCTGGCATGACTACCTGCTGCTGCAGGACCTGATCGCCCAGAACCTTGGCGGCATGTATCGCGGATACGAGGTGCTGGCGCACGCGGCATTTCGCGTGACCCGCAATTCGAACCTTTACTTCGAAGAGGAAGAAGCGCGCTCCTTGCTGGAATCGATTCGCGTGGAGTTGCACAACCGCCGCAAGGGCGACACGGTAAGGCTGGAGATCGAGACCGGGGCCCACCCGGAAATCATCGAGCGGCTGCGGGTGAATTTCGAACTGGAAGAGAACCAGGTGTATCGCGGCGACGGCCCGGTGAACCTGTCGCGCATCATGTACCTCTATGGCGACATTCAGCGGCCCGACCTGAAGTACACGCCGTTCACGCCCAAGCCTCTTCACCTGAGCCGCAAAGCGGCGAACATTTTCGAGGATCTGCGCACGCGCGACATTCTCCTCCATCATCCATACGATTCCTACGACCCGGTGGTGAACTTCATCGAACTCGGCGCCGAAGATCCGGCGGTGGTCAGCATGAAGCAGACCCTGTATCGAACCAGCGAGAACTCGCCGATGTTCAAGGCGCTCATCGATGCGGCGGCCACCAAGGAGACCACGCTGGTGGTGGAGTTGATGGCCCGTTTCGACGAGGCTTCGAACATTCGCTGGGCGCGCAACATGGAAGACGCCGGCGTGCAGGTGTTTCACGGCGTGGTGGGGCTGAAAACGCACTGCAAACTTGCCATGCTGGTGCGCCGGGATGAAGACGGCGTCACCCGGCGCTATTGCCATCTCGGGACGGGCAACTACAACCCGGTCACGGCGCGGTTCTACACCGACCTGAGCCTGCTGACCTGCGATCCGCAGATCACCGATCGCGTGCACATGGTGTTCAACTACCTGACGGCGCACGCGGAAATCGACGATTACCGGCCGCTGCTGGTGGCTCCGTTGACCATGGCGGAGAGCTTTCTGGGGCTGATACGCCGGGAGATGGAGCACGCGCGCGCCGGCCGGCCGGCACACATCGTGGGCAAGATGAATGCGCTGCTGGAGGCCACGGTCATCGAGGCGCTCTACGCGGCTTCGCAGGCGGGCGTGGAAGTGGACCTGATCGTGCGTGGCGTGTGCACACTGCGGGCGGGCGTGAAGGGTCTTTCGGAACGCATCCGCGTGCGATCGATCGTCGGCCGGTTCCTGGAGCACTCCCGGATCTTCCACTTCGCCAATGGCGGGGACGACGAAATCTACATTGGATCGGCAGACTGGATGCCGCGCAACCTGTTCGAGCGGTGTGAAGTGGTCTTTCCGGTGCGCGACGCCGCCGCCAAGGCCCGCATCCACGATGAGATTCTTCCCTCCCTCCTGGCTGATACCCTCAAGGCTCGCCTTCTGCAGCCGGATGGCACCTATGTTCGGGCCTCCAAGTCATTCAAGGACGCACTGCCGTTTTCCAGTCAGGATTTCCTGATGCAACTGGCGGAGGGCAGGGTGGATCCCGGCGCCATTCCCCGTTCGACCCTGCCCAGGCCGGCGCCGCACCGGGCTGCGCGGCCTTCGCGCAAAGCCGTGGCGGCGGACTGAATTTGATCGCGCTGCGCTCTAAAAATGGCAAATCAATCAGTTTCAACGAAATCGGTCATCGATCGTCGTCCGAACTGTATCCTTCGGGTGGCTTTGGCAGTCCAACCATGCATGAGTCCCCCGCTTCCCCGCCACCGGTTCAAACCTAAAACGCGCCCTGCTTTTCCGCTCGCGAGCATCCTTCTCAAGGCGTGGTTTTCTTCCGCTGCTTTGCTTGGCGTTCTGCTGTCGGCGCCGGTCGCGGCCCCACAGCAGGCCCCGGCTGATCCTCCTTCTTCGCCGGAGGCCCAAACCAACCTGCCCGACAACCCGACACCGCAGCAGGATCCGCCTCGAGCGGCGACGCAGGCCCCACTCAGCAATAAACCCCAGACCAAGCGTATTCTCGGCATTATTCCCAATTTCCGGTCCGTGAGCACCGATACCAAGCTCCCGCCGCAGACGATCAAAGAGAAATTTATTACCACCACCGAAGATTCCTTCGATTATTCGGCCCTCGTGATCCCCACGCTGCTGGCGGGCTACAACATGGGTCTCAAAGCCACCCCTGAATTCGGCCAGGGCGCGGCAGGATATGGACAATACTGGTGGCACTCGGCGGTCGACCAGACCACCGAGAATTACTTCGTCGAGTTCATCTTTCCCGTAGTGACGCATCAGGACTCGCGCTACTACACCCTGGGTAGGGGCAACTTCTTCAAGCGCACGGGGTATGCGCTGAGCCGGGCCGTGGTGACGCGTTCCGACGCCGGAAAGGACCAGTTCAATATCTCGGAGGTCGCCGGAGCGGGCGCTTCCGCGGCCCTGGGCAACGCCTACTACCCGGCGCAGCAGCGCAATTTATCGACCACGGCGACGAACTGGGGACTCGATGTGGGCATCGACGCCTTCACATTTGTGCTCAAGGAATTCTGGCCCGACGTGAATCAGAAGTTGTTCCACTACGACCAGCCGGCGCAATGACAGGGATCGGGGAACAAGGGACCGAGCACCCGAGCGAATCGAGACCGTCCAGGAGGTGATTTGGATCACTTTTTGGTTCGATGCGTGCGGACTGTGAAACTGTGGAACGCGTTTTCTGTAAGTCATTGATTGTTTGACATGTTAGTGTCCTTCACAGTTTCACAAGTCCAAAAACAACCCAAAAAGCAGCTAAATGTCGTAAGTCCTGAAGTGCCTTCATCTTGGACAAGATCCTTCTTCGCTTCAAGCAGGTCGCATGGTTCCCTGAACGGCCATTTTCGAACATGAATTGAGCTAACCAATGCCGGCGATCCCTTCGAGGTCGGCAGGTCCCGGCGGGCGAATCTAACCTGCTGCCCGCGTTCCTGCACTGGATTCATTGTGCTCCCGGAGGGCGTAATTCCATGCAATGGAAAACAGGGCATAAGTGCCGTGGATTCAGGCGGCAGAAAAATAGGCCCCTGGACACGATGTGGGGTGAACCCTTTGGGTGAGACAGTTTGAATGGGGAATTGATCGAGGTCGCCGTTCCGGAGCCAACTAGGATTTGGGGGGCGTCGCAAGCCGATAGGCCTCTGCGAGCCATTGAATTGCCGCATGCAGGTCGAGGACGTCGCGCATGAGGAAGATGCGCCAGTGGCGGCCCTGACCGCCGGACTTCTTATGGTCACGGCGCTGCTCCATGGTGCCCGCGGCGAACCTTGGTTCGGCCGCAATCCGGGCCGCCACAGTTCGAGGTTGGCGATTGAATTTCAGCAGGATAGCGTCCTCTTCAAACAACGCCCGCGTGCGCGGCAAGGCGGCGAAGACTACGGCCTTCCGGTAGACCATCGTCATGCCGAAGGCGCTCTTTGTCGTAACCCCCGGCCAGGCCTCGAGTTCGAGCTTCAGGGCCTCCGCCCATCCGCGCGCCGGCTCGCTGACGGCCTTCATCCGGACGCGCTTTCCCTTCTCTTCCACCCGTTCCACCCCGCGTTGCCTTGTTCTCCCGGTCCCCTGGTTCCCTGCCTTCCTAGTAAACTGGAAATGAGGTCCAGATGCCCGAAATTCAGCGCAGAAAAACACCTACCGTCCGGATCGGCCATGTCCGCGTGGGCTGGGAAGTCCCGGTCGTGGTGCAATCGATGACCAACACCGATACGGCCGATGCGGCGGCCACCATCGACCAGGTGGAAGCGCTAGCCCTGGCCGGTTCGGAGATTGTGCGCGTCACGGTGAACAACGAGCAAGCCGCTGCCGCCGTTCCCGCCATCGTCGACGGTCTCGAGAAGCGCGGCATGCGCGTGCCCATCGTGGGCGACTTCCATTACAACGGCCACCTGCTGCTGAAGAAGTTTCCCGCCACGGCGAAGGCTCTGGCTAAGTACCGCATCAATCCCGGCAACGTTTCGATCGGGCGCAAGGACGACGACAACTTCCGCACCATGGTGGAGTGCGCGGCCGAAAACCAGAAACCCGTGCGCATCGGCGTGAACTGGGGCTCACTTGATCAAGCTTTGCTGACGCGCATGATGGACGACAACAGCAAGAAGGCCGAGCCGCTGCCGGCGCGCGAAGTCATGATGGAAGCCATGGTGGTGAGCGCGCTCGACTCCGCCAAGGCCGCCGAGCGGTACGGCCTGCGCAAGGATCAGATCATCCTGTCGGCAAAAGTTTCCGGGGTGCGGGACCTGATCGACGTCTACACCAGCCTCGCCGCGCGCTGCGACTATGCGCTTCACCTGGGATTGACGGAAGCCGGCATGGGCTCGAAAGGCGTGATCGCCTCGACCGCGGGACTGGCGCCGCTGCTGCTGGCCGGGATCGGCGACACGATCCGCGTAAGCCTGACGCCGCGGCCGGGCGGGGACCGTACCGAGGAGGTTCTGGCCGCCCAGCAAATCCTGCAGTCGCTCGGGATACGCAGCTTCATGCCCCAGGTGACCAGTTGCCCAGGGTGCGGCCGCACCACCAGCACTTATTTCCAGGAGCTGGCCGAGCAGATTCAAAGCTACCTGCGCACGTCGATGCCGGAGTGGCGCAAGCGCTATCCCGGCGTGGAGGAACTGAAGCTGGCGGTGATGGGCTGCGTGGTGAATGGGCCCGGTGAGTCGAAGCACGCCAACCTGGGCATCAGCCTGCCGGGAACCTTCGAGGAGCCCAAGGCGCCGGTCTACGTGGACGGCAAGCTCTATACCACGCTGCGCGGCGACACCATCGTGGCGGAGTTCAAGCAGATCCTCGACAAGTACGTCGAGAGCCACTACGGAAAGAGCGCGAAACGCGAAGAGCTGGTGGGCACGCACTGAGGGTGAAGCAGGGAGCAAGGGACCAAAAAGGATGAGGGACGTGTTTCGCGCGATCGGCGTATCCAAACTTATCTTCGCCGTGTGCCTGGCCGCGGGGGCGCAGCCGGCAGCCAAACCGTCCTTATGCAGCCTGCACGTGCACGTGACCGACGAAGACGGCAAGGATCTTCCCAAGGCGTTCGTGCTTGTCCATGGGGAGCACGGCAGCAACCAGCAATTCACGCCCGATAAAACCGGGCAGGTGAAAACCAGCCTGCATGCGGGAATGTATGACCTTTTCGTTTCCGCGATGGGTTTTGTGCCCCAGGCGCAGATCGTCGATCTGCGCGCATGCAAGCCCGTCGATCTGAACCTGATGCTGACGATCGATTCGGACCATGCGGATAACGACGGAAACTGAAGCCACCATTCCCTTAGCCGCGTGAAGCCCATCACTTCCTGCCCATGGCATTCGCTTCTATCCTATTTCGCAATTCCCCGGAAAGGCCGATTTGATGAGGCTGCGCTCTTCGCGGGGTTTTCCGCTTCTGGTTTTAGCCGCTCTGTGGTTTCCGGCGAACGCTGCTCGCCCAAAGCCATGCGTGAGTGCCGAGGAGGCATCGCGAAGGCTCAACAAAGACGTGTGCATCTCGGCGCATATTTATGAAGTGGTGGAGCTTCCCGACGGTACCCGGTTCCTTGACGTGTGCTCCCGCGACACTCCCGACGAGCGCTGCCGGTTCACGATTGTGAGTTTCTGGAGTGATCGCGACGAGGTCGGCGAACTGCGCAAGTACCGCGATATGGACGTGCAGGTACGCGGATTGGTTCAACCCATGCACGGACGCGCCGGGATCGTGCTGAGCCACGCGCGCCAGTTCTACGGCGGCCCGCCCAAATTCAAGCCCAATCCGCGGCTCGTCCGTGGCTTCGGCGGCGAGCAGGAACGGCCGCCGATCGGCGATCCCAATCTCCGCTCCCAGGGGAGCCCGCGGGGGTTCATGAACTCCCGCGATCGGGAGACGCTGCCCGGGCGATGACCGCGATCCTTGAGGTGAGTGAGCAGTTTCTCAGGTCTCGAAATCGAGACCTGGGGCACGCGACTCTGTAGAACTCACCCAGTTTTTAGAGCTATTGTCCGCGAAGATGGAAGTTGTATTCGCCGGAACCAAGGTCGAAGGCGATGCCGTCGTCTTCCGCCGTGGCAGCGGTGATTCCCGGATCGCCGGGGACGTACTTTCCGTCCTCCCACACCACGCGCCCGTTTTCTTCGACGATGATCGCGGTGAGTTGCTCGGGACGGGGCACCAGTACGTGCGCATCCGATCCGACGGGGATCTGGATTTTAAGCCGCATCCCGTCCGCCTCGTGCGCCCACGAGGATTCCACGGTGCCGCGGATCGTCTTTACGGTTCCGCTGGCCCACTGCAGGCCGTGCGCCGCGTGCGGCTGAATGCGGAGGTGGCGGTAGCCCACCTCGCCGGGCGCCTGGTTGATGCCCGCCAAAGCCTGGTAGAACCACGCGCCGACGCTGCCGAACATGATGTGATCGTGCGAGTTCATGCTGGGACCGGACTTCTCCTGCCACAACTCCCACAGCGTGGTGGCGCCGCGCGAAATCATGTAACCCCAGCTTGGATACGTGGTCTGCGCGGCGACATCGTAGGCAAGATCGTTCTGCCCATTCTCGGTCAACACGGGCATGAGGAATTTCACGCCGAGGAACCCGGTGGTCAGGTGCGTGTTGTGCGTGTAGAGGACATCGTTATAGAGATTGGTGACCACGTCGTCGCGGCGGTCCCTGGGCGGCAGATTGAGGAAGAGCGCCATGGCATTGGCGCCCTGGGTGCCGTTGGCATATTGCGCCGTGTCGGGATGGAAGTAGGTGCGGTTGAAAGCGTTGCGGATGTTGCCGGCGAGGCGGGCGTACATTTCCGCATCGTCGGTGTGGCCCAGCACCTTCTCGAATCCGGCCATGATTTCGACGTCGTAGAGGTACCAGAAATCGGAGATGTAGTCATGGGGCGTGTGGGCCAGCTCGACCCAGTCGCCTTCGTGCCCCAGCACGGTGGCGAACACATCGTCTTTGGCATTGCGGCGAAGATACTCGATGTACTTCTTCAGTCCCGCTTCGTTCTGCTCGATGATGCGGCGGTCGCCATAGTGCTCCCACATGTACTTCACCAGCAACGGATAGGCTGTCTGCCAGCCGAGATCGGCGTCGTAGCTGCCGTATTTCAGCGGAACGGTATCGGGCACGGCGCCGTCGTCGCGCTGGGCGTCGGCGATATCGCGGATGAAGTTGGTATAGAACGCGGCCATGTCGAAGTTCATCATGGCCTCTTCGGCGGTGGCCTGCGCGTCGCCCATCCAACCCTGGCGCTCGTCGCGCTGATCGCAGTCGGTAGGCACGCCCATCAGGTTGGTCAACTGCGACCAGCGGATGATTTTCTGGATGTCATTCAGGACCTGGGTGGAGGCGGCAAAGCTGCCGATGGTCTTTACGGCGGTGTGCACCACCTGTCCGCGAATGGAATCGAGGCTGGGGGTGCCCGGGAAGCCGGTCACTTCGACGTAGCGGAAGCCGTGATAGGTAAACCGCGCCTCGTAGCTCTCTTCACCACCTCCGCGGAGGATATAAATGTCGCGCGATTTGGCGCCGCGGATATTTTCGCGGTTGATCATGCCGTTGTCGTAGAGCAGTTCGGCATAGCGCATCTGGACCTTTGTGCCGGCCGGCCCTTCCGCGCGCAGGCGCGCCCAGCCGCTCATGTTCTGGCCCATGTCGAAGACATAGACGCCGGGGTGGGGGCTGGTCATCTTCACCGGGACGATCTCATCCACCACCTGGATGGGCGGCATCAACTCCGACGAGCGTGGGCCGGCGGAGCCTTCCACCACCTGGGCGGCTGTCCAGCCGCTCTCGTTGAAGTCGGGCTGATCCCAGCCGGGAGTTTCCTTGCGCGCGTCGTAGACCTCGCCGCCGTAGACGCTGGACTCCGTCACTGGGCCAGTCGCAGTCTTCCACGAACCGTCGCTGACGACGGAGACCTGTTTGCCGCCTTCGAGATCCCCGTTCATCTGCACCAGCAGCGCTGGTTCCGAATAGTAAATCTGCGAGCCGGAGACTTCCTGTGTGGCCCACCCGCCGGCCAGCATTACGGCGATGACGTTCTTTCCTTCTTTCAATGCGCCGGCGAGGTCGTAGGTGGAATACAGCACGCGCTTGGGATACGTAGTCCAGGCCGGGTCGAGCACCTTGTGCCCGATGCGCCGCCCGTTCACGCGCAGCTCGTAGTAGCCGAGGGCGGCGATGTAGATGCGGGCGTTCTGCACCTTGCCCTGGATGGTGAAGACCTTGCGGAACTGGTTCCCTTTCGCGGCGCCGCCGCCGATCCATGAAGCTTTCCAGTCCAGCGGCTTGAGGAGCGCCATTCCGAACCGGGCCGGCCTGCTGTAGGGGCTGGCCGCGCCCTCCTTGTCCCAGTAGCGCACCTTCCACCAGTAATCGCGGCCGCTTTCGA
Source organism: uncultured Acidobacteriota bacterium (assembly GCA_963706455.1). Taxonomy (GTDB): domain Bacteria; phylum Acidobacteriota; class Terriglobia; order Terriglobales; family Acidobacteriaceae; genus Telmatobacter. The sequence continues at coordinate 80,147 of CAVPNO010000100.1, read as the reverse complement.
GGGGCTTGCCGGAATAAGCCACCTGGGTGGAGTCATCGCCAGCCACCTTGCCCGAATCCCACTGGTCTCCGTGGTCCTGATCGAGGACATCCTTTTTGGTGGCGACGAGGACCTGGTAGGCGGTCTGCGCTTCCGCCCGCCCGGCGTGGGCCAGAATCCAGGCGAAGCGGGGCTCCGGCGTGTCGACCCCGAGCGGTTCCTCCATGTATTCGCAACGGACGCTGTTGGGTTGCACGGGACCCGCGGAGGTTTGAGCGCGGAGCGAGCCGTACCCGCACAGAACCACAAACAGAATTCGTATCCAGACTTCGATTCGCAATTTCATCAGGGATGCTCCTCGCACAAGCGGAGATCGTGGCCACACGATGACGCAGGCCAATCCTTGGGAGAACTCATTTCCGGTGCAGGCGGCAGTATAGTGCGCTCACCGGTTCGGTGTGAACAATTTATGGATTGAAACAAATGGACTGCCGGGGGGGCGCCTCGGGGACTTTACTGCTCGGCGTAGTAGAGGGTGTTGGAGCGCACCTCGAGACCGGGCTTGTCGACCTTGACGGCGAGCGAGTGGTATTCGCCGAACCCGGCGGCGGGGGGCGCATCAAACGTCAGCACGTAATAGGAGGCCGCTTCGGAGATGCAGTCCCTGATCTGGGTCGCCATGCCGCTGACATAGGTCACAATACGGCCGCCGGTCTGGTGGGCAAGTGCGTGCAGTCCCAGGTTGCCGGCCCTCACCTGGTCTTCGTGGACGATCCCACCGAAGAAGGAGTCATCCATCGGCGCCTGGGGGAAGGGCAGGTCCTGGGGCGAGGCAACCGCGTTGACGGTGACCTGTGCCTCGCGCAGCACGGTTGACAACGTGACCAGCTGCGCAAAGAAACTCTGCTTCACTTCCGGGGGGTCCGGTGTGAAGGATCGATTGGTCAGCTGCGGCCATCCTGGGCCGATCCAGATAAGGATGACCCTTCCCGGCACGTCCACCTGGGCCTCCGCCAGGTCGCGAAGCGCCATGAGCGAATAGATGAACCGGCTGTTGAGACAGGTGAGCATTTGCGCGCTTTCGCCGCGGAATCCGCCGCCGGCCATGCCGCCGAAAGTCTTGGCAAGGGCGCCCTCCGACTCGTCATGAGCGGTAAGGCAACCGGTGGAGTGCAGATCTCCGGCCCGCAGCTTCAGGTCGGCAAGAAGAACGTCGCGATCGCGCGAAGCCTCGCCCATGTCGATACGCGCGCCGGAGAGAACTCCGATGGAGACGGGATAGGCCAGCGGCCCCTCCCCTTCCTTCAGGAATTTCTCCAATTCCTTCTCATCCGAACGCACAGTCCGGGAAAAATTGTTGACGGTATCGAGGACGACGATTACGTGCGGCGGCGCCGGTGCCGAATCGCCTTTCATCGGCGAAAACGCCACCAGCTTTCTTGGCTGATCGTTGTCAAAAAGGGTAAAGTCGGCCTGGGTCAGGTTTGAAGAGGGCTTGCCGGAGGGATCATTCACTTGCACGTTGAGAATGATGCGATGCTGATTGAGGAATCGCTGTTCGCGTTCGGCGTGGGTGCGGGGAATCAGTTGCGGCGACTGGGCCGGCGGGGTGGCAAACGTCCCCGCGCCAGGTTCCTGAAAGGCTCGCACCTGTTTCGCGAACAGGAAAAGCGCAACGCACACGATGAGGGCGCCGCACCCTCGCAACCACTGCCCCGCAGTTCGCCTCCCCGGAGGGTTCATCGCATCATCCCGCGCATTCCATACTAAAGGGCAATGGGCGGAATTGCCGAATTGTCCCCGGCTCAAAAAAAGAAAAGGCGGCCAGTGCATTTGCACTCGCCGCCGCCCTGTCCCTGGGTGTTTTTTGAAGTCCTGCAGTTCTGCTTTTACATCAAAAACTTTTGCGAGGTTCCCGGATCACGGATCACGGGTGGTTGCATCAATATCGTTCGCGCCGGCAAGTGCATCCCTCAGGGGCGAAAGCCCGCGATTTATGGGGACTTCGGCGGCGCGGATACATCCTTGCCCCTTCAAACCAGCATTGATGCAACCGGCTGTCCTTACTGGAGCAGCTTGGTCACTTCCTGCTCCACGCTGTTGGCCTGGGCGAGCGCCGCAATGCCGGTCTGGCTAAGGATCTCGTACTTCGACATGTTCGAAGTGGCGGCCGCGTAGTCGGTGGCCTGGATGGCGTTCTGGGCGGAAACGATGTTCTCCTGCTGCGTGCTCATCACCTGGCTGATGGAATTCAGGGTGTTGATCTGGGCGCCGATGTAGCCGTCCTGAGCGGCGACATAGGTGACGGCTGAGTTGAGTACGGCGACGGCGTTCTGAGCGTTGGCCTGTGTCGACAGATCGGTCACCGACAGATTGGCCGACTTCTCGTTGTTCCCCGCGGTGATATAGCCCATCGTGGTCAAGGACTTTGTGCTGGAGAACATTGCGGCCGGTACAACAGCCGAGGATGTGTCGGAAAAAGCGACAGTGGCCGGCGGGCCGGCGGCCGTGACCGACATCGCGATCAAGATATTGGGGTTGGTGTTTGAAAGCAGAATGCCGGTATCGCCCTGCGCGACCGCTCCGTCGCCGACCGCGGCCGCCGTGGTGAGGCTTGCGGTGACTCCGGGAATGCCGTCCTTGTTGATCTCGCTGATGAGACCGCTGACGGTGGTTGCAGTGGTGGTCAACGTGGTCTGCGTGCCGTCGGGATGCGTGTAGGTAAAGAGGATCGATCCAGCGAGTGTGTCTCCCTGGCCGGCAGCGGTGGTCAAGGCGCCGGCGGTGTCTTTGGAGAGGTCGATGAACTTCCCCGAGCTGCTCTGCTGCACGGTTCCTCCCGAGTCTCCCACGGTGGCGGAGGAAAGGGGCGCGAAATACAGATTGTCGATCGAAGCCCCGTTGGAGGACGAGTCGCCGGTGTAAATCGCGACCCCGGCACCCGATCCGCTGAACACCTGGTTCTGGTTGTAGGTCGTCGTGGAACCGATGTTGTTGATCTCGGACAGGATCGATTGGTACTCCTGGTTCGCCGCCGATTCCTGGGCCGAGTTCAGGGTGCCGTTGGCAGCCTCAGTTGCCAGGGTGACGGCGCGGTTCAGCAGGCTGGTGACCTGCGACAGAGCGCCATCGGCAACCTGCAGCAGACCGACGCCTTCGGTGGCGTTGGTGGCCGACTGGCTGAGGGCCTTGGTGTTGGCCTGGAGGCCGTTCACCAGCGAAAGGCCGGCGGCATCGTCCGCCCCGGAATTGATGCGCGAGCCCGACGACAACTGCTGCAACACCGTTTGCAGGCTGGTGTTGGTGTTGTTCAGGCTGTTCTCCGCATAGATCGCTGACAGGTTGTTCAAAACACCGAGGGCCATGGGATTCACTCCTTCTCGCGATGCCGGCTGGTGGTTCACCGTCTGGCCCTGCCTGGTGGCGGGGCTGTTTGCATCCACCCTGTTCATCGGGGGTGCCGCGAATAACTTTAGTGATAAGGAGAAGAATCTTTTTCGGACACTTTGATGGAACCCGGGACAGGTTTGTCTCGAAGCCGATCATGGGACTGTCCCATAACGCCGCAGGAGTGTCCGGCTCCGCTCCAGCGGCTGTTTCGAATCTGAACACCAGGCGTGGGCGGGGACGGCCCTTCGGGAACGGGAACCGCGGCGGGTTTTCAAAACAAGTTCGCGGCTCGACGAAGCCTGTTACAAAGCAGGAGCTGATTTTCATGAACGTTCGCGGCTCGTTGAGCCTGAAGGACCAGGTAGCGGTGATCCAGGTCTTGCGGCTCGCGGAACACCGAGAGGGTTTAACTATCTTCTTCGAAGACTCGAAAGCGCGAGTGATTGCGATGGAATGGGAAGCTTTATGTCAAAAGAAAAAAACGGCGGCGAGAGCTTACCTCTCGCCGCCACCGGTATTGATTTCAACCGTATTTTGCTCTCTGCCTATTTACCTATGATGCAGGAATTTATTTAGTGGGTGCCTATCCCAAAACCCAACCGTGGCTGTCGGGGCCAGGCGCCTCATTCATCATGCCTTGCGGTCCCGGACCGGCCGGAGGAACGGCCTGGGGTTCGCCCTGTCCCGGTGCGCTTCCCCAGCCTCTGCGACGCTGCTGCGCGCGCTCGGCGCGCCAGGCCTTCAACGCCTTCCACTGGTCGGCCGAAAGCTTGCTTCGTATGGCCAGCAGAAAGCGCGCGTTGGCTTTTTCGAGATCGGCCCGCGCCTGCGCCACTTCATCGATTTGGGAAAGGATCTGCGACTCGTTCGGCTGATCCGCCGAGACCAGGGGGTCGAGGTCGAGTTCCGCCTTTTCGACAGCGGCTCTTTTATCGACCAGGTCCTTGCGATGGTCGAGCAGAATCTGGTCCATGTTTTTGCGCTGGTCGTCGCTCAGTTTCAATCGATCGGCGACCGTGGGGTTGTTCCACCAGCGGCCTTCCGCACCGTGGGATCCAAGGATGGACTCCATGGGCGGACGGTGACTCCCGAATCCAGGTCCATTCATCATGTGCCGCGGCGGAGGCGGCGCCTGATCCGGTCCCTGCGCCGCGGCTGCCACAACCACGCAAAGGATGGCGGCAAAGCTCAATATTTTTCCTGACCGTAACTTCATTTTCGTTCTCCTAGAATTGTTGCAAATGCGAAAGAGCGTTTCGAACGGCAATGCGCATGTCCACCTACCCGGGCCGCGGGCGCACAAAACCTATCGCCTTCGGTTCGGAGCATCCACCCCGCAACTTTGAATTGAATGGTTACTGCCCGTCGTCCGAACTTGTCGCCGGCACCAGCGCCTCCAGCGCATCCGGAACCTCACGCGACACGTCGGTATCCACTTTGGCCAGTTCCTGTTCAGCCTCCCGGGCCCTTTCTTCCTGGAGCTGCCGCTGCTGTTGCTGCTGGCGAAGGCGGACAAACCTGTCCTGTTCTTGCTGGTGCCGGTATTCGAGAAGGCCTCCCCAGGCGCCTCCTACTACCAGCACGCTCCCCAAAGCCCAGGCCGCCGCCTTTCGCCAGACCATCCGCCGAGTCGCAATTTCCACCAGCCTGGGGCGCTGATACACAGCGTCGCTCCAGGCATGCGCGCTCGAGCGGAAATCCCGGAGCACCCGTTCCAGTTCCGGATCTTCCATGGCCCCGGTGTCGCTGACTACGCCGGCGCCTTTCCGCATTCCCCCGTCATTCGAATCTCTAAAATTCATGGTCTTTCCCCCAGGTCGCGCCGCACTCTTCCGAGTGCCCGCGAGAGGTGGGCCTTCACGGTCCCCTCGCTCAACCCCGTCGCCTGTCCGATTTCGGCGATGTCCATTTCCTCCACGTAGCGCAATAGAAACACGGTCCGTTGGCGCTGGCTTAAACCATCCACCGCCCGCCATACCCGCTTCACCTGCTCCCGCGCCAACAGCTGCTGCTCGGGCGAGCTTTCCCCACTGGGCAGCCACTCGCCGGCCTCGTCGGGATCCACCGCATTGCTGCGCGTCAGACGCCAGAACTGCATCCGCCGGTTGCGCCAATGGTCCTTCTCCAGGTTGATGGCGATGCGCATCAGCCAGGTAAGGGCGGTCGATTCGCCGCGAAAACCGGCCCAGTTCCGGTGCGCCTTCAGGAAACAATCCTGGGTAAGCGTCTCGGCCAGGTCCAGATCGCGCGTGGAGGCGAGCAGAAACCGGAAGATCTGCGGGCGGTGGTTTGCGACAATCGCCGCAAACTCCTCCGCCGCCATATCTTCCGCCATGGGCATCGTCATCGGATCCACTGCGGTGCCGACTGCCATTCACTCAGGTAGACGCCCTTCCTCGATGCAAGTTTACAGCGCTGCGAAATACAAGCGAATTCCACCGGCAGGACGAGGTTTGGCCGAATGCTAGACTGGTCCGGTAAACGCTTTCCGCGCGTCCCGAGCTGAGGAATCTTCATGCTGCTAGCAGAACTTCGCGAGGAGGTCCTTCGGGCCAACCAGGAAATCGCGCGCCGGGGACTGGCTCCGCACACCTTTGGCAATGCCAGCGGCGTGGACCGGTCAGGGCCCGATCCGCTGGTGGTGATCAAGCCCAGCGGTGTCGATTACGACTCTCTCACCCCCGGCGACCTGGTGGTCACAGACATCAACGGCAAAATCATCGATGGTTCCTTGCGGCCCTCGAGCGATCTTGATACCCATACGCTCCTCTACCGCGAGTTTCCGCAGATCGGAGGGGTCGTCCATACCCACTCCGAATTCGCCACGGCATGGGCGCAGGCCTGCCGCCCGATTCCCTGTTTCGGAACCACCCATGCCGACTATTTCCACGGACCGGTGCCGGTCACCGACCACCTGACCTCCGGCCAGGTAGCGGAGGCATATGTCCGGAATACCGGCTCGGTGATCGTAAGCCGGTTCCGGCGCGACAACCTCGACCCTATCGCGGTCCCTGGGGTGCTGGTCGCCGGGCATGCTCCGTTCGCCTGGGGCCGGTCGCCGATGGAGGCGGTGGAGCACGCGGACGTGCTTGAGTATATTGCGCGGCTTGCCTTCCGGACCGTGCTTCTGGGCGGACCGGAAGGCGGGATTCCGGAATATCTGGGAGAGTTCCACTACATGCGGAAGCACGGTCCGCGGGCGACATACGGACAGCGTTAAACCGTCAATCGGCATTCATCGGCAAGCGGTTATGCAAAGTGGTGACAGGATCTGCACACTTTGTTCGCCTCAGTTCTCGAATTCAGTAGATGCTTTCGTTTTTACATAGAGCACTTACGGATTCCTGCATTTTTCGCCATTTTGGTAGCTCGAAAATGGTTGACTTCCGCGTCGCCACTTCGTCTATATCTTTTGTGATCTCAAGGGATTAGGCGCAATGCCCCTGGAGACCGGACCCACTCTTCCACATGGCAGTCAACGTGCATCGTACACTGGTTCAGGACGCCCCCGGAGATGGAGAAGAATCTTTCAAACCGGATCCAGGCTATCTTGCTGGCTGTCGCCACAGTCGGCCTGGTGGTACTTGCGGTTTTGAACTTTCGGCAGGAGAGCCGGGTCCAGCAGCCCGATGACGGCGTATGGTGGCGGGAAGCAGCCGGGGGCCTCGAGGCTATCAAGGTTTTGCCGGGAAGCCCCGGTGACCGGTTTGGAATTCGCGCCGGCGATCTGCTGACCGGCGCCCAGGCGTTGCCAGGAACCGCCGGGTTCGAATTGCCCGAAGAGCTGGTAAACGAGAAAGCCTCCCCTGCCGCCAAGGCTCCAGGCTCCTCGCGCAAGCAAGGCGACCTTCTCTCCGGTGTCAAGCCGCTGCCGGAGGATTTGAACAGCCCAGAGCAATCGGAGAGGATTCCGCCGAAGATTTCCTACGTGCCCACAACGCACGTTTCGGACCTGGAGCGGGTGCTGTACCGAACCGGGGCATTTGAGATGGCGGTGTACGCGGTAACGCGCAACGGCACCCCGCTGGTGCTGCCGATCATTCCCGAACCGGTGAACCACAGCATGGCGCTGGGCCTTCGGGTCATCGGCCTGATCTATCTTGCCATCGGCATCTACGTTCTGTTCCGGCGCTGGACCGCCCCGCGCGCCACGCATTTTTACCTGTTCTGCCTGGTTTCGTTTGCGCTGTACGCGCTGAAGTATACGAGCCAGCTCGATACGCTCGACTGGACGGTTTTCTGGACGAACATCGTCGCGGACTCGCTGCAGCCTGCGCTGTTCGTGCATTTTGCCCTGAGCTTCCCCGAAGAGCGCCTGAAGCGGGCCCATCGCGCCTGGCTGCTGCCGCTGATTTATGCGCCCGGAGCGGCCCAACTCGGCCTGTGGATCTGGGCCACACTCAATTGGCAGGCAACGGGGCTGCTGAAACATCGGATGGACCAGACCGGCACGGCCTATGAGGCCGTCTTCTACGTGCTGGCCAGCGCGCTGTTCATGCGCAGCTACCGGCGCGCGGGCACACCGCTGCTCCGCCAGCAGCTGAAATGGCTCACGCGCGGCGCGCTCCTCGCCGTGGTTCCGTTCACGCTGTTCTACGCGGTGCCGTTCATCTTCGACTGGCGCCTGCCGGAGACGTTCGAGCGTGTCGCCGGATTTTCGATCATCTTCCTGCCGCTGACATTCTGCTGGGCCATCGTCCGTTATCGCCTGATGGACACCGACCTGATCTTCAAGCGCGGGGTGGCCTATACGCTGGCGACGGGGCTTGTCCTGGGCGGCTATTTCGGCGTGATTGCGCTGATCAGCGAGATGGTGCATACCCGGCTTCCCGAAGCGGTCCGCGAGTGGGGATTGGGGATTGCCATCGTGGTGGTGGCCGCCGCATTCGAGCCCTTGAAGCGACGCATCCAGAACTGGGTGGATCGGGTGTTCGACCGCCATCGCTACGACTATCGCAAGGCGCTGATCGAGTTCGGCCGAGGCCTGAGCTCGGAGACCGATCTGGCCCACCTGCTGGCATCGATCGTGGAGCGCCTGCCGCGCACACTGCGAGTCTCGCGGGTGAGCGTTTTCCTGGCGGGGGATGGCAGCCGGCTTTCGCTGGCCGCAGAACACGGCCTGCCGGCGGAGGCCCGCACCGCCCTCGAGCGGAAAGAGTCCCTGGCCCTCGGTTTCCTGAACTTCGACGCCGCCAACGGCCACACGCACATCTTCCTCGAAAACGCCCAGCAGGCATTGCACCTTCCGGAGAACGAGCGCCGCGCGGCCGCCCTGCTGGACCTGAACTATTACTTGCCCTGCCGGGTGCAGGACGGTTCGGTGACGCGCACCATCGCGGTAATCGGGCTGGGCCGGACGGTAGACGGCGACTTCCTTTCCAGCGAGGACGTGGAAATGCTGGAATCGCTGGCCAGCTACATCGGGATCGCTCTCCAGAACGCGAGCCTGTACACCCGCCTGGAAGCCAAAATCAGCGAATTCGAGCGGCTGAAGGAATTCAACGAGAATATCGTCGAATCGATCAACGTCGGCATCCTGGCCATCGATCTGGACGACCGGATCGAGAGCTGGAATACCCAGATGGAAGCCATGTACGCGCTGAGCCGCGGCGAGGCCCTGGGCCAAAGCCTGCGCGCGGTGTTCCCGGTCGAACTGTGCGACGCGCTCGACAAGTTCCGCAACGCATCCGGCGTCCACAATCTTTACAAGTTCCGGCTGACCACGCGGGCCGGCGAACTACGCACCGTCAACACCGCCATTGCTCCCCTGCTCTCGCGCGACTTCGTTACGGTGGGCCGCATCATCCTGGTCGACGACATCACCGAGCGCGTCACCCTGGAAGCGCAACTGGCGCAAACGGACAAGCTGAGTTCCATAGGCTTGCTGGCGGCGGGCGTGGCGCACGAGATCAACACGCCGCTGGCGGTCATCTCCAGTTACGCGCAGATGCTGTCGAAGCAAATGCGCGGCGACCAGCGCCTGGTGCCGGTTCTGGAAAAGATCACGCAGCAGAGTTTCCGGGCGGCGGAGATCGCCAACGGCCTGCTGAATTTCTCGCGCACTTCGACTACGGAATTCCGCGACACCAACCTGAACCAGGTGATTCGCGACACGCTTTCTCTGCTCGAGCACCAGTTCAAGACCGCGCAGATCGACCTTGAGCTTGATCTTCATCCCGAGCTGCCGGCGATCCACGGCAACGCGGGCAAGCTGCAACAGGTGTTCCTGAACCTGCTATTGAACGCCAAGGAAGCCATGCCCGGAGGCGGGCGGCTGCGCGTGGCCACGCTGGTGAACGGGCACGTCGAGGCGCTGGTGAGCGACTCAGGCTCGGGCATCGCGCCGGAGCACATGAAGCGCATCTACGATCCGTTCTTCACCACCAAGACCGCTCCCCGGCCAGGAGACAAGCGGGGCACGGGGCTCGGCCTCTCCGTGTCCTATGGCATCATCCAGGAACACGCGGGCAAAATCCACGTGGAGAGCGCGATAGGCGCCGGCACAACCTTTCATCTTGAGTTTCCGCTGTTGAGGAATTCTGTCCATGCCTGAGGTCGACTCGCCCTTAAATCTGTCTACATCCACCTCCTCGAATCCCAGCAATGCCAGCATTCTCGTCATCGACGACGAAGCCGGGATACGCGAGTCGCTTGAAGTTCTGCTGACGCTGGAAGGCTACCAGGTACGCATGGCAGCCGACGGCGAGCAGGGCCTTCGTATCCTTGAACTGGAGAACTTCGATCTGGTGCTGCTCGATCTTGCGCTGCCGGGCCAGAGCGGCCTGGAGCTGCTGCCGCAGATCAAGGAGCGCCAGCCCGAGCTGCCGGTCATCATGATCACCGCGTACGGAACGGTCGACAACGTGGTCGAGTCGGTTCGCGCCGGGGCGGAGAATTTCGTCCAGAAGCCGTGGGACAACGAAAAGTTGATGGCGGATATCCGGTCGGCCGTGGCGCGCCACCGGGCGGAGGAAGAGAACCTCCAGCTGAAGCGCACCTTGAAGCAGCGCTACAACTTCTCCAACATCGTGGGCAAGAGCGAATCGATGCTGAGGGTCTTCGACCTGGTTGGCGCAGGTCGCGCCGAGCCGCTCCACGGTTTTGATCCAGGGCGAGAGCGGCACCGGCAAGGAGCTGATCGCCAAAGCCATCCATGCCAATTCGCCGCGCCGCGACAAGCCGTTCGTGCCGGTGAACACCGGGGCCATGCCGTCGGAGCTGCTCGAATCCACGCTGTTCGGGCACGTGAAGGGCGCGTTCACCTCGGCGGTGGCGTCGAAAAAGGGCCTGTTTGAAGTGGCCAACGGCGGCACGCTGTTCCTGGACGAGATCGCCACCATGGGCACGGACACGCAGGCCAAGATCCTGCGCGTGCTGCAGGACCGGCGCTTCATGCACCTGGGCGGCATTCAGGAAATCCAGGTGGATGTGCGGATCATCGCGGCCACGAACGTGGATCTGCGCCAGGCGGTGCGCGACGGCCGTTTTCGCGAGGACCTGTTCTACCGCCTGAATGTCATCACTGTCGATCTGCCGCCGCTGCGCGCGCGCCGCGAAGACGTTCCGCTGCTGGCCACCCACTTTCTGGAGTTTTACGCCAACGAGAACGTCCTGCCCATGCGCAAACTCTCGGCCGACGCGCTGCGCGCGCTGATCGATTACGACTGGCCGGGCAACGTGCGCGAGCTGGAAAACTGCATCGAGCGGGGCGTGGTGCTCTCCTCGGGCACGATCATCGGTTCCGACCTGCTGCCCGGACACATCACCGGGCGCAGCTTCCAGGATGCGCTTCTGGAACACAATCCCAACGCGTCTCTCTTCGACATCCTCGAGGACATCGAGCGCCGCATCATTATCGAAAAGCTGGAGCGGTGCAACTGGAACCAGACCGACGCCGCCGAACAGTTCCGCATTCCGCTGTCGACGCTGAACCAGAAGATCAAGCGGATGAATATAGAGATTCGGAAAAAGGGGCGGGAGTAAGGCGGGGATCAGGGACTAGGGATTAGAATCCCAGGTCCCGAAACCGGGGACCCGGGGCACCCAAGTAAAAGCAGGTCGTTCGCGGCGCTGGTTCCCTTCCCTGATCCCTATTCGCTGTTCCCTGCGTTCACGCCACTGCTTCGGCCGGTTTTGCGGCGATCGTTTCCATGGCGCGGTACCATTTTTTCAGGAAGCCGCGCAGCTCGGCCGGCGGACGCAACCAGATATCCGCAACCGTATCGCGCGGCTCGGACCGCATGAGCACGCTAAGGTGCGGGCCCTGCGCCTGGTTCACGGCTTGGAACCCTGCTTCGTCGGTGAAGTCATCGCCGAGGAACGCGACCGGTGCTCCGGGCTCAGCTTCGGCCACAAGTGCGGCGATCGCGCCCCCCTTGTCGCGGCCGACGCGCAACTCCAGTCCACCCTCGAAGGGGAGCAGCGTCAGTCCCGGCAGCCTGGACAGGGGCTCAAATAATTCGCGGGTGCGCATCTCGATGAATTTCGCGGTCCTCGGCGAGGCACCGCGCCAATGCATCACCGCGGCATTGGGCTTGTTCTCAAATTGCCCGCCAAGATTGTTGTGGCGCAGATACTCGCGCAGCTCGTTCAGGCGGCGCTGGGTTTCCGGGGGGGCTTCTTCGAGTTCGCGCCGGCCGTCGGGATACAGCCGCTCGGCGCCGTGCAGGCCCCAAACTTCGAGCATGGGATCGATCACCGGCGGGTAGCCGCGCAGCAGGGGCGCGATCTCCTTGGCCGGGCGCCCGGTGATGACCACCATTCGCGTTCGTCCGTCGCGCTGGATGCGCGCGATGGCCTCGCGCACGCCGGTCCAGGGCCGGGCCTTGGTGCGATCCACCCGAAACGGGGCCAGGGTGCCGTCGTAGTCCAGTAATAGCAGGGGGTGAGGCCCGTCGGAAAATGTAAGTAAAAAACGTTCGAGCTTCTTGATCGTCTCGTCAGTCACCTTGATCCCGCCCTCATGCCCGTTTTCGTTGGGCCTCGTCCGCGCGGTGAACGAGGATCGGCTCCGCACGGATCACGTTGGTCAAATCCATATTTTCGAGGCGCAGCTCGCGCAGGTCTCCGAGCAGACTGGCCGCCCAGCGGTAGACGTTGTGCTCCATCAAGTGCCTCCGCATCCGCTGCATGCGCATGCGCCTTTCTCCATAGCCCATTTCCAGCGCGCGGTTGATGGTGTCGGCCATGCCGTCGATATCGTACGGATTGACAATCAGCGCATCGCGCAATTCGACCGCCGCCCCGGTGAACTTGCTCAGGATCAGCACGCCTTCCTCGTCGTCGCGCGCCGCCAGGTACTCCTTGGCTACGAGATTCATTCCGTCGTGCAGAGAGGTGACAAGGCAGATGTCGGCGGCGCGGTACCAGCGCGTAACTTCCTCGTGGCTGCACTGCCGTTCGACCAGAACGACCGGACGCCAGTTCCCGGTCTGAAAGCGCTGGTTAATGCGTTCTACGCTCTCCGCAACCTTGCGGCTGAGCTCTATATAAGATGGGATGCGCGTTCGGCTGGGCGCGGCAATCTGAACCATCGTAACCCGGCCGCGATGCCAGGTCCGCTCCTCGAGCAGGCGCTCAAAGGCCATGAGCCGCTCGACGATGCCCTTGGTGTAGTCCAGTCGATCGACGCCCACGATCAGGCTCTGCGCGCGCAATCCAAACTCCCTCAGAACATCGTTGCGGGTGGAGACCCAGGGGGATCGCTCGGAGGGGACGCTATCAATGGCCACGCTGACCGGGTAGGGCCTCACGGTGGTGGAGTGCCCGTGACGGCGGACGCTCATGTGTTCGCGGTCGGTGCGCGACTCGAGAACTCGGTCCACGGTGTCGAGAAAATTATTGCAGTGGAGCGGAATGTGGAAGCCGATCAGGTCGGCGCCCAGCAGCCCTTCGAGCAACTCGGCCTGCCAGGGGCAGATGCCGAAGGCCTCCGGGTTGGGCCAAGGGATATGCCAGAAGATAGCCACGCGCGCATCCGGGCGCGCCGCCTTGACCATGCGCGGCAGCAGGGCAAAATGATAGTCCTGCGCGAACACGATGGGATTGGCGGCTCCTTCCATTTCGTGCAGCACCGCATCGGCAAACCTGCGATTTACGAGCTGGTAGGCCTCCCAGTCCGAAGCCCGGAAGACCGGCCGGGTAAAGGCGATGTGGCAGAGCGGCCAGAGCCCTTCATTGGCGAAGCCGTCGTAGTAGTGCGCTTCTTCGTCGGCGGTGAGCCACACTCGGCGCAGGGTGTAGCGCGGGTCCTGCGGAGGCACCTTCAGCCGGTCGAACTCATCCACCACGGTGGCGTCCTCTGACCCGCTGCCGTGGGCCACCCACACACCGTCGCAGGCCAGCAGCATGGGCTCGATAGCCGTGACCAGGCCGCTGGGCGGAGTCATGACCACGGTTTCCTTACCCTTCTTCTGGTGGATATATGGTTCGCGATTCGATACGACAAAGATGCGGCTCGATCCGAGCCTTTCCTTTACGTGAACGGCCAGCCGTTCGGCTGTCCATAGATTTTCGCCAGCCTCGCGGAGCCGTGCCTCGGTGGCGGCGGCGGCGCGCGCCTCGAGCAGGCTTTCGGTGATGGTCGCGACTTCGCGTTCCAGGGGCGAGAACAGGCTGAGGTCGGAGGCATTTACGCCTCCGTCTGCGTCGTGGTGGCCCATTCGCAAACGCCGCAGGCGTTCGGCCAGACGGGTGACGGGGCGCATGAGGAACCAGCGCACCATCAGGAAGGTGACGCCTACGATGACGGTCAACAGCGCGAGGGTGCGCCAGAAGCTCTGGCGCCACAGCCCGGCGGCATCAGAGCTGATGAAGCCGGCGTCTTCGAGGACGACCAGGGCACCGGCCGGCTCCCCGTGCACGTGCAAGGGAATCGCCTGGTCGAGCCATCGCACATCTCCGGTGCGCCCAAAAACGCCGTCATTTTTGCCGGTCTTGATGGCCTGCCTCACCGGCCCGGACGGCAGAGTCTTGAAGATTTCATTCGGACCATCTTCGACAACGGGCATGCCGTGCGTGTCATAGACAGCCAGCCCAAGGGCCTCGCCCTGGCTGCGGAGCCTGGCCTGGTGAAGAGCGATGTCCGGACTTCTGCCCTGGGTGAGTGCCTGCTCGATGTCCGGTTGCAGGGAGTTGCCGATCCAGATGGTTCGCACCATCAGTTCACGATGAAGGGTGTGTTTGTGGGCGAGGACTTCGAAGTAAGTGGAGGCGAGAGACACGAGGGTGATTCCAACGATCAAGGCGACAATCAACCGTATGCGAAAAGACTGCATCCCACCTCCTTTTCTCCATTTAGGCGCACGCCACCCATGCAAGTCCACAGTGCACGTGAGGGGCCAGATAGTAAGATGCTGAAAACACACCGGCAGTCCGCACCCAGGAGCCGTGTGAATAAAATTACTCTACGGGCACGAGGTAAATTTTGCCGGAAGACCGCTGCCAGCGCACGCGTGCGGTGCGCCAGGCTGGATGCGCTATCCTGTCGGGAGAGCGCAGCACCGCACTGATTCGAGAGGACTAGTCAGCAGACGATGGCGTTTGAAACGATCGACAGGGCTGCGAAGAGCCAAGTGCTGGCGGTTCAGGACTACTCGAAGTTCGCCTGGCGGGCGGTCGCGAATCTTTTCAGTCCACCTGTCTATTGGACGGATTTTCTGCTGCAGGCCGACATTATCGGCGTGGGGTCGTTTCTGATCGTGGTGCTGGCCGGCTTCTTCACGGGAGCTGTGCTGGCGGTTCAATCTGCGGCGACGCTGGCGCAGTTCGGCGCAACCGCGGTCACGGGGCGGTTCGTCAGCCTGAGCATGATTCGCGAACTGGGGCCAGTGCTCACCGGAATCATGGTGTCGGGCCGCAACGCTTCGTCCATGGCGAGCGAGCTCGGCTCGATGGTGGTGACCGAGCAGATCGATGCCATGCGCGCCCTGGGAGTGGACCCCATGCGCAAACTGGTGACGCCGCGCGTGGTGGCCACGGTCACGACGCTGTTCTTTCTGACGATCCTGTCGGACGCAGTCGGCACCCTGGGTGGAGCGGCCGTGACGGTCTTCATCAACCGGCAGAATGCCACCCAGTATTTCTCCCAGGCCTACGAGTTCCTGAAGTTTCAGGACATTTTCCAGGGACTCGTGAAGCCGCTCTTTTCGGGTTTCATCATCGCCAGCATCGGCTGCTTTTACGGCTTGCGGACGACCGGAGGCACACAGGGCGTGGGACGATCGACGATCTCGGCCGTGGTGACCGCTTCGGTGCTGATTATCTTTGTCGACTTCCTGCTGAGCCAGATCATGGTGGCGATGTTTTCCTGATGAGCGAATCTCTCACGTCCGTGGTCGCGCCGCCGGAGACGACCGGCACTCCGGCGCCGGTGCTGGTGTTTCAAGAGGTCACGATTTCCTTCGACGGGCCGCCGGTGCTGGAGGACATCAGCTTTACGGTTGGCCCGCACGAAACCCGCATCCTGCTGGGACCGGCGGGGGTTGGAAAGAGCGTGCTTCTGAAACTGGCGAATGGGCTGCATTGCCCGGACCGCGGCGACATTTTCCTGTTTGGCGAGAACATCGCGCACGAAAAAGAGCAGAATCTCTTTCCGCTGCGGATGCGGACGGGAATGGTGTTTCAGGAAGGAGCGCTGTTCGACTCGCTCACGGTGAGGGACAACGTGGCCTACCAGTTGATCCAGGAGCGGGTGCCCGACGAGGAGATCGACGAGCGAGTGCGAGAGGCTCTGAAGTTCGTCGGACTGGAACAGACGTTTGACCTGTATCCCGGCTCGCTGTCGGGGGGGATGCGGCGCCGCGTGGCCATCGCCCGCGCCCTGATTCGCAATCCCGAACTGTTGCTGTACGACTCTCCTACCGGCGGACTCGATCCGATTACCTCGACCACCATCATCGAGCTGATCGTCAAGCAGCGCGATTTCTACAAGACGCCGTCGCTGCTGGTAACCCATCGCCTGCAGGACGCCTTCATGATGTGCACGCACCGCTTTGACACCGAGTGCAATTGCATGGTTCCCCTGCCGGAAGGACATACCGATCCCAATACGACGTTTCTGATGCTCAACGAGGGCAGGTTGATCTTCGACGGCTCGCTTCACGACCTGGTGCATTCGGAAGACCCGTTTGTAAAGGAGTTTCTCGAGTAGCCCGGCTGTCGGTCCGGCCTCGATCGAGCATGGCAGCCGCTATGGATTCCCGCCAAACAGACGTCCGCTCCTCCGATGGAAAAACGAACTGCAGATCCTTCGGCCGCGCGCCGCGCTGCGGCGCTTCGTACTGGATGACAGGGCATTGGATTTGCGGGTTTAACAGGTCTGTCAAAGAGGTTTGCTATTTGCGCATTCGCAAGCAAGCTTCTTGCGAAAAAACAACGATTCGTTTCCGAGGGCGGTTTACTCTCAGTTAAAGATTCGCACGCAACGCAGGCCTCTGCGTGGCAGGCGCCGTCGGCAAAGGAAAGATGGTTTGTCGGCGGGGTTTCCTCTGACGGGAGAGCGATCCCCAGGCGCTCACCGGCGCATACGCGCAGCGCAGAGGAGTGGAGGCAGGCGGAGTGTGGTGATCATTCATCCGGAAGTTTGTAGTTTGTCGCGGCCAGGTAGTTACCTGTGTCATCGAGATAGGACACGTGTGATGAGCCTTTTGATCTTGTTATCCGCTCCGTCTGTTTCCGCGCTGCTCTGCATGGTGGCGGCGATCACGAACCAGACCATCTACCCGCGGTTGAGAGGCCGCGAGTGCCGGGTGATCCAGTTCCCCGCTATCACGGACCGGGCGTACCGGCACCGGGGCCGGAACAGTTTTTGATCCGAGCGCTGCCGTTGCAAACAGGCTGGTCCGGAGTCTGAAACCCACTCGGAAATCAATAAGAATCAATGCGCATCCGGTTGAATCGACGAGGCCGCGCTACGCTTTCCTCCATCGCGGCCGGTCTGCTAGCCTTCTTGAAGCTTCCCCGGAACGGATGGTGGCAGGATGGGTTTTAAATTCCAGGGTGTTGATTTTCTGCATCTTGATTCTTATTTCAGCGAAGATGAATTGCTGGTCCGGCGCACGGCGCGCGATTTCGTCGAAGACAATCTCATTCCCATCATCGAGGAGTGCTTCCGCACGGAACGCTTTCCGCGCGAACTGGTTCCGGTGATGGGAGAGCTCGGGTTTTTCGGCGCCAACCTGCAGGGATACGGCTGCGCGGGCATGTCCAATGTCGAGTACGGCCTGGTGATGCAGGAACTGGAGCGCGGCGACTCGGGCTTCCGCAGCTTTGTCAGCGTACAGTCGGCGCTGGTGATGTATCCCATCTACACCTTCGGCTCAGACGAGCAAAAGAACCGATGGTTGCCGGCGCTGGCCAGCGGCGAAAAACTCGGCTCGTTCGGGTTGACCGAGCCGGGCTTCGGGTCGAATCCGAGCGGTATGACGACGACCGCCCGCAAGTCGGGCGACGAATATGTCCTGAACGGCGAAAAGATGTGGATCACGTCGGCCAGCATTTCCGACGTCGCGGTGGTGTGGGCGAAGGTGGACGAGGAAGATGGCCGAGTGCGCGGGTTCCTGGTGGAAACGGACCGCCCCGGCTTCCGCGCCTTCGACGTGCACGGCAAATGGTCGCTGCGTGCATCGGTCACCAGCGGCTTCTCGCTGCAGGATGTCCACGTTCCGGCCTGCAATCTCCTTCCGGGGACAGCCGGACTGAAGAGCGCCCTGATGTGTCTCAACCAGGCACGTTATGGCATCAGCTGGGGCGGAATCGGCGCGGCCATGTCGTGCTACGACACCGCGCTGCAATACGCCAAGGCGCGCAAGCAGTTTCGCAATGAGCCCATCGCCAGCCACCAACTGATCCAGGACAAGCTGGTGTGGATGATCAGCGAGATTTCCAAAGGGCAGTTGCTGGCCCTGCACGTCGGCCGCCTGAAGGACGCGGGCAAGGTGGGCCACGAGCACATCTCGATGGCCAAGCGCAACAACGTGTGGATGGCGCTGGAGTGTGCGCGGCTGGCGCGGGACATTCTGGGGGCCAATGGAATCACGGAAGACTACCCCATCATGCGGCACATGATGAACCTTGAATCGGTGAAGACGTATGAAGGGACGCACGACATCCATTCGTTGGCGATTGGCCACAGTATTACGGGGATCCCGGCATATTGATCCGCATTCCCCGGGCTTGCGCCTGGGGCTATCGTCTCGCGCCCGTTTCGCGGGCTTGGCACTGGCTCTGTCTCAGGCCCGCACTGCTGGTTCAGCGCTGGGTGTGGTTGCCGGCTGTCCACTGCGCGATTGTGCCCGGCAGCGCGCATCCGCTGCACGGTATAATCGGGGTTGTTGCCCGGTATTCAACCAAGCACGTTGTCTGCGTCTCTTGCCTGAACGGGTTGGCTGAATGTGCGGAAGAGGTAACCGCCAAGACCTTAAGCTTGCGCCGAAAGCAGTATCCCGGCGCCTTCTGAACACAGTGATAACGGCAACAGCAGTACCCCTTTCCCCATGCAGAGCAGGTTCAAACGATTCGGTGTTATTGCCGGCTTTGCCGTGTTGCTCATTGTTCTGGTCGGCAATGGGCTCCTGACGCGCCGCGAAGTGGGCGCCCAGATTGCCACCGAGCAGCGCCTGGCCGATTCGCGCCGGGTGCGCCTGGAGATGGAGACGACCGAATCGCTGCTGAAGGACGCCGAGGCCGGCCAGCGCGGATATCTGTACACTGGCGATGCCCGCTACCTTGCGCCGTACAGCGAAGCCAAAGCCGAAATCGAATCCCATTTTGTTGAACTCAAGCGCCTGACGGCCAGCAACGCGCAGGAGCAATCTACCATCCTCGAACTGCATGCGCTGGAGCAGGTGAAGATGAGCGAGATGGCTCAGACCATTGCGCTCTACCAGGCGGGCAAGCCCGACGACGCCCGCGGGCTGGTGCTGTCCAACTATGGGCTGCTGACGATGGAGCACTTCCGCCGCACCATCGACCAGCTCCGAAAGCAGGAAGTCGCGCAGGAGTTTGCGCGCAACGCCCAGTATCAAACCACGGTCCGGCGAACCATCGGCAGCATCTATCTGGCCAGCCTGCTGGCCACCGTAGGCCTGGTGATGCTGGCGTACTACATCATGCGCGAGATGTCGCTGCGCGAGCAGCATGCCCAGGAGATCCGCGAACGGGAGGAATGGTTCCGCATCACGCTGACCAGCATCGGCGATGCGGTCATCGCGACCGACAGTGCCGGAAAGGTTTCGTTCCTCAATCCCGTAGCCGAGATGCTGACCGGAGCCAGTCCGCGCGACGCCCGGGGCCGGGACATCGGGGAAGTTTTTCCAGTCATCAACGAGATCACCGGCGCTCCGGCCGAGAACCCGGTGCAACGGGTGATCCGCGAGGGCAAGGTCGTCGGCCTTGCGAACCATTCGGCGGTGCGCCATGTCGACGGACATCTTATCCCCATTGAGGACAGTGCCGCGCCCATTCGCAACGAGCGCGGAAGGCTCATTGGTGTGGTCCTCGTGTTTCGCGATGTGACACTGGAACGCCATGGGCAGGAACTGCTGCGCAAGAGCGAGAAGCTGGCCGCCGCGGCGCGGCTTTCGGCCACCGTCGCGCACGAGATCAACAATCCGCTGGAAGCGGTGGGCAACCTGATTTATCTCGGCAAGGTAACGCCCGGCGTGCCGCGTGAAACCGTGGAGCATCTCACCCTGGCGGAACAGGAACTGGAGCGCGTGGCGCACATTACCCGGCAGACGCTGGGGTTTTACCGCGAGTCCAACGAGCCTGGCCCGATCGACATTGCCGCGCTGGTGGACTGGGTGCTGCGCCTGTACTCGAACAAGCTGGAGTCGAAGAACATTCGCGTGGAGTGCGAACTGGGCAAGTGCCCACCGATGGTGGGGGTGGCCGGCGAATTGAAGCAGGTAATCTCCAACCTGGTTGCCAACTCAATCGATGCGGTGACGTCGGGCGGCAAGATTCGTATCCGCATGCAGCACCAGGAGAATGGCAACGGCGGCGCGGTGCAGCTTTTGATCGACGACGATGGGCCGGGTATTCCGCCGGAGAATGTCGACCGCATCTTCGAGCCATTCTTCACGACCAAGAAGGATGTCGGGACGGGGCTGGGACTATGGGTCAGCCGGGAGATCATCGAGCGGCATGGAGGAAGCATTCAGGTCCATTCCCGTGATGGCAACGACGGCGACCGCGGAGCCTCGTTCCTGATCCATCTTCCCTGCCATGCCAGCCGCGAAGCGGAACCGCCGCTCATGCTGCCGGTGGCGTGATTTCCGCCGGCCCACCGCGGCGACAAAAAACGAATGCATGATCGAAAGCGGCGGGCATCGACAACCTGGGCGCGATGCGGCATATTCGTATGCATGCCGAATTCTGATTCGAATCTTGTGCTGCTGCGCCGCGCCTTTCTGCGGGCCGGAGTGACAGCCCTTATGGGGACCGCCACCTTTTTCGCTCAGCAGCCGCCGGCTCCCATCGTGCTGCATGCGGCGCGGCTGCTCGAGGTGGAGAGCGGCAATGTTCTCGAGCCGGGAGAAATCCTGGTGGAGGGGCAGCGCATACGGGAGGTTGGCAGGTCGGTCCAGCACCCGGCTTCGGCGCGCACGATCGATCTCGGCGACGTGACGCTGACGCCGGGCATGATCGATGCGCATGTTCATCTGTTCCTGCACCCGGGAGCCGAAGATCTGCAGACGGTGGAAGAGTCGGTTCCGTGGCGGGTGATCCTGGCTGAGCAGGCGGCCAAGGCAGACGTGATGGCCGGATTCACCGCGGAGCGCGACATGGGGACCGAGGGGGCGGGATCCGCAGACACAGCCATTCGCGACGCCATCAACCAGGGCGTGATTCCCGGGCCCCGGCTGCGCCTGAGCGGCAACGCGATCGACATTCTCGGCGGGCACGAAGATGCGAACCGGTACAACCCGGCGCAGCATGTGCTCTCGAATGCCGATTATGCCAACTCCGCCGAGCAACTGGTGGAGGTGATGCGCGAGCAGCACAAGGAGGGCTCGGATTTTGCCAAGATTTATGAGACCGGGCCGGACAAGATGGTTGACGGCATCCTGCACTCGCCCTACCAATACACGGCGGAACAACTCACCGCCGCTGTGGCCGAGGCCCATCGCCTGGGCACCGTGGTGGCCGTGCACGCGATGGGCGAGCCGGGGACGCTGTACGCGGCGCAGGCGGGTGTCGCGTCCATCGACCACGCCACCCAGCTTAGCGACGAGACGATGCGCCTGATGGCGGACAAGCACATCTTCGCCGTGCCTACATTTACGATCTTCGAGTATTTTTCCAAGAACCAGACGGGCGCCGCCGAAGGCTGGACCGAAGGGGCGCTGCTGAGCTACAAGATCAGCGAATTCAAAAAGCAGCTCGCGGCCGGTGTCCAGTTCGCGGTGGGTTCGGATGTGGGGCCGTTTCCCCACGGCACCCAGGCGCGCGAACTGGAGTTGATGGTCGAGTACGGGATGAAACCGCTGGCAGCGCTGCAGGCCGACATGGTGCATGGAGCGAAGCTGCTGGGCTGGGAACGGGAGATCGGGCAGCTCAAGCCAGGCTTCTTCGCGGATATCATCGCGGTGCAGGGCAATCCGCTGGCGGATATCTCGGCCATGAAGCATGTGACTTTCGTGATGAAGGACGGGGTGGTGGTGCGGCAGTAGGTTCCGACGGCTTTTATAGGTCTAAACCCCTCATATAACTGGGGTTGATCGAGTGTAACAGTCTCCAAGTCCGGGGACGGGCTGATTGGAAGTTAATTCCCTGGGTGGAGTTATTGCCATAAAGATATGATTTAAATATATTTATGTGTAATATAATCGGTACTTTGCCTAGGAAGGCTGCGGCGGGGGATGCCGGGTGGACTGATTCGTTTACAAAGAAGCAAAAAAAGAGGAGTTCCCTGGCACCATGCGAAACATGCCGGCAGGGAACTCCTTTCCCCAGATCTGCGTTGTTTCTGAAATCCATTGTGGGGGTTTCGCCCGGACGTAACAAGAGTACGAAGGGTCACTGGATTTTAGTAACCACCCAGGAAGACTTTAGGTAACTATTTTCGTCCGATGGCGGGCAGAGCGACGGTACGTCCTACGGAGCGCGGATGGGGCGGCAAGACCTTCTTTCGCCCCTTGCGGGGGCTGGACCGACTCCATCCACACGCATCCCCAGGCTTGCGCCAGGGGCTACGATCTCGCGCCCGCTGCGCGGGCTTTATGTGTGAAGGCTACGATCTTGTGTCCGCGAAGTGGGCTTTTATGCTGGAGGTTACGATCTCGCGCCCGCGAAGTGGCGGGCATGTAAGCGCCCGGCACTAACTGCGCGGGCTTTTATGGGTGGCCCTGGGGAATGATCGAGATTTACAACGCCCTACCCTGACTGGCGCTGCCGGTACCGGGCCCCGGGTTGGTGGAGCGGCTGTTCAGGGCCCGGATGGAAAGCTCGATACGGTTCTCCGCGCCCGTCTTCCTCATCAGGCGTCCGACATGGGCCTTTACAGTGCGCTCTTCAATGCCCAGTTCCCGGGCGATTTCGCGGTTGGAGCGCGCCTGCAAAATGAGGTCGAGCACCTGGCGCTCGCGGGCAGTAAGCTGCAGGCCGGACAGGATTCCCGCACCCGCGCCGGGGACGCCCAGAAGGCGGTCGATGAGCCGAGAAAGCAGCCGCCGCGGCGCCCAGATGGAACCGCTGACGACCGTATCGATCGCCATGCGCACCGTGTGCGGATCGGCCGAAGAAGCCAGGTAGGCGCGCGCGCCGGCAGTGACGGTGTCGAGCACCAGGTCGTCGTCGTGTTCCGGCCCGATGACGATTTGCCGCATCCCCGGGCGGGACCGTTTTACTTCATCCAGAGTCTTCATTCCGTCGGCGGAGGAGTTGAAATCGACCAGCACGAAATGCAGTTCCGGATCAGCGAGCAGTTGTTCGAGCGTACCGACCACCGGCACAAGCTGCGGGCGTCCCGGCTCCGGGGCCTCCTCGAAAACAGCAGAAAGGCCGGCGACGCGGATGGGCTCTCCAGCCAGGACGCCGATGCGAATGACCGGGGTCCCGGGAGATGGTTTTTTGTCGGCGGCGTGGCTAACGATTCCCGGAAACAAGTCGTGGTCAGCGGGATGGGCGGCAGGCGATTTGGAAACAACAACCACGATTCACTCCGGATCACCCACCCAGCCGCAACGGTAGAAGCGTGGCGACCATCCCAACGACTGAAAGCCGTCGCCGGGGGCCCCGGGTGAGGGTGGGGCACCCAATGGGTTACAACCTGGGAAGCACAATTCCCTGCTGCTTCTGATACTTTCCCTTGCGGTCGGCGTAGCTGATCTCGCAGGGCTCGTTGCCTTGGAAGAACAGAATCTGGCACAGGCCCTCGTGGGCGTAGATCCTGGCGGGTAGCGGCGTTGTATTGGAAATCTCCAAGGTCACAAAGCCTTCCCACTCAGGTTCAAAGGGCGTCACATTCACAATGATTCCGCAGCGCGCATATGTCGATTTGCCGACACAAATGGAAAGAACGTCGCGGGGAATGCGGAAATATTCGACCGAGCGCGCCAGGGCAAAGGAGTTGGGAGGGATGATGACCGAGTCGGCCTGGACGGACACGAACGACCGCTCGTCAAACGCCTTGGGATCGATGATGGCACTGTTGACATTGGTAAAGATCTTGAATTCGCTCGAGACCCGCAGGTCGTAGCCGTAGGAGGACAGGCCGTAGGAAATGACACCGTCGCGAACCTGTTCCTCGCTGAAGGGCTCGATCATTCCGTGTTTGAGCGCCTGCTCGCGTATCCACCGGTCACTCTGAATGGACATGCGACTCTCCTGCGGATGCTGACGCCTCAACGACCACATCTTACGAGACGGGAAGGCGGTGTGCAAACGAAGGTACCCAAAAGGTAACCAAGTTTCAAGCCAAACCATTGAGACTTTCGTGCCCGGGTGTGCACAATGCCCGCAGGCAAAAGCAGGGGAGGAAAATCCGGGATTCCCCTCTCAGCGCAAATCCTGTAATATCACAGGGGTAGGGCGAAGTTGACCCCCGAATTCGTTTGAGCGAGGTCTCCCTTTGATCAAGCAGGACATTGTCCATCACGTGATCGAGCGCACGGGTCTGCCCAGAACCAAGGCGGAGGCCGCCGTTGACACGGTCTTCGAGGGATTGAAAGAGGCTCTGAGCGCGGGCGAACGTATCGAACTGCGCGGATTTGGCGTGTTCAGCGTCCGCGCGCGGAAAACCGGGATCGGCCGCAATCCCCGGACCGGTACCGAAGTGAGCATCACTCCCGGAAAGGCGGTTCGCTTCAAGCCGGGCAAGGAGTTGCACGCCCTGGAAACGGGCGGTTCCGAGAACGGCAAGGAGCGAGCGTAGCGCGGAGCCCAGGCTGCTTTCATGCCAGGGCGGTAGCAAGCCTCGGGTGCGAAAGGCAAATCACCCGGAGCGACGTAAAGTCTGGGCCTATCGGCGTCCCTCAGGGGCTCAACCCCACGGTTTTGGCGCGCTCAAATGCGGCATGACTGAAATCGTGCCCACTTGCAAAGCACGCTTCGCAGATCCCTGAAAACGCCGGCTCCGCTGACTGCAATAGTTCTGCTACTTTTCTCACATGAGCCGCTGCGCATCGACATCCACAATGACATTCCTTCGCGGGACATCGGCGGCTTCGGCATGCGCGATCATGCCGCGCAATGCCGCATTCAGCGACCGCCGCGAGTCGGCTTTCAAAATCAGGTGAAAGCGGTAGATTCCCTTGATGCGCGCCACGGGCGCGGTGCAGGGCCCGAGGACGCGGACGCCTTCCGGGGAAGCGTCGCGAAACCATTTGCCTAATTCCGCCGACCATTTCGCGGCGTCTTGCAGGTTTTCGGCCTGCACCAGCACGTTGCAGAGGGCGCCGAACGGCGGATAGTGCATCCAGCGGCGGTACTTCAATTCCCTGCCCACGAAGTCCATGTAGTTGTGCGTTCCTGCAGCCAGGATCGCGTAGTGGTCCGGGTAGTAGGTCTGCACCACGACGCGCCCGGGAAGATCGCCGCGGCCGGCGCGGCCCGATACCTGGGTCATCAACTGAAAGACGCGCTCGGCGGCGCGGAAGTCGGGCATGGAGAGGGCGTGATCGCACCCCACGACACCGACCAGGGTGACGCCGTGAATGTCGTGGCCCTTGGCGATCATCTGCGTGCCCACGAGCAGGTTGATCTCGCCGGAATGCAGGCGAGACAGCAGCCGCTCGAGATCGTGGCGGCCGCGCACGGTATCGCGATCCATGCGCCCGATGCGCGCAGTGGGAAAGATCCCAGTCAGGCGCTCCTCGCCCTGTTCCGATCCCGCGCCAAGGTAGTAGAGATGCTCGCTGTCGCACTGCGGGCAGCGCGCGGGCACGGTGCGGCGGTATCCGCAGTAGTGGCACTCGAGTCGCTGGCCCTCGCGCGCAATCTCGGCGGTGTCGGCGGGGGGCTTGTGGTGGGTGAGCGCGATGGCGCAGTTCAGGCACTCGAGCCTGGCGCCGCACGCGCGGCAGATGACGGCGAATGAGTAGCCGCGCCGGTTGAGGAGAATCAGCGCCTGTTCGCCGCGATCGAGCGCGGCCTGTGTCTCCTGGATCAGCGCGCGTGAAAAAAGATGCTCGTGACCGGCCTCCTGGAACTCGCGGCGCATATCGACGAGCTGGACTTCGGGCAAAGGCCGGTTCATGACTCTCTGGTTGATGCCGATGCGCGTGTATTTGCCCTGGGCGGCGTTCTGCCAACTCTCGAGCGAGGGGGTGGCCGAGCCGAGCACGACGACCGCACCAGCGAATTTGGCGCGCATCACGGCGACATCGCGGGCGTTGTAGCGCGGAGTTTCTTCCTGCTTGTAGCTCTGGTCGTGCTCTTCATCGACGAGGATCAGGCCGAGGTTCGGCAGGGGCGCGAAGATAGCCGAACGAGTGCCGACAACGATGGGCGCTTCACCGCGTCGGATGCGGCGCCACTGCTCGCTGCGCTCTTCGGGCGTGAGGGCGGAGTGCAGCAGGGCCACCTTGCTTCCGAAGGCGGCGTCGAGCAGGCCGACGCTCTGGGGCGTGAGGCCGATCTCGGGAACCAGAAGAATGGAAGACAGGCCGCGATCGAGCGCGCGCTGCATGGCCGCAAGGTAGACCGCCGTTTTGCCGGAGCCGGTGACGCCGTGCAAGAGAAACGCGTGAAAGCCGCCCAGCGCAGGCACCAGCGCCGCCAGCGCATCGGTCTGGGGCTCATTGAGGCGGACGGGAGGCGATGCCTCGAGCCCGCCCAGGCGAAAGGCGGCGGGGCGCTCGTCGAAGCGCACCAGCCCGCGCCGGACCAGCGTTTGCAGGGTGGAGGAGGACAGATCCTTGCTGCGCAGTTCGGCGAGCGGCATTTCGCCGCCGCAGGCCGCCAGTTCGGCGAGAATGGCCTGCTGGTTTTGGGTCAGCCTGGGCAGGCGCGTCTCGGGCAGCAGGACGACGTAGCGTTCGGTGCGGCGCGCATCGCGCTCCATGGCGGCGGTCTCGCGCGCGATCCATTTCCTGCGCAGCATGGAAGCCAGCAGCGGCAGCGTGGCGGCGGTGGCGGCGCGCAGGGTGGAGACCTTAACGGCTTCGCCGCACGCAAGGCGTTCCAGGACGCGCTTGACGACTTCCTGGTCTGGATGCGCTGCCCTCGCGGCGTTTTTGTTTTTGCCGGAAGAGTGGGTCAGCTTGAGTTCTCCATCCGCGCTCGCGGCCAGCACGTCGCGCCCGAGGTCGGTGATGCGGTAAAAAACCATGCGGCGCACTTCGGCCATGAGCGGAAGCATGCCGCGCAGAACCTCGCCGAGGGGCGCCAGGTAATACTGCGCAATCCACTCACCGAGCTTCATCAGGTGCTCGTCGAGCAGGGGTTCGCCGTCCTGGTCGAGGACGGCTTCGAGATACTTGACTTCGACATCGGGCGGCGCAAGGTGAGCCAGTGCGGTAACAATCCCGATCAGCTTCTCGTTGCGGAACGGCACGATGACGCGCCCGCCGCGCTGCGCCCGCTGCCCATCGCGAACCGCATAGGTAAACGTGCGGTCCAGCGGCACGGGGAGCGCGACTTCACAGTAAGCAGGCATGGGCGGCAAGATTCAGTGTAGGGGATGCGGCGGCTCCGGCTCCGTTGGCCCCTTTTGGCCCATTGTCCCCGTTTTCCACTCCCTGTTCCCTAGTCAGCAGGCGCTGCCATTACAATTCCTGCTGATGACACCCAAAGACGCTACCACCACTGCGCCGGACAAGAAACCCGTGCCCGCCGACCTTCGCAACGCCAAGGGACCCCTTACGCTGGCCATCGACATCGGCGGCTCCGGATTGAAGGCCATGCTGCTCGACCGGGATGGCAAGCCGGTGAGCGAGCGGCAGCGGGTGGCCACGCCCACAGTGCCCTCGCCCAAGGCGGTCCTTGCCGGCCTGGACATGCTCCGCGAGCTGCTGCCAACGTTCGATCGCGTTTCGGCCGGCTTTCCCGGAGTGATCAAGCACGGGACTACATACACGGCCGTCAATCTGCATGCCGGGTGGGCCGGATTCCCGCTGCAGCTGGAACTGGAGAAACGCTGGAAGAAACCTGTACGGGTGTGCAACGACGCCGCCGTGCAGGGCTACGGCGCGATCAAGGGCAGCGGGCTGGAGATGATGATCACCCTGGGCACGGGCATGGGGTCGTCCGTTTTTACCGATGGGCGGCTCGCGCCGGGGCTGGAGCTCGGCCATCATCCCTGGAAGAAACACACTTACGAGGACTACCTGGGCCGGCGGGGTCTGGACAAGTACGGCAAGAAGGCGTGGAACAAGTTCCTCGGGGAGGCGATCGCCCAGACGTCGGCCACGTTCAACTGGGACCGGCTCTACATCGGCGGCGGGAACACCAAGAAGATCGACTTCAAGCTGCCGAAGAATGCGGAAATCGTGTCGAACGAAACCGGCCTGCTGGGCGGCGTGGCGCTGTGGAAAGACGATGCGCTGGCGGCGAAGAAGGGGTAACTCAGAGAACAGGGGTCAGGGGTCAGGGATCAGCTGCGAGCTGGTGCTTTCAGTCCCAGTTCGCGCATGGCGATCTGGAGGTCGGCCCAGGCTTCTTTTTTCTGGCGGGGATCGCGGAGCAGGAATGCCGGGTGATAGGTCACGATGAGCTTGACCCCGCGGAAGGAGTGCACGCGACCGCGGAGGCCGGCGAGAGGCTGGCGCTGGCCGAGCAGATAGGTCGCGGCAGTGGCGCCGAGCGCGACGAGGACCTCAGGATGGACGACGTCGATCTGGCGGAAGAGGAAGGGTGAGCAGGTGTTGGCTTCGTCGGGCTCGGGCGTGCGGTTGCCGGGCGGACGGCATTTGACCACGTTGGCGATGTAGACTTCCTCGCGCTTGAGGCCCATGGCGTTGATCATGTTGTTGAGCAACTGGCCGGCGCGGCCGACGAACGGGAGGCCCTGCGCATCCTCGTCGGCACCTGGGCCTTCGCCCACGAACATGAGACGCGCGTTGGGGGAGCCGTCGGCGAAGACGATGGTGTGGCGGCCCTTGTGCAGAGCGCAGCGGGTGCATTCGCCGATGTCGTCCTGGATGAGGCGCAGCGCGGCGGCTTTGTCGGCGGGGTGGACGGTGGCGGTGACTGCTGGAGGGACTGAGATCGGCTTGCGGGGCGGAATGGGATCGTTCTCCTGAGATGTTTGCGGTGAGGGAGTTGAATCCCAGGTCTCAGAATCGAGACGTTGGGCACCCAGGCTGGTGGGCTCTGCGGAAGCGACGATGAGGGATTCGTCGATGGGGCGGCGATAGAGGTCGGTGATGCCGAGGTCGTGATAGAAGCGCAGGCGCGCAAGGAGGGCTCGCTTGAGGTCGGGATCGATCGCGGGCATGGTTTACTCGATGATCAACTGGCGCCGGGCGGCGGTGGGAGAGACCGACTGGCGCAGCACGTCGTCCTGCGGGGATGCGCCTTCGATTTCGACCATGAGCGGTTTGGGGCGGCGCAAGGCGAGGATCTCGTCGAGAACGCGGTCGGCAAGCTTGCGCTTGGGCATGCGCGGCAACTCGATGGCGGTGGAGAGAGTGAGGAAGGTGGCGGCGTTGTCGTCGGCGTCGATGCCCACGCTGTCGCCGGCCACGTCGTTCACCACGATGGCGTCGGCGCCCTTGCGCAGCAGCTTGGCGCGGCCGTTCTCCATGCGGTTCTCGGTCTCCGCCGCGAAACCGACGATGAGCTGGCCTGGATGGCGCAGCCGTACTACTTCGGCGAGGATGTCTTCGGTCGGGGCAAGCTCGAGGGTGAGCGGCCCGGTGCGCTTGAGCTTTTGATCGGAGACGCTGACCGGTCGATAGTCGGCCACCGCGGCGGCCTTGATGACCATGGTGGCTTCTTCGAGGCGCGAGAGCACGGCCTGGCGCATCTCCTCCGCGGTGGTCACCTTCATCATTTCGCAATGCGAGGGCGGGTACAACGCGGTGGGGCCGCTGATAAGGATGACCTGGGCGCCGCGGGTTTGCGCGGCTTCCGCCAGCGCGTAGCCCATTTTGCCGCTGGAGCGGTTGCCCAGGAAGCGCACCGGGTCGAGCGCTTCGCGGGTACCTCCGGCGGTGACCAGGACCACTTCGCCGGCCAGGTCGTGGCGGCGCCCGAGCGCATTCATGACGGCGTCGGCGATCGCGGCGGGCTCGGCCATGCGGCCGGCGCCCACCATGCCGCAGGCCAGCTCGCCGGTGCCCGGCTCGATGACGCGCACACCGCGCTGGCGCAGGATTTCGAGATTGGCCTGGGTGGCGGGATGGTCCCACATGTTCACGTTCATCGCGGGGGCCACCAGCACGGGCGCAGGCGTGGCCAGGTACATGGTGGTGAGGAAATCGTCAGAGATGCCGTGGGCGAATTTGGCGAGGATGTTGGCGGTGGCCGGCGCGACTACGAGAGCTTCGGTCCACTGGGCTTCGCCGATGTGCTCGATCGCGGAATCGTAGCCGCCTTCGGCGGTGCCGGCTTCGTCCCAGAGGCTGGTGATGACCTTGTGCCCGGAGAGCGCGGCGAACGTGAGGGGCTGGACGAATTTTGTGGCCGCCTCGGTCATGACGACGTGGACTTCGAGCGCCTGGCGCTCTAGTTCGCGCACCAGCTCCGCCGCCTTGTAGGCGGCGATCCCGCCCGACACGCCCACGGTGACCCGCATGAGTCGATTGTAAATCCAAAGTGAACAGTGGACCGGGAACAATGGTCCAAGCAAAACAAATCCCACCTGGACTCCTTGTCGAGGTGGGACGACGGTATTGAAATTACGCAGTGCGTCTGGGAAAACGCAGGTCGATGGCTTGTGTGAATCTGTAACCGGCGACAGTGAATCACTGTGGCAGGTTCTGTCCACTGTGCACTAGCTGGAGATGATGGGCAGGCCGCCTTCGTCCACGAGAGGCTTGACGACCGGGACGTCTTTCTTGACGTAGGCGATCTTGCCGGCTTCCACTTCGTCCTGCGCGATCCGGCAAGCCTTGGTGGAGTGGGTGGGGACAAGGGCCTGGCTGCCATTCTGGATCTGGCGGGCGCGGCGCGCGGCCACAAGGACTTTGCGGTAGTTCGAGTCGAAGGTGGTTTCAATCGTCATCTGGATCGTCTCCAAAGGGAAGGTCCTGTTGACCGGAGGAGCCGTCGATACCAAACGCCTCCAGGACTGGTTTGAGCCGTTCATACGAATTGGCCTGCCGGCACGCCGCGGCCACTTCCAGTACACGACGGGAGCGAAAAGCGATCGGTTCGCTGTTCCGATAGTATCGCTCAGCCAGCACGATGGCTTCAAGTTGGGCCACGGCGCGGTCGAGGATATCGTTGACCAGGACGTAGGTATATTCGCGAAATTTCTCGATTTCCTTGCTGGCCTCGCTGAGGCGGCGGTAAAGCTCGGACTCGTTGACCTGGCCCTCGGCGCGGCTGCGGTTGCGCAGGCGGGTGCGGAGCTGTTTAGGATCGGGGGGCAACACAAAGATGCTTACCGCCTCGGGCACCGCGAGGCGTACCTGCTCGGCTCCCTGCACGTCGATGTCGAGAATCATGTCGTGGGCCTGCTTGCGAGAGTCTTCCAGCGACTGGCGCGCAGTCCCGTAGCAATGCCCGAAGACCTCGGCATGCTCGAGGAATTTTCCTTCCTTGACCATCTGATCGAATTGGGCGCGGGTGGTGAAGTAGTATTCGCGCCCGTGCTCTTCGGATCCGCGCGGGGCCCGGGTAGTCCAGGAAATGGAAAAGTCGACTCCGCTGACCTGCTTGCGAAGCTCGCTCACCAGCGTGCTTTTGCCCGAGCCCGACGGCGCGGAAATGATGAAAAGAATGCCTGCCAATTCTTAGCCTCTAGCTTCTAGCTTCCAGCTGTTCATCCGTGAGCGACGACCTTGGCTCCTGAATGAAAAAGCCAGGAGCCAGGAGCCAGCAGCTGCTTTCACTCCACGTTCTGAATTTGTTCGCGGGCCTTCTCGATTTCGGCTTTCATGGCCAGGCCCAGTTCGGTGATGCGCGTACCCTTGCCGCCCACGCCGCCGGTTTTCGACAGGAGCGTGTTGGCTTCGCGGTTCATCTCCTGGAGAAGAAAATCCAGCTTCTTGCCGACTTCGCCGCTGGATGCGAGCAGCTCGCGGAAGTGGCCGATGTGGGTGGTCATGCGAGCCAGTTCCTCGGCGATGTCGCTGCGGTCGACGAGGACGGCGACCTCTTCGAGCAGGCGCTGGCGGTTGAACTCGGCGCCCGTGGCTGCGATAAGGCGCTGGGTCAGCCGTTCCTGGTAGCGCTGCTCGACCTCGGGACGGAGCAGGGCTACGCCCTCGACGGCGTCCGCCAGCCGGTCGAGCGATGCCCGCAGGATGGCGGTGAGCGAATCGCCTTCGCGCGCGCGCATGGTTTTCAACTCGCCCAGCAGCGGAACCGCGTGCCGCTGCACGCTTTCGGCGAGGACCGTGAGATCGTCTTCGCCATTGCGATTGTCGGTTTGCAGGGCGCCCGGAAGGCGGAGGATGGCGTTCAGGTCGGGCTGGCCGTCGAGGCCGTATTCGTCGCGGGCCGCGTTAAAGGCAGCCAGGTACCCGGAAACCAGTTCGCGATTATAGCCGGCAACCTGGGTGGCATTGCGATCGACCGAAAGGGTGACTTCGACGTGGCCGCGGACGAGGTGTTCCTTGAGGAGGCGGCGAAGTTCCATTTCCAGGGCGTCGAGGCCGGGAGGCAGGCGAAGCTGCACGTCGAGGAAGCGGTGGTTGACGCTTTTCAGGCTGAGAGTGTAGCCCAGCTGATCGTTGACACGCACCTGAATGCGCGCAAATCCAGTCATCGAGTAAACGGGCATCGTGCTATTCCTCGGCATCGGCTGAGAGCGCGGGCTCGAACAGGTGCAGATTGAAGGAGCCGCCATCGAGCGCCTGCACGGCGCGCGGATCGGGTGCCTCCATGAACTGGAGTTGATAGAGCCGTTGATAGGTTGGCGAATGGGTAAGCAGTTCTTCGTGGGAGCCGATGGCGGTGATGCGGCCGTCTTCGAGCACCGCGATGCGATTGGCGCGGCGGACGGTGCCGAGGCGATGCGCGATGACCAGCACGGTGCGGCCGTTCACCAGGTTTCCGAGCGCCTCCTGGACGAGCGATTCGCTCTCGGCGTCGAGCGACGAGGTGGCTTCGTCGAGGATGAGAATGGGCGCGTTCTGCAAGATTGCGCGCGCGATGGCGATGCGCTGGCGCTCGCCGCCCGAGAGGCGGAATCCTTTTTCGCCGATGACGGTGTCGTATCCCTGCGGCATGCGCATGATGAAATCGTGGGCCAGGGCGTTGCGGGCCGCCTCCTGGACGATCTCGTTTTTCACATCCGGCTGGCCGTAGGCGATGTTGTTGCGGACCGTGTCGTTGAACAGAATGGTTTCCTGGGTGACCTGGGAAACGTGGCGCCGCAGCGAGGAAAGGGTGAGGTCGCGAATGTCCTTCTGGTCGATGAGGATGCGGCCCGACGTGACGTCGAAGAAACGGGGGATGAGATTGACGAGGGTGGATTTGCCCGCGCCACTGGGGCCGACCACGGCGAGCACGTCCCCGGCGCGCACTTCGAAATCGACATTGTGCAGGATCTGGTGTTCGCCTTCTTCCGTGGAGTAGGAGAACCCGACGTTTTCAAATCGGATGGATGACTGGAAGCGATGCAGGACCAAAGCGTTGGGCTTCTCCTTGACGTCGTCCGTTACGTCGAGGAACCCGAAGATGGACGTGGAGGCGCCCATGGCCTGCTGAAACTGGTTGTAATAAAAAGCAAATCGCCGCACCGGGTCGTAGAGCTTGAAGAGCGCAATGATGAAGGTGATGAACACCGGCGCGGACATGCGCCCGTGCTGAATCTCGTTGCGCCCGATCCACAGCAGAAAGGCGATGGCGATGGACCCAATGGTGTCCATCAGGGGCGAACTGATGGACTGGATGCGCACGCTGCGCAGGTTGGCGCGGAACAGGCGCTGTGCGGCGCGCTGGAAGCGCAGGATCTCCCACAACTCGGTGCTGAACGCCTTGACGATGCGGTTTCCGGTGACGGTCTCGTGGAGGATGTTCTGGATCTCGGCCAGCTTGTCCTGGCCGGTGCGGGTGCGGGAACGGACGGAGTGGCCGATGCGGCGCGCGGAGGTGATGACCACGGGAACGAAGAGCACCAGGGCCCAGCTGAGCCGGCCGCCGAGTGCAACCACCAGCGCCACCGTGGCGACGAAGGTAAAGAATTGCTGGAGGAAATCGCCGAGCACCGAGCTGACCGCGACCTGCACGCGATCCACGTCGTTGATGAGCGTGGAGAGGATGGTGCCGGTGGGGTGGCGATGGAAGAAGCTGACGGAGCGCCGCATGATGGCTTCGTAAAGGTGATTCCGCATGTCGGTCACCAGGCCGAAGCCGGCGTAGTTCACCAGGTAGGTTCCGAGATAGTCGCAGATGCCCTTGATGACGGTGGACGATATGAGCGCAAACGCCACCACCACCCAGGCGTTGTGCATGTGCAGCCAGGAGGGGACGAAGGAGTGAACATCGAATCGCCATCTGGGAGAAGCGGTCGGAAACAGCGGCAAGGCGTTGGAAGGATTGTTGGGCTGGAGCACGACCCCCAGGATGGGCACGAAGAATGCCATGCGCAGCGCGTCGAGCAGGCCAACGGCGGCCAGCAAGAGCACTCCCGGCACCCACTGCAGCGTATAGGGTGCGCCGAATCCCAGGAGCCGGAAGAAACGCTTCATGCGGGGCGGACCGCCTGAACTGAGATTGATCCCGGGTAGTGTTCCGGCTGAGGGCATGGGGCCATTTCCTCATTGTATCTGGGACTGAAGGGAAAGTTCGATGCGCGCGGAATGCGAAGCGGTGCAATGGAGTGGAGGGCGGTGAGAATTGGCGGGCCGGAAAGAAGAGAAGCAAGATGGCCGATGATCGTTGGGGTTTGCGGCGGTGCTGCTTACGCCCCCAGCGGGGGCTGGATGTACACGCGCCCATGTTCCCCAGGCTTGCGCCTGGGGCTACCATCTGGCACCCGCTTCGCGGGCTTTACTACTCGTCCGACTAAGTGCATTTCCAAGGCCCACACGCCGACAGGGACGTGTTATCCCAGGTCAAAACAACGGGACCCGGGGCACCCAGGCAAATGCATGTCAGTGAAAGGACAACCGTAAACTCGCAGATCGCGGATCAGTAAGCGCGCAGGTCGCGGATGGCTGCGAGGATGTCGTCGGGCTGGGGGAGGATGGCGTCTTCGAGCACCGGCTGGTAAGCGACGAATGTATCCAGGGAACCGATGCGCTTGACGGGTGCGTCGAGGTCATCGAAGAGCTCATCGCCGATGCGGGCGGCGAGTTCGGCGCCGTAGCCCCAGCTGATCATGTCCTCGTGGGCGACGATCACGCGGCTGGTCTTGCGCACGGAAGCGGCAATGGCGTCCCAGTCGTAGGGATTCAGCGTGCGCAGGTCGAGAATCTCGACGTCGATACCGTGCTGGCGGTGCGCGTTTTGCGCGGCTTGCAGGGCGCGGGGCACGAGGGCGCCGTAGGTCACCAGCGTCATATCCGTGCCGGGGCGCACGATGCGCGCTTTTCCGAACGGAATGGCAAAGTCGGGGCCGGGATAGGGCGCACGGCCGTAGGCTTCGCGGTAGAGCCGCTTGTGCTCCAGGAACAGGACCGGGTCGTCGCAGCGGATCGCGGTCCGGAGGAGGCCGTTGGCGTCAAGAGCGTTCGACGGGAAGACGACCCGCAGGCCGGGAATGTGCGTGAAGATGCTTTCGCCCGACTGCGAGTGGTAGATGGCGCCGCCGGTAAGATAACCACCGATGGGCACGCGGACGACGGCGGGCGATGCCCATGCCCCGGCGGAACGCCAGCGCATCAGGGCCAGTTCATTGCGAATCTGGTGCATGGCGGGCCAGATGTAGTCGAAGAACTGGATTTCGACGACCGGCTTGATGCCGCGAACGGCGTACCCCACGGCACGGCCGACGATGTTGGCTTCGGCCAGAGGCGAATTGAAGACGCGCCCGGAGCCGAACTCGGTCTGCAGGCCGGCGGTGAGCTTGAAAACGCCGCCCTTGCCCTTGACTTCGCCGAGGGCTTCCTCGCGGCTGGCGTCGGCCACGTCTTCGCCATAGACGATGATGCGCGGATCGCGGCGCATCTCGTCGCGCATGCAGGCGTTGATCAGGTCGGCCATGGTGCGCGGGCCGGCGGATTTGAATGGGGAGGACTTCCCTGCCTCGGCGGCCGGCTGTTCCGATCCCAGCACAACGCGGGTGGGATCGAGGTCCTCGGAGTAAACGAACCGGGTGACTTCCTCAACCGGCGGGAGGGGCGCTTTGAGCGCCTGATCGGCGGCGTCGGACGCCTCGCGGTCGAGCGACTTTTCCAAGGCGTTAATCTGCTCTGCGCTGAGGATGCCTTCGCGCAGCAGGCGCATCTGCATGCGGGCCAGGGGGTCGCGAAGAGCGTCGGCTTCGCGCTCGGCGGCGGAGCGATAGAGCTTGTCGTCGTCGGACAGCGAGTGCGAGTAGGGGCGGACGCAATGGCCGTGGACAAACGCCGGACCGAGGCCCGCGCGGCAGTGCTCGGCCGCGGCCTGGAAGGCGCGCAGGCTGATCTCGGCATCGGTGCCGTCGATCTCGGCAAAGTGGAAATTGGGGAAATTCGCCACCAGGCGCGAAATGTTGCCGCCGGGCGTATTCACCTCAACGGGCACGCTGATGGCGTAGCCGTTGTCTTCGATCATGAAGATCACGGGGAGCTTCTGGTTGGAAGCCGTGTTCAGCGCCTCCCAGAACTCGCCCTGGGACGTGGAGCCTTCGCCCAGGCAGGCCAGCACAACTTCGTCGCCGTGAAAGGTGACGTCGTGATATGCGCGATAGTCGCCGTCGGCTTTCGCGGCGGCTTCGGGATGGCGGCTGAAGTAGCGCCCGGCTTCGGCGCATCCCACGGCGTGCAGCAGCTGGGTGCTGGTGGAAGACGAGGTGCTGACGATGTTCAGGCCTCGGTTACTCCAGTGGGTGGGCATCTGGCGGCCGCCGCTGGCGGTGTCGCCAGCCGCGCCTACGGCCTGGAGAAACATTTCCAGGGGCGAGACCCCGAGGGCCAGACACAGCCCGCGGTCGCGATAATAAGGGAAGAACCAGTCGTAGCCGGGACGAAGGGCCAGAGCGGCACCCACCTGCAGGGCTTCGTGCCCGGCGCCCGAAACCTGGAAGAAGATCTTTTGCTGTCGTTTGAGGACAATCTCCCGGTCATCGATCCGGCGGGAAAGATACATCAGCCGGTAAATTCTGACCAGTTCGTCCGGGCCCAGCCGACCCGAGGTTCCGGCCTGAGCGCTGGAAACCGCAATTCCCATCGTGTTTCTTACTCCCTGTCGCGGTCCCCGCGTCCAGCCGGGAAGGCCAAATCCCATTTTACCAATTTCACGGCTTTCCCTCCGCTACACCCACAAACATAGACCCATTCGTGGGAACCCCGGTTGCCTTGGCGTGCGAGCCCGTTACGACCAAACGAAAAGAATTTATTCAAGTCCCGGGGGCGTAGTCAATGGGGTATTCAGGGAGGGGTATCCGGACACAGAATAGCTCATCTTCTCTTTTACGTTCTTGGCAAGCTTTCCAATCTCGGCGATCTTGCGCATCTGGTCATCGCTCAAGTGTTCGGAATCGTCGGCCGCCACCTCGTCGTTCAGTTCCCTGGCAAGCTTGAGCAGCTTCTCGGTGTCGGAAACGATGTCTTTTTGGCGCTGGGCATTCAGGAATTGGATCCGCTTCTGATTCCGAGGGTTGGAATCCTGGTCGGGCGGCCCGTTGGGATTGGGAAATTGCTCTCTGGACTTGGTGTTCGTCGCGGGCGGAAACCCGGAAATCGGGGATTGGCCGGCCACGGGAATCCCGAGAAGCAGGGCCAGCCCCAGCGTCGCGCGGACCGACGGGCGCCGCCAGGCGAGGGCAGGTTTTGGCGACCGGGCCGCCTGGTTCGCCGTGGCGCCCTGGCGTATACGCTCTGTTGCGGCATGGATCATAGGTCAATTTCCCATGCTCAGCTTCATCTTTTCCTTCACGGAATGGGCCAGCTTTTCGATCTCCTCCGCTTTGCGGATAACGCCCAGCGAAAGCGTGTCCTTGCTGGTTTTATCCACTTCGGTCTTCAGGTCGGTGGCCAGTTTCAGCAGCTTGGCGCTGTCGTCGGCAATCTGTTTTTTGCGTTCCGCGTTGGCGGCGTCGACGTTTGTCTTTTTGTTTTGCTGGTCGCGCATGGACATGATCTGGTTCGCGTCGAGCGGGCGGCTCGCATCGGGGCCCGGAATCGGCTGATTGGGATTCGGCGACTGGGAGTGAAGCAGGTAGCCGGCCGGGAGCAAAGCAAAGAGCAGCATCCAGGCAAGCGTGCCCGGCTTGAACAACCTACGCAGGTACCCCGCGGCTGCCGGGGGATTGTGATTTTTTCTTTTATGTTCGATCCGGAGCAACATGGGGAATACTCTCCTTGTCGTAGCGTTTTGGGACGTTTCGGTTGATCGTAGCGGGAACAAATTCACTGTACCGCCACGGTGAGTTTCATCTTCTCCTTCACGGCGTGGGCCAATTGCTCAATCATGTCGGCCTTGGTGGCGGCGGCAGCCGGGACATCCGCCTTGTCCACCTCGGTCAGTTCGGAGTTGAGTTCCGTGGCAATCTGAAGCAGCCGCGTGGAGTCGTCGGTTAATTGCCGCATGCGCTCCGCATTGGCCGCGGCAAACAAATGCAGTTGCACCCGCCGGCTGTTGATCACCGACAACTGGTTGGCGTCGGGCCGCTTGTTGACGGCCGTGACGGTAGTGGCCTTGTCGGGGCGGAATGTACCCATGGTCATGTTCTGCGGAGGCTGCTGCCCAAAACATTCCAGGCAAAAAAGCGCTGCCAGGCATGCGCTCGCGCGGAAACCTTCCCAGCGCGGATGAGTCCGCCCGGCGGAGCAGGAACGGGCTAAACTGCATGCGTTCATTTGCAGACAGGATACGCCTGTTGGTTATCAATTCGGCGCGATCGTGATGGTCATTCTTTCCTTCACGATGTGCGCCAGCCTCTCGATGGTTTCAGCTTTGCGAATCTCGTTTTCCGAAAGCGGTCCGGGCTTGTCGGCTTCGGCCTTGAGCGCAATGGCGATGGTCTGGAGCATGTCGCTGGCCTTCACCATCTGGTGAAGGCGCTCGGTATTGGCGAGATCGAAGTTGCGGTCTTGCAGCTTGTTTTGCCGCATCACCATGCGGTCGTTGGCGTCGGGCGTGGGGTTGGCTTCAGGCACGATCAGCGGCTTGGGCGGGCGGCTGGGGGGCTGGCTCATTTGGGCAAAGCCGCCCAGAGCCAATATCGAACCGAGGACGGCTCCGGGGAACACCCACGGAAAACTCCGTCCGCGACGTTGAGGAAACAGCTCCGATGCAGGGGCCCGAAACAGGATCCATCGCATGGCGTCCTCCTTCTCGTACACGCGGCAGGCGCTCAAGCAAAAGGGAGATACGGGATCTCCGGAGAGAGTCATCGACCGTTGAGAGGACGGCCGCCTGCAAGACACAAATCTAACGTTGCGCGCTCGGTGGTGGAGAAGGCGCCTTGGGGAAACTCGGCTCGGGGTGTTCTCTCCACGGGCAGCACTGGCGGAATATGCAACGCAATCACCTGGGCCGGTGCCGTGTAGGTGATTCTACCTCCGCCCCGGCGGCCCGGTCTTGTTCCGCGACAAGGAACAAGCACTTTCGTGAGCGGTGGCGGCTTCCAGGGGAGCCGGCCGCCCGGCCTCTGCAAAAATTGGATTAGAAAAGAGGTGCATGGGGATGTATAGCTTGGTTCTGTTTGCGATCCGGAGCGGCATCTTTGCCGAAGGCCGGTTTCTCGGCAAGGTGATGGACGAGTGGATCCAGGATACCCAGGAGTTCGTCCGGCTGAAACTGCCGCACCTGGTCATGATCGCCATCATTGGGCTGATTCTGGCCCGGCTGCTCCGCCTGATCACGAACAAGATGATCCGCATCGCCGAGCGCCACGCCGTGGGAGTGGCGCGGGTTTCCCAGGTGAAGACGCTGGCCGGGGTGGTCCGGACCACGGGCTTTACCATCATCGCCGCGATCGTGGGCATGCAGTTTCTGGAGGCGGTGGGAGTGAACCTGGCGCCGCTGCTGGCCTCGGCGGGCATTGCCGGCGTGGCCATCGGGCTGGCGGCGCAGAACATCGTCAAGGACGTGCTGAACGGAACGCTGATCCTGGTAGAGGATCAATTCAACGTGGGAGACGTGGTGACGATTGCCGGACTGACGGGAAGCGTGGAAGCCATGACCCTGCGCAAGACCACGGTTCGCGGCGGCGATGGGACGCTATACGTGGTTCCCAATTCGCAGATCACCACGGTGGCCAACCAGAGCGCCGACTTTTCCGTGGCGACCATCAACGTGAGCGTGGATTTCTCCGCCGACCCCAACCAGGTATTGGAGATTCTGAAAGGGATTGCGACCGAAGTGCGCACCAGCCCGGAGTTCAAGGACCTGTTCGTGGCGGACCCGCAGATCCTGGGGGTGGATGCGATGAAAGGATCGCAGCTGATTTTCCCGGTGGTTTTCAAGACGCGGGCACAGAAGCAGTTCGCCCCGGTGCGAGAGTTCCAGCGCCGGGTGCGGCTGGCGCTGGAAGAGAATCACATGCTGCCGGGCGACCCGATGCGGGTGTTCAACGCGTTTGGAGAGAAGGACCAGGGCGCTTTGGCAGCGCCGATGCCACACACGGAAGAACATCCGCCGGAGCCGCCGCGCGATCCCACGACGATCAAGGCGCACGAGAGCAACCCGTTCAGCGGGGAGTAGAGTTGCCGGTCCGCGACCAGGGTTGCCGTGCGGGCGGATTGGGGTAAAGGGAGACGGCTCCGGGCTGGCCGAGAGCCTGGAGATCGTCCAAGAGATGCGAAAGCGCAATGTCGAAGTTCTTGTCGTGCGTCTTTTGCAGAATTGCGAACTCAATCGGCTCGGTGATGGTCCAGAGCACGTAATGGGTTTGGCGATCGAAGATCGTCAACTTGAAAAAGGGCAGGAAATCGGCGGCGCCCAGTTGTTTTGAGGTGTTTTGAGGCCCGGTGGGAGCCAGAAGGTGGATCTCCATGACGAGGTCTGCCTGAGACGGATCGGATGCCAGGTCATATTTCTGCAGGTGCTGGAGGCCGCCGACAAGGCTGAAGTAGGGTCGGTTGGCATCACCGGAGAATGGTTCGGGAAACAGGCCGGCATCCGAGCCGCCGTTGGAGACAAACACCGATTTTGCATTCAGAATGGCGGCGGGAACGG
Organism: uncultured Acidobacteriota bacterium; assembly: GCA_963706455.1. Lineage (GTDB taxonomy): Bacteria > Acidobacteriota > Terriglobia > Terriglobales > Acidobacteriaceae > Telmatobacter. The sequence goes on along the minus strand of CAVPNO010000100.1, from coordinate 38,954 downwards.
CGATGGGAGCGGGCTGGGGCTGGCAGTGAAGGGCGGATAATGCGACGAGGACCAGAGCCGCGGATGCAGCAAGCCTTGACAGGAACCCAAACGATTGCATGGGAGACTCTCCTTTGCGGGCCGATACTGCAATAGACGCCCGCCAGCGGGAGAGGTCGCGCGGCCGGCGCTCAATAGGGAATCTTCAATGGCGAGGCAATCCACGCATCGAAGCTGGCCTGCGCTTCCCCGGCAAGCATCTGTTGCTGCGGCAGCGCGCGGGATGACCGGTCGATCTGGAATTCGGCATAGAGGAATGCATCGTCAAATCCGGCACGGGCGGCATCGGCCGCCGAACATCCGAAGTAGATGGCATCGAGGCGCGCCCAGTAGCAAGCCGCCAGGCACATGGGACAAGGTTCGCAACTGGTGTAGAGGACGCAGCCTGCAAGACTGAAGGCTCCGAGGGTGCGGCAGGCTGCGCGGATCGCGTTCACTTCCGCGTGCGCGGTGGGATCGATGCTGGAGGTGACGGAATTTGCGCCCTCGCCGGCGATGATGCCATCGCGGACAATCACCGCTCCGAAAGGACCGCCTTTTCCGCTGCGGACGTTTTCGGTTGCGAGCCAGATGGCGCGGCGGAGGAATTCCGGGTTGGGGTTGCGCGGGGTGAGTGGAGAATTCAAGAAAACCATCCCTCGGCGGATTTTGACCGCTGCAAGCGTAATGTCTACATCAGCCGTCCAGGCTGAACCACGAGATTGGACCCGGGGGACTTTGCGGCACGGATAAATCCCTGCCCTTTCAAAACGGCATTGACGCAACCAGTTCTTAGCAGCGAATCGTCTTCCGCTTCACTCCGGCGCGGCCGCTGGCCTGGATTTTGGCGATGCGTTCGCGGGCATTGGGGATTTCGCAGGCAGTGTCGCCGACGTCTACTTCCACGTCGCCCAGCTTTTCCGCGACGGCAATGGCTTTTTCGAGGAGCGGCGCAACGTGAGAGCCGACAGCAATGACAAAGCTGTTCATCGTGGCGCGGACGCGATTGGGAGCTTGCGCGATTTTCGTCGGAATGCTTTCGAGCAGGCGCTCGATCTCGGCCAAGTCGAGTTGTTCATCGGGGGTGACGGTGACGATGCCGGACCAGGTGCACCAGCCGGCGGCCGCGATGTGCTCCTTGTCCGATTGAATCCATTGGCGGGCCAGGTCGCGGGCATGAGGGTTCTCGACTGCAAGCCAGGGGACGGTGCACTCATAGATCATCGGCCGGCCGGCCGCCATTTCCGCGAAAGCGTCGAGTTGACTTGGGCTGAGCAGTGAGCCGTCGGCAACCAGCCCGGCAAGATACATGGCCTCGAAGACGCCGGTCTTGTAGAGTTCGCAGGCCAGCGCCTGTTGCTTGCGGATCGCCCTGGCGAGCATCTTCATGTCGGCCGTTTTTGTTCCCAGGGTGTGATCGGGCGGCGCTCCGTGGCGCAGGTAGATGGCGCGAATGTTCTCCGCGGCTTTTGACTTCAGGTCTGCAAGCACTGTGGAAACCGTAGCCATGGCAGGACGACCTCACTGGATGAGGCCACCTTACCGGATCGGACTCCCCGGGGCAAAACGACCTGTTGAAAAGCCCGGCGCGGGGCCGGGCTTCGGGGTGAATGAGCCTGGCAAGCAACGCTTAAAGTTTCTCGTAGAATTCGCACACGGAGCATGAAATGTAAACGCCGCCGGGGGTGCCGCGCTCGCGGTCCTTTACGCGCTTGACGATGCGCGTCGGCTTGCTGCACTTGGGACAGTCGGTCGACTTCGTCGTGTCCATCTTTTTGCGATCTGCGGTTTTGGCAATCTTCGCCATGGGTGGGATGATTCTCCTTGATGAAGTGTCTGGGGCTCACGCTGAACCCAGGTTCCAACATCGGGGACCCAGGGCACCCAAGCGGGTGAAAGCGGCTTCGACGGCGCGGTCGCAACTCGTCCCGAAAACGGATGAGGGAGCGGACTCGCTCCCTCAAGTTTACATCAGGATTCACCCCCGCCTGGCCAAGCCGGGATGGGACACCCGCACCCGACTCAGTTTTGTGGAGCCGGTGGAGGATTCTGGGGCTGGGCGGGCTTGGACTGGTCAGGCGCAGGCTGCGATTGGTCCGGGGCCGGCTGCTGGCCTTCGTCGTCGGTGGGCTTCTGGCGCGGCAGTTTGCTGGCGTCGGGGTAGTCGTCGGGCTTCTGCTTGGGGAACTGCACGGGCTTCATGGCGCCGGGAGCGCCGGGCTGCTGATCCTGGGGCAGCCCCTCGCCGGGATTGCGCAGGCTGGGCGGGGCGTCGGGCGCCTGGGTGTCGGAGTTGCGGGTCGTATCGCCCATGGCGACGGTCCTGGGGGCGGCGGTGGGGGTCAGCGGCGTGCCGTCGGTGCGCATCAGGCCTTCGACTTCGTCCTTCTCGAAGATTTCAGGCTTCTCGCCCATTTTTGCGACTTCCAGGCGGATGACGCGATTGCCGTTGATACGGACGAACTGGACGTCCTTGGGAGGCTGGCCGTAGATCCATTCCTCGAAGGGCATCTGCCCTTCAATCTCGCGGATTTTGCGCTCGGGCTGGCCGAGGGTGAACAGGACCATCTCGATGCTCATGCCGACCATGACGTGGTGGTTGAGGATGGCGTCTTTCAGCCTGGCCGGAAGCGTATCGGTGAACGCCTGGATGGGGGTCTTGACGTCGAACGAGATCAGCGGGGCAAGGAGGGCTTTGACCTGCGCGCCGGTCAGCTCCGGAATGCGCTCCTTGAAATCGAGCGTGAGGCGAGAACCGACGGGGTCGGGATCATTGCCGTCCTGCACCACCGGATTCATCACCGGGCCGGTGCCGATCTGGATGTGGCGCATGAAGCGGTGCTTTTTGTCGGGACCGCCATTGATCTCGAAGATGATCTTGTTGTTTTCGATCTTGACGTCGGTGAGGACGAGCCGGTCGCCGGGCTTGGCGGAGGTGCCCTCCTTGGTGATCACTTCCAGGTAAGGCTCTCCCGCGGGTTCGAGCTTGCCGTTGGCCACCAGCGTGAGACCCTTGTGTCCCTTGGGAAACGGCCGCATGGCGAAGCCCTGTTCCGACTGCATGATGCGGATGACTTCCTGGCGGTTTTTGGGGTCCATGGGGAGCTTGGAGAGCTCGACCTTGGTGGCGTCGATCTGGGTGAAGCGGCGGTCGACCGTTCCGGCGTTTTTGCCATCGGTGGCGCGTCCCTGGCTGTCGACGGTGATGACCTGGGCGGAAGCGGGGATGGCGACCAGCAGTCCGACGAGCGCGCAGGAACATGCGAGGGCGCGAAGGACCGTTCGCGACGGGGCACAGTGATGCTCAAGGATGCAGGAAACGAGTGAGGCGGCGAACGGCGTGGTCATGGGGACCCTCCCATGCTGATTACCAGCATTGCGCACTCGGCAAGGCGAATCAAGGGGCAAGGGACAGAATTGCATTGATCCGGCCGTAAAACCCAACAAACAGGGGCTATGAGAGGCCTGGCCGGATTCCGTTTTGACTCACCGTGACCATCCCCCGCGATGGCTTTCGCGTGGGTAAGGCGCGGGTTCTCTAATTGATTGTGAGGGCAGGCTATTCGGATTCGTTGCCTGCAAACGGCCGGGGCTGGTTCTGACGGGGATCGGGGGGCGGGCCGGGGACGGTATCAGAGCCGGCGGCGGGGGCGACAGGGACAATCTGGACGAGGGGTGGCGGCGCGGGTTCCCCGATGGCGGCTTCGTGCTGGCGCCGGGCGGCCTCGTCAAGATCGACGGGAATGCCTGCGGGCACGATGTCGGGGGCGTTGTACTTGAAGTCAAGGTCGCGGGTGAGGCGGTAAAGGAGAGGAATGGCGCCCAGAAAGAGGAAAAAGGCAAGCCAGCTGCCGTCGAGGCCGAAACCGCCGCCGGTGAGCCAGAACGGGCCCATGGGATCTCCCTGAATGACCGGTGAGTGATTGTTGACGCCGCTGATCGCCAGGCCGAAAAGGAGGGCGCGAGCAGCCTTCCAGCCGAAGTTGATCCCCCAGCCGACCCAGAGGGCGCGGGTGCGCAGGTAGGCGGTGGAAAGCAACAGGGTGAAGGCCACGGCCACGGCGGTGCTGGGACGGCTGGAGCCGGGCTCGAGAGCCTGGAGAAACGCGTAGAGTGCAGCAAAGCCCAGGACGGCGCCCGCGGATCCGACCGCGCGAGCGAAGCGCTGGAAGGGATAGCCGCGGAAGGCGATCTCTTCGCCGAAGGCGAGCAGGGCGAAGAAGGCGGTATCGGCCAAGAACCAGCCCAGCGCCGGAAGGCTGAAGGAAAACCGGATGGCGATGCCTCCGCCGAGGGCCATGACGGCAACGCAGAGGAGGGCGATTCCCCATCCGATGGCCAATCCCAGGGCCGCCTCTGTTCGCCATCCCGGCCTGCGGGGAAATCCCTGGGTGGAGACGGGATGGGCCTGGCCGTTCAGCGAAAAACCGACCCCGGCATATCCCAGGAGCAGGAGGAAGACGAGCATGGCCTGCTCGGCCAGCGGAATCCACAGATCGCCGGCGATGCCGTGCGCTGCGTGGCGGGCCAGGGCGCGGGCCAGGAAGTAGTAGAAGAGCGCGACGATGAACTGCACGTAGGCGCGGAAGCGGTTGTCGGGAACGAGCGGGGTGGTCATAGGCGGCACACCGCCCAAGGCCTGCGGTTGGGGGACAACGGGGGAATCTCGAGCTTCGCGGGGCAAGGAAGCAATTACGAACCTTCCGTATAGAACTGCGCGATGTTGCGGAACTTCTTCTGGCGCATGATCACCAGTTCATCGACAGGAATGGCTTTGAGCTCGTTGAGATGGCGGGAGAGGGCCTGGCCGAGCAGGCCGGCTCCAGTTTCGTGATCGGCATGCGCGCCGTCGGGCGGCTCGCTGATGATCTCGTCGACGCAGCCCAGGTTGGCGACTTCGGGCGCGGAGATGCGCATGGCCTCGGCGGCCAGTTGTTTCTGGTTGGCGTCGCGCCACATGATGGCCGCGCACGACTCGGGAGTGATGACGAAGTAGAGCGCGTTTTCGAGGATGAGCACGCGATCGCTGACGGCCAGCGCCAGAGCCCCGCCCGATCCGCCTTCGCCGCTAATGACGGAGATAGTGGGCACGCGCAGCCGCGACATTTCGAGGATGTTGCGGGCGATGGCTTCGGCCTGGCCGCGCTCTTCGGCGCCGAGGCCCGGGTACGCGCCGGGCAGATCGATAAAGGTGATGATGGGGCGGGAGAATTTTTCGGCGATGCGCATTGCGCGGAGGGCCTTGCGATAGCCCTCGGGGTTGGGCATGCCGAAGTTGCGCTTGACGCGCTCCTTGGTGGAGCCGCCCTTGCGATTGCCGATGACCAGCACTTCTTCGCCGTTGAGGCGGGCCATGCCGCAGGCCACTGCCTCATCGTCGCCATAGGCGCGATCCCCGTGAATCTCGCTGAAATCGGTAAAGATCCGCTCAATGAATTCCATGGGGTAGGGCCGCTGGGGGTGACGCGCCCGCTCGATTCTATCCCAAGCTGCCGATGCGGCAGGCGCGGCCTTGGTGGCCGGGACTGCCGATGGCGGCGGAGGTTGTCCGTGTGTCCCTTGCTGTTCGCTCATCGCAACCTGTAACAAGACTTGATTCTACGGGTCGCGGGCCCGTCGGACCAAATCGCGTACCCCAGGATTGATGGGTGCTTGGGGCGATGCTAGAATCGGCACTTCCATCTTTCCGCTTCAATCCCCAGGCCATCGCGCATTCTGCAGACATTCTTGTATCTGTCCGGAGGCACTTATGGGAGTAATGACGATGATTGAGCCCGATCCGACGCGGCCTGTCCCGGACCGGCTTACGCTCGACGGCACCATAAACGGACAAAAGGCGACGTTGTATTTGCGCCTGCTGGATCACACGAAGTTCCTCGTGGCCTCGCGCGGCTTCCATTGGATCCAGGATTATCCGTTCAACCGCTAAGCCGCCTCGTACACTGGGTGACGAGAGCGGGCATGCCTGCAGCGATTGAATTCCGCGAAGCCGAAGTCCGCACGCCGCAGGGCCGGGTGCTGCTTGACCGCGTCTCCCTGGTTTTGGAGGAGGGCTCGGTGACGGCGATCCTGGGCCGCAGCGGGTCGGGGAAGACCACGCTGCTGCGCACCGTGAATCGCATGGTCGAGCCGACGGCGGGCGCGGTGCTGGTGCGCGGCGGCGATGCCGGCGACGCGGATGTCATTACGCTGCGGAGGAGCATGGGCTACGTGATTCAGGAGACGGGGCTGTTTCCCCATTTCACGGTGGAGCGCAACGTGGGCCTGGTGCTGGAGGCGGAAGGAAAGCCGCGCGAACAGCGGGCCAGACGGATCCGCGAACTGCTCGGAGCGGTGGGCCTGGAAGCGGATGGGTTCGCGGCGCGGTATCCGCATCAGCTTTCCGGCGGACAGCGGCAGCGCGTGGGGCTGGCGCGCGCCTTGGCGGCCGACCCACCGATTCTGCTGATGGATGAGCCTTTCGGAGCGCTCGATCCGCTGACCCGCGCGGAGATGCAGGACATGCTGCTCGGCCTTCTGTCGCGGTTGAACAAGACCGTTCTGCTGGTGACCCACGATCTGGACGAGGCACTCTACCTCGGCGACCGCATCGTGCTGCTGCAGGAAGGGCGCATGATCGCCAACCTGGCGCGGGAGGAATTCATGGGTTCGGAGCAGCCGGAGATCGTGGCCTACATCCGGGCGTTTCACCGCGGGGAGCGCGACGCCGGCAACGCACCGGGGAAGGGGGCCCGCGGGTGAGTTCCGGCTTCCTGTCTCAATATGGCGGCGAGATTGCGACGCTCACGGTGGAGCATTTGTGGCTGACGGGGGCGGCGATGCTGTTTGCCACGGCGATCGCGGTGCCGGCGGGCATCGGTCTGACCCGCGCGCCGCGCTGGGCGAGCCCCGTGATCGGCGCAGCCAATGTGCTGCAGACCATTCCATCTCTGGCGATGTTCGGATTTCTGCTGCCACTGCCGTGGCTGGGCGAGCGGGCGGCGCGCATCGCCATCGTCGCTCTGACCGCGTACGCGCTGCTGCCGATCGTGCGCAACACGTATGCCGGGATCCGTGGCATCGATCCGGCGGTGGTGGAGGTGGCGCGCGCACTGGGACTCACGGGGACGCAGCGGCTGTTCAAGGTGGAGCTGCCGCTGGCGGCGTCGTTTATCCTGGCCGGCCTGCGAACGGCGACGGTGACCTGCGTGGGGATCGCGACGATTGCCGCGGCGGTGGGGGCGGGCGGGCTGGGCGAGCTGATCTTTCGCGGCGTGGCGTCGGTGGACAACCGGCTGGTGCTGGCGGGGGCGGTGCCGGCGGCGCTGCTGGCGCTGATTGCGGATGCCGGTCTGGGGCTGCTCGAGCGCTGGTTCAAGGTGCCCGCGTGAGGGGTCCGCGGATTCGATTCGGCTTCATTTCCCACATCTCAAAATCAAGATGCGGGGCACCCAGATTGTTTTGGGCGGTGGTGATCGGGGCGCTGCTGATGAATACGGCATGCGCGCCGCCGCGGCAGGATCATCCGGTGATCGGCGCGAAGAACTTTACCGAGCAGGTGATTCTCGGCGAGCTGCTGGCGCAGGAGATCGAGGCCCATTCGCAGCTGAAGGTCGAACGGCGGTTCTACCTGGCGGGCAGCTATATCTGCAACCAGGCGCTGGCGGCGGGGCGCATCGATGCGTACGTCGAGTACACGGGCACCGCGCTGACGGCCATTCTGAAGCAGCCGGTGGATCGGGACCCAAATTCGGTGCTGACGGCGGTGCGGAATCTCTACGGCTCGCGCTTTCATGTTTTCGTGGGCGATCCGCTGGGGTTTGAGAACACGTTCGCCATGGTGATTCGCGGCGAGGACGCCGAGCGGCTGCATCTGCATACGCTGAGCGAAGCGACGCGCTACGCACCGCAATGGAAGCTCGGGGTGGGATACGAATTCGAACAGCGGCCGGATGGACTACCGGGCCTGAGCGCGGCGTATGGGTTCAAGTTCGACGGGGCTCCGCGCACCATGGACCTTGGACTGCTGTATCGCGCGCTGACCGCGCACCAGGTGGATATGATCGCCGCCAACTCGACTGACGGGCCGATCGAGGCTCTGCACCTGGCAGCGCTCGAAGACGACCGTCACTATTTCCCGCCTTACCAGGCGGTGCCGCTGGTGCGCGAGGAAGCGCTGGCGCGGTGGCCGGAGATGCGAGTCGCGCTCCAGGCCCTGGCCGGGCGCGTGACCGCCGACGACATGCGCGCGATGAACGAAGCGGTCGACGGGCAGCACCGGGACGCAGCAGAAGTGGTGCGCGAATTCCGCGCAAACAAGGGACTTTAACCCCCGGCCGTACCGTCCTGCCACATTTGCGATCTCCGCATTCCGCGAATCGGCTATATTCCTCGCCAACCTTGTGAGGTCATGCCTCTTCTGGAGCCGATGATGAACTTCCGGGTCCGCACACGCTTGAGATTGCACCTGAGGATTGCGGGCATCGCCGTGGCGTTGGCCTGCGCGACATGGTTCCTGGATCTGCGCGGGGACGAGCCCGCCACGGCTCATATTTCGTATCCTGCCGGCTATCGCGAATGGGTTCACATCAAGAGCGGGGTGATCGGCGCCGAGTTTCCCGCGGAGTCAGAGCGGGGACTGCATCATGTATATGCGAACAAGACGGCGCTGTCCGGCTTGGAGAGCGGGACATTCGAAGACGGATCGATTCTGGTCTACGACCTGGTGTCTCTCACGGAAAAAAGCGGTATCGGTGCCGAAGGGACGCGGCGGCGCATCGACGTGATGGTGAAGGACAGCAAGCTCTATGCCGACTCGGGGGGATGGGGCTTCGGGCGGTTCATGGGCGACGACCATGAACAGGACGTGCTGACGGCCGATGTCCGCAAGGTGTGCCTCCAGTGTCACGAGAAGCAAAAGGCGCATGGCTTCGTGTTCAGCGAGTTCCACAAGTAGGCTGTCTTTCTCCTCCGTGTATCCTTGGTGCGACGAAATCGTTGCCGAACAAAGGATCGTGTGGGCGCGCCCATCCAGGCGTGTTCGACCGGCGGGGAGAGGATCAGCGTGAGTGTTCTCGAAACGTGGCTTGCCGGCGGGCTGCTGATCAGCGATGGCGCGTGGGGAACGGAATTGCACGCGCGGGGGCTGCCGTCGGGAACCAACCCGGACACCTGGAACCTTACCCATCCCGAACGCGTGGAGGAATTGGCGCGAGCGTATGCGGAGGCAGGAAGCCAGGTCGTCCTGACCAACACGTTTCGGGCCAATGCGATCGCGATGAAGGACATTTTCGCGCCGGAGCTCGAGGCGATCAATCGCGCGGGCGTGGCTATTTCGCGACGCGGCGCGCCGGGGGCGCGGGTTTTCGCTTCGATCGGGCCGACGGGAAAGATTCTCATGTCGGGCGAGGTGTGCGAGGAGGAGGTCTCCGAGGCGTTCGCCGCGCAGGCTCGGTCTCTGGCGGATGCGGGCGCCGATGCGCTGCTGATCGAGACGATGAGCGACATCGAGGAAGCGCGGCTGGCGGTGGAGGCGGCACAGGAGACGGGGCTGCCGGTGATCGCATCGTTCGCCTTTGACTCCGGCAAGAACAAGGACCGCAGCATGATGGGCGCGACACCCGAAGCTGTGGCCGCGGCGATGGAGGAAGCGGGCGCAGCGGCCGTGGGGGCCAATTGCGGGGTGGGCGTGGAATGCGCGGCGGCGACTTGCCGGCGGCTGCACGCGGCGACTTCCCTTCCCGTCTGGATCAAGCCCAACGCGGGGCTGCCCACCATCGACAGCACGGGATTGCACTACACCACTTCGGCGGAGTTCTTTGCTGCGCATTTCCCCGCGCTGCGGGAGGCCGGGGCGTCGTTTGTGGGCGCGTGCTGCGGCTCGACGCCGGAATTCATTCGCGCGCTGGTGAGGGCGCGGGACGCAGTGCGGGCTTGAGTGATGGCGGGGCGCTGCGCAGGATGACCCAGGTTCAATCCAGCCCGAGCGAAGGGCAGCCACAGCCGGGGATGGAACGATGTTCCGGCCAGGCGAAATGAACTGTTGATGTTTCTTACGTCCCTCCGGGACTGCGGTTCATCCCGGGTGCTATCCCAGGGTTTCGCTGCGCTCCACCCTGGGCTAACATCTTGCGTTCCCTACGGGAACTTGGGCGCGTGGTTCATCCCTCGATGACTTCCACAGCGCAAGTTTTCAGGGCAGTCGGGCATGGGGCGTTTCCCGCACCCTAAACAATGAAAATGCAACCGCAGATCCTTCGCCTACGGCTCCGGACGACAGTGTCAGGGGTCGGCAAGAGTTAATTTTCAAGGCCAAATACTTGCGGCGTTGATCTGCGGCGCACGATCCACTTACTCACGGAAATCAAACGGTCAAAGACCTAGTGGTTCGCAGGAAGCAGGCCATAGACATCGACCTCGAGGCGAGCGCCAATGTAGACGTGGCCGTTAGCGATGGTGGGAACATTGAAGCGGAGGCCGAGGCCGGCGCGGTCGCGGGCGGGGTTCTGCTCGCTGTTCCAGAGTTCGCGGCCGATGTTAGCGGCCTCGGCGGCATGCAGTATGGCCGTTCTGGGAGTTCCATTCCAAGACTTCGAACTTACGATCCAGACGATTCCGTCTTTGGCTCCGTTGGCCGATACAGCCGGCGTGGCCGCGTGGTCGTGGAGGGAGAACGTGCTGGCGGCCGCGTATTTCAAGGTTCCGTTGGAGAGTTCGTAGTCGCGCAGGTTGTCTGCGTCGGCCAGGACGAACACATGGTGATTCCAGTACGCCATGGAACCGAAGATGCCGCCATGCGTGGGAATGGTCTGGACGGCGTGGCTGTTGCTGCCGGACTGGTGATGGCCCATGTGATCGCGATCGATGACGTAGAGGAGGGGCGCCTTTCCGCCGATGAGAGCCAGGTGGGGATGCGGCCCAGGCTGGTCGGGCAAGAGCACCGGGCCGCCGGAGCCGAGGTCGTTGTCGTCGCGATTGAGCTGGTCGGCGTTGAAGGGGGTGAAGTAGTCGGCCAGGGAGAGACTTCGGCCCCCGAGTTTCAGCAGCGTGTCGCCGTAATCGCGGCCGCCTTCGGAGGCATCGAAGCGTCCATTGCCGGTGGCGGCGTAGACGTTACCCTCCCGGTCGGCGGCGATGCCGGTATCTCCGGCCCAGATGCCGCCGTCATCGGCATCGGGAGAGACGTTGAACACTCCCGTCTGCTTCAGGGTTTGCGCGTCATAGGCGATAACCCAGCCGTGATATGGGCCGACATCGCAGGAGGACGCCCACGAGAGGTAGACGGTTCCGTTGGCCAGCAGCAGCGCGGCGCGCGGGTTTTCGCGAAGCGCGTTGAAGCCAACCATGCCGCCGCTGCTGCCGTCACCTTTGCCGCTGACACTGGCGTGGATTTCGACCGGGCCGCCGAACTTCTCCACGCCGTTGGTGATGGCGAGGGCGTGGAGGCGCTGGTGGTACTCGTTGGCAGAGAGCAGATGGCCGTTCTTCGAGCGGGCGAGAACGTAAAGGGTGCCGGTTTTGGTATCGATGACGGGCGTGGAGGTGACGCCGACCTCGGGCGCGATGAAGAAGCAGTCGGTGTCGCCCTCCGGAACGGGCGACTCCTCCTGTTTGAGCAGGCTCACCTGCCAAAGCGGCGTGGCGGGGTTGCCATAGGCGTCGAAGGCGTAGACGGTGTCGTGCTCGGTGGCGATGAAGAGAAGGTCGTGGCGGCCCTTGCCGGGGACGTCGACGCCGGAGAGAAACAGGGGCTGGGCATAGACGTCGCCGTCCACTTTGAGCGCGAACAGCTTGCCGAACTGCTGCGGGTTCACATTCCGGGGCGTGAGAGTGGTTTCGTCGAGATAGGCGCCGGAGCGGGCATTGTCCACCTGGGCGGTGGTCATCTGGGGGTGGGATGGCAGAGCATAAATGAACAGCGCAACCATCCAGAGGCGGTTGGGGTGCGGCCGCGAGAGAAGGTTCATTTCGTGCTGTCTCCGTCGACGTTCTATAGGTACCATACTACATAGGCCGGATGACCCAGATCGCGTGATTGTGACGAATGTGGGGCTGCAACTACAGCGTCGGCGGGTACTGTGTAAAAATTTCCCTGAACGGAGTGCGGCACGAGAGAATAAGCACAGCGGCAACCTGCTGCGCTGAAAGAGCGTATGAACTCGGGGGTCAAGGTACTGATCGTAGAGGACGAGCCGCATGCCCTGATGGGGCTTGCCGAGTTGATCTCCGGCTGGGGATATCGCACGGAGACGGCGCATGACGGTATCGAGGGCTGGGAAAAGGCGGTGGCCTGGAATCCGGCGATTGTGGTCACGGATTTGAAAATGCCGAGGCTGGACGGGCTGGGGCTGCTGTCGAAGTTCGCTCCGGAGGGCTCGCTGGCCGCGAAGACATCGGTCATTCTTCTGACGGCACAGGGCACCATCCAGACGGCCGTGGACGCGATGAAGCTGGGCGCGTACGACTACGTGCTGAAGCCCATCGAATCGGCCCGGCTGCGCAATATCCTGGCGAACGCCACGCGGCAGCGCGACACGGAGATCGAGCTGGAAGTGGCACGGCGGCGGCTGCGCGAGTCCGGAGTGCTGGGCTCGATGGTGGGCAACTCGAAAATGATGCGCGAGATTTTCGCGCTGATCGAACAGATTTCGCCCTCCAACGTGTCGGTGCTGATCACCGGGGAGAGCGGCACCGGCAAGGAGCTGGTGGCGCGCACGCTGCACGACCTGAGTCCGCGCAAGCCGCGGCCGTTTGTCGCCGTGAACTGCGCGGCCATTCCCGAGACGCTGATCGAAAGCGAAGTCTTCGGCCACGAAAAGGGGTCGTTCACGGGGGCGGTGGAGCGGCGCCTCGGGTGCTTCGAGCTGGCGGCGGGAGGCACGCTGCTGCTGGACGAGCTGGCTGAAATGCCGGCGGGGACGCAGGCCAAGCTGCTGCGGGTGCTGGAAGAGCGGAAGCTTCGGCGGCTGGGGGGCAAGAGCGAAATCGACGTGGATGTGCGGGTGCTGGCGGCCACCAATCGCGAGGCCGAAGAAGCCATCGAAAAAGGCGATCTGCGTGCCGACCTGTTCTATCGGCTGAACGTGTTTCACATTCACATGCCCCCGCTGAGACTGCATCTGGAAGATCTGCCGGCCATGGCCGAGGCGATGCTGGATGAGATGAACCAGAAGCACACCCGCAAGGTGTCGGGCGTGGCTCCGTCGATCCTCGACCGGATGATCGCCTATCACTGGCCGGGGAATGCGCGCGAACTGCGCAATACCATCGAGCGCGCGGTGATCCTGTGTCCGGACGGTTCGCCGCTCGACGCCGGGCATCTGCCGCCCAACTTCGGCAAGGCGCAGCCGCTGGCTCCTCCGGTGGATGATGCCAGCCTGGTGCCGGTGCGCGTGGGAAACACCGTGGACGAAGCCGAGCGGCTGCTGATCATGCGCACGCTGGAGGCGACGGGACAGAACAAGACGCGCGCCGCCGAGATTCTGGGTGTGAGCCTGAAGACGCTGCACAACAAGCTGAAGGAATACAGCCAGTCGAAGGAACCGCCGGCCGCCTGACGAGTCACGACCCGCCCTTCTGGACCGCGAACGGAATCGCGGTATCCCGCGCTGAATTTGCTCCTTGTTTTGCGTCCCGGTTTCATCTGGCGCGGGCGTCGACGCAGGTGGCATAATCGTTGCGCATCCCCAGCCTTTTCCGTCCCTGCACGGATTCTCCGCATTCGAGCAGCGAGCAAAGGATCATCGCCATGTGTGGAATCGTCGGTGTGTTTTCGCGCGGCGAGCCGGTTTCGGCGGCGGTTCTGGAGCGGGCTACGCGAACGCTCTATCATCGCGGCCCGGACGGACAGCGGCAGTGGATCTCGCCGGACCGGCGCGTGGGGCTGGGGCACGCGCGCCTGAGCATCATCGACCTGACCACCGGCGACCAGCCGATCGCGAGCGAGGACGGCCGCACGCGGATCGTGGTCAACGGAGAATTCTACGGGTACGAAGCGATCCGCCAGGACCTCGAGGCGAGAGGACACCGGCTGAGCACCAAGACAGACAGCGAGATTGCGCTACACCTGTATGAGGATTTCGGCGTGCATTGCCTGGAGCACCTGCGCGGGGAGTTTGCGCTGGTGCTGTGGGATGAGAACCGCCGCCGGCTGTTCGCGGCGCGGGACCGTTTCGGGATCAAACCGCTGTTCTACGCGTGGGTGGGGGAGACGCTTTATCTCGCTTCGGAGGTGAAGGCGCTGTTTGCGGCGGGAGTGCCGGCGCGATGGGACGAAGAGGGCGTGTTTCATTCGATGGCCTTCGGCGGGCACCAGATGCGGACGCTCTACGACGGCGTGTTGCAGGTGCCGCCGGGCTATTTCATGCTGGTGACCGAAAAGCATGTGCAGCTGAACCGGTACTGGGATTTCAATTATCCGGCGAAGGATGGCGGCGCGCCGGTCCGGAGCGATGCCGAGTATGCGGAGGAGTTTCGCGCGACGCTGGAGGAGGCGGTGCGCATCCGCCTGCGCGCCGATGTGCCGGTGGGCGTGTACCTGAGCGGAGGCCTGGACTCGTGCTCGGTGCTGGGCCTGGCGGCGCGACATCATCCGGAGCCCATCAAGGCGTTTACGCTGACGTTCGAAGACGCGGCTTACGACGAAGGGCCGATCGCGCGCGATATGGCGGCCCGGGCCGGAGCGGAGTTCTATCCCATTCCCATCGGACAGAGAGACCTTGCGGATGCATTCGCGGATGCGATCGCGCAGGCGGAGACGGTGTGCTTCAACGCCCATGGCGTTGCCAAGTATGTGCTGAGCCGGGCGGTGCGCGACGCGGGATACAAGGTGGTGATCACGGGCGAAGGCTCGGACGAGATCCTGGGCGGGTATCCGCATTTCCGGCGCGACATGCTGCTGTACAACCGCGAGGGACAGGATCCGGAGGAGATCCGGGCGCTGCTGCGTTGGCTGGACGATCACAACAAGGTGAGCCGCGGACTGCTGCTTCCCGATGGAGAAGTCGGCGACCTGGACGCGGTCAAGCGGGTTCTGGGTTACCTGCCTTCATGGATCGAGACGTTTTCGTCGCGCGCGGTGAAACTGCGTCCGCTGCTGGCGGGGTGGTTCCAGGAGAAGTACGGCCATCGCGAGGGCGAGTACAACATCCTGGACGACACCGACGTGCTCGAGCAACTGCGGGGGCGCGACGCACTGCACCAGTCGCTTTATCTCTGGTCCAAGACCGTGATGGCGGGATACATCCTGACCATGCTGGGGGACCGCATGGAGATGGGGCACTCGATCGAGGGGCGGGTGCCGTTTCTCGATCACAAGCTGGTGGAGGTTATCGCGCAGCAGCCGGTAAACCAGAAGATCCGCGGAATGACGGAGAAATTTGTGTTGCGGGAGGCGGTGAAGGACGTCATTACCGACACGGTGTACCGGCGGCAGAAGCATCCGTTCCTGAGCCCGCCGGCAACGCTGAATCCGGATGACAACTTTCAGACGTTTGTGCAGGACATGCTGCGCGGCAAGGCCATGCGGGCTTTGCCGTTCTTCGACCAGGGCTCGGTGTTGGCCGTGCTGGACAAGCTGCCGCAAATGGATGCGGGAGAGCGGACCGCGTTCGACCAGTTGCTGATGCATATCGTCAGCCTGTGCGTGCTGCAGGGACGATTCGGATTGTCGAGCGGAACCGTGCGGGCAACGGATGAGGTGGGGGCGCCCGGGGATTGAGAGTGCGGAAAGACGTCGAAAGCCGGGCGCCGCAGGATGGACGAACATCCCTCAGGAGCGAAAGCCCGCGTGAATTATGGGGCATTCGCGGCACGACTGAAGCACGATGTGCGGCGAGTTTTCCGCAGCGATTGAAGTCGTGCCCGGTTACAAAGCAGGTTGCGCAGCTTTGAT
Source organism: uncultured Acidobacteriota bacterium (assembly GCA_963706455.1). Taxonomy (GTDB): domain Bacteria; phylum Acidobacteriota; class Terriglobia; order Terriglobales; family Acidobacteriaceae; genus Telmatobacter. Next base: position 23,065 of record CAVPNO010000100.1, on the reverse strand, counting down.
TAATGGTGGCTTCCGCCGCTGCTTGAACTGGAAGCGGACGAACCGGACGAAGAGCTGGAAGTGCTTCCGCCCGAGTGCGAGCCACCACTGGAACTGCCGCTGCTGCCTCCTCCGCTGTGGACACCGCCCCCGCCACCCGCGGATCCACCATGGGCCCAGCCGTTGCCCGCCCCGCCGCCGAACCCGCCGGCGTGCGACTGCAGAGTTCCGCTATGGTTCTCCATCGGTGCGTTCACCGTCACGGTGCGGCCGCTGTGCACTTCCTGGCGGCTGGTCATAAAGGTTTGCGTCTTGTGATTGAACGTGATGGCGACAGGAGCGCTCCTTACGGCCGTGCTTCTGGCGGTCTGCAGGTCCTTCAGGGAGTGTGCGGCCATGCGCGGCTCTTCGGCCCGCTGGAGAGGAGGAGCATAGGACGTGCGAAGCCCGCGGGGAGGATCTTTCAGCAATTCGACGGGGTGGCCGGTGGGAAAATCGATCTTTTCGATCACGCGGCCGTCCTTGTTACTCACGACGAAGACTGGATTCTTGTGATTCACCGGCGGCTGATCCTTCACATCGCGCGGATGGGTGGGCACGAAGGCGACCCGGTTCCCGTATCGGATCCAATGAACGGGGGGATGATGGTGGGGCCTGCCGGCCACCCACATGTAGCGGTTCTTGCGATAGATCCAGGTTCCGGCGTGACAGACCGCCCATGCCCAGCGCGGGGGATCCCAATACGCGGAGCGGAACGACGTGAGACTCGTCCCGGGATAAAGGCTGAGGATCATCTGCGCCTGGACTTCGCCCGGCACGCAGGGAAACATGGAGATCATGTCGGCCCATTGGGCCGGGGGCTGGGCGGGAGTGGGCTTGCCCACGAATTTTATGTTTCTGGCGGGCTGCGTGCCGGGCGGCGGAGAATTCTGCGGATTGGTATCGGGCCCGGACTCGACCGGCTTCTCGTCCGGAGGGTTGGCTTGCGCAACTTGCCCGGTGGCGGGCGCGGCCGGCGGCTCCCAGCAGGTTCCGTAGGGTTGGCAATCGACAAAGGTGCCCTTGCCCTGCATCTCGGCCATACCGGGAAGAGGGGTTGCAAGGCCCGAAGCCTTCAGCATCTCCGCCATGGCCGCGGAGCGCTCGGTATAGCGGTCGGCGACCCATTTGTCCCAGGCGGAAAAGTCGGGCGGCTGGATGGGGCCGGCGTCGATGGTGCGCTTTCCATCCTTGAAGTAGTAGGTCTGGCCGAGACCCAGGACCTGGCCGCATTTGGCGCCGGTCAGGCCCAGCGTTCCGTTGCCCAGCGAGGTAATCGCGATGCCGTCGGTGTAGCTGCTGACCCTGAGGTCGGTCACCTGGGGATACCTGGTCATCAGGCCGTCGGTCGGCATGTGGAGGACAAACGATTCGCCGGCGACGTAGGGCTTGACGTGCAGGGTGACGGTGCCGGTGAGCAGTGCCGCATCGGTGTACGGAATTCCGCCGACGGTGTGGAGATCGTTCAACGTCAGGACGGAGTTTTCGGCCAGGTAGATGGTTGAGGCGTCTTCCAATTCAATTTCGGCGCGGCCATTGCCGGTGACCAGGCTGTAGCCGGTTTCGAGAGGCAGGTCGACGGCGGCCTGTTCCCATCCGGAGTTCTTGTCGTGCTTCTTTTTCTCACCACGCGCGATCCGCACATCGCCCTCGACATAACTGAGGCGCGCAATCTGGGGGTACATGGTGTCGGTATGGTGTTCGCTCATGATGAACAGGGCGCCCTGCTTGAGTTTTTCCGGAGCATCGCTGTTGAGAATGTTGTCGATTTCCTTGAGGGCGAGTTTCTCGTCGTGCTGCATGAGCGCGGCCAGGGCGAGAAGTTTCAGATCGTCGCTCTGTTGCGCCTGGGGCGAGACCGGCTGCCCGGATTTCCCCTTGATGTCGATCTCGAGGGCGCCGCATTCATCGATCCACTTGCTGGCCGAGTGTTCGGCGCGCAGGCGGCCGCAATCTTCGAGCGCTTTGCTCCCCTGGCCGAGCTTGTTCTCGGCATAGGCTTTCCAGAACAGCGCCCCATCGGCGTGATCGCTGGATTGAGGCCCGATGCGGGAGAAGATGGCAATGGCGTCGGACCATCGCCCTGCGTTGATGGCGCGCACTCCGTCGGCATAGATGGGGGCGTCGGGCGCTTCGGCGGGAACAGAATACTCGAGGGGGGCGATGGCTCCTCCTTCGAGGAGATTCTGGGCGCGGGCCGAACCCTGCGGCGCCCAGATCCATGCTGCCAGAATGGCTACGAGAATGGCATGTTTCACGCTGTCCCTCCCTTCAGGTGGCTGTTCTGCTTGGCGTGCTGGTCGGGGACCCTGGAGCGGAGCACGCGGACTTCAAACAGGAGCCCGTCAGTGTCGATCTGGTGTTGCAGGGTGGCAAGCGCTGCGGCATTCAACCCGCCCGGCCGGCTCGCAAGCTGGGTGAGCAATTGATCGAGCCGGTCGAGGGCCGCCGAGAGCGCCGGATCGCCTGTATTCTCGGCACTCTCCTGGAACCTGCGGTTGTCGGCCAGCAAGCTGCGGGCTTCGTCGCGCAGCGGAGGAAACATTTCGGCGTCGTTCGCATCGGCATGCTTCAACTCGACGAGCAGGCGCTCGGTGCGGTCGAGATGATCGCTGAGCACCACCACCACCACATGCGGCGGCGGGGGCGCGGGCATTTTGACGACGGCGGCCAGGGGCTGCCGATGTTCCCAAATGCGGCCGGCGTAAAAGGCCGCCGCCACCAGCACGGCGCACGCCGCGGTTGCGGCGAGAACCTGCCACAGATGGATCCGCAGCCGGGATTCCCCCGAATGCGACCAGGGCGTCAGCGCGGGCGAGAGCGCTCGCCAGACGTCATCCTCGTAGCGTTCATCGCGCGGCGGCGGCTCGATTGAGGGGATCTCGTGGAGATCGGTCTCGAGCGCCGCATAAGCCGCTTTACATTCCCTGCATGAGTCCAGGTGGCGCGCCGTCTCGGGCGAGTCCTCGCCATAGTAGCGTTCCACCAGTTCTTCTTCCGTCAGGTGCATCATGTATTCACCCTCAATGCCGCGAGCCGCTGCCTGAGTTTGTGGACCGCTCGCCAGACCGCTTGTTTGGCTGCGTTGGGAGCCACCCCGAGTGCCGCGGCGATTTCGCCGATCCCGCGGCCTTCCATATGGCGCAACGTGAACGCGGCCCGTTCCACGGGCGTCAAGCTGTCCATCGCCAGTTCCCGAAGCGCGCCAATTTCACCGCTGAGCAGGTGCCGTTCAGGATCCGGCGCGCCGTCGGCAAGCTGCACGGCCTGGGATTCTGGATCGGGCCTATCGTCAATTCGGACGGCTGCATCCGGCCGCCGCAGGGCGATCCGGTCCAGAGCACACCGCACGGCGATGCGGTAGATCCATGTGCCGAAACTGGCGCGGGACTCGAAACTGTCCAGCTTGCGATAGCCGCGCAGGAACGCGTCCTGGACCACCTCTTCGGCGTCGGCCTCGTTCCCCGTGATGTGGTAGGCGACGGCGAAAACAGTGCGGCTATAAAGAGCGACCAGTTTGCCATAGGCTTCTTTGTTTCCTGCCAGCACCGCCTGGACCGTGGCGTGGTCGCTCTTGCCCATGCACCTCATTAGACAGGACGATTCAAGGCCCGGTTAGGAAAACGTTCTTCGGTCCGGAACCCCGGAGGCACGGAGCAGGATCTAGCCCATGGCGCTTCGGATGTAAATCAAACTTCAGCCAGAGATGCGGAGCTTGAGGTATTCTTTTTTCACGACTTGCCCTGCTCCCAGTTCAAGCGGTCCGCCGCTTATGCCTGCCGTCTTTGATTGCCCTGGTTTTGCTCCGGCCGCCGCACCGCGCGTGCAATCACGCCGGAAAGCGTAAGAATCAAACGAAGGGGGTTGGACCCCCGGGCAACTCAATCCATGCGACTGAAGACGAAACTCGTCCTGGCGATTACGGTCCTGGTGCTGCTGATCTCGGGCTTTCTTTCGCTGGTGTATGTAAGCCAGTTGCTGCACGCGTCGGTGCGGCAATCGCTGGCCACCAACCGCATGGTTGCCAACCAGGTCCAGCTGGCGGTAACGGACGCTCTTGTCAAGGGGCTGCAGAACCGCACGTTTGATCCCAGCAAGCCGTACGAGCTGCGCGATATGGCAGCCGATGCGATCCGCCAGGGGACGGCGCTGCAGGTGGTGATTGATTCGGTCAACCGCTACGCGGCCACGGTGTACGACATCAACATCGCCGACACGAGCGGGCGAGTCCTATTGAGCACGGTGCCGGATAACGTGGACAAGCCGCTTGGCTGGCGCGCGGACGCCAGCCAGCTGGAGAAAGCGCGGTCCCTCCGGCTGCTTCGGGAAGTGATGTGGGGCGCGCCCAAGGTCTTCGACGTGGTGGTGCCGGTGGAGCGCAACAACCAGCCGTTCGTCACCGTTCATGTGGGGGTGCGGACCACGCTTCTGCGGCAAGTGTATTCGCCGTGGATTCTTGAAGCCTTCATGCTGATGGGAGTCGCCCTGGGGGCGGCTTTGCTGATGGCGGTGGTGCTGAGCAACCTGGCCCTCCAGCCCCTGGAACAGATCAACATGCAGCTTGACTACTGGACAGCGCCGGGAGGGACGGCCGCGCCCGAAGAGGAGCCGGAGGGGGAGAGACAGGATACGGCGGCCCGCGTTTCGACCAAGATCGAGCAGATTGGGCAACGCATGCGCAACGTGGAAGAGGTGTTCTCGGCACTGAAGGACAACCTCGACCAGATTCTAGGAAATCTGCAGGACGGGATCCTGCTGTTTACGTCCGAGGGACGAGCGGTGCTGGTATCGGAGGCTGCGCGGCGGTTTCTGCAGGTGGAACGCGCGAAGGTGCTGGGCATGCACGCTTCCGAGATTTTCGACCGGTCCACGCGGCTGGGCCGGTCACTGCAGGATGCGTTCGTGGCGCGGGCTCCGCTGCTGAAGGAAGAAATCCGTACCGAGACCGGACGGCGCATCCAGGCCTCGCTGGAGTTTATCCATGACGAAAGCGGACGACAGGGGCTGGGGGCGCTGGTGACGCTGCGCGACCTGGAATCGATGGAGGAGATTGAATCGGAGCTGGAGTTGTCGCGGCGCATGGCGGCGATCGGCCGGCTGACATCGGGGGTGGCGCACGAGGTGAAGAACCCGATCAACGCCATCGTGGTGCACCTGGAACTGCTGCGCAACAAGCTGGGAGATGGGAATGCGCCGGGCAGCCGCCACCTGGAGGTCATCGAGGCGGAGATACGGCGCCTGGACCGGGTGGTGCAGACGCTGGTGGACTTCTCCCGGCCGGTGGAGCTGCAACTGAGGGAACAGGACCTGCGCGGGGTGATCGGGGACGTCCTGGCGCTGGCCACAGAGGAGCTGTCTACGCGCAACGTGATCCTGGTGGACCACATGCCGGCACAGCCGGTAATCGCAAATGTGGACGCCGATCTGCTGAAGCAGGCGGCCCTGAACGTAATCGAAAACGGCGCGCAGGCGATGCCGGAGGGCGGGAAGCTGGAGATGACGCTGGAAGTGGACCGCAAGCAGGCAATTATCAGCATCGCCGATGAAGGGGTGGGGATTCCCGATGAGATCCGGGACCGGATCTTCGACCTCTACTTCACGACCAAGAGCGGGGGGAGCGGTATCGGGTTGGCCATGACCTATCGAATTCTGCAGTTGCATCATGGAAGCATCGAAGTACAATCGAGAGAAGGACGTGGAACAGAGTTCCGGCTGCGACTACCGTTGGCCGCCACGGACTGGGGGCGCCGGCATCTGCAACCGGCCGGCATAGAAGACATGAAGGGGTTTGGGGAATGAAGCTGGTTGCCAGGAGGCTTGCATGGCTGCTGCCGGTTGTGCTGTGCGCGTGTGCGCACAACCCGACCCAGACGCAGATGCAGGTCATGGCTCCGCCGCTGGAGGATACACCGCCGCCGCCCGACATTTCGCCGACGGCCCTGCCGGCCCCGACCCTGAACATCCCCAAGACTCCGGCCCCCGTAGCGGTGCCGCCGGAGCCGGTCAAGGCAACACCCAGGCACCACCGGGCGCCGGTCAAGTCTGCCGGGACAGCGACCCCCCCGCCGGTTAATGGCACACCGGGGCAAAGCGGGACGGTGGCCGAAGCCCCTGCCGCGGAAGTGAGCGCCATCGGCCAGTTCGGCCCTCCCGAGCCGCCAGACCAGAAAAAACAGACCGAGAACTCGATCAACGATATCGAGCGCGGGGTCAACGGGATCGGCCGGAAGCTCACCGACACGGAAGAGAAGACGATTGTGCAGATCCGGGAATTCCTGAAGCAGGCCCGGACCATCCTGGCCACCGGGGACGTCGTTGGCGCCCAGAACCTGGCCACCAAGGCGAAGGCGCTGCTGGGCGAGCTGAGCGAATAAAAGCAGGGATCAGGGGTTAGGGAATAGGGATTAGGCATTCGCGGTAGCGGACGGATGCGATCGTTTCCTGACCCCTGATCCCTGATCCCTGACCCCTTATCTTTCCCCCCAACTCAATTTGTTACGCAGGGCCTCGAAGAAGCCGCCTTCGGCGAGGCGCACGAGCTTAACCGAGTACTGGGAACGCTGGCAGCGGACTTCGTCGCCCTTTTCCAGTTCCACTGCCCGTTGACCGTCGACGGTGAGCAGCGCCACGTGCGGGATGGCGTCCGCGCGCAGGGTGACGCAGGCGCTGCCGGGCACCACGATGGGCCGCAGCGTCAGCAGGTGGGGGCAGATGGGGGTGACGACGATGGCGTCGACGTCGGGCGTGAGAATGGGGCCGTAGGCAGCCAGCGAATAGGCGGTTGAGCCGGTGGGGGTGGAGACGATGACCCCGTCGGCGCGGAAGCTGGCCACGTGCTTGCCGTCGAGTTCCACGGTAAAGTCGCCCATGCGGGCGATGTCGCCCTTGGTGACGACGATGTCGTTGACGGCCTCAAATGCGGAGTGCTGGCAGGCGGAGCGCCACAGGACGGCGTGGAGCATCGACCGGGGATCGAGCGAGTGGCAGTTGTTGCACCAGCTCTCGAGAGTGGCGTAGAGTTCGCCGAGCCGCACCTCGGTAAGAAAACCGAGATTGCCGACGTTCACGCTGAGAATGGGCGTGCCGGTAGGGGCGAAGATCCTTCCCACCGAAAGCAGCGTGCCATCACCGCCGAGCACGACGATCAATTCGGGCTTGAAGAGCGGCAGGTTCTCGCGGTTGGCCACTTCGGCAGCGGCGGTGTAGGTCCCGGCCTCGCGGTCGAGGACGGGCTCGTAGTTGCGCTCCCGTAACCAGGCGATGAGGCCTGGCAGAATGCGGGCGAGCTCTTCCTTCTGCGGCTTGCAGCAAATCGCGACGCGACCCATGCGGGATCAGTGTAAAGGACAGAGGTCAGGGGACAGGGATCAGGGGTCAGGGGCGTTGCGCGTAGAGCAAAAACTCCTGGTTGCCTTCGGCGCCGGTGATGGGGGATGGAATGGTCCCTGCCGGAGTCCATCCGAGGGATTCGAAGCAGGCAGTCACCTTGGCGATGGCGATTTGATGCGCGGCGGGATCGCGAACGATGCCGCCTTTGCCGACATGCTGGCGGCCGGCTTCGAATTGCGGCTTGACGAGCACCACGGCCTCGCGCACGGCGGGCGCGGCGGCCAGCACCGGCCCAATCAGCAAAGTCGCCGAGATGAAGGAGACATCCATCACCAGAAGCGTGAGCTCGGATGCGGACTCGACGAGCGCTCCGGGTGCAAGGAATCGCGCGTTGTTGCGCTCCAGGAGCCGGACCCGCGGGTCGTTGCGCAGCTTCATGGCAATCTGGCCGAAACCGGTGTCGATCGCGGTGACGCGGGAGGCTCCGCGCTGCAGGAGGCAGTCGGTGAATCCCCCCGTGGAGGCGCCCACATCGACGCAGGCGCGCCCTTCAACGCGGATGCTCCAGTGATCGAGCGCCGCGGCCAGCTTGAGGCCGCCGCGGCTGACGTAGGGCAGATCGTCGCCCAGCAGCCGAAGTAGCGCGTCGTCACCGATAGAGGCTCCGGGCTTGTCGATCTTCTGTTCGTTGACCAGCACGCGTCCGGCGAGGATGAGCGCTTGCGCGCGCTCGCGGCTGGGCACCAGGCCGCGCTCCACCAGCAGGACATCGATGCGCGATTTTCGAGAAGCGGGCATAGCGGTCAATGACCCTGGGAGCGGTCGTCATGCGGCGGGGAAAACGAAAGGGTCACTCCGGAAACTCGGAATGACCCTTTGAGCCAATCATGAACCGACTCCGGTCTACGGGGCAGGCGGCGGCAAAGTCGCGCAACTGGCGAACGACGCCGACGCCGTGGCTCCCGGCAGATAGCAGGGCTGGCCATAGCCCGGCTTGCGGCTGGTGTTGGTCGGATTGCCGGTGGTTGCATTCTGGGTGCTGACCCGCACATCCATGACATTTCCCTCCACCAGCACGGTGGTATCCACGATGTCCTGATCGGTGCGCAGGATGGTGAGAAAAGGGCTGTCGGGCGAGGCCACGTACACCTTGCCGTAGAGCGAGTTTTGCGTAGAGACCACGGTGCGCGGGTGGCCGGTGACAGGCACGGTCTTCTCCACGGTGTGGCTGGTCAGGTTGACGACGGTGACGGTCTGGTCGGACTGATTGGCGGTGTAAGCGCGGCTGCCATCGTAAAGCGCGGTGACACTGGCGGGATTGGCTCCTACCGGGATGGTGTACGTGGTGCCGAATGTCTGGCTGTCGTTGCCGAATTCGTCGATGCTCACGTCGATCACGTTGACGGTGTTGCCGTCGTAATTGGCCACGACGAGCTGGTTGGTGATGGTGTTGTACTCGGCATAAACCGGGCCGGCCGATGCGGACAGACCGCAGGTGGGACTGACGGTAATATTGCAGTTGGCCGGGGCGTTTTGCGGGGTCAGCGAAGCCGTGGAAAGCGGCAACGTGGGATGACAGGTCACGGTATGACCTGTCTGATCGACGAACGGGGTGCACGCATCCAGAGTGTTGTTCTGGCTGTTGATCACGGTGATGGTATCGCTGCCGCGATTGAGCACGAAGAGCCGTTTGGCATCGGGGCTCTCCACTGCGTACACCGGGCACCTGCCGAGGGGGATGTGGGCAGAAACCGTATCGTTCGAGATCTCGATGCCGTCCGCTTCGCCCAGCGGTCCCGCGGTGGGCGAGTTGTTGCAGGTAACGCCGTCGGTAACCGCGCCCTGGGTGATGGCGTAGTTTCGCTGGCCGATGACACCGGGGCCAATGAGCATCACCGGTGTGGGAGCCACGGGAATCGACAGCTTGAAAGTCTGGGGAGACCCGGTGAACAGGTTGATGAGATTCCCATTCAGGTCGGTCATCCACAGGCCGGCGGAGGGGGAGAACAGATTCAGTGGGACCGAGGTGGCAGGCAACGTCGACACGGTCACGTTCTTTTGCTGCAGATTGCTGGTGACCGGGAAGTTGGTGACGGTGCCGTCGCTGTTGTAGGTGTATCCGGTGGAGCCGGTCTCATCGACCGTAAAGCTCAGGGGGCCGACTCCGATGGGCGATTGCGCGACGATGGTGTCGCCCGAATAGTCGATGATGGAAGCCACGCCCGGGGACGAACCCGAGGGCGAGGAAACCACAATGGCGAGCGAATTCGGCTGCGGAGGCGGGCCACTGGGATTGATGGGCGTGACCACCGGACGGTAGCCGGCGCCGCAGCCATCCGCCAGGGCCGCAATCACGAGGGCAAGAGCTGCAGAGACAACCGGCGCATGAGGGCGCAAATGCTTAAAGAAAACGCTCATTCCTTTTCGAGTCCTGCTTACCTTTGGATTGTAAATGACCGGGTTGAGCGGCCGGGTTCGTGGCTGTTTACCCGGAAGGAGCCTTGATAGCTGTTGGACGCGCGGAGGGGCGGAACCGGTGTGAAGAGTCTCCCAGGTCTCAAAATCGAGACCTGGGGCGCACGCATCAATGGCCGATGATCTCGATGATGGAACTGTCCGCTCCGGTCCAGGCCGGCGCGCCTTCGTGGGTCAACTTCTGGCCGGCATCGTCCCAGTGCAGCCTGGTGATGGAACCGGCGCCGTTCTCGTAGGCATACGTTGTGCCATCGTCGGAGAACAGCGTGAAATCGGCATTGGCACCGGGGTAGACGCGCACCTTCGCGATGGCCTGCTGCTGATGGGTGTTCTCCACCGGGGCTCCCAGGGGCACGATCGATCCGGCGCGCACGAAGAGGGGAATCGTATCGATGGGCGCCTGCACGGTGATGGTCTGGCCGCCTTTCACGCGCTCGCTGGTCCAGTAGTTGTACCAGTCGGTCCCGGCGGGCAGGTAGATTTCGCGGGTGGTGGCGCCCTGCTCCGTAACCGGGGCCACCAGGAAGGCCGGGCCGAACATGTACTCGTCGCGGAGGTCGGTCACCTTCGGGTCGTTGGGAAAGTCGAGCGCCAGCGCGCGCATGAAGGGCGCGCCGGTTTGCCACGTCCCGTAGCCGAGCGAATAGATATACGGCATCAGCTCATAGCGCAGCTTCAGATATTTCTCCAGGATCGGCTCCGCCTGCTTGCCGTAGGACCAGACCTCGTTGTACTTCCGGCTGCCGTGCGTGCGCATGACAGGCAGAAACGTCGCGTACTGGAACCAGCGCACGTAGAGTTCGAGAAAATCGTCATCGTGGCCTACGACGTCACGGGCGTCGGAGGGATCGACGAGGGGCGGGTGCGCCGGATGGTGCTCGCGCGGAAGCCATTGCCAGCCGCCCGTGTCATTCGACCAGTAGGCGATTCCGGAAGCGGTGAAGTCGAGGCCGGTGGGAATCTGGCGCCGGTATGTGTCCCAGGTGGGATAGATGTCTGATGACCAGAAGATCGTTCCATTGGCCTGCGCGCCGGTGAACACATCGCGCGACAGGATCAGGGCGCGGCGGTTGGGCTCGTCCTTGCGGAAGCCGTCGTAAAGCGCGCCGGTGTGGAAAAGGGGGTAGACGTTGAAGAACTCGGTGCCGGGACCGATCTTGTAGAACGCGCCGTTGGGAGGAAGGTCGGGCTCGGTCTCATCGGCCCAAAGCGAATCGAAGCCCTGGCCGAGGATGTTTTCGTGGACCGTCTTCCAGTACCACTTCGCCGCGTCGGGATTGGTGGTGTCGATGTCGGAGCCCGCCAGGTCGTAGGGCAGGCCATTGATCGGTTTGCCGTCGGCCGTGTGGATGAGCCAGCCATTCTTCAGCAGCTCGTCGTAGTAGCGGTCCTCGGGCACGAAACGCGGCCACACGCTGATCATGGTTTCGAAGCCCATGTCGTGGAGCTGCTTGTTCATGGCCTTGGGGTCGGGCCAGTAACGGGGATCGAAGTCCATCTGGCCCATTTTGGTGTAGTAGAACCAATCGACCACGAGGACGTCGGCGGGCAGATGGCGGTCGCGATACCCTTTCGCAACGGAGAGCACTTCGTCCTGGGTTTCATAGCGCTGTTTGCACTGGATGTAGCCGTAGGCCGCCTTGGGCAGCATGTGCGTGGGGCCGGTGAGCAGCTTGTAGCCGGCGTAGATTTCGTCGGCGGAGTTGCCGGCGATGACGAAGTAGGAAACGCGATTGCCGGATTCGGAGGACCATCGTGTCTGCTCGTTGAAGCCGGGCTCGACGGTGGTCTTCGACGCGTTGTCCCACAGCAGCCCGTAGCCCTTGTTGGTGATGTAGAACGGCACGCAGGTGGTGGGCGCGGCGGTGGCGAGGTAGTCGTTCCAGCAATGCACCGCGTGGCCGCGATGATCGAGAAATCCCTGCTGGTTCTGGCCGAGGCCGTAGTAGTGCTCGTCGTCGGGCGAGTAGAAGGTCGCGCCCACAACGTAGGAAGGTCCGTCGGACGGGCGGCGGTCGGCGGCAAGCTGCGCGGTGCCGTCCTTGTGGTTATAGACCGCTTGCCCCCAGCCCTCCATCCGTAACAGCGGCTTGCCATCCGCGGTGGTGAACGCGATGGCCGCCCAGGGAGCGGAGCCGCGGAAGAACTTCGCCGTGCCGGTATCTCCGAAGAGCTTGGTCGGTGCCGGGCCGTGTGGACGGCTTACGGTGACAATCAACCGCTCGGACTGGTAAACATCCGGTGCGTTGTCCGATGGCTTCGCGGTCCATCCGGCGGCATTTGGCTTGGCGATGATGCCGTAGCCGGGTCCGGCCGTGGCTGCCTCGGGCTGCATGCTCAGCGTGACCCGGAGGACATTCGGGGCATAGGGCTCGAGCACAATCGTTTCGCCTCCGCCCGTCAATTCCATGCGCTGCGTAGTTGCATTCTGAGCCTGGCAACTCAAGCAAGAAATGGCCCATCCGGCCACCAATGAAAAAATCCCGACATACCGCTTCATACACAACTCCGTTACGCCACAGGAATGAGTTGGAAAATGGCTGCGCAGCGAGTGTAAACCGATTGAGCAGAGGCGGGGAACAAGGGACGAGGTGACTAGAGCATGTTGCGTAATTTGCCAGCGCAAGGTAGAGACTTCCCTCAGGGGCTTAAGCCGCAGATTCATGCGCATTATGCGGCACGGCTGAAGCCGTGCCCTTTCAAGACTGCATGTATGCACTCCAAGTTCTCAGGACTAAGAACAGCAGCGGGTAGGATGAGAGCGTGGCTCGATCCCCTTTCGCCTGGCAATCGACACTGATTCTCCTGCTTGTCCTGCCCTGGACGGCGGTGAGCGTTGCGATCGAAGCACGATCGTGGATGGCGCAACAACCGGCCGTGGCGGGATGGACTCTGGGTTTGAGTGCTGGGCTGGGCCTGCTGGCCTGGAGCGCGCACGCAGCCACTCCCGCGGCGGCGCTGACCGGCGCGGTTATCAATGCCAGCCTGATGTTCTCGATGGTCGAACCCCCGTTCAGGCCGTGGCGGACAGGGCTCGTCCCGGTGGTGATGGTCCTGGTGCTGACTACATTGGCCACGCGTTTCGGACGGCGGCGCAAAGAACGGCTGGGCACGGCGGAAAAGCGCCGGGGGCGCGGCGCCGCGCAGGTGGCGGCCAACCTGGGAATGGCGGCGTTGGTAATGGACCCGACGGTGCAAAGCGGCCTGATCGATATGCGCTGGCTGGCGGGTCACCCATTCAGGTCCGTGCTTGCGTTGGGTCTGGCGGCGCTGGCAGAGGCTGCTGCAGATACCGTGTCTTCGGAACTCGGTCAGGTGCTGGGCGGGGCGCCGCGCATGGTCACCACTCTGCGGCGGGTAGAGCCGGGGACCGATGGCGGCATGACCCTGGCCGGAACCGTGGCGGGGATCTTCGCCGCGGGGGTGGTCGCGATCGCGGGCGTGGTGGCGCTTAAGGGCGATGCATGGATGTTGGCCGTGAGCTGGGCCGGGGGCGTTTTCGGTTTCCTGTTTGACAGCCTTCTGGGCGCTACGGCGGAACGGGCCGGATGGCTCGGCAATGACGCGGTGAATTTCCTTTCGACCGCCAGCGCGGTGGCCTTTGCGTTGGCCCTCTTCGCCGTCGGTCCGCATCCGGGAATTGTCGGCTGAAAGGGGCTCACGGCTTCCGAAGTTCATTGAACAAATCCAGCGTCCCGAACTGCAGTCATAAATGCCGCGGTGCGGCACCCTGCTCCCTGCATTTAGTCCAGGTGCAGCTTCCAGAGCGTGTAGGTGGTGATCTCGTGCCAAACGGCTTCTTTGTCCTGCGCCGCCGATTCGAGGCCGGTATGGGGGCGGGGCGAGGTAAGCACGTTCAAGCCATCGGCGGCACAGATAGCATGAATGCGGAACATGTGGGTGCCGTCGCTGACGATGACCAGGCGGCGCAGGTTATTGGCGCGGGCAATGACGGCGATCCGGTGCGCCGACTCGGACGTGCTGCGGCTGTGGGTTTCGGCGATGATGGCCGAATCGGGGACGCCGGCGCCCATCAGGTAGTCGCGCCCGACGCCGCCCTCGGAGTGCTCGTCGGCGCCTTCGCTGCCGCCCACAGTGACGATGAGGGGAGCGATGCCGCGTTCGTACAGGATGTGGGCGTGATCGAGCCGGGCGCGAAAGACCGGGGAGGGGCGGCCGTCGTACTCGGCGGCGCCGAAGACCACGATGGCATCCGCGGCCGCGGCCTGGTCGAGGGCGGAATAGTGTTCCACCTGCACGTAGACCCAGCGGCACCAGATGGCGCCGGCCAGGACCGCGGCGACCAGGCACCAAAGAACGGCCTTCCAGGGAAGGCGGAATCGGGGGTGTTTCGTGCTGTTCATGGCGAACTGACTAACGTTGCAGGACCATGACGACCTCGTGGGTGGGAATCGCGCCTTCGCGGAGGACCTCCCAGCGCCCGCTGCCGAGGGAAAGGTCAACGATGGTGGTGGGCTGGCTGCGGCCGGTGGGACCGCCATCGATAATGAGCGGAATGCGGTCACCGATCTGGTCGCGTACTGCGGCGGCGTGGGTGCATTCCGCGTGACCCTGCAGGTTCGCCGAGGTGGCGGTAATCGGGAGGCCGAATGTTTCAACGACGGCGCGGGGAATGGCCGCATCGGGGATGCGGATGGCCACATTGCCGGTATGTGCGGTGACGCGCAGGGGGAGCTTGGTGCCGGCCCGGACAATGATGGTGAGCGGCCCGGGCCAGAACTTGTCGGCGAGGCGGTCGAGCATGTGGTCGGTGTCGCGCGCCAGAGTGTAGGCCTGTGCCAGCGACGAAATCAGCAGAGACAGGGGCTTGTGCTTCTGACGGCTCTTGATCTGGTAGATTTGCTCGACCGCGGCGAGGTTCACGGGATCGACGGCCAATCCATAGAAGGTGTCGGTGGGCATGGCGACGAGATTGCCCTTTTTCAGGCAGGACACGATGTAGTCGATCCGGTCCTGCTGGGGCTCATCGGGATGGACACGCAAGATTTCCGCGGACAAAATCGCCTACCCCGTTCACGAATATGTCGTAAATTCGGAAGCTATCACGAGCGTGGACTGCGGTGCAAGTTATGCACCTGTCGCGGGTTGCCCACCCGGAGCGACCGGCTAGAATCACTCATTGGATGGCGAGCGGTTTCAAGATGCCTGTTCGCATTGTACAGAGTAAACAAAACGCGCGGTTGAAGGAACTGCGGCGGGCGTTGCGGAGCCCGGAGCGGACCGGCGGCGTCATCGGGATCGAGGGGCCGAACCTGGTCGAAGAGGCGATCCGCGCGGGGCTGCGCGTGAAGAGTGTGTTTGTGGGGGAAAGGTTTCAGCACTGGCTGCAGGGATTGGAACTACCGGAAAGTGCCGAAACCCTGGTGACGGCCAGCGGGATACTTGCGGGAACGCTGAGCACCGAGGCCCCGCAGGCGGTGGCGGCCCTGGCGGAGCCACCTGCCTGGAGTTGGGCTGATGTTTTGGGCGGCCGGGGGAAGTTGACAATGGTCGTGGTCCTCGCCGGAGTACAGGATCCGGGGAACCTGGGGACCATCTTGAGGTCGGCCGAGGCATTTGGGGCAGGCGGTTTGGTGTCGCTGCCGGGAACGGTGAGTTGCTGGAACCAGAAGGCGATGCGCGCTTCGGCGGGAAGCGTGTTCCGGATGCCGGTGATTCAGGCCGGCGTGGACGAGGCTTTCGAGCACCTGCGGTCGGCCGGCCTTCGCGTGCTGACGACAGTGGCGCGGGGCGGGGTGCCGGCCGATACGGTTGACTTGCGCGCGCCGGTTGCCCTGCTGATCGGCAATGAGGGCAACGGCGTACCAGAGGAGATCGCATCGCGTGCCGACGGAGCGGTGACGATTCCCTGCCCAGGGCCGGTGGAGAGCCTGAACGCTTCGGTGGCGGCGGGGGTACTGCTGTATGAAGCCTCGCGGCAGCGCCGTGCGGCCCCAGCAGCGAAAAGGAGCGGCGGATGAGCCTGTTCGACGGCGAGTTGGAGGGCGCGCGCGCTTCGGCCAAGGGTCCTGTACGCGGAGCCCCGCTGGCGGAGCGCATGCGTCCCCGTACGCTCGATGAGTACGTCGGTCAGGAGCACCTGATCGGTCCGGGAAAGCCGCTTCGGGTGCAGATCGAGCGCGACGACTCGGGATCGATGATCTTCTGGGGCCCGCCGGGAGTGGGCAAGACCACGCTGGCCAAGATCATCGCTGAAACCACGAAGGCCAACTTCGTCGAGTTCTCGGCGGTCATGTCGGGGATCAAGGAGATCAAGCAGGTGATGGTCTCGGCGGCGCAGGCGGCCGAGTATCACTCGCGCACCATCCTCTTCGTGGACGAGATTCACCGCTTCAACAAGGCGCAGCAGGATGCCTTCCTGCCCTATGTGGAGCGGGGGACGATCCGGCTGATCGGCGCCACCACTGAGAACCCTTCCTTCGAGATCATCTCCGCGCTGCTGTCGCGCTGCCGGGTGTATGTGCTGCAGCCGTTGAGCGAAGAACAGATCACCGCGCTGTTGCGGCGGGCGCTGGAGGATGCGGAGCGGGGCCTGGGGACCAAAGGGCTCACCGCGGATGAGGACGCGCTCGGACTGATGGCCGGCTACTCCAGCGGCGATTGCCGGGCGGCGTACAACACGCTCGAAGTGGCGGCACAACTCGCGGAAGAAGGCGCGAAGCACATTGACAAGGCGATCGCCACCGAAGCCATCCAGCAGCGCGTGCTGATGTACGACAAATCGGGCGAGGAGCACTATAACCTGATCTCCGCGCTGCACAAGAGCGTGCGCAACAGCGATCCCGACGCGGCGCTCTACTGGCTGGCGCGCATGTTCGCGGCCGGCGAGGACCCGCTGTACCTGGCGCGGCGCGTGGTCCGGATGGCGGTGGAAGACATCGGACTGGCCGCGCCCGAAGCGCTGAACCTGTGCCTGTCGGCCAAGGAGACGATCGATTTTCTCGGCTCACCGGAAGGCGACCTGGCGCTGGCGGAAGCGGTGGTCTATCTGTGCCTGGCGCCCAAATCGAATTCGGTGTACACGGCCTATGGCGCGGTGCAGCAGGAGGTCGAGCACACGCGGCAGGAGCCGGTGCCGATGCACCTGCGCAACGCGCCGACGCGGCTGATGAAAGAACTCGGCTACGCGAAGGGCTACCGCTATGCGCACGACGAAGACGACCGCATCGCGGACATGGACTGCCTGCCGGAGTCGCTGAAGGGGCGCAGCTACTACCACCCGACGCAGGAAGGGCGCGAGAAACAGTTGGCGGCGAGGATGGAGGAGATCCGGCAGATCCGGACGAAAAAGCGCGGCACCCACGAAGGCGCGACAATCCGCGTTGAGGAGGAACCCAAGAAATGATCGGCTGGCGCGCGACGGTTTACCGGCGGCTTTTTGTCGTGACCTGGGACCAGAGTTGAATGACCAACAGGATGCGGGCTGTCGCCTGTCTCGATTCTGGAATGTGATTCACGTATAGGCTGACCGTCCCTCGCCGCCGTTTCACTCCCATGGATTGACCACCGACTTCGCGATGTCGTCGAAGTGGCGGACGTTGCGGGTGGCGAGGGTTGCCTGATTGGCCAGCACGATGCCGGCGATCATGGTGTCGCGATGATCACGCAGCCGTCCCACTCGCTTGCGGTCGGCCGCCAATTTTGCAGCTTCGCCGGCTGCCAAATTATCGAAATCCACGATTCGTCGTTCGACCACATCGACGAGCCAGCGTTCAAACCACTCGATCAGACTTGAGCGCTTGTTCCCCGGCGGCATCACAAGCAAGCCGAAGCGAATCTCGTAGACCGTAACAGCGCTGATCCAAATCGATGAAGCAGGTTGACGGTCCAACCAGCGAAGCACATGTGTTTCAGGTTTGGCGAGCATGAGTTCCGACACCACGTTGGTATCGAGAAGGATCATGATTCGAAATCCGGAACTTCCATGTTGATGCGCAATTCGGAAATCGGCTCATCGAGGGTGACACCCTGTCCACTGAATAGGGCTACCGACGCCGACCCGAAACCCAGCCGCGGCGACTGTTCTTCCCGCAGCGCATGTCGCAGAATTTCCCGCGCTTCAGCTTCCATGCTGCGCCGGTTCTTCTTGGCGCGGCGCTGCAGGCGCGCTTTGAGCTGATCGTCGAGGTTGCGAACCAGTATCTGGGCCATCCCGCCTCCGTTGCTATCATGATAGCATTTGCGCCGCGGCCGCTCGGCCTGACGGCGCGTCGTATAGCCATTTTGGAGACACCACACCGACGCGAGCCCGCAGACATTCGATCCTTGGCGTGTGCCCCCACGAACAAAAACCCGTTCGTGGGGACCGCGCGGCGCTGGCCCCAGGCGCGACGAGGATCGGTCGTCTGTGTCAGCTTTACGGCAGGTGACGAAAATCCTCGCACATTAGTGACGGCATCTCGTCACTGACGATTCGTCACCCGGCTCTCGTCACATTGCCTCGCCTGCGCGATTCCAGCGCTAAGCCATTCCCATTCAATCGGATCTGCGCGCTGCGGCAGATGGCGGGATGGTTTGGCATCACATTTGCATTTGTTCAGGGCAAGAGCGGGATGGCCCGAAGATGAAAACGAATCGCCGAGAACCAACAAACTCCCGGCGGTTCCCTTGGAAGGGCAATCGAGGGATGGAAAAGGCTGATGCCGACTCAACCTGGTTGGCGGCGGCCCCCGCACGTGAAGCTCGCGCGAAGAATCGCCGCAACCCGGCAGGGCGCATGCGGCTCATGTAACGGCAAGATCAAACTCCACACCATCCAAGCAAACCCCGGCGGGAGTTCAGCCCGCGCATGTACGGCTGGTGTGTGCGTCCTCAGCCATCAACGGAGGTCACCATGTTTTCTCCTTCCGAAGGATTCGCGTACACGCAGCAGTTCGACGGCAACATGCCTGCGCACTCCGAGCCCGTTCCCCTCAAAGTGACTACCCGACTCAGGGTCATGCCCGAGAGCACCGCTAACGAGATCCGCCAGTACAGCAATCAAGCCTTCGATGCACCGCCGCAATATGTTTTTGGCGGAGGCAGCCTTCCCCTGCATCCCAGCCTGCAGGCCATGGGACGGCACTATTTCACCTGGTAGCGAAAAAATGGGGCGCCGAAGCGCCCCGTTTGGAGACTGTGACCTCCTCGCCGAATGGCAGGGCGGTCTTTTGATGCCCCATCAGTCTCCCGCAACCGGTTCTTCGACCGCCTGCTCTTCTTTGCTTGCGGATGAGGCCAGGTCGAAGCGATCGAGATTCATCACTTTGCTCCAGGCCCGGGCGAAATCCTGAACGAACTTCTGGCCCGCATCGCTGCTTGCGTACACCTCCGCTATGGCGCGGAGCTGCGAGTTGGAGCCGAAGATGAGATCCACCACCGTGGCCGTCCACTTGGGCTCACCCGTCCGCCGGTCGTGGCCCTCCAGCACATGCTCCAATGCTGCAGACTTCTGCCACTTGGTGCGCATATCGAGCAGGTTCACGAAGAAGTCATTGGTGAGAGTCTCCGGCCGCCTGGTGAAGACACCGTAGGGTGTGTGACCGTAGTTGGTACCCAGAACACGCATGCCGCCGATCAGGACGGTAATTTCCGGAGCGGTGAGGCAAAGCAGTTGCGCCTTGTCGAGAAGCATCCCGGAGGCATGGCCCTCGTGTCCTTTGCGGAGATAATTGCGGAAGCCGTCGGCGATCGGCTCCAGAACGGCAAACGACTCGGCATCCGTCTGCTCCGGGGTCGCGTCGGTGCGCCCGGGCGCGAACGGAACCGTGACGTGGAAGCCGGCCTTCTTGGCCGCCGCCTCAATGCCCGCGCTGCCACCGAGCACGATCAGGTCGGCCAGCGAGATCTTTTTGCCGCCGGATTGCGCGCCGTTGAACTTCTTCTGAATCGCTTCGAGCTTGTGGAGCGCCGCTGCCAGTTCTACCGGCTCGTTCGCCTCCCAATCCTTTTGCGGCGCGAGCCGGATGCGGGCGCCGTTGGCGCCGCCGCGCTTGTCGCTACCGCGGAAGGTGGCGGCCGACTTCCAGGCCGTGGTCACGAGCTGCGAAATCGACAAGCCTGACGCAAGAAGTTCGGCTTTCAGCGCTTTGACGTCGTTCTCATTCACCAGCTCGTGATCTACCGGCGGCACCGGATCCTGCCAGATCAATTGCTCCCTGGGCACAAGCGGGCCAAGATAGCGCGAGATCGGCCCCATGTCGCGGTGCGTCAGCTTGAACCATGCCCGGGCGAATGCGTCCGCAAACTCCGCGGGGTTCTCCATGAAGTGCCGCGATATTTTCTCGTACACCGGGTCGAAGCGCAGGGAGAGGTCGGTGGTGAGCATCGATGGGGCGTGGCGCTTTGAGGAGTCAAAGGCATCCGGAATGGTGTCCGCCCCGGCATTGCCCTTGGGCTTCCACTGGTTGGCGCCGGCCGGGCTCTTGGTCAACTCCCACTCGTAGCCGAACAGGTTCTCGAAGAAATTGTTGCTCCACTTGGTAGGAGTCCTGGTCCATGTGACTTCGAGGCCGCTGGTGATGGCGTGGGTGCCGGTACCGGTTTCAAAGCTGGATTTCCAGCCCAGCCCCTGGTCCTCGATGGTCCCGCCCTCTGGCTCCGCTCCCACAAACGAGGCCGGAGCGGCACCGTGGGTCTTGCCAAAGGTGTGGCCTCCGGCGATCAGCGCCACCGTCTCGTAGTCGTTCATGGCCATGCGGGCAAAGGTCTCGCGGATGTCGCGCGCGGCGGCCACCGGGTCGGGATTGCCATTGGGACCCTCGGGGTTGACGTAGATGAGGCCCATCTGCACCGCTGCCAGCGGATTGGCGAGAACTCGGTCGCCGCTGTAGCGCTGGTCGCCCAGCCAGGTCCCTTCCGGACCCCAGTCGGTGTCCAATTCCGGCTCCCAGATGTCCGCACGACCGCCGCCGAATCCGAAGGTCTTGAAGCCCATGGACTCGAGAGCCACGTTGCCGGCAAGAATCATCAGGTCTGCCCAGGAGATCTTTTTGCCGTATTTCTGCTTGACGGGCCACAGCAGGCGGCGCGCCTTGTCGAGGTTGACGTTGTCGGGCCAACTGTTCAGCGGAGCGAACCGCTGCGAGCCCCTGCCCGCACCACCGCGGCCGTCATAGGTGCGGTAGGTACCGGCGGAGTGCCAGGCCATGCGGATCATCAGCCCGCCGTAATGGCCGAAGTCGGCCGGCCACCACTCCTGAGAGTCGGTCATCAGGGTATGAAGATCCTTGATCACAGCGTTCAGATCAAGGCTCTTGAACTCCCTGGCATAGTTGAATTCCTCGTCCATCGGATTGGACATCGAGGACTGCTGATGGAGAATTCCCAGGTTCAACTGGTTCGGCCACCAGTCCGCGTTGCTCTTCGCGGACACCGTTGTGTGACTGAGGCTGCCGTTCATGTGTGGACAATTGGATTCGCTCGACATATTCACTCCTGATCTCGTTGCTGTAATCGACTGGTTCAGTATAAGAGGCGGGCGGCGCTTCGAACGAGGGTGGTAATGCGGTCCATCGACGCCGCACTTTCCCAACGGATGCGGGACGAATTGGGCTCGATTCGCCGGTGAGCGGCCTGAGGGCTTTTCAGGTACCGGGTAGAAGCACCAGGAGGGGTCTCGGATGCCGAATTGATACTATCCCGCCGGGGAGAGTACCTTCGTAGTTACCTGCGTCCTGTGTAAAAGTAGGGGTAAACTAACCATAGAAAACCCGGAAAAGCCCGGATTAAAACCGTAGATAGCAGAAAAACGAATTCCGGACTCCTTATCCACAAAAAGTGCCCTTCGGTCCGTTGACCCTGCCTTCTTTGCTCCGTAGAGTCTGTATTCATAAGGCACAACTTCACCTGCCCGCCGGGTAGGCCAAGGCGTGCCGAAGCCGCCACGGGAGTGGACATGCTGAAACTGAAGAAGATTCATATCCTCGGCTTCAAGAGCTTTTGTGACCGCACCGAACTCACGGTGGCGGGCACGGGGATTGCCGTGGTGGTGGGCCCCAACGGATGCGGCAAGTCGAACATTCTCGACGGGGTGAGCTGGGTTCTGGGCGAGCAAAGCGCCAAGTCGCTGCGCGGCAGCCACATGCAGGACGTCATTTTTGCCGGTACCCGCGATCGCAAGGCGCTGGGGATGGCCGAAGTCACGCTGACCATGGTGGATCCGGAAGCCTGGGAGGGACCGATCCCGGTGGAGCCGGAGGTGGTGGTCGAGAACGATGGCCCCGCCGACTGGAATGAGAACGACCTTCGTCGCCAGCGCGCGTCCGAGGCGGAGGAGATTGTCGCCAGCGAGCAGCCGGGACAGATCCTGGACGACGAATCCGGCGAAATGACGGGAGCAAAACCGGCAGATCAACCGGCCGCGCAGCATGCAGCCGAGGCGCCCGCCGGCATGCCCCAGGTGGTGTTGAAGATTCGCCGCCGCAAATTCCAGCGCACGTTCCAGAGGGGCGAAATCGTGATCACGCGCCGGCTGTTCCGGACCGGCGAGAGCGAGTATCTGCTGAACGGCAAACTGTGCCGGCTGCGCGACATTCAGGACATCTTCATGGGCACCGGCCTGGGACCGGAGAGCTACGCGATGATCGGGCAGGAGCGCATCGGGCAACTGCTCAGCTCCAAGCCGCACGACCGCCGCGCCATCATCGAGGAAGCCGCGGGCATCACGCGTTTCAAGACCAAGAAGCGGCTGGCCGAGCTTCGCCTGGAGAGCGCCAAACAGAATTTGGCGCGCGTGGACGACATCTTCGAGGAAGTGACGCGGCAGATGAACAGCCTGAAGCGGCAGGCGGCAAAAGCGGAGCGCTTTGCCGCGGTGCGCGACGAGTTGCGCGCCCGCCTGCGCGTGGTGCTGGCCAGCCGCATGGCGATGATGGATGCCGAGCAGGGGCGGCTGGAACAGGAGATGACCGCACTGACCGGGCAGATCGGCTCGGCTGCCGGCGAGATTGGCGCGATGGAAACCAGCCAGCATTCGCTGACCGAGCGGGGCTATGAACTGGATCACGAAGCACAGGAGGCGCAAAACCGGGCCAACACGGCCGCATTGGAACTGGAGCGCGCCGCCGCCCGCGAACGGAGCAACACCGAGCGGGTGAGCGAACTGGAGGCGCGGCTGGCATCGGCGGCGGCCGAACTGGAGCAGGTGCGCACGCAGATGGCGACGATTGCCGAGGAACGGGCGCAGCAGCGGGCCTTCCTCGACACGGCATCCGGCGAGGCGAGGGCATTCCGGCAAAAGGTG